>DATDPU010000030.1:0-22282 GCA_035292585.1 Anaerolineae bacterium | reverse complement strand
CCCCGGTGCCCAGTGGAATGTGGAAGGCGCCGTCCACACGGCCAAAGCCCGTGCGGCGTGGCTCAGCGGCGACTGGGACATCCTGTGCGCTCGACGGGCGGCCCGGCCGTTGGCCGTCTGACAACCTTTGCGTGCACACCTGGTGGGCGTGCAACGGCGCAGGTGTTCGATACATGCCTTTAGACTTCTGTAAGAGTCCGGGATATAATCTTCGCTAGAGTTCACCAGGGAGGCTGTCATGTTGAATAACTTGTTTGGCCGCCGGGAGCAGGAAGAGACCGTGCGCAAGATGGGCCGGCTGCCGCCCGGCCAGGCCCTGACCCAAAAGTTTCCGGTGCTCCACTATGGGCCGGTGCCGTCCTTCAACCCGACTACGTGGGATTTTCGAGTGTTTGGGTTGGTCGAGGAAGAGAAACGCTGGAGCTGGGAAGAGTTCAACCGGTTGCCGCGCCGCAAAATCAAGATGGACATTCACTGCGTCACGCGCTGGAGCAAGTTTGACACCGAATGGGAGGGCCTCCACCTCCAAGACCTGATCGATCAAGGTTTCATCCGGCCCAAGCCCGAGGCGCGCTTTATCATGCAGCATTGTGAGTACGGCTTCACCGTCAACATTCCGATCGAGGTCGCGCTGGGTGAGCAGTTCCTGATGGCGACGCACTTCAATGGTCAGCCGCTCGAACCGGAGCACGGTTACCCGCTGCGCGGCGTGGCCGGCGCGCTGCCGGAGACGCCGATGGATGAGAACGACCGCTACCTCTGGAAGGGCGGCAAGTGGCTGCGTGGGCTGGAATTTATGGCTGGCGATCGACCGGGCTTCTGGGAACAGGCCGGTTACTCGATGAGCGCAAACATTTGGCGCGAGGAGCGCTTCGGCTGGTAGCGCGGGCGAGCGGTCCGAATGGTCTGAAGCCGGGTGTAGGGTGTCCCTACAGCCGGCTGTTGTTTGGATAGGATAAAGGTCAGGTACGCCGTCGCCGCGCCAGGCCAACTGTGGCTGGATATGACAATCGGTTCCATAACGTATGACCAACATCATAGTGCGTTTCCGCGCACAAGGTGTCAAACTGGCAACGGCGGAGTTTAAGTTTTGCTCACCGACCGCGTCCCTCCGGGCGCTCAGGATAGCCGCCCGCGCGGACGCGGGCTTGGAGCAGCAAAAAGCGCCGCTTGTGACCGCGCAGTATAGCAACGGCTGAGTTGAAGTTGGGGCAGTGCGGCCAGCGCGGGATGCAGTATACCTGCCGTGTGGGTGGTCTCATCTCTCAATGAGGAGTCGATGGGCACGGTTGATCTGTTGGCGTTAGTTCTCCTCGCCGTCGGCGCGGATGTCATTCTGATCGGCTGGAGCCGCCGCGCCTGGAAGCCTGACGACTCCAGTCCACAGGTGCGGCTGCTGGGAATGTACTCGCCGATTTTGACCTGGCTGAAGTATCGGCGACTGCCCAGGCTGAACCAATCTTTGCCCCTGGCCGGCGCGATCGGGCCGAAACCTTTGCCCTTCCCGACTTTTCCGATCAATCTTCGGCTCCCGGCGATCCGGCTCAAGTGGCTGGCTCGGCTCCGCCTTCGCGTCCGATCCGGAATCTGGCTGGAGATCACCCTGATCGGTCTGGTCGCGCTCGCGTACAGTTTTCCCCTGCTCGAATTCGACCCAAACCTGACCCCGCCCGGCAATGAGTATCAAGCGCACGTCGGCGCGATGAGTCTCTTCAACCAATGGTTGGCGGAGCAGACCGATTTTCCGTTGTGGAATCCGATCGTTGGCCATGGACGCTCGTTAATCGCCGATCCATTCTTGTTCGTCTTCAACCCGTTTATTTCCGCGCCGATGGCGCTGTTGGGCGTGGTCGACGGCAGCAAGGTTGCCCTTGCGCTCAACTTCTTCATCGCCGGTCTCGGCGCTTGGGCGCTCGGTCGCGCGCTCGGGTTCAAGTGGCCGGCTCGGTTGTGGAGCAGCTTGTTGTATATGCTATCCGGGGCATTGTCCGCCCATCTCAACATCGGGCAACTGCAGCTCGTATTCGCGTTGGGTTGGCTGCCCTGGTCGGTTGCCGGTCTGCTCTGGGTCATTCGCCAGCGCACCTGGCGCTCGCTGGCTGCGGCCGCCGTGGTACAGGCGCTCTTCTTCTTCGCCGGCAATTTCTACTACCAGGCCTACACGCTCGTCTGTCTGCTGCTGATCGGGTGTGTGTATGCCATCGATTGGAAAACGCTTCGCGTGCAGCTGGACGTCGTGCGGCGCGTGGCGCTGCTGGGGCTGATCACGTTGGGTCTGATCGCGATCCAGTTTCTACCGCAGATCGCTTTGCGTTCGAGCATTCGCAACACGGGCGGTTTTATGCCCGGCGAAACGCAGTTCTTCGGTTCGCAACAGCCCGAATACGCCATGCTGAATTACATCATTTCCGATCGAGAATTCACCGGCAGCACCATGCTCCAGCGTGCGCCGTTCTTGCAGGAGAGCTATCGCTATATCGGCGTCAGCCCGCTGCTCCTGCTACTCTTGCTGGTCCCCGCCTTTCAACCGGGCCGGCGTCGAGCCATTCTCGCCTTCGCGCTGTGTTTCTTGATCATGCTGGCCTGGGCCAGTGTCCGCTATTCCTTCTTTCAGGATATCTACCGGGCTGTTCCCTTTTTATATCAGTTCCGCTGGCCCGGCCGCGCTTTAAGCGTCGGCGCGCTATTTCTGATCTTCCTGGGCGGTTATGGGCTGGACGAGTTGTGGACTCGACTTCGCTCGATCCGCAGCGCGTTGACGCTGACGAGCGGTCAGGGCATCCCGCTCATCGCGTTACCCGTGCGTATGATGCTCGCGGGGTTGCTGCTCGTCGGCGTGTTTCTCTCACTCCGAACCGTCTACACGGCGAATGCCGAATTCATCTACCTGGATCGGGTAACTCCGCCGGAGTCGAGCGTGGGGCTGGGCTGGCTGCGCGCCTACGATCCCGGCGCGTATGCCGTGTGGACGACATACGCCGTAACTACTTCCCGTGCGATTGAAGCCTACGAGCGGCAGCTGCGTCTGTTGAACATCACCGATGGTTGGGTTCCGGCCGATCCTGATCCGCAGGTCAGGCTGCCGGTGATCGTCGAGTTGCAACCTAAGTACCGTCTGATCTGGGAAGTCGAAGAGCTGGATGTGCCGGGGGCGGAGCTATTGAAGCAGATTGCTACCTTGCAGGTCTGGCGTACACCGGGCGATTTTCCCTATGCGTTCCTGGCGCCCCTGGAGCAGTTTTCCGAAACGAGTGAACGGGTTGCGCTCGATCCGGAGGCGGTGACTCCGGCGGACTCGGTCTGGCGCGAGGGCGCCAATCGAGTGGTCGTCGACGCCGAGGTGGATCGGGCGAGCGTGCTGGTCATCTCGGAATCGTGGTTCGACGGCTGGCGCGTATCCGTCGACCGTCAGCCGGCTGAACTCCTCGCGGCCGACCATGTGCTGGCGGTCGAACTCTCGCCCGGCCGCCACACCGTAGTTTTTGAGTATGATCCTCCGGCCTTCAAACTCGGTTTGATCGGCAGCGGGCTGACGCTACTGTTCATCAGCGCCATGATCGTCCGCGAGAAGCGGCAAACACGCCGCATGGAACCTACTGCGTTGCGCACAGCTGAGACACCTCGCAGCGAATAAAAAAGCCGGCGCATTAACGCGCCGGCCCTGCAACCGCTCCCTCACCTCGTTGGAAATTCCGGCTGCCCGCCGGCCAGTCGCCACCAGACGCCATTCTCGATCGGCGACCAGATTCCCGGCAGCGGCGCGCCTGCGTGCGCGTGCTCAGCTTGAATCGCCCGGTCGATCGCCGCCCGCACGCTTCGGGGCAGCACCCACCCGGCCGCTATGCACAGCGCGACGAACGTGATCAACGACACACAGGCGCTGCCGGATATGATCAGCAAAATCCCCCCGGCATTCCAGCCGCCGTGCACGATCAGCGCACGGCGCAGGCCGCTCCACAGCGCGAAGCGCTTACCCGTTAAGCGCGCCTGGGCATAGCCCGCGCCGATCAAACCCGTGGTGAGGCCGTGCATCAGCATCGTCGCCACGCGAAACCAGATGAGCAAGAAGATGATGGCGCTGCCCATCCCGCCGAGAATATAACCGGCGCTCTCGACAAAACCGAACCCCAGTCCAGCCATCAGCCCCAGCAGCAAACCGTCGATGTGCGTACGCAGCGCGCCCCGGAATAGCCACAGGCCCCATGCCTTCGAGACCTCCTCGACCAGCGGCAAAACGAACACTGCCCCGACGATGATGCTGATGATAATGACCGGGTTTGCGAGCAGCTCGGTCAGCATGATTTCCGGCGTGAATTCAAGCCCCGCTTGCGACTGAATGTAAGGCAGCGCCAGCCCGAGTAAGAACAGCTCCACCAAGACGGCCAACGCGCTGCTGAAAATGCCCCACACGAACGCAAAGAAGACGCTCCAGGCGCTGGTCCGCCGGTGGACTACGTTTGCGGTGTCGAATGCGGGCCACTGCGATTCGATCTTTGCGGCGATCCAGCGTGTGAGCCACCACGCGCTGGCGCCAGCCACGACCACGCCGATGACCGCGGCCGCGATCAGGCCTGGCTTCAGACTGGCGACCGAGTCCAGGGAGAGCGCAAGACTCGCGCTCGATCCGACCAGCCACACCAGCACGAACAGCGCGCGCGACTGTTTCGGGTCGCCGGGCCGATAGGGTTTTTCCGGCCCTGCCGTGGTCAGCAGCCGTATCGATTGCCCGCCGAGTAAGCCGCCGAGCGCGACCAACGCGACGCCGATCACCGGCTTGAATATATCCAATACGCTGAGCAGCCGTAACGGCTCGAAGAGGAGCGCTACACCATACACGGCGAGCAGCACGCCGATGACCGCAGCGCCGATCAGCAGCAGCCGCGCACGCGGCGACCATTCTGGCGGCGCTTCATCGGCAGGCGCTTCGCGGGGTACAATGAGCTGGGGAAAATCGTCAGGCGCAGAATCAGGCACCTCAGGCGAACTACTCACACTCGCTCCTTTTCACCTCTCACGCCGACCGTAGATACTACTTCAGTTTTTCCGCGCGTAGCCTAGCGCCTCGTGCGCGTCTGGCGTCGCTTCAACACCCACGAGGGGCTAACCTACAACGTAGCTCGACTCCAGCTAGCCTCAAAGGTTACTACTCGTCGTTCACACTTTGCGCGGAATGCGGCGCTTGGAACCATTGGGTTTGCCATTGCTGGAACCGTTCAACCGGCCCTCGTTCTTATTCTCGTTCGACGCCGGCTTGCCGGTCTTATCCAACAGTTCGGCGATCTGCATTAAGCGCGCTTCGACGCGACCATGCGCCGAGTCGGGTGGAAACCGGCCCTTAGCGTCGCGCTTGCCGGCTTTAACGCCGGTCAGCAGCTCAACCCCTTCGTCGATCGTGCTCACTGCCCAGATGTGAAAGCACTCTGCCGCGATCGCCTCGACGATCTCTTCGCGCAGCATCAGGTTCCTCACGTTCGTCGTGGGGATCAGCACGCCTTGCGTGCCCGTCAACCCGCGCGCCTGGCACAAGTCGAAGAACCCTTCTACCTTGTGCGTCACGCCGCCCACCGCCTGCACGCGGCCCGCCTGATCGACCGAGCCGGTTACGGCGATGTCCTGCCGGATCGGCAAGTCGGCCAGGCTGGACAGCAGCGCGTACAGTTCGGTGCTCGAGGCGCTATCGCCGTCCACGTCGGCGTACATTTGCTCGAAGCCCAGGCTGGCGCTCAACGCCAATGCGCGCTCGACCGCGTACTGCCCGCCAAGGTAGCCTTGCAGGATCATCACTCCTTTGGTGTGAATGCGCCCACTCATCCGCACTTCGCGTTCGATGTTCACCACGCCCGATCGGCCCAGGTACGTCCGGGCGGTGATGCGCGAAGGCAGGCCGAACGTGTGATCGCCCACCGTGAGCACCGATAGGCCGTTGATCTGCCCGATCACCGCGCCTGCCGTCACCACATTGATCGTGCCCTCGACAATCGATTTGCGCGACAGCTGCTCGGTCTGGTTGGCGCGCTGCCGCCCTTCTTCGAGCGCCGTGCGCACGTCGTCGCCTGTTACGGCGGCCCGACCGGTCTTGCCGGCCCAATACGCCGCCTCCCGGATCACATTCGCCACGCCGCCGAAGCGCGTGCTCAACTGCGCTTGATCTTCGGCCAGCCACGACCCGAATTCGACGATCTTCGCCACGGCGCTCCGATCGAACGGGCGCAGGTTTTCTTCTTCGCAGCGCGCGCGGATGAACAGCGCGTACGCTTGCTCATTCTCCAGCGTGCGCTCCATCTCCGGCGCAAAGTCGGCCTTGACTTTGAATAGCTTTTGAAAATCCTCATCCGTACTGTACAGCCAGTGGTACAGGCTGGGGCTGCCCAGCAGGATCACCTTGAGATCGAGCGGGATGGGTTCAGGTTCCAGCGTGCGCGTCGAGAACATCTGGAACTGCGTGCCCGGATCGTCGATCTGCACCTGGCTGCTGTCCAGCGAGCGCTTCAGCCCGGCCCAGCCGATCGGATCAGCCAGCACGTCCTTCGCGCGCAAAACGAGATAGCCGCCGTTGGCTCGATGCAGTGCGCCGGCCCGCAACATCGTGAAGTCCATGACCGTCCCGCCAAAGCGCACGTCGCGCTCGATGCGGCCGATCAGGTTCATGAAGTTCGGGTTGCGCTCGATCACGACCGGCGCGCCGCGCGTGTGCGAATGATCGACCAGCACGTTCACCTGATAGCGCACGCTTGGTTGAGGCGCGTATGTCGGGTCGGGTGGTTGCGCCGGCTGCGCCTCGGGGTTGAATTCGCCGATGTGCTCGACAATGTCGGCGCGAACTTCTTCCAGATATTCAACCACTTCGGGACAGTCAACCTGATACGCCTGGACGAGCGCATCGACGACGTGGCCGGCCAGGTTCAGCGCCACCTGTCGATCGAGTTCGGCGATCGCTTCTTGGGCGTGCTTCTCGAAGCGGCGCAGCTGGCGCACCGTCTCGGCCAGCCGCTCTTGCAACTCGATTCCGGTCAGCTCCAGCTGCTGGCGCTGTTCGATCGGCAGGCCAGCCAGCGCATCGGCGGGCACGGGTTTACCCTCAAGCAGCGGCGCGATGGCAAGCCCGCCCGGCGTGCGCGCGATGGCAAAACCCCGCTGCGCAGCGAGCGCTTCCAGCTCGGCGTAAACCGCGCGCTGCTGCTCTTCCAGCTCGCGGGCGATGCGCGCGCGCGCCTGTTGATACTCGGGCGACTCGAACGCGCGCGGCACATCGATTTCCAGATGGCCGACGAGCGATTGCATGTCTTGTCGTAGCGCCACTGCGCGCCCCGGCGGCAGGCGCAACGCACGCGGCTGGTACGGATCGATAAAGTTGTGGACGTACCCCCAATCGTCGGGGACCTTGCCACGTAGCGCGCGCTCGGCCAGGAAGCGCTCGATCGTCGTGGCGCGGCCGCTGCCGCCCGGCCCCAGCGCGAAGATGTTGAAGCCCGGCCCGTCGATCTCCACGCCGAAGTCGATGGCGCGGGCGGCGCGGGGCTGGCCGAAGATGTCGTTGGCCAGCGGCAGCTCGGCCGTGGTTTTGAATTTGAAGCGCGCGGGAGAGCAGACGCGGCGGACGTGTTTGGGGGAGAGTTTTCTGATCGGCATAGCGGGACTATCTCGCGTGAGACCCAAGAGACATTATACGGAATAAGGATTTATCCACGAAGTGACACGAAAACGTCTGAAAACTTCGTGTGTCTTCGTGCGCCTTCGTGGATCAGTTTATTTCGAATGAAATCTAAGACGTAAAACGTGAATCACGTTTCACGCATCAGAATAGTAACGCCCCCAGATTATACCTCCAGGGGCGTCGCAGGCCGTATGACGTTTATCACCGGCCGCCAATGTGCATTGGCATAATTACGTGGGTGAACAGGTCGTCGCCGAGTGGGCGCAAGACACCGGGGGATGAGGGCGAGGTCGTTTCCAGCACGACCTGCGGCGTCCCGGCGACGTTGAGCACGTCGATCATGTATTTCACGTTGAAGGCGATCTCGACGGCATTCCCTTCGACCGCCGCGTCGAGTTCGCCGGCATTGTCGCCGGTCTCGGCGCTGGTCGCGCGCACGGTGATGTGGCCGGGCGCCAGCTCGTTGCCCGGCGTGATCATCACCCGCGCGATGTTGGCATTTTCGCGCGCGAAGACGCTGGCCGCTTTGCAGGCTTTGAGCAGCGGCGCCGTATCCATCACGGCGCGTGTGTCGTGACGCTTCGGCATGATCGCCGTATAGTCCGGGAATTTGCCTTCGATCAGCTGGGACACCAGGTCGATGTTGTTGAGGTGGAATAGAATCTGTTTGTGTTGCTGCGTGACCAGAATACTGACCGGTTCTTCCTGATCGCCGGAGACCCGGCCCAACTCGGCTAACGCCCGCGCCGGAACGATCACGTCGATCGGTTTGCCGGCCGGCGTCAGCAGCGGCGCGGTGCGCACCGAGAGGCGGAAGCCATCCGCCGCGGCAAAGGTCAATTGATCGCCGTTGAAGCGCGCCAACACGCCGGTCAGGATCGGGCGGCTTTCATCAGTGGCCGCCGCGAACACCACCTGATCGATCATCTGCTTGAGCACGTCCGGCGCAATGCGGATCGCGCCGTCCTCTTCGATCTGCGGGATGAGGGGGAACTCTTGCGCGTCGATGCCCTTGATGTTGTTCTCGAAGCGACCTGAGCGCAGGTTGAGCGTCTGCGTGCGGACCGACACTTCCATGTCCACCCGATCGGCGGGCAGCGCGTTGACCAGATCGATGAACGTGCGCGCCGGCACGGTGATCGCGCCGTCTTCTTCGACCTTCGCCCCGATCCAGCAGGTGATGCCGATCTCCAGGTTCGTCGCCGCCAGTTTCAGCCGGCCGTTATCCGTGGCGAGCAACACGTTGCCCAGCACCGGCAGCGTCGAGCGAGCGGCCACCGCGCGGCCGACGATGCTGAGCCCTTTAGCCAGGTTCTCTTGCAGGACAGACACTCTCATTGAACGAAACTCCCCGGGGTTATTTCAAGGCAGCGGGACAAGTATAGCGTGTGCGATGCGAAACTGCAAGAGGAAAACAAAGGATGAGGGCTGAAGGCGGAAGGATGAAGCTTTCTTCAGCCCTCATCCTTCATCCTTCTGAAGTCGTACACGCCGTCGTGTCCTGACCAACCGTGTCCGTTCGCGCAGGTCAACGCATCCGGCGACTCGCTCCACGCCGTCGAGCCACATTCCGGGCATTTGAACAGGCCCGTTGCTGGCTCAACAAACTTGGCGCCTGACACTTGGCACTTCACAAACTGGCTGGGTGAGAGCTCCAACGGCGCAAGCGGGCGTTGTAGCCGCCCGTCGATCGCGGCCAGCGCTCGCGCCCCCAGCACCCGCTTCAACGCGCCGATTCGAAAGAGCGAAACAGAGCGTTGCCGGCGAAGGTGAAAGCCGGCTTCGCGCAAACGCTCCTTCAGCCAGGCCGGGTGAAAATCGAAGTTCAACTCGATAAATTCAAGCGGCTCCCGCGCGTAGGGCGACCAGGCTTGCCGGCGCAGCGCGTAGCGCAGCATCGACTTGAGGTTGCGCTTGTTGGCAAACTCCAGGATGAACGCGCCGCCCGGCCGAAGCGTCATCGCAATCTGCCTTAAGGCTTGCGGAACATCCATCAAATGATGGATCACGCGTACCATCACGACCGTATCGAATGCGGCATCTGCGAAGGGCAGGCGATACACGTCGGCGGCGACGAACTTGAAGCGCGGATCGTGGCCCCAGCGCTGGCGCGCTTCGAGCAGCGTCGAGCGCGCGTAGTCCATCAGGACGACCTCGGCATAGCCCCGATACAATTCGCCCAGGCGGCCCGCTCCCGCGCCGATCTCGATCAGCCGGTCGCCGCTTGGCGGCAGCAGCGCCTTCAGCGCGATCCGCTCGGCGCGGTCTTCGTATTCACGCTCTGGCGTCCAGAACTCGGTGCTGTACTTCGATCCTTCGTAATCGATAACTCTGGTCCGGGTCATACTGAATTCAATTTGGACACGGATAAACACGGGCAACACTGATCTGAAATTTGATCCGCGTTTATCAGTGTTTATCCGCGTCCTAAAGATTTAAGGCCCTGTGAACGGGCACATATCTCTGGCGACGTACTCGCGGTTGGCGTAACCGAATGCGTTCAGGCCGTCCAGCACGTCCGTTTCGCTGTTGGCGTGCGCATTGGCCGCCAGGCACGCTTCGCTTAGATTAGTGGTCTCCTGATACTTCATCCAGAAAACTTGCGCCAGTTGTTGATAGGGATGGCCGGGCGCGCCGGCCGGGAAGTCGGTGTTCAGCCGATCGAGTGCGGCTTGCGCCGAGGCCAGATCGCCGCGCCGGACATTGGCGATCGTGATTCGATACCACGCATACGCGCTGAGATTGGCCCGGTCGTCCGGCTGCTCCACGCCGACTTCGACCAGCCAGTCCTTCAGCGTGTCGCCGCTGATGGCGCGATTGTACAGCTCGATCGCCCCGACGGTGTTGCCGCTCAACAGCCGGTCGTCGGCGTCGTGGATGACGTGGATGCGATACTCCGGCGGCGAGTCGGCATGGCTGACTTCAACGAACTGCGCGCCGTTCCAATCCCATAACTCCTTCACGGTGCGCGGCGGGCCTGCGCCGGCCGAAGTGATCGACCCGCTCACCGCCTCGACTTCCAGCGCGGAGTCGTTATCGACGTTGACGAAGGTGTAAGCCGGGTACGGCATCTGCAACCGGCCGCCCAGCAAGCTGACGAAGCCGGCGCCGTTCCAGCCCAACACGTCGAGCGTGTCGAAGCAGGTGCTCGCGCCGCACTCGGAGCGCACCGTCGCCACCTGCCCGCCGCGCCCGGCGCCAACCAGGTCGCCCACATCTTTCACTTGCAGCATCGGCTGGCTGGTATCCCGGAACAGCAGTGGTGCGCTCTGGTTGGAGCAGCCGTAAATCAACAGCATACCGGACGGCACCGGGCCGAACACCTGGCCGAGTGGATCGAAGATCGAGACAACCGTTTCCGGATCGCCGTCGCCGGTCAGGTCGACGGAGGCAACACCGCCCCACTGTGCATTGATGGAACTCGCCTGGGTCAAGATCGTCCGCAGCGTGTCCGCCGCGCCGCCGGCGTTGAGAAAGTTGCCGATCGCATCGGGGTAGCCGGTGAAATCAGGCGGCGCGCTCCAGGCCGCGTTGGGGTCGAGCGCCGGGCAGTTCGGGACGCGGGTTGGCGTGGGGGTGAGGGTGGGGATCGGGGTCGGGTTGGGTAAAAGGGTCGAAGTCGGCTCCGGCTCAACCGACCCGCATGCCGTCAGCATCAACGTCGCCACACTGATGATCCAAATTAGAGAACGGGGCATGGCTGGATTGTATCACGGCATCGACAGCCGATGAAATAGGAGTGGTGTCTGAATCAGCTTAATGCTAAAAGCGTGCGACGCATTTCAGGGAAGGCAGGCCGTCAACGGACCCTTGAGCGGACACCATCCGCTTTTGTCCGTTCGTCTGTTGGCAAGTCCGTTCACGGCCTATCGCGCCCTGGCAAGAGTTCACCATCCGTTTTTGTCCGTTTGTCCGTTGGTAAGTCCGTTGACGGCCATCCGTGCCCTTGCTCCATAGCGCCAAAGCGGAGTACAATCGAATCCAGCGCCATTGGGAGGCACCTATGACCACTTTCGCCGGCCAGACTCTGGGCAAGTACCAACTCGTCGAACGCATGGGGCGCGGCGGCATGGCCGACGTGTACAAGGGCTACCAGCCCGGCCTGGACCGCTACGTCGCCGTCAAGGTGCTGCACCCGCACCTCTCTGAAGACCCCGACTTCATCACTCGCTTCCGGCGTGAAGCCAGGAGCGTCGCCGAACTGCGCCATCCGTATATCGTGCAGGTGTTCGATTTCGACGTGCAGGGCGAGAACTACTACATGGTCATGGAGTACGTCGAGGGCGGTAAGACGCTCAAGCAGCTGCTGCAAGAGCTGTCGGCGCGGGGCGAGCGGCTGCCGTTGGATGAGACGCTCGACCTCGTGGCAAAGCTGGCCGACGCGCTGGCCTACGCGCACGGCCTGGGCATGATTCATCGCGATATCAAGCCGGCCAATGTCCTGATCCCCAATCTCCATCGACCCGTGCTCGGCGATTTTGGCATCGCGCGCCTGCTGGGCGAGACCGGCCTGACCAGCAGCGGCCAGCTGGTCGGCACGCCGGCCTATATGTCGCCGGAACAGGGCCGGAGCGAGCGCGGCGATGCCCGCAGCGATATTTACGCGCTGGGCATCGTGCTGTACGAGATGCTAACCGGCCAGCCCCCGTACGACGCCGATACGCCCTATGCTGTCATCCTCAAGCACATCAACGATCCGCTCGTCCCGCCGCATGTGCTGCGTGCGCCCATGCCGGATGCGGTCGAGCGCATCGTGCTCAAGTGCCTGGCGAAGAATCCCGACGATCGCTTTGCTTCGATGGCGGAACTGCGCGAGGCATTGCGCGCTGCACGCGCCGGCTTGAAGGATCGGGCGACAATCGATGTCTCGGCGTCGGCGACGGCTACGCCGCAACCCCGACCCCTCCCGCCTGCCGCTCCCGCCCAGCCCGTCCCGACGAAACAACCCTTGCAACGACCCGCCTGGCTGCCGTTTGCAGCGCTCATCGCGCTTATCGGCGTATTTGGGTTGCTGGCGGTTTTGTTGCGAGGAGGCGGGCAAGCGGTGGTTGATGCGTCGCCGCCAGTGGGAGAAACGCCAAGTGCGTCCCAACCTGACGAGCCGTCGCCTGCTCGATCGGAAATGGCCGCGTTGGTCGAGCGAGGTCGTCGGGCGCTTTTCAGCGGCGATCTCGACGCCGCGCTCGAGGCGTTCAACCAGGCGTTGGCGATCGAGCCGGACAATCCGCATGCCTTGATCGGCTGGGCGGTGGCCGAGCTCGCGCGCTACGGCGATACAGCCGCTGCGGCGGCCAACCTCGAGCGCGCCGCCCAGGCGCTTCCCGACGATGCGTTCCTGCACTATGGCCTGGGCCTGCTGCACATTCGATCGGAGGAAGCCGCCGACCCCCAAGCGGCGGAAGCGGAGTTCACACAAGCGATCGAGCGGTGCGGCAATGTAAGACCGCTGTGCTCGTCGGCCTATTACGAGCGGTCGCAGGTGCGCGCCTGGAACCTGGGAGATGTCGAGGGCGCGTTGGCCGATATCGACCGCGCGATCGAGTTTTATCCCGACCCAGCTAGCGTGCATTATCTCTACGCCAGCCGATCCGATTTGCGCTATCAAGCCGCAGGGGATGCCGTCGGCGCGCTGGACGATCTGGTAACCGCTTACGACTTATCGAACTCAGGCGAGTACCTGGAGAAGGCGGCCGCGCTCGCCGTGCACATCGCGGACTACGATCGGGCGCTTGGGTTCTACAATCGATTGTTGAGCGAACAGCGCGGCGACCCGCACCATTTGGTCGGCAAGGGCTACGTCCAGTGGCGCTCCGGTGATAGCGGCGCCGCTGTCGTCAGCGCCGGGCGCGCGTTGCGCCTCAACCCAGATTTGCTCGAAGCGCACTACTTGCTGGGGCTTGTAGCGCTGGATCGCGGCCGACCTCAGGAAGCGCTCGATCAATTCCAGCTGTTCAGCCAGGAAACCGACCCCGATCGGCTCTACCAGGCCAGCTTCCCCTTCTTTCAAATCGAGTTCGGGCGCGAGATTCACTACGACATGGCGCGCGCGGCGCATGGGCAGAGTGATCTTGAGGCGGCCTTAGGTTTCATCGAGCAGTCACTGCAACGTGATGACTACTGGCCTTATCCGTACATCGAGCGCGGGCTGATTCTGACCGAGCAAGGCGACCTGGCCGGCGCGCGCGAGAACTATCTCAAAGCGCTGGAGACCGTATCTGACAATCCCGACTTGCGGGCCTCGATCGAGGAACTGCTGGCGGGTTTAACGAAGTGAGTGAAGAGTTAGAGTTGGGAGTTAAAGTTTGAGTTAGGATGGATGATGCGTGAAGTGTGAAACGTAACCTGTTCATCATCTGTCTTTCTACATTCTACATTCTACATTCTACATTCATCATTCTTCATTCTTCATTCCCGTGATCGACTATTTCGTTCCCTCCCAGGCCTCACCGCGCTTGCCGCTCTTGGGCGATCTCCTGCCGCAGCCGTCCATGTCGGTCGCGCGCGCCTACCTGGAAGCCTATACCCAGCCTGGCGACGTTGTGCTCGATCCGTTCTGCGTCGGGACAAGCGTCATTCGCGCCGCCGTCGAGTCGGGCCGGCGCGTGCTGGCCGCTTCGTTCAACCCCGTCATCCTGCGCGCCGTCGAGTCGGCGCTGTGGCCGATCGACGCGCGCGTTGCGTTCACGCACCTGGCCGATGCGCGCAAGGGCGATGGACGTCTGCGCGATCATCTCCTGGCGCTGTATGCCACGCGCTGCCCCACTTGCGGGATGAGCGCTGTCGCCCAATCTTTTGTCTGGGAGCGCAATGCCAACACGCCCGTGTTCAAGTTCGTCGAGTGCGCCGCGTGTGGCGCGACTGCCGGCGCAGCCGATGCCGACGATGTGACCTGGGCCCGCCGCTACGAGCCGCGCGGCCTCCCATTCTGGCTGCTGCACGGCAAAGTCGTCCCACGCGATCACCCCGCAACAGCCGGCGGGGCAGGTGAATCAGCTGACCGGGTGAGCGATGCGCTCGACGCTTACACGCCGCGCGCGCTCTCCGCGCTGTCCGACATCCTGCTCAAGTTCGACGGGCTGTCGCCGCCGGATCGCGACACGCTGCGCGCGCCGCTCATCGGCCTGTTCGATGCCGCCTCGTCACTCCATCCAGCGGACGAGTCCGGCCAGCCGATCCTGCCCCGCCCCAAACCCCGCTCGCTCCGCCCGCCGCCCTACTTTGTCGAGCGCAACGTGTGGATCATCTTAGAGGCGCTCGCTCTTCCCCCCTCTCCGTCCCGAAGAGGGGTAGGGGGAGAGGTCTTGCGCGCACCCGATCTGGATACGCTGCTCAACGCGCGACAGCCCGCCGCGTGCATGCTAATGGAAGGCTCGCGCGAATTGAGCAAACGCCTGCCGCCCGCTTCGCTCGCCCTGCTGCTGACGCGGCCGCCATTACCCGACCCGGTGCTGTGGACGTTGAGCGCCATATGGACAGCCTGGCTCTGGGGCAAGACCGAAACCGCCGCGCTGCTGCCGCTGCTCTCTCAACGCCGTGCGAATTGGGACTGGCAGTGGCGCGCGATTGCAGCGGCGCTCAGCAGCCTGCTCCCTGCGCTGCACGATGAGGCGCGCGCGATCTTCGTCTTCAACAGCGACGATATACCGAGTGAATCGGCGTTGGATGGCGTGCTGCTGGCGATCGCCGGATCGGGCGGGTCGCTGGCGCGGGTGTTGTGCGATCCCTTCGATGGCTATCGCGCCCATGCCCGGCCACTCGCGCGCCGTCCGCCTGATCGCGATCGGGAGGCATTGGCGCACGACATCACCGATGTCGCGACGGAAGCTGCCACGAAAGTATTGCGCGTGCGCGGCGAGCCGTCCACCTGGCCGACGCTGCGTATTTCGATCTTAGAGGCGTTGGCGAAGGATAACTTATTGGCCGTGGCGGCGCGTCTGCCGGAAGACGGTCCGCAGCCGCCGGCGTTCCTGCGCGAAGCGATCGAGGCGGCGTTGAAAGCCGAAGCCGGGCCGGTGCGCGAGATCGAGGAGCGCATGTGGTGGTTGGCCGACGCGAGCCGGGCCGGCGAGCCGCTGGCCGATCGGGTCGAGAACACGGCGCTCGAATTGCTCCGCTCGAAAGAGCCCTGGGCTGAGGCGGAGTTGTTGCGCGAAGTTTATCGCCGCTTCCCCGGCGAGTTGACGCCGGAACGGCCGCTGGTCGCCGCGTGCATCGCCGCGTATGTCGAGGAAGCGCCGGGACAGCGCGTGCGATTGCGCGCAGAGGATCGGGTCGAGACGCGCGCCGTGGAAGTCCAGTCGATGCAGCGCGCGCTCGTCCAGCTCGGTGGACAGCTCGGTTACACCGCCGAAGCGCGCGCCGGGCAGATCGCCGTGTGGAAAGACGACGGCGCGACGACCTACACGCTGGTGATCAGCCCCATGGCCGAGATGGGCGCGGTGTGGCGCTTTGGACAGTTGCTGGCCGGCACACCGGTGTTGGTGATCCCCGGCAGCCGCGCCACGTTGTTTCAACACAAGCTGGCGCGCGATGCGCGCCTGCGCGCGGCGGTCGAGCAAGGTGAGTGGCAGTTCCTCAAATTCAACGCCGTGCGCGAGCTCATCGCGCATTCCGACATGGATCGGCGGGCCTTCACCCTGGCGCTCGGACTCGACCCGCCGTTGGAGCAGCCGCAGGTGCAGATACCGCTGTTGTGACCTCACTCGCCCCCTCCCCAGCCCTCGTCCGTTTTACGGGGGAGGGCTGGCGCGTAGCGCCGGGTGAGGTTAATCATCCCTCCCCTCCGGCGGCTCGACGTGCACGGTCACTTGATCAAGTGTCGAGATGACCTCGCGCAGCTGCCGTTCGAGTTCCTCGGCCACCAGATGCGCTTCGATGATCGAGGAGTCACCCGCCCAGATGACGTGCAACGAAGCATCGTAGCGATCGGCCGTTCGGCGCAGCGTGATGTGGTGCGTCGCGCCCGGCCCGCATAGCTGATCGCCGATCGCGACGATCTGCGCGCGCACCCGATCGGCCGCTGCGTCCAACGCGATCTCCGGCGCGTCGGACGCCCGCATCGGCTCGATGTGCGTGGCGATTTCGACCACATCCGACAGCGCGGCCCGCACCCGATTCTCGAACTCGGTCACCTGGCGATGCGAAGCTTCGAGCGAGAGCGCCGCATCGACTTCGACGTCGACGTCGACGGTATATCCATTCGCGCTGGGGTGCATGTGCAGATTGTGCACGCCCAGCCCCAGCCCATCGGCGATCGCCCGCACCTGCACGGCGATCGCATCCCAGCGGGTGGGCGGCGGCAGGTGTCCCGGTTCGACGTGCACGACCGCATCGACCACGCCGGGCAAATCGGTTTTCAAGCGGCGCTCGACCTCGCTGGCAATGGCGTGCGCCTGCGTGGTCGACATCGCCGCATCCACTTTCACGTGCAGGTCCAGGTGAATGTCATCCTCGCGCCCGCGTGAGCGCACCTCCGTGGCGTACCGCACGCCGGGCACCTGCTGCGCCACCTGCTCGACGCGGCCGGGGTCGAGCGCCGCGCTGTCGCTCAACACGTTCAAGGTAGCGCGCAAGATGCGCCAGGCCTCGCGCCCGATCACGAGCGTAATCCCCAGGGCGCTGACCAGGTCCAACCACGGCAGGCCCAGCCGTCCACCGAGTAGCCCGGCGAAGGCGGCCAGCGTTGTCCAGACGTTGACGCGCGTCTGCGTCGCGTCCGCCAGCAAGACCTCGCTGTGCAAGGCGCGCCCGCGCCGGCCCTCGTACCAGACGATGAACAGGTTGATCGGCACCGTCAGCGTGAGCAGCGTGAGGCTGAGCGGCTCGATCGTGGGGGCGCCGCCCCTGAGCAGCCGGGCCATCACGTTCTCGATAATCTCCCAGCCGGCCAACAACAATAGCCCGCCGATCGCCAATGTCGCCAGCGTTTCGTAGCGGCGATGGCCGTAGGGATGATCGGCGTCGGGCGGGCCGGATGCAGCCCGAATGCCTAACAGACCGATCACATTCGAGGATGAATCGATCAAGGCGTTGAAGGCATCGGCCAGTACCGCGAGCGATCCGCTCAACGCGCCGACGACGAACTTGACGGCGGTGACCAGCGCGTTGATCAGCAAGACCTGGATCAAGACGCGACGCACGGTTAAATGGTAGTCGGCAGACGGCATGTCGTTCCTCAAGACGACGAAGGACGAAGCCTCTCCGCTGCGCTACCCTTATCGCTGCGTTCAGGAGGCAGGTGACGAAAGACGAATCAGGTGTCCGTCCTTCGTCTTCTGTCGTTCGTCGCTGGCGGGATTATACCGCGTCAAAACTTGGTTAGGCGTTTCAAGTGGAGTATACTTGCGCGCGATCCCAGGATCGGCGCAGGTCTCCACCGGCCTCGGCCTGGCCCCTAAGACCTGCCCCCTGCAAGGGGGTCCGCTTCGGGGGTGTTGCGCTAAGCGGCTGTCCTAAAAGCTGTTCCCGCCGCAGTGCAACTGCTGCCCGAACACCAACTTTTCAGACCGGCGCTAAGACCTTCGGCCATCACGACGACCTTGATTATCCGGGCACATGAACCTCAAGCGAGCATAAGCATGCGACACTTCGAAGGGCGCTTCAACGCGAACGACGGGCTTGACATCTTTTACCAGACCTGGCTGCCCGACGAGCGGCCCAAGGCCATCTTCTTGATCGCGCACGGCATGGGTGAGCACAGCGGCCGCTACCAGAACTATACCGATTTCTTTGTGCCGCGCGGTTACGGCTTTTACGTGATGGACCTGCGCGGCTGCGGCCAATCGGCCGGGCGACGCGGGCACGTCGATCGGTTCGAGGATTTTTTGGAGGATCTGCGACAGCTGCACGATCTGGCGCGCCTGGCCGAATCCAGCGGCAAGATTTTTGTGCTCGGCCACAGTTTCGGCTCGCTGATCGCGCTGACGTATGGCTTGCGTTACCCCGACGGTCTGGCCGGGGTGATCAGCTCGGCGACTGCCTTGCGCGACACGTTGCCTTACCCCGGCTGGGTGCGCGCACTGATGCGCCGCGCCGGTCGCGCCCTACCGACGCTCAGCGCGCCCTCCGGCGTCAAAGCCGAACACATCTCCACCGATCGGCGTGTGGTCGAAGCATACCAGGCCGATCCATTGGTGCATTTTGTGGCCACGCTGCGCTGGGCCAGCGAGTCGCTCGCGATCCGCGAATGGCTCATGCGGCACGCGCACGAGTGGACCTTGCCATTGTTAATGCTGCACGGCGGCGCGGATAGAATTTGCCTGCCGGCAGGCGCGCAGCTCTTCCGCGAGAGGGTGAGAAATGCAGCGGTTGAGTATCGTGAGTATAAGGGGATGTATCACGAGGTGCACAACGAGCCGGGCCGTGAGGCGGTGTTCAGGGATATCGAGGCGTGGTTGGAAGAGAAGTTATGAGCTTCAGAAACCGGGTTTCTCTCAGAAACCCGGTTTCTCGTTATATGAGCTTCAGAAACCGGGTTTCTCTCAGAAACCCGGTTTCTCGTTATAGAGCTTCAGAAACCGGGTTTCTCTCAGAAACCCGGTTTCTCGTTAACGCTTCATCCGATTATAGCTGCTGGTCTCCCGTTTCGCCTCGATCTGTGCATCGCGCCGGCGATCTTTGGAGTCGACGATCTCGCGATTGAGCGTCATCCAATCTTCGACCCACAACACCAGTCCTTGATTTCCCGGCAAGAACATCACGTCGGGCATCCACAACTTCAAAAA
Source organism: Anaerolineae bacterium (assembly GCA_035292585.1). GTDB lineage: Bacteria > Chloroflexota > Anaerolineae > Fen-1058 > Fen-1058 > DASSFZ01. The sequence goes on along the minus strand of DATDPU010000030.1, from coordinate 2,905 downwards.
GCGGGGCGAGACCGGCCAGCTCTTCAGGTCGAAGACCAGGACGCCTTCGCCCAGAATGCCGTCGAGCAGGCGGCGCTGGCTGCGCTTGATTTTTTCAGGCGGGAAAATGCGCCCCCACTGATTCGGCCGGGTGGCGACGATGCGCTGGTACGAAATGACCAATGGATAGAGGGGTGTCTGGATACGAATGTTGCGCTCGGTGCAGCGCACGTAAGCCAGGCGCGGCGCAACCAGCTTGTACAGGAACACCAGGAAGAATAATCCACTGGCAACCAGCAGAAAGATATCATAGGCCGGCGGCCAGGGCAGATTGTCGAGAATGTCCTGAGGAAGCAGCGGCCAGGCGATCGCCAGATACACGATCAACAGCACGATGGCGGCGAGCAGGAAGAGAAAACGCCGCTGACGGTGTACCCGCTGATAGATTAACAGCCGGTGCTGCTTACCTCGCTTCATGCTACACCCTGCGCGATAGCGCTTAACGGCTTGACCACTTCGGCATAGTAAGGGCACAGCCGCCGCAATACACAGACTTCACATTGCGGCCGACGCGCCTGGCACACTTGCCGGCCATGCGCGATCAGGTTGAGATGGAACGGCAGATAGAGCTCGGGCGGCGTCAGGTCTTCGAGAATCTCATGCGCTTTCTCGGCGCTCGCTTTGGGCGGGATCAGGCCCAGCCGGCCGGTGACCCGATGGACGTGCGTATCGACCGGGAAGGCCGGCATGTTCAGCGCGAACAGCAGGACGATGGCGGCCGTCTTCGGCCCGACGCCTTCGATCGAAGTCAGCCAGGCTTTGGCCTCGGCGACGCTCAAGCGGCTGAGGAAGCTCAAGTCCAGCTCGCCCCGCTCGCGCGTGATGTCTTGCAATGCTTGTTTGATGCGCGGCGCTTTTTGCTGCGCCAGCCCGCCTACCTGGATCGCCTGGGCGATCGCGCGGACGGGCGCAGCGCGCACGGCTTGCCAGGTTGGAAAGCGTCGACGCAGCGCCTCGAAGGCGCGGCCGCTGAGGTTGTCGTTCGTGCTCTGGCTGAGGATGGTGGCGACCAGCTCGCTGACCGGATCGAGCCGGGGGCGGCGCGGTTCGCCGTATGCCTCCAGCAGCAGACGATGGATTTTCAGAATCTTGGCGCGCAGCGCGCGTCGTTCAGGTGGTGGCATGCCGGATGGTCGGGATCAAGGTGCGAAGATTTTAGCACATTCCGGCAACGAATTAATAACGAATAAAGCTGATCCACGAAGCCACACGAAGGCACACGAAGTTTTCCCGTTCGGCAGCCGATTACCAATCACCAATCACTGACCACTCTCGACCGGCTTGCTGTACTTCCGCTCCAGCTCTTTAATCCGATCGATCTGACGCCGATTCCACTCGTCGGTGCTGTAGGGCGTCTCGAACCAGGCGTTGAGGATTTCTTTGGCGATCGGTTCGGGGGTTGCCCGCAAACTCAGGGCCAGCACATTGGCGTGATTCCAGATGCGCGCGCCCGTGGCGGTCTCCGCATCGTGCACGAGCGCGGCGCGAATGCCGGGGATTTTATTCGCCGCCAGGGTGCAGCCCGTCCCGGTCCAGCACATGACGATCGCTTCATCCGCCTCACCCTGCGTCACCTGCTCGGCGGCCTGCGCCGTGACCTTCGGCCAGTCCGCTTCCTGGCCCGCCTCCGGCCCGAAATACTTCACTTCATGCCCGCGCTTTTGCAGCTCGTCCAGGATGAAGTCGACCAAATGGGTGCGTTCGTCGGCGCTCACCGCGATTTTCATTTCGCGAGTCTCCTGGGTAAAGAACAGATATTAGAGACTGTCTGAAAACTAACCACCCAGTCACCCAGACACCAAGAAAACCTTAATGCTTTGTGCCTTAGTGTCTGGGTGGTGAGATGAAGGGCTTTAGAAATTGGAGGTTGGAGATTGGTTCAACATCGAATCCTCGAAATAAGTATACTGTGATTTGGCGGAATGACCGGCTGGGGTTATCATCTCCGGTGCAGCCAAGCGAATTCAATACGAGGGGAGGCAGAACATGGCACTGACCGATCGAGTGGTCGCTATCGCCGGGGCCGCCGGCGGGTTGGGCCCGACTGTGGCGCGGGCGTTCGTCGCTACCGGGGCGCGGCTGGCCGTCGCCGGCCGCAATCAAGCCGATCTAATCCAGTTACTCGATTCAATGCAGCTGCCCGACGATCGCCGCCTGGCTTCGGCGGTCGATCTCACCGACGCAACGGCGACGCAGGGTTGGGCCGAACAGATCGCCGGCAAGTTTGGGCGCGTCGACGTCCTGCTGCACCTGGTCGGCGGTTACAAGGGCGGCACAGCGATCGCGGAGATTCCGGCCGCCGATTGGGACTTCGTCCACAACCTGCTCATCAAGACGACACTCAATGCCGTCCGGGCGTTCGTCACCCCGCTCAAGGCCAACGGTTGGGGTCGATTCATCACCGTCTCGTCGCCGCGCGCGCAGACGCCTTCGGCGAAGACGGCGATCTACGCCATGTCGAAGGCGGCGAGCGAAGCGCTGGTCTTGGCGCTGGCCGACGAGTTCAAAGGGACCGGCGCAACGGCCAACATCGTCGTGGTAAATTCGATCGCCACGCCGGAGCAACGCGCGGCCGAACCGGATAAAGACTACAGCAAGGCCACCTCGGCGGAAGAGATTGCGGCGGCGATGCTGTACCTGTGCTCCGACGCAGCGAGCGCGATCAACGGCGCGCGCTTGGCGCTGACCGGCCGGGGATAAGCTGTAACCTCATACCTGCTACTTGCTACCTGTCAACCGCCACGACATCGTGGGCGCTAGAACCGCCACGACATCGTGGGCGCGCTAGTGGTGATCTGCCGCCAGGACATCGTGTGCAGTGGGTTCATACTTCTACCTCAAGGAGGTGGGTATGGACCCCTGCACC
>DATDPU010000029.1:0-7652 GCA_035292585.1 Anaerolineae bacterium | reverse complement strand
GGAGCCGCTCGGCGCAAAACAGGTGAAGGGCAAGCGTCACGCGGTGGAGGTGTTCGCGCTGGTCGCCGCGCCGGCCGCGGGTGCGCCGTCGCTGGCGGTAGAGCCCGTGTCCATTTTGCCAAAGGCGTTTCGTTGAGGCCTACCTCGTGTAGTCGGAGCTGACCAAGCGTTTCCCCGTGACAGGCTTTCTTTGCCCGATCCTTGTTTTCGGATAGAATCTCAATATCCGGGTTTTGTCCCAGCCAAGGCGTATGCTTCCGGCCGGCCTCCTGATGGTGGAGGCCGTGTTGGTCGTGCTGATCGGGTAATCCGAATGGGGAGGAGAAACAATGAAAGCGAAGCGACACTGGGGTGTCCTGCTGGCCCTGGCGCTGCTGCTCATTGGTTGTAGCAGCAACCCACAACCACTGCCTGCGGACAGCACAACCGCGCCTCAAGCAATGGCGACGGTCGTTCCGACAGAAACGGCGACATCCACACCGGTCCCGACCCAGACTCCCACAACGACACCCACGCCGGCTCCCACGCCGAATCCGCTCACCATTGAGTCCCTGCAGCAGCGCGCTTATCCCGGCAGCGACATCGCCATCGAAGAGACCCTGCCGGCGGGAAGCAACTACAGCCGTTACATCGCGTCGTACCAGTCGGACGGGCTGAAAATCTACGCGCTGCTGACGGTTCCCAACGGAGAGAAGCCGCCCACCGGCTGGCCGGTGATCGTTTTCAATCACGGTTACATTCCACCGGGGCAATATCGAACGACCGAACGCTATGTCGCGTATCAAGACGCACTGGCGCGGGCCGGGTACATCACGTTCAAATCGGATTATCGCGGGAACGGCGATTCGGAAGGGACGCCCAGCGGCCACTTCGCTCCGGGCTATACCATTGACGTGCTCAACGCGGTGGGGTCACTGAAAAAATACGCCGATGCCGATCCGAATCGGATTGGCATGTGGGGCCACTCGCTGGGCGGAGAGATTACGCTGCGCGCGATGGTCATCCAGCGGGACATCAAGGCGGGCGTCATCTGGGCAGGTACTGTGGCGCCGCTGGCCGAACAGTTGGACATGTGGGGACGCGGGACGGGGGGAGGACTTCGTCCGCCTCACTCTGCCTCAGGAGGATCAGGCAACCTGGCTGAGCAGTATGGCACGCCGGAGGAGAATCCCGAATTCTGGGCATCGCTCTCTGCCAATTCGTATCTCGGCGATTTGTCGGGACCGCTGCAGTTGCACCATGGGACAGCGGATACAGAAGTCCCGCTTAGCTTCTCGCAAGCGCTGTACGATCAGGTCAAACAAGCGGGCCAGACTGCCGAATTGTACACGTATCCCGGCGGCAATCACAACTTCTCACAGGGGTTTGACCTGGCGATGCAGCGGACGGTCGAGTTCTTCGACAAATACGTGAAAGGCACTGACGACTAATTCACCTCGGAGCGCTGCGTGTCTCCTGCGAAAATTCTCGTCGTCGATGACGAACAGAGTATCCTCAACCTGGCGACGGCCTATCTGCAGAAGGAGGGCTACGAGATGCACACGGCGATGGATGGGCCGTCTGCGCTGAAAGCCGTGCGCGCCTTCAAGCCCGACCTCGTCGTGCTCGACATCATGCTGCCGGGAATGGATGGGCTGGAAGTGTTGTCGCACCTGCGCCGCGAATCGGATGTGTACGTCATCCTGCTCACCGCCAGGTCCGAAGAAGCCGACAAGGTGATCGGCCTGTCGGTGGGCGCGGATGACTATCTGACCAAGCCCTTCAGCCCGCGCGAACTGGTCGCCCGCGTCAAGGCCGCGCTGCGCCGCCTGCGGGCAGGCGCGACTTTATCTTCTGCTGAAGTGCTGGCGTTCCGGCGCGTCCGCATCGACGCCGGCAGCCGCCAGGTCTGGTTGAATGATGAACTGGTGGAACTGACGACGATCGAATTCGATCTGCTGAAGACGCTGGCCGAGCATCACGGCAAGGTGCTCAGCCGCGAGCAACTGCTGGAACGGGTGTGGGGCTACGACTACTACGGCGAAATTCGGGTCGTCGATGTGCATGTCGGGCATATTCGCCAGAAGTTGGGCGAGGAGTTCATTACGACCGTGCGCGGAGTGGGTTATCGCTTTAACGACGAGGTGGTGTCATGATCGCAAGCCAAATCCGTCGCCGCCTGGGCTGGAAAATCTTTCTCTCGTATCTGATCATCATCGTCGTCGGCGTCGTAGTGCTCGCGACCGCTGCCGACGTTGCCGCACCCGGCGCCTTTGATCGCCACATGGCGACGATGGGTTCGACAATGATGGGGGGTCAGACGAACCTGGATATGACCGACCTGTTCGGCAATTTCCGCGCGGCGGTGAGCGAGGCGCTCACGCTGGCTGCGTCGGCGGCACTGCTGGCCGCGGTCATAGTCAGCCTGTTCGTCAGCCGACAGGTGGTCGCCCCGGTGCGCGCGATGATGACCGTCACGCAACGCATCGCCGAGGGCCACTACAGCGAGCGCGTCCGCGTGCTCGGCGATCTGGCGAGAGACGAAGTGGATGAACTGGGTCAACTGGCGCTTCACTTTAACCAAATGGCCGACAAACTGGAACGCACCGAAAGCATGCGCCGTCAGCTCATCGGCGATGTGGCGCACGAACTGCGCACGCCGCTCACTGCCATCAAAGGCTCGATGGAGGGATTGATCGACGGCGTGTTGCCTTCCGACGCGGAGACGTTTCAGCAGGTTTATCGCGAAGCCGATCGCTTGCAGCGCCTGGTGGCCGATCTGCAAGAACTCAGTCGGGTCGAAGCGGGAGCCTATTCGCTCAATCGTCGTCCGGTTCCGGTGCGTCAATTGGTGGACGCGCTCGTCGCCCGCCTGGGCCGCCAGTTCGCCGAGAAGGAAGTCGTGTTTGAAACCGATCTCCCCGCCGATCTGCCGCCGGTGCTGGCCGATGAAGACCGCATCGGTCAGGTGCTGCTCAACCTGGGAGGCAACGCCTTGCAGTACACGCCTGCCGGGGGCAAGGTGCACGTCACGGCTCAACGTCACGGAAATGAAGTCGACATCGCAGTCAGCGATACCGGCATCGGCATTCCCGCCGAACATCTGCCGCAGGTCTTCACGCGCTTCTACCGGGTGGACAAATCCCGCTCACGCGCAGGCGGCGGCAGCGGCATCGGGCTGACCATCGCCAAGCATCTGGTCGAGGCGCACGGCGGGCGCATCTGGGCAACCAGCCCTGGCCCCGGCCAGGGCAGCACTTTCACCTTCACCCTTCCCATCGCCAACTGAATCGACACACATCTTTACCGCAGAGGCTGCACACTTGCCCCTGCGCTGCCACGCCGCGGCAGTACCAGGGAGAAAGCGCGGAGAAATCCTCTTATCTTTGCAACCTCTGCGCACCTTGGGCGTCTGCGGTAAGGCTCTTCACTTCTTTACCGAATCTTTAAGATCGCTTCAAAGTCGCTTTATCCAACTCCACTATGATGAGCGCGTAAATACGAAATGGGAGTGCTCGTCCGGGCACTCGATTTGAGAAAGGAGTTGGAACTATGATGGGCGGATTCGGATTTGAAGGCTTTGGAACGGCGGGTTCAATTGGCATGATCCTGAACTGGGTGATCACGATCGGCGTGATCATCGCCGTGATTCTGCTGATTGTATGGGTGGTCAAGCGCTTCAGTCCAAGCGGGCAGGGCACGACCACAACCTCGGCGACAGCCGGCGCTGCGCCGCGCGATGTCTTGCAGATTCGTTACGTGCGCGGCGAGATCACGCGCGAGCAGTATCAGCAAACGCTGGCCGACCTGAACAACTGACGGAAAGGAGTGCGCAACATGATTGGCGGAGGGCTGTTTATGGTGCTGTTCTGGGTGGTATTGATCGTCGCGGCGGTGTGGTTGGCGAACGGGCTGCTGGGCGCACGCCCCCGATCGGTGGATTCCTCAAGCCCCAACCTGGGCGCGAAGGAGATTCTCAACCAACGGTTTGCACGCGGCGAGGTCACCCGCGAGCAGTACGACCTGATGAAGCAAGATCTGCAGTAGCACACGGCTCGACATGCGACACGACACAATAGCCTCCCGCCTGCGCGCGGGAGGCTAACGTTTCAATCGACAGTCAGTTGTCATACCGGCGAGGTGACAGATGACACCCGCCATTCGGCGGGGTCAAAAACGGGCCGATCCGCTCTGGCAAGCAACCGGTCAATTCGATACACTTCAGACAGTTTGTACAGGAGGCAGGTCATGAGCGAAACCTTCGATATCACAGGCATTCGCAGCCGGCTGCTGGCCCAGGCGTGGCGCGAGGCACGCTGGTATAAGTATCGCCGGCCGATCCTGATGGGCGTCATCGGCGCGCTGGTGCTGTTCGCGCTGTACCTGACCATCGTCACGATCGCGCAGGGCTGGCAACATACCCTCGAGCTGTTCGGGCAGGATGCCTGGCTGGTGATCCCAATCATGGCCGGCTTCGGGGCGCAGGTTGGCTTGTACACCTACCTGCGCGGTGTGCTGCGGCAGAAGTCGCGCGCCTCCAAGGCGATGATGGGCGCGGGCGGCGGCACATCGACGGCGGCGATGGTGGCGTGCTGCCTGCATCACGTCGCCGATCTGCTGCCGCTGTTAGGGTTGTCGGCGGCGGCGTCTTTCCTGGCCGCCTACAAGATTCCGTTCATGCTGGTCGGGTTGGCGATGAATGTCGTCGGCATCGTCATCATCCTGCGGACGATTCGCCAGGAGCAGCGCCACGTGAAGCATCTTGCTGAGACAGCGGGCGAGCCAGCTCGTTGCCACTAACTGTTTGGAGAGTAAACATATGAAAAGGGTTCTCATCGTTTCGCTGGTTGTAGCATTGGGGTTAATTCTGGCTGCGTGCAGTGGATCGGCTAGTCCGGCGCCCGTGCAGCCGGCGAGTGCGTCGCCGAATGTCGCGTCGCCGGATGTCGGGGCGTCGGGCGGCGAAGCGTCGTCCGACGCCGACCTTACGCAGACTAAAGAGGCGGCGGCGGTGACTGTCAAGGTGACGCCGCTGAATCTCGGCGACGCATCGGCCGCCACGCTCGATTTCCAAATCACACTGGACACGCACTCGGTCGATCTGGGTTATGACATGACGGCTATCACCACGCTGCGCAGCGATGCGGGTGAAGAAGTGAAACCTGTGAAGTGGGACGGGCCAGGTGGCGGCGGGCATCACAAGGAAGGGGTGCTGTCGTTTCCAGCGATCAAGGTTCGTGGGCAGGCGTTGACGCTCGTCTTGCGTGGCATCGCCGATGTGGCAGAGCGGACATTTGAGTGGAATCTAGACGGGTCGAAGTGATGTTGAACGTTTCTCGAATTGATGCACAGGCAACCGCGACAACTCGCGCTCGATATCAACGCCTGTCGCGGATATACGATCTGATGGAAACGCTGCCGGAGCGGCGTTTTCATCCGTGGCGGCAAAAACTATGGTCGTTGGTGGACGGCCCACGCGTGCTCGAAGTCGGCGTGGGCACGGGCAAGAACATGCCCTTCTGGCCGCGCGACGCGAGCATGACGGCCATCGACCTGACGCCCGGCATGCTAGAGCGCGCCCGCCGCCGCGCACAAGAGTTGAACCTGAAAGCCGATCTAAAGATTGGCGACGTTCAGGCCCTCGATTTTCCCGACGATAGTTTCGATACCGCCGTGGCGACGTTCGTTTTCTGCTCAGTGCCTGATCCGGTTCTCGGCCTGCGCGAGTTGAAGCGTGTCGTCAAGCTTGGCGGTCAGGTCCTGCTGCTGGAACACGTGCGTTCGCCCAATGCCGTCATAGGCAAGCTGATGGATATACTTAATCCGTTGGTTGTGCGCATGATGGGCGCGAACATTAATCGGCGGACGATTGTCAACATTCAGAAGGCTGGGCTGGTGTTGGAACGAGTCGAGAATCTGGGAATGGGCGGGATCGTCAAACTGATCGTGGCGCGAAGTAGCGACTGATTGTAAACGCTCAGCCGGGTTTCCGTGCCCGATAGAACGACAGTGACCCGAAGACAGTCGAGTGTGAACCTGTTTCCTCAATGAGATCGAACCCAGCCTCGCGGAAGATCTCCGGCAGACGCCCTGCCACATTGTCGGCGGCTTCTTCCAGGCGACTGGTGAGCGAGGAGATCAACTTGCTCCACACCGTGTGTGGCTTCCCGAAATCGACGACATGCAGCTCGCCACCCGGTCGCAGTACTCGGAAAACTTCCCGCGCCGCGCGGCGTTTGTTCTCGCCCGTCAGGTGATGCAGCACCAGGCTGGATAGCACGCGGTCGAACGACTGGTCGGGATAGGGGAGTTGATCGGCCAAGCCGTGATCCAGCTGGATGCCTACACTGGCTTTCGCCGCCTTTGCCCGGCCGATGTCCAGCACTTTCGGATCGCCATCAACACCTACCACTTCGGCAGCTGGGTGAGTTCGCTTGATCAGGACGGTCAGCGTCGCCGTGCCACAGCCGAGATCGAGCACGTGATGGCCGGGCTGAATGTCCGCCTGCGCGATCAGACGGCGCTTGAACTTCTCCTCGCGCATGATCCAGCGCAGCAGTGGATCGTAGAGCGGCGTCAGCCAGTCGTGTCGCAAGGCGGGGATGTACTTATCGTTCTTTTCCATGGCTGCGCTCCTGGCGAGGCTTCACAGTTGGGAATACTTGACGACTTGAACTTCCGGATACTGCGCCAGCGCCGGGCGGATGTGATGGCAGTGACGCACGTTCACGACAACCAGGATTCGGCATCCCGGATCGCGTCGAGCGATCGCTAACACCTGCTGCGTGAGATACGCCGTGTGCGCGCGCCAGGCACGCTGCGCTTCACTACCCGCCAGCCAGGCGGTCAGGTTGTAGAGGAAGTCAGCCACATGATGACGCCAGCCTTCGTTGATCGCTGCTGGGCCAGGTGCGATACGCTGCAAATGGGCCAGCCAGCGCCTGAGAACGCCGATAACCCTGCCTCGCCAGCCCGTTGCTGCCGGCTCTTGAAAAGGGCGGTCTTCACCGATCGGCGCGACGACGATGTCGGTCTGGTGCGCCAGTGGCAACAGCGCATCGCGATACTCTGGCGGCAGGTCAGCGAAATCGCGCCGCTGCCACTGGGCAGGTGTGATATCCAGGCACAACAGGTCAGGCCGAAGATCCGTCACCAGCCGGACAAGCGCCCGCAGGTCATAGGGTATCGGCTCGCGGTGAAACTCGGCCAACGTGCCGAGCACTGCCACCAGGGTATGGGTCGTAGGGTGGTTCTGCGCAGTCATCTACTCAATCACTCGCTTAGACATTCACTTCCCTCACACCATGTAGAAGGGCAAGCTGTGAGCATTGAAGTATGGTTATCTGTGCCCCTGCGACTCGGCGTGCTTATCGTGCTTCGGCGGATGACCATACTTGTGCGGATCGGCGTCGAACTTGTCGACGCAACTCTGGGAGCAGAAGTAGAACGCCTGCCCATCATGTTCGCGTGTAGCGAACGCCTCCTTCGGCTCAATCTCCATTCCGCAAACGGGGTCTTTGACCATGATTTATCCCGTAACCGAATAAATCGCCTATCAAGGTTTCGTCGCGTATACTGAGCGTGGAGCGCTGGTTGTTGCCAGCGCCGCTCAGGAGGCGCGATGCGAACCGTAAAGTCGTTTCCGTCCGTCAAGCGTCAGTACTTCTATCCTG
>DATDPU010000028.1:0-29857 GCA_035292585.1 Anaerolineae bacterium | reverse complement strand
CAGGATAGAAGTACTGACGCTTGACGGACGGAAACGACTTTACGGTTCGCATCGCGCCTCCTGAGCGGCGCTGGCAACAACCAGCGCTCCACGCTCAGTATACGCGACGAAACCTTGATAGGCGATTTATTCGGTTACGGGTCATTACTACTTTTTCCGCTAGATTAGATAGAGGACATCCGAGCCGTAGGCACGGCTACTTGGTAAAAGCTTGAGCGGCTGTATGTGAATGCTTAGAGTATAAGCCTATCAATAGTGGGCGCAAGTGACGATCTCAGCTATCACTCGTCCACGCCAATTGCCTCTGGACCACCCATTCAGCAACAGGCGTCGGGGCGCTTCAATAGCGGCCCCACTTCAACATGGTGAAAATAGCGACAAGCATCAAGAGACCCGGGATATAGACCAATTTTCTTGAGAGTGTTCCAAGCAACGAGCGTGTACATAACCTGCCATAGAGCGTATAGGACAAATACGCAACCCCTTGCCCGATCAGTACGGGGCTAAATGGCGAAAGCCAGGTAAGAGCGCAGGTGACAGCGGTCAGCCCTAAGAAAATCATGAAGATTGATTCAACCCAACTCAACCGTGTTGCTTCTCCGTTTTTGGGGGTCCGCTTAAAAATTGGCCGAGCGAATAGATGTTTGATGAAAGACAATCCAGTTAGAGGCATTGCTGAAGTATAGATAGCCGTTGACCAAAAATAAAACCTCCACGCCTTCTGCCAGTTTTGGGTAATTGATACTACGACTAGCCAAGACGTAATAACTACCCACAGGAATAGTAACATCCGCGAGTACAGATACGGTAGCAGGGGATGAAGACGTATCAGACCTCCAATCCACAAGCCGTGCACGACATATGCACTCAGGAAGCTGTTGAGAACCATAACTGGCGCAAGCACATACCAAGAAACTTGCATCCCAAAGTCATATTTCTCGACGCGGGATGCAGAGCTGCTAAAGAACGCCGCCGCTTCTCGAAGCAGAGTCTCGGCTGTTCCACCCGCATATTTCCTTATGCGAATCATGAACCCACCAAAATCAAAAGGATATGCTTCATAACTCTCGATATCGTCTACATATATTCCATGTTGTTGGCGACTGGATAGCCTGAGAGCAAAAGCAAAGTCTTCAGAAACCCTTTCTGGGAATCCACCTACAGCACTCCAAGCCGAGCGACGGATCAATGCGCCATGGCCTAGCAAGGGTACAAAACCAAAGGTCTCTCGAACTGACAAATCGCGCGAGTAGAATAAGGTCACCTCAGGCGATAAAGCAGCTTGGAATGGACTTTCCTGCGGATCAGTCAGTGGCTTATGCGCGGCTTGGATAAAGGCGACCGAAGGATCATCTGACGGCAACCTTTTGGCAAGCTTAGTCAAAAAGTCAATCGGCAGTAATTGGTCAGCATCAACCAGCAATACCCACTCCTCGTTCACGCAGTTCTTTAAAGCATGATTCAAGTTTCCAGCCTTAAACCCCTGATTATTTGGACGAGTTACTAATTCGCATTTGGTTGATCGTTTGTCTAGGAACTCTCGTATCATTTCTCTGTATTTGAGTTCTTGGCTGTCATCGCAAATTAGAACCCGACAGCTGGGGTAGTCTTGATCGATGCAGGATTGGCAGCAGTTCGGATTGAAGTCATCACAGGTGACATACAGTATCGCGATCGATTGTGATGGGGAGCGAGCGGGTTCAGGCTGGCTCGCTGTCTTCCTGAAGAATGCTGCCAATTTAAAACATAGATGGTGCAAAGCCCAGAGTAGCCCGAGCCACCATATTATTGCGCTCATAAGTGGAAGCAAGAAACTTGTCATGTCCATCGTGTCGAATTGGTCTATCCACGGCCAAATAATGACAACAAGGAATAATAACCACAGCCCTAATGAACAAACGACTACAGATGGCCTCTTGAAGGCAGTCGAGGCAGCTGTATTCGCCCTTTTCATGGCAAGCTCCTAACTAGTGCTTCGACAACTTGAAGTTGCGTAGTTCCTGCCGCAGTTGCAGTGCGAAGCCGCCCCGTGGGCCTGCGGGGTTGGGACGGCAGTTGCACTGCCGTCCCAACCCCGCAGAATTAGGCGGTCGGGGTACTAGCTTCTATTTCTATGGCGCCAAGGTGATGAGGGGCGTCGCCGAGTTTCCCTCCGGTGAAGAGGAGGGCCTTCATAAGCCGAAGCGGCGGCCCAACGTCCGAGATAAGCCGCCACCCGCTGTGGCAAGTATACACGACCAAGAAGATACACTGCCAGGCGCAAGCCTTTGACTGGCGGCGCGGTCGGCGGCCTGCCCTCGAGCGCAGCGAAGAGGGTCGGCTTCACGAAGCCCCCGTTCGCCCATCCTCGACTCAGCGGGTCGGGGTTGGGAGTTGAGGATGGAGGGGTTGGGCAGCTCCTGATACCAGGGGACTTCCGCTACGGCAAGGCAGCGGATGGCTCAAGCTGGTAACTGTTGAGGATCGTGTCAGTCGCGGGTCGCAGCGTCTCGAACTGTGCTTCGGGCACAACCGTCGTCAGGAGCGAGACCTTGTCGTCGCGTTGCTCGATAAAACTGTTGCCCAGCAGTGGGGTCGTAATCCCGCCGCTCGCCTCGGCGGTATAGCTCCAGACGATCAGGACACTCCCATCCGTCTGGGGTATGGGTTCGTTCAGCCTAAAGTCCGGCTCGCTTTGGAAGGCGTCTTGAAGATAATCTTCGAGGAACTGTACCAACTCCGCCTCCGATTGCTGCTGCCTTTCTTGGAACACATCCACCACAATCAACCCATTCTCGGTGGGGTCGGTCCACAGCACGATTGCCTCACCCGGTCGACTGTTGTCGGTGATGCGCCAATCAGCCGGAATGCCAATCGAAAATAAACCCGTCGTGTAGGTATAGGTTGTGAGTTCGCCAATGACCACCGGTTGGAGTGTCAGCGTGGTGGGCGCGGGGGTCGGCGGCAAGGTCGCGCTTGGTGATGCAGTGGGTTGCGGGACGACGGTCGGCAGTGCGGTGGCTGGCGGCTCGGTCGGTTGTGGAACCGTGGTCGGCAACGCGGGGGGTGATGCACTGCTACAGGCCACTAAGGCCAGCAGGGTCATGGGGATAATGAAACACCTCGATAGACGCTGCATGGGATGAATGCTCCTTCTCGTTATTCGTATCATCGTACTGTGTGTCGTAGTTGCGTCAATTGTATCCTGTTTGGATCGCTGCGTAGGCCCGCTGCACGCATGCCCGCGATTGCTTTGTCAATTGGCTACTGACTTGCATCCGGCATGCTCATGGTGAGCCGGAGTGTACGAATCGCGCGGATTGTTGCCGTCCGGCAAAGACGACGCGAACCGGCGCTCGCCCAGCGTCCGGTTCGCGTTGCCGTTCGATATGCAGTTGGGTCAAGCCGCTGAATCAGTGTACGCTCAGTCCAACGGGTCTAAATTTGTAGCCATACACGATCATGCCGCGATCGCCATTCGACTGCAATGCGCGCGTGACCATCTCCACCGGCATGCCGATCGTGATCTCATCGCGGTTCACATCGGTGAGCTGCGCGGTGACCAGCGGCCCTTCTTCCAGCTTGATCATCGCCACCGTGTACGGCGCTTGCTCTTCGTGGCTGGCCGGGGCCTGATAGATCGTGCTGAACGAGTACACTTCACCTCGGCCGGAGAACACAAACGGCGCGTGCGCCGGCGAGCCGCATTCCGGGCATACGTCGCGCGGCGGGAAGATTTTGTTCTTGCAATCAGGACACTCCTCGCCAATCAGTCCGTAGCGCTGCGTCTTCAATCTCCAGTGTCGTGGGACGTCCATGATGTTCCTCCTGAATAAGTTCGGTCGATTTACCTGCTACCTGTCTACTTGCTACCTGTTTCCTGGGTACACAGGTAGCAGGTAAACAGGGAATGATCATTCGTCTCGTACCAGAATGTGCGTCACCGCCGTCGCGCCGTTCGCGCCGAGCGACTGCGCCAGGCCGACGCGCGCGTGGGTAATTTGATTCGGACCCGCCTGCCCGCGCAGCTGCTGCGCCGCTTCGACGATTTGATATACGCCGGTCGCGCCGCCGGGATCGCCGCGTCCCTTCAACCCGCCGAGCGTGCTGATCGGCAACCGCCCGGCGCGCGCAATACCGCCGCTCTTGGCAAAATTCACGCCGCCGCCCCGCTCGGCGAACCCACACGCTTCGAGCGCTAACGCGGCCAACACCGTCGCGCCGTCGTGCAGCTCGGCGAAATGAATAGCGTTGGCCGATATACCGGCCTGCTGGTAAGCCTTGTGCGCCGATAGTTCAGCGGCGGTCAGCCACAGCGGGTCACGCCGATCGGCGATTGCCAGTGCGTCGGTTGCCGCTGCCGAGGCGGCGATGCGAACACCTGCGGCGCCGTTTCCCGTCGCGCCGTCGCCGCGCGACTGCGCCCAGGCGGTCGGGGCGAGGAGGATGGCTGCCGCGCCGTCGGCCGGAGGCGCAGCATCGAATAGGTTGATCGGCTCGGCCACCATCGGCGCTTTCACAAACGACTGCACGCTGATCTTGTTGTGATACATCGCGTATCGATTGGTGCTGGCGTTCAAATGCGCGTTAACGCTGAAGGCCGCGAAATCGGCCAGGGCTGCGTCGTACTCGTGCATGTACCGGCGCATCAGCAGCGCCGCGATCGCGAGCGGCGTTGCGCCGTGCACGGCTTCGTAATCGCTATCGGTCGCGGTCGCTTGAGCCGAAACCACTTGTGAGCCGACGACATCGCTCAACTTTTCGACGCCGACGACCAGCGCAAAGTCCATCAAGCCGCCGGCAACCGCCAGATACGCCTGCCGAACCGCGGCGCCGCCCGAAGCTCCAGCCGCTTCGACGGTGACCGCCTCGATCCCGCGCAGCCCGACGAAATCGGCGATCAGCGCGCCGAGGTTCGCCTGCCCGCTCAACTCGCCGGCGAGCATGTTGCCGACGAACAACCCATCGACGCGGTCGATATTCGCTTCGAGCGCAGCCGCCTTGATCGCTTCCAAAGCCAAATGCCGCAGTGAAGTCTCCCAATGCTCGCCGACGCTCGTTTGTCCAATGCCGATAATGCTCACGTCACGCATACGTTATCCAGTGAACGGTGAGCAGTGAACAGTAATCAGTGGTTACTGGCGACTGATTACTGCTCACTGGCTACTGGTTACTGCATCAACAGTTTCTTGCGATAGCGCGCATACGTCGCGTAATCGATCTCGACGCGGCGCTGGATGTAGTCATGCGTCAGGGTTGCGCGCTTCTGCCGATCGGCGATCTTGTCGGTCACCGTGATGCTGAAGGCGTCGCTGCCCGCGCCCGACCCGAACGACACCATCAAAATCCGGTCGCCCGGTTTGGCCTGATCGAGAATCGCCGTCAGGCCGATCAGGCACGAACCGGCGTAGGTGTTGCCGATCTCGTTGACGAGCAGCCCCAGCCCGACCTGTTCCGGCTTGAAACCCAGCATCTGCCCGGCGCGCTGCGGGAACTTCACATTCGGTTGGTGGAACACGGCGTAAGTGTAATCTTCGGGCCGCGTGCCGAGTTCCTGCATCAGCTGTTCGGCGGCCGAGGTGATGTGCTTGAAGTAGGCCGGCTCGCCGGTGAAGCGGCTGGCGTGCTCCGGGTAGTGCGCGTACTGTCGCCGCCAGAAATCGGGCGTGTCGGTCACGAAGGAGAGCGACGCTTCGAAGACAGCCAGGCTCTCTTCGGCCGCGCCGACCAGATAAGCGGCGCCGCCCGCGCCGGCGGTATATTCCAGCGCGTCGCCGGGCCGGCCTTGCGCGGTGTCCATGCCAATGCTGAGCGCGTAGGGCGACATGCCCGAACCCACGAACCCGATCGCCGCCTGCAACGCCTCGGTTCCCGCTTTACACGCGAACTGCCAATCGGCGGCCTGCGTGTTGGGAACCGCGCCCAGCGCTTCCGCGACGATCGTCGACGTCGGCTTCACCGCATACGGGTGCGACTCGCTGCCGACCCATACCGCGCCGATCTGCTCGGCCTGGATGCCGGCGCGCTGCACCGCATTGCGCGCGGCCTCGATGCTCATCGTCGCCACATCCTCATCCAGGCCCGGCACGGCTTTCTCGGTAATCGGCGTGCCTTCCGTGCCCTCAGTCCACACCCGCGAAACTTCTTTGGCCGGCAATCGATAGCGCGGCACATACGCGCCGTAGCCCACGATGCCCACCGGTCGATTCGGTTTCATGATGCCCATTCTCTGAACCCCTTGTCGGTTACCAGTAGTTAGTAATCAGTAATCAGTAATCAGTAATCAGTAAATGGTAGACAGTTGTCACTGCTCACTGTTCACTGCTCACTGTTCACTGCTCACTGTTCACCGCTCACTGTTCACCGCTCAGTGACGCCTTTCGCGCTTGCTCGACGGTTTGAGCGATTTCTTCAACCAACTCTTGCGCTCGATCCAGCCGAATCTTCTTCTCGGCGACCAGCTGCGCCGCCACCTGATCAACCAGCTCGCCCGACGCGCCGGCCGCTGCGGCGATCTGCCGCGCGTGCAGCGACATGTGCCCGCGCTGAATGCCTTCCGTCGCCAGCGCGCGAATCGCGGCCAGGTTTTGCGCCAGCCCGACGGCGACGATGATCTCGGCCAGCTCGCGCGCGGTCTGGACGCCCATTAATTTCAGCGCGGCCCGCGCGGTCGGATGCACCTTCGTCGCACCGCCGATGATACCGACCGCCATCGGCATTTCCAGCGTGCCGACGAGGTTGCCTTCCTTGTCCTTCCCCCACTGCGAGAGCGAGGTGTAGCGGCCCGAATAGGCGGCGTAAGCGTGCGCGCCGGCCTCGATCGCGCGCCAGTCGTTGCCGGTCGCGATCACCACCGCATCGACGCCGTTCATGATGCCCTTGTTGTGTGTCGCCGCGCGGTACGGGTCGGATGCGGCGAAGGCCCACGCTTCGATAATCCGATCGCGCACCAGCTCGCCGTCGTAATCGTCGAAGGCCAGCGTGCGGGTCGGAATCGTGACAGAGGCGCGCGCCAGGCGGTGATCGGCCAGGTTGCTCAAGATACGCAACGCCACCCGCCCGCTGCTGATCGCTTCGATCAGCGGGCGGAGCGCCTCGGCGGCGGTGTTGACCGTGTTCGCGCCCATCGCATCACGGCAGTCGTACAACAAATGCAACACGAGCATCGGGCCGGCCGGCGAGTCGTCGATGACGCGCACCTGGATGTCGCGCGCGCCGCCGCCCAGGCCGACGACGACCGGGTCGGTGGTGTTGGCTAAGTCGAGCAGGCGTTGTTTGTTCGCCAGGAGGGACAGACGGGCGGCGTGCGGATTGACCAGATCGAGTACCTGCACCTGCGCGATCATGATCGGCTCGTCGCTGCTGGTGGTGAAGCCGCCGCCTTCACGCGCCAGCCGCGCCGCCAGCGACGCGCCCGCCACGACCGAAGGCTCCTCGATGACCATCGGCACGAGCACATCGCGCCGATTCACGCGGAAGTTCGTAGCGATGCCGAGCGGCAGGCCGTACACGCCTAGAACGTTTTCGATCATGTGGTCGGCGGCGTCCGGCGTCAGGCCACTTGCGCCGGACAGGCTGGCGGCCTCTTCCGAGGTCAGGCCGGCTTGCTCGGCGACGGTTTGAAGCCGCTGGGTGAGCGGCAGGTTATAGAATCCGGGCAACCGCGATGACGTAGTCATAAGCAAGCAAAAAGCCCAGGCCGTCAAGTACGGCGGGCTTTGCACCTGCGTGAAATATAGCACTGAGCCAATATCAAAAACTATCAGAGTTGTTTTAGCAAGGGATTTGAAATGGATTGGCTATGGTACAAAGGTAACCAGGAGAGCCGGAGTCTGGTACAAATAGAGCCGACTCCACAATTCAACGGCGATCAAACAATGATCCACTGGAACCTGTCTGAAAAGCGGATCGCTCAGGTGCTGAACTAGCGCGTAGTAGTCTAGGGCTTCAACAATCTGAAGTTGCGTAGTTCCCGCCGCAGTTGAACTGCGGCGGACGGCAGTGCAACTGCCGTCCGAACCCCGCAAAATTAAGTGGTCGGGGTTACTTCTAGGG
Source organism: Anaerolineae bacterium (assembly GCA_035292585.1). Lineage (GTDB taxonomy): Bacteria > Chloroflexota > Anaerolineae > Fen-1058 > Fen-1058 > DASSFZ01. The sequence goes on along the minus strand of DATDPU010000028.1, from coordinate 21,823 downwards.
CCTTGTGCCCGTAGTGCGCCCACAACCCCACACGGGGGCGCAAGCAGGGGGCTAAACTACAGCATGCACTTGTTTCACCCATGAGCCAAGCGGATTTACTTTTCGGCGGTGACTCTGGCGATGAATGTTGCGAGGCTGTCGCTGCCGCGAATACGGATGCGGGTCAGTTCCAGGGGTGTATCCAGGTTATGCTCTCGCCCGTACTGGGTGGTCACGGCCATCCAGAAATCGCGTTCCTGCAAAAAACGCAAGAGCTGATCATCATACTGGCCGGCAGGATAGGCGAAGAAGGGCGCCGGCCTGCCCGTGTGCGCTTCGATCGCCTGCCGCGTTCCCACGATCTGGAAGAACAACACTTCAGCGCTCCGCCGGCGCATATCGATGTGCTCGCGCCCGTGAACTTCGATATCCTGACCGGCCGCGCTCATCGCGGTGATCATCTCCCAGGTCAGGTAGGGCGGCGCGGCCACATCGGCCGGACCGGCGAGGACGAAGAATGTGCCGACGAAGCCGTACTTCTGGAGAATCGGAAAAGCGTTCTCGTAATGATCCCGGTAACCATCGTCGAAAGTGAGCAGGATTGGGTTTGGCGGGAGCGGCGTCCCCACGGCGAGATAATAATACAGGTCGGTGAGCGTGATCGTATGATAATGTTTCTCGGCCAGCCAGCGCATTTGGGCATCGAAGTTATCGGGCAGCACAGACAGGTCGGCCCGTAATCGATCGGCGGGATTCGGCGGCGCCGAAATGTAGTGGTACATTAAGATCGGCACGCGCGCCGAACGTTTGACGCCGTCGGGTTGCGGGCGCGGCCGGGGCGTAGCGCTCGGAGCAAGGGTTGGTTGGATAGTAGGTTGATGGGTTGGTTGAGTGGCTGGTGTGTTCGTCGGCTGGCGGGTGGGCGTGAAGGTCGCGGTCGGCAGCGGCGTCGGCGAAGGCGTCGCGGTAAGGGTCGGAGTGTGCGTCGGCGTGATGACCGGCAGCAGCGCCAACAGGCTGATCGGATTGCCCGCTTCCGAAAGGGTCGACACAGCGAGAACACCCAGCGGAATCAGCGCCAGACCAATCGGGACAAAAACAAACTTGATCAGGAGACCGAAAAAAGAGCGCGGGGGAGAGTCCTGGGAAGACACGCGCGAAGCATACCCCAGTGATGCCCGTGTGTCAAGGAATACCTGGCAGGCTATCGTCGTCGCGTTTCTCGCGACCATCAGCCTCATCGGGCTGGCGAGCGTCGCGCTCATCCTTCAGCCCGACATTCGCCGCGCGCCTCCGCTGTGGTCGGACGAGTTCGATGCGGCGCCGCGCGGATGGAACTTCGATCCGGCCGAGGGCGCGATCGCTGGAGGGCGGCTGCGGTTACAGCCTTCCCAACCCGATACGCCCGCGCTGGCGATCCACACGCTGCCGGCCGGCGATTTCGTGCTGGAGGCGCGCGCCGGCGTCAGCGCCGGATCGAGCGATAACGGCTACGGTCTGCTCGTCGGTGACCAGACCGAGCAGATGGCTTTTCTGATCAGCGGCGATGGCTACTTCAGCGTGCTCCACGGCGCAGGCGAAGCATGGATCGAGGTTCTGCCGTGGCGGCAGTGGCCGCACGTGCGCCGTGGCGACGCGAGCAACACGCTTCGTTTGGAGTGCAGCGGCAACTCGTGCGCGTTTTACCTCAACGACGAATTCACGACACAGGTCGAAGTCAGGCCGCGCAGGGAAATACTCGGCTTGGTGACGTGGCGCTATACGGCGGAGAAGCTGGTAGTGGAGTTTGAGTGGCTGAGAGTATGGGCAGTTACTTCTGCATGAACGGCACAAACACCGCGTAATTGGCCTCGACTTCCAGCGCGGCGAGGTTCTGCTCGGCTTTGCCGTTGGCATCGATCGCGCGGGCCTCGACCTGATACCTGCCGCCCCAGCCGTCGAGCGAAACGGTAAAACCTTCCTCCGCGCTGTCGAACGCGCCATCGTGCGGCTGCGCGGCCCGCCACCCGCCGCCGTTCACGCGATACTCGACGCGAGCGACGATCGCGCCGGGGGTGCTGTCGGCATTGAAAGAAGAGGCGACGCCGTGCAGAGCCGACGCGCCATCGCCGCCGGGCAGCCCCGCTGCGGGCGGCTCGAGCCAGGTGTCCAGACCCCCGTCGATCGGGTCAGGTACGACGGCGACAAAATTGGCGCTGTCAGAGACGTTTCCGACAGCGTTGAGCGCGCGCAGCGCGATGCGGTGGTTGCCGCTGGTGGTCGGTTGCAGGGTCAGGCTAAACTCTTCGTTGGCCGAATCGAAACTGCCGTCAGCGGGAGTGGTTGCCGTCCACGCGCCGCCGTTGACCGAGTATTCGACCGAGACGTGATTGATCGTTGCTGCCGGGCGTGTCGTCGAGGGATAAGGCACATCGGCCGCGCGGCCGGAATACAACCACGTGCCCTCGGTCTCCGTCGCCGGCCCGACGGTCAGCGTTGGGATCGTATCGACCGGGTCGAAGATACCGTCGGTATCTGAGTCGCGCCAGCCCACCTGGCCGCGCGCGTAGGGATCGATCGAGCGGGTCAGATAGGGAGCGATGCCGCCGCGCATGATACTCGACACGTTACTGGCGCAGCCGCTCCGCTGGCTGTTCTGCGTCTCAATCCCCAGGTAACCCGAGCGACTGGTACAGGCCACATTCGCGCCGGGATACTGATCGAGCGCGCGAAAGACGTGCCCGGTCTCGTGCGCCGTGACCGCGTCCATGTTGTCGATGTTGTAGCCGGCATTGTCGTACGTCATCACCAAGAAAGGCCCGCCGATATAGGCGTAGGCGAAGTAGTTGTCGGTAAAAGCGGCATCGGCATCGCCGGCGCTATTGACGACGAAGATGGCGAAGGCCCAATCGGTGTGGTGCACGCGACGCAGATCGTTCACGTAATTCCGCACCCGGGTCCAGTACGAGCCGTTGGTATAGCCCAGTTGCGACAAGGTATCGCCGATCCACAAGCCCTCTTCATACTGGGGATGCGTGATCGGCTCGTAGCCGGTGGCGAGGGGCGCGGTCGCGCGATCGTCGACGACGAACGTGAGCTGCGCTTCGGGCGCTTGCCGGGCCCACCAATTCAACCCCTGTGTCACCTCGTCGAGCACGCGCTGGCGTTGCTCAGGCGTCCAGTCGCTCAATTCCGTCTCGCTGCTGCCGTCGCTCTCCGGCAAAATCAGACCGACGGCGACGCGGCCGATCAGATATTCGCTGGTCTGATAAAAACCGGGCGTCACCGCCGCCGCGCCGGTCGTCACGTTCGCGTTGAACGCGGGCATATCCGGCGCGGCGAAATGCCCTTCGCGCGGCTCGCCCCCCTCGGCCTGCGCGCTGCCAAACACGAACATTGCCGGCGCGCTGATCGCCAGCAAGCAAATCAACTGAATCCACTTCTTACCGCGAACCTGTTTACCCGTCGTCATTCCCTGTCGCCCGCCCCTGCCGGTTTGAATTTCGTTATAAACCTAGCACGGCGAGACTGACGGGCACGATAGGGAAGCGTGGACGTTGCGTTGTCGCTACGTTAGTTGGGCATACGTTGTACCTCGGTTGGAAACCCACCCAACTGCATCTCAAACAATTTGACTTTTGTCCTTGCCTCAGGTATTCTTTCCAACCGTAGCGCGGAGCACAGACAGTGATGCTGGAGGAGCTATGTATGACGATCTGCGCAACGCAGCCCTGGAGCCGGAGGCAGCCGAAGAATGGCGACCTTCGCTGGTCGAGCGGCTGCCGCTGTTCTCACACCTGAAGCCGCAGCAGCGCTTCATCCTGGCTTTGTTGTTGTTCCTCAACGTGGCCGTGTTAGGGTGCGGCTGTCTGATCGCCTTCGATAAACTAATCCTGTGAGACTATGGCCGAGACAATTCTGATCATTGAGGACGATCCACTCCAGGCCGACGTGGTTCATTTGCTCCTGGAGCAGGATGGGTTTGTCACCGTCATCGCACAAGACGGTCCGGAAGGCTTGCGCAAGTTGTACGAGACCCAGCCCGACCTGGTGATCCTCGATCTGATGCTGCCGCACATGGACGGTTGGGAAGTGTGCCGGCGCATCCGCGAACTGTCGACGGTGCCGGTCATCATCATGACGTCACGGCGCAGCGATGAAGAAAAGATCAAGGGGCTGCGGCTCGGCGCCGACGATTACATCGTCAAGCCGTTCAATCCGCAGGAGTTGAGCGCGCGCGTCAACGCCGTGTTGCGCCGCACGCGCCTGCCCCCGCCGACCAAGAGCAGTGTGATGCGCTTTGCCGGCGGCGATTTGATCGTCGATCCCAAGTCGCCCACCGTCATCCGCGACGGCGCGCCGATCGAGCTCACGCCGACCGAGCATCGCATCTTGATGTACCTGGTGGAGCATCCGGGCCGCGTCGTATCGGTTGAAGATATTTTCACGGCGGTATGGGGCTTCGAAACCGAGGTCAACCTTAACAACGTCAAGTGGTATATCTGGCGGCTGCGGCAAAAGCTCGAAGGCGATGCCGAACAGGCTCGTTTCATTTTCACCGAACGCGGCGTGGGGTATCGCTTTACCGCGGTTTAGGCCGGCGGCCTGATTGCGCGTGCTGGCTGCATTTGAGGTGCGCCGACATTCTTTGGCACGCCTCCCTCTGGCTATTTCTAACCATCTGCGAATCCCAAATCAAACTAATCTCTTACTGCCTCGGTTTGATTAGTTTGGTACAATGCTCTCAGGTATGTATATAGCAGAGGATAACGCACCGTCGTGAGCACACTTTTGTCTAAGTCCGGTCGCCTCACCTTCAGCCTCATCTGCCTGCTGTGGCTTGTCCCCGTCCTCTTTGTGTCCGCGCCAGCCTCCGCTCAAGCTCCGCTGGGGCCGGAACTTTCGGTTTTAGAGTCTGACTGCCGCTCCGATGATCGCGGCTCAACGATCGACAAGAACTTGTTCGGCGTTATTTTTATTGTTCCCCATCGGCGCATGGCCTACGGCGTCGTCTTCAATCGCCCCCATTCCAAGTGCTACAACGTCGGCCTCGCCTCCTACGAGCGACAATCCTCGACCCAACCGCTGGCGCTCTTCGACCGGGATACGGAACAGGTACAGCCGGGCCGCGTGCGCGTCTTGGAAGTAGACCTTCGGTGTCAGGGCCAGGTGGAGTTGTTTGTGGGCCGGGTCATCAGTTCGCCGCCGATCGACTACGGCCACCGCAGCTTGCGCTCGCGGCCATACGCGCTCGCAGGCGATGATTGCTCGCCCCGGCCGACCAAGACGCCGACGCGCACACCGGGCGCTCCTAAGCCGACATCGACTCACACCGCGACGCCAACGCCTACCGCCACGCCGACCCAAACACCTACTCCGACGCACACGGCTACGCCGACCAACACACCGACGCCCAGCAATACGCCGACCCCAACTCATACCCATACGCCGACGCCGACGGATACTTCGACGAACACGCCCGCGCCATCCGACACACCCACGACGACCGCCACAGCGACACCTTCGCACACACCTAGCCCAACGAACGAAGGTACGCCCCCAGCGACACCCGAGCTCCTGACTTTGAAAGGCGCCGAGGTGTTTCGGGATGCCTCGCCCACTCCGGCGCCGGGCACGGTGCAGCCGGGCGACCGGATCGTTTATACCGTGCTGGTCACCCACACGGGCGGATTGGAGGCGCTGGCCGTCAACATCACCGACACGATCCCGATCAGCACGACCTTCGTGCCCGGCAGCGCGCTCACCAATGGTCGCCTGGTGTCTATGCCGCCCATTGGCCCCGTCGTCGCCATCTACGATCGGCTGGAATCCGGCCGGGTCTTCTCGCTCACCTTCACCGTCCTCGTCGGCAGCGCGCCTTCGGGCAGCCTGATCGTCAATTGTGCGATAGTTCAGGCCCAAAACGGCGACCCGCCCGATCCGCCGTGTGTCACCCACGTAGTTAGTGATATAATGGCCCAAACGCCGAACAGGTTTATCTACCTGCCTATCATCCTGCATAACGTCGGCGACTGAGCATTGCAGAGCGCCTGCCCATGCCCGAAAAAATCCTCGCTATTGACGATGACCCGGCCCAACTGCGCATGATCGAACTGACTTTGGCCGGAGCCAATTTTGATCCGATCACGGCGACCGGCGGCGAAGCCGGTCTCACCCAGCTGCTCGAGCATCGCCCCGAGCTGGTGATCCTCGACGTGATGATGCCGGATATGGATGGCTGGGAAACGTGTTACCGTATCCGCCAGGTCTCCACCGTGCCCATCATCTTCCTGACGGCCAAACAGACGATTGACGATCGGGTAGCCGGGCTGCGGTTGGGCGGCGATGATTACCTGGTCAAGCCCTTCAACCCCGGCGAGCTGATCGCGCGGGTGGAGGCGGTGCTGCGGCGTGCGCATCGGCCGCCCATCGAGCGCGACAGCGTGATCACCGTCGGCAAATACCTGGCCATCGATCGCGGTTCGCGACAGGTGGTCGTGCGCGGCGAGCCGGTGCAGCTGCGTCCGGCTGAATACAACTTGTTGGTCGTCCTCGCCGAACGCATCGGGCAGGTCGTCAGCGCCGATCGCATCGGAGACCTGTTGGGGATCGCCGAACCGGGCGCGCGCGCGCGCCGCGTCAAGTGGCACGTTTGGAAGTTGCGCCAATCGCTCGAACGCGATCCGAGCCAGCCTGAAATGATCGTCACTGAACCGGGCGGCGGTTATCGGCTTGTCCCCTTGGAGTAAGCGCGGCGCCGTAAACATTCAGCGGCCCTGCTCGTGGAGCAGGGCCGCTGTGTTTAATTGAGCAAGTTTCCGGCAGGCGGAGAGTTTTCTATCCCTATAGCGGTTTCCTGATGCATTTAAGGGTGGATTGCTCCCAGCCCGCGTCTCGCGGGCGCCACCGCGAGGACGCGGTGGTGGAGCACCATCAGTTGTTCCCTCAACCCAACTGGAATTCGCTCTAGTGCTTCGACAACTTGAAGTTGCATAGTTCCTGCCGCAGTTGCAGTGCGCAGCCGCCCCGTGGGCCTGCGGCGGACGGCAGTGCAACTGCCGTCCCAACCCCGCAGAATGAGGCGGTCGGGGTACTAGTCTTCAGGCTCAGGCAAGCGCCCGTACAACCACCAATAGCGATCGGGCGGGAAGAATGGCTTCAAGCGCTCATCCCACACTAAAGCGCCGGGAGTGAAGGCCAGGCGCAGGCGCTCATCCAACACGTGGGCGCGCTCGCGTTCGGGCCGACCGCGTTGCTTCGGCTCCAGCTCGTTCAGCAACAGTTCGGCTTTAAGCCGCGCATGCACTTCGTTAGGGTAATAATCCGCGACCTCGCCCGGCTTGCGCGCGTAATCGTCTAGATACCAATTCCAGGCATCGAGGCGGCTGCGCGTTTCCTGCTCCGCGTGCGCCAGGTATCGATCGAGATTCTGCATCCGGATCAGCTCCAGGGTGGCCCGCATCGACTGCGCTTCGGCTGCGCCGGCCGCCTGGGCCTGGATGAGCGCTTCGAGCAACCCGCCGATGGTCAACTTGGGCATCCGATCGCCCAACGCATTGGGCGCAGTCTGCCAATAGGTGACATCGGCCTTCAGATACGCTTCAAGTTCAGCCAGCATGGCGCGGGCCACGGTCATCTCAAAATCGGCATCGATCGCTTTAGGCATGGCTGCGCTCCTGTAAACCGCCAGATCCGCTTCACATTAATACTACTGTATCACTTTGGGCAATTGACCGGTCAGGCTGAGACGCTGCGCGCCTCAGCCTCTCATTTTAGCCCCCTGCTTGCGCCCCCGTGTGGGGTTGTGGGCGTGCAACGGGCACGAGGCCCTACACTACGGCGCACGTGTTCAATACATGAGCGCCGCTTTTTCCCGTTGAACCCGGAAGAGCCGGACAAGTATCGCCGACTCAGCGCGCTTATCAATTCTACCGCGATTGGCGTCAGCGCGGAGAAATTACAGGGGAGATTCTTGCTGCTGGGCCATCGATCGAAAAACGCAGACCAGGTTCGCTGATCTGCGTTTCGAGGAAGACCCGGCCCGGTTTAACGACGCGCGTGGTCGCGGATGAAGACCGTCCCCAGCAGCCCGACGAGGCTGATGATGATCCCGCCCCAAAACGCGGCGCCAAACGTCTCGACGTAGAACGGGATACCGAGCGAACGGCCCAACGCGCCGGTCAACCCCAGCAGCAGCGCGTTGATCACCAGCATGAACAGGCCCAAGGTCAACAGCACTAAGGGGCAGGTGAGCACGGCCAGGATCGGCTTGAGCAGGGCATTGACCAGGCCGAAGATCAGCGCCAGAACGATGAACTCGACGGCGGTGCCGTCGTAGTGAATGCCGGGGACGAGGGCATCCGCGACTAAAAGCCCCAGCCCGCCAATCAGCCAGCGATAGACAAATGAACGATTCATCTCAGCCTGTTCCTCTCAAAATATTGGCCCCAGTGTACGCAATAAGCCGAAACGGCGCGACGGTCTTTAGTCGGATTCAGGCTCCGCCCTCGGTGCGCCGGCCCGGCGCTTGATTTTCACCTGCCGGCTCTACTCGATGAAGATTTCGACGCGCTCGCCGTCTTCTTCGTCGACCACATCCATAATCTTGCCCTGCGCGCCGGATTTGATCGCTTCCGAGATTTCTTCGTAATTCAGACCCTCGACGTTCGGCGCAAAACGCGCGCCCATCTTGATCCCGACACTGACCAGGCGCATAGGGATGTTGACGTTGACTTTGTTCCGGCCGGTATCCAGGTCGGTCACGCGCACGCGGAACCAGCGTGACTCACTGCCGGAACCCGACGTCTGGGGCGATCGAGAGCCGGCGTTGAGCGCCTGCAACAGTTTCGCGCCTTCCTCCGCGCTGAGCTTGCCTTCTTCGATCATCTTCAAAATCTGCATGCGTTCTTCGACGATTGTCATGTTGCACCTCAAGCGTGATGAGTGAACGTGATGCGTGAAACGTGAATAGCGAACTATCCAACCATCCAACTCACTCTCCCCTACCCGATATACACCTGCACCCGCTCGCCGTCGTCGCCCGCCTGCACATCGACGTACAGGGGTTGCTCGCCGGCCAGGCTGTCGTTGAAGGCAACCATCATCTCGTCGACATTGGTCTCTTTCAGCTTCGGCGCGAAGCGCGCGGCGACCCGCAACCCCCACGCGCTCAAGCCCAACGGCAGCGGGAAACTGAATTTGACATTCCGCTTCTCGCGCGAAACGTTCGTGACGCGAACGTGAACCCAACGGCTGTGGCGCGAGGCGTAGGCCGCGATCATCGTCAACAAGCCGATGAGGAAGAGCGGCCAGCCGCACACAGCCAGCAACCACGAGCCGCCTGAGGTGTACAGCGGGAAAGCCGCCAGTGCGCCGCAGACGAATAGCACTAACCCGATGTACATGGGAATCAGCCACAGGTTGCCAAACTGTGGCAACCCGATCGGCGGCGCGGGAGTCTGTTCCACCTCCGCGTCATCGCCTAACGCCGCCAACAGGCGCGACGCTTCCTCGGCCGTGATTTTGCCGTCGGCGACCATGTGCAGTATTTTCGTGCGTTCTTCAGACATCGCTGGAACCTTTCTTGCTCCCTTCAGGTTGCTTCTATTGCCGGCAGAGCTTCACCGGAGCGCTCGCCCGCCAGATACGCCAGCACCCGCGCCGTCTCCACCTGCCAGACGCAACGGGACTGGTAAGGCTTGAATCCCAATTCCTGATTGATGCGCAACATCGCGGCATTCGAGTCCGCATTACCGGTGCGGATAAATCTGGCTTGCGGCCGATCGCGCAGAATCCTTTCCAGCATGGCCGCTTTCAACCAGCGACCCAATCCCCGGTTGCGATATGCCGGCAGCACACCCGTCGCACCTTGCTGGAGCAGCTCCGGCCGGTTAGGGTTCCACATCACTTCGGTATAGCCTGCCAGCGCGCCGCTCGCCCGATCGCGCACGACCAGCGTCCAACGTTCATCCCCGCGACCAAACGTGAACTGTTCGAGCTGGCGCAGTTGCTCCGGTGTCCAGTGCTGATCCTCCATCTCCAGCTCATCGCGTGGCGCCAGGTTCATCGCCTCGAACACAGCCGCCACTTCGGCGAGTTCTGCTTCGGGGTAAGGGCCGTCCCACCAGCCCAGTTCAAAATCCGGCGCGCGCTCCTGCGCCCGCGCGTGCCAGGCCCGGAGCAGGCTCCGGTCGAGTTCGGTTAAATCGAGTTGGTTGACGTGCGTCGCCAACCCCATTTTCGCGCCCAGGCGCTTGAGACACAACTCGCCCGCCGGGACAAGATCGCGCGTTTGGGTGATCATCAGCCGCCGCCCCTCGCGCTGGGGCGCCTCCACCAGGTAGGCCAATAGCTGCCGGCCGATGCCCTGGCGGCGCATCTCTGGAACGACATATAACTCAAACTCGACCAGATGCCGGTTCTCTTCCGTGTTCAGAAAATAGACCGTGCTCCAGCCCACAACTTCGGAGCCGTCATCGCGCCAGGCAACCCAGGCCTGAATTTTAAGCAGGGGTGGCAGGCTACGCCAGCCGTTGACGTGTTCTTCGAGCGGCACGGGTGGGTCGTCGGGCAACGTTTCGGCCCGCCACCGGTTCAGGCACGCGCTCACGGCGGCATACTCGCGCGCGCTCGCATTTCTCGGATCGACCGAGTCGATGTGCATGGTTCTCTCCCGATCTAATGTTGGCCCAGCGTCCCGCGCGTTCGCACCCGGCGCTCCAGCGCGCGGAAGGCGGCCAGTCCCAGCGCGACCATCACGAACATGGACCCGATCAACAGCGCGATTTCTACGGCCAGCGGCAAAAGCGTGCGCGTGCCTAACAACCAACCGCGCACGGCGTCAAAGCCGTATGTCAAGGGCAGCGCCAGCGAAACCGGCAACAGCCACTTGGGCAACGAGTTGACCGGGAAATCGGCGCCGGAAAAAACCTGCGTCAAAAACGAGCTCGTATCGACGAGCGTATTCGCCTCGCGCACGATCAGGACCAGCGCCGCGAACGCGAAGCCGAAACCGTACAACCCGATCAACATCGGCAGCACCGTCAGCAGCGCGGCCAGCACGTTGCCGCTGGGGTTGAAGCCGAAGATCAGCCCGGCGACGATCAGCATCAACAGCGAGGTGATCGCCGTGATCGTCAGGCTGGTGAAGGTGCGGCCGACCAGCAGCAACGGGCGCGGCAGCGGGGACAGCCAGTTCGCTTCGAGCACGCCGCTGTCCATATCGTTTTTGAGCGAATAGCCCATCCCCCAGAACACCGCGTTAATGAAGTTGCTCAATGCCGTGCCGACCAGGATGAACGACATGTAATCGGCCGTGCCGCTGTAGGCGGCGAACCCCCGCGCCTCGCCATTCACGCTGAAGGCCCGGCCCATGAAATAGACCGGCGTCAGCCAGATGAGCGGTTGAAAGACGGCCGATACTGCATTGAGCGGATAGCGCCAGTACTGCCGCCAATCCTTGCGGGCAATCGCCCCTAGCGCGCGCCAATGGGAGCGCCAGTTAGGTTGGGATAGGCTTGTCAGGTTGTCCATGATGCAGTGAATAGTGGGCAGTGATTGGTAAACAGTGAAGATGCCCACTGCTTACTGTTCACTGGTCACATTAGTACTGTCCGATCGCTCCCGTCCGCCGGGCGCGGCGTTCCATCCAGTTGAAAGTCGTGTAACCGATCAGCAGCCACACCAATCCGAACCCGACCAGCGGCAAAAGATCGGGCAGCAGCGCAGGTAGATCAGCGCCGACCAGGACCGCGTTGCGCATGCCGCGAATGATATAGGTCGGCGGCAGCCAGGCGGCGACCGTTTGCATCCAGCCCGGCAGAATCGTTATCGGGAACGTGATGCCGCAGAAAATCATCACCAGGCCGCGCACCAGGAAGACGAAGGCGTTGGCTTCTTTCGCCGTGATCACCAGACTGGCAAACGCAAACCCCAGCCCATAGATCGACGGCATCGCCGCCGCCAGCATCAGCAGCGCCAACCCCGGATTGCCCGTCAACCGCACGCCGAAGAAAAGCGTGAACTCCAGCGCCGCCACGGACAGGAACACCAGCATCGTCAGCAACTGCAAGATGCTGCTGCCGAGCAGGAACGAAAAGCGCCAGGTCGGGCTGAGCCAGTTGGATTCGAGTGTGCCGCGCAGCTGATCGTTGCGGAGCGCGAAGCCGACATTCCACAGCACCACGTTCTGCCACATCCAGATCGTCGTGCCGACGGCGATGAAGCCGAGGTAATCGGAAATGCCCGTGGCCTGGTTGAAGAGCGCCAGGCCGCTGCCGTCCGGGCCGGAGAGCGCGCGAGCCGACAAGATATAGGCGGCGGGGAAGATCGCCGGCCAGACGAACAACGCGATGATCCAGGTGGGGTAGCGGCGGAAGATGATCCACTCGCGGCGGAACACGGCGCGCAATGCGCGCCATTCCGACGCCAGACTGCGCCGGCTCAACGAGAGCGTAACGTGAGAGGAGAGTGCCGTCATGGTCATCGTCGATCGTTAAACATAGTCGTAGTAGCGACTAAAGTCGCGCTAAGACGACTGAAGTCGTCACTACTTACCGCTTCAATCGCGCAGCGCCTTGCCGGTGAGATGAATGAACACGTCTTCCAGCGTCGGCTGCGTGATCGTCAGGTTGACCAGGTGCGCGCCGTTCTGGTTCAAGTTTTCGATCAGGCGCGGCAGGATGGCGCGACTATCGTCGGCGTGCAGACCGATCTCCCATATCGAATCGATCCCCAAGTGTCGCGTGACCAGGTTGTGTACGCCCGGCAGGTGCTGCACGCGCTCGGCCAGTTCCGGTTTCCAACCGGCGACCTCCAGGCGGATCGCGTCCTGCTGCCCGATGCGCCGCTTCAACGCCGCGGGCGTGTCGAGCGCGATGATCCGCCCCTGATCGATGATGCCGATGCGATCGCACAGCTGATCGGCTTCCTCCATGTAGTGCGTCGTCAACAGCACGGTGTGCCCTTCGACCTTGAGCTCGGTCACCAACTCGCGCACGCGCCGCGCCGCTTGTGGATCGAGGCCGAGCGTCGGTTCGTCGAGCAGCAGGATCGGGGGTCGGGCCAGCAGCGATCGCGCGATCGCCACGCGCTGCTTCATGCCGGTCGAATACTTCTCGACCAGATCGTCGGCGCGCGCGCTCAACTCCATCCGATCCAACAACTCCGGGATGCGCAGGCGCGCGACAGCCGGCGGGATATGATACAGCGCCGCAAAATACTCCAGGTTCTCGCGAGCCGTCAACTTCCAGTAAATGCTGCGCTCACCCGCCAACACCGTCCCCAGGCTTTGGCGGACATCGTTCGACTGCTTGACGGTATCGAAGCCGTTGACGCGCGCCCGGCCGCCGGTCGGTTCCAGCAGCGTGCACAGCATGCGGATCGTGGTCGACTTGCCCGCGCCGTTCGGCCCCAGCAGACCAAACACCTCACCACGCTCGATTTGAAAGCTCACCCCGGCCACGGCGACGAACCAACTCACGGGGGCGCGCCGGCCAAACAGCCGCGCCGGCCCGCGTCGCGTTTCGCTACCCGCCTCGCTATCGGATGTCCGGCGCTGCGGAAATTTCTTTTCAAGGTTCTCAACTTCAACCGCCCAGTTCGACATGCTATGCGACTCTCCTACAACTCAGAGACTATCTTAAATCTCACCACCAAGCACAAACTGCACCACACCGCTGCCCAGCAGCGAGAACGCCTGGCCGGTCCAGATGGTGAAGAAACGTAACTTCCAATTCGAAGGTTGCTGCAATTCCATATCCCTGTATCCCTGCTACCTGTTTCCCTGTTACCCTTACCGCAACTCAAGCCGCATGTGCGTCAAGCGACGCTGCACTTCAAAACCGGCCGCTGCCAGCGCGGCGCACGCCGCGGTCCGCATGGAGGGTACACTGGCGTTCAACGGGCGTTGAGCGGCCCGGCCGATCGACGTTAAAGCAGCGCGGATCAATCGATCTTCGTAGCGACCCTGTTGCGCCGGCGCAACCCAGACCCGCAGCCGGCCCTCGTAGGGTGGGCGCGGCGCTTCGATGTGCGACGCGCCGGTGAGACCCAGGCTCGAATCGATCACCCACCACGCTTCGCGCCGACCCGCCAACCAATTGCCGAGACGGCGATCGAACCCCAGCCAGAACTCATCGCGGCGCAGCGGCTCGGCCCAGCGCAACTCTTCCGGGATCGCCGCCTGCGCCAGCGCATAAATGCGCTCCGCATCGAACGCGCGCGCCGGGCGCAATCGTCCTTCGACCGGCGAGTCAGGTGGGGCGACCGGGAGCGGTCGGGTGCGCCGATACTGAGTCGTTTCACCGGTCTCTTTAAAATCCAATGACAGGTATAGATTCTTCGCCGCCATGCTATCCGAGCGCACTTGCAGCGCCAGCCAATCGCCGCGCTGCTGACCAGCCAGATCGATCGCGGCCAGCATCAACGCGCGCGCGATGCCGCGCCGCCGCCAGGCTTTCGCAACCGCTACATTGCCGATTAACCAACCGCGCCCCAGCGGGCCAACCCGGCGCACCGAGGCATTGCCCACGACCCGGCCCTCTTCGATCCACACAAAGCCGGGCGCCATGCCTTCGCCCGGCGGCGCAAAGTGATCCATCCAGCTGAACAAAAACGCCCAGCGGCCGACCATTTGCATTTCCCGCACCGCGCGCTTGCCCGCCGGGTCCATATCCTCGGAGAACGCTTCGGCGATGAGATCGGCCACCTGCGCCAGGTCGCGACTTACATCGATCGGCCGGAGACCCGAAAAGGGAATGCGGCGGCGCGCGGCGCTGGCAACCATCTAGCCCCCCAGGGCTTCCAAGAGACGGCTGGCTTCGTCGGCGCTGATCTTGCGCTCCTCCAGCATTTTCAGGATCAGCATGCGTTCGGCATCCGTAGCGCTTGCCGTGCTATGCGGCCGGCTCGACTTGGAGGGCGCGCCCGGCGGCGTCAGATCGACTTTGAATTTGATGCCGTGCGACTTGCCGCCCCGCTCAACCCGCCGGCGGGCACGCTCGGCGGCGCGTTCGGCCTGTTGCCGGGCGCGCTCCGCTGCGCGGACACCGTGCTGTCGCGCCTGCTCAGCCTGGCGTGTCAGGCCCTCAATGTCGAGGCGGCGGAGGCGCGCTTCGAGTTCGCTCGCGCCCTGCGCCGCCATTTTGGCGATGTGTTCGTTCAGATCGCGCATCTTTGTTTCCATCTCGCGTTCAAACTCCCCGATTTTCACTTCAAAGTTGAACTCGAACTCATCTCGCGTCGGAAGAAGCGCCAAATCGCCGCCGGCCGACAAATCGACTGGCGCGGCGCCGTTGCCCAGCGTGCCCTGCGCCGCGTGCGCGTTGCCCGTCCGTTCGGCCAGCCCAACGCGGTCTTTGATCTCGCCGCCGGCCCGCAGGCTGAAGCGGGCGCTCGCCCCCGGCGGCACACGCAGCGTCAAATCGCCGCTCGCGCTGATGCGATAGGTCTGGCCGGCGCTCAAGTCGGTTTCGATCGAGGCGTCGCCGCCCACGTGCTCCAGCGTCAGGTTGCCTTTAACGTCGCGCACGCTGGCATCGCCGCCGACATGGCTGATCGACAAATCACCCTCCACCCGCCGCACTTCCAGATCGCCGCCGACGTTGCCGAGGCGCAGGTTGCCGCTCACGTCGCGCACTTCGACATCGGAACCGACATTCTCGATGTTCAGGTTCCCGGCCACGCCGCGCGCCGACAGGTCGGCGCTGACGGATTGCAATACGGTGACGCCCGCGCCGCGAATGGCTACATCCCCACCGACGGCTTGAATGGCTAACGGGCCGGTGAGATCGTTGATACGCAAGTCGCCGCCGACCTGCTCCAGCGTGATGCTGCTGCCGGGCGGGCAGGCGATCTCGCAATCGTGCGGCGCACTCACGCGCAGCGTCTCGCCTTCGCGTCGAACTTCGCCCGGGTCGCTAAACGCCACGAGCACTTCGGGCGTGGCGGCCGCGTCGATGGAGAGATCGCCGCCGCAGCGTTCGACGGTGATATGCGGTGTTGGTGATGTGTTGAAACGTTGTTCGCTCATCGTTGACCTCGATCAATCTACGAAAATTTCGATCCGTTCACCCTCTTCCAGGTGTTCGACTTCGACAATCCGCCCGGCAGCCTCGGCGTCGATCGTCCGCAATATCTCGTCAAGGTCGATCTGCCCCCACTCCGGCTTGATCCGAGAACCGAGGCGCAGGCCCAGCGCAACCCAGGCCATCGGCAGGTTCAAGCTGACCTTGGGACGCCGGGTGAACAAATCGGTCACGTTGATATGCAGCCGGCGCTCGGCCAAATTGGGTCGGTTCGGGCATCGCGTTGAGCAGGCGCAAGCCATCGGCGGCGCTAACCTGCCCGGCCTCGATCAGGTGCAATACTTGTGCGCGATGGGGTTCGGTCATCATCACTCCTCTCCAGCTGAACTTAGCGCGTGCCTAAACGTTTCAAGACTTCTTCGGAGGTGATCTTGCCTTTTGCCAGATCGTCCAGCAACTGACGGCGCTCCTCTTCGCTGATGGTGAGCGGCTCTTCCTCAACCTGGTAACCGAGCGCGGCGATGACATCCCGCAAGCGCCCGCGCACGGTGGGGTAGGATACGCCGAGGTCTTCGCCAACGCGGTTGATCTTCCCCTCGTTCTTGAGGAAAACCTCGACAAACTGGAGTTGATCGGGGGTCAGTTGGCTGAAGCGTTCGGCCCGAAAGTGACCCTCGATAGTCGTGTCGCAGTTTCGGCAGTGCAGCCGGGTCACTTCGAGTGTCTCGCCACAGACGGGGCATTGGCTCAAAATGGTGTGCATGGTTGCAATTCTCAACTCAAGGATTGACTATCTGAATACAAAAATCAATAATCGTGAGACATTATATGATACAAATCAACTTTGTCAATACTCAATTTCATATTCTGAAGTTACAGGGCGATTTTCTTAACGGGGAGCAGTCGGATCGGCATTTTTGGCTCTACTCTATTCAACGGCAAAATGACCACTCGAAGTTTGGACAGCACAACTCTCTTCGCTGCGCTCGTGGGCTGAGACTGCTGTCCGCGCTCCGCAGTGCAACTACGGAGCCAACGAGCTGTAGAGGCAGCGAGTCATCACCACAATTTGCTATGTTGCCAAAAGCACGATGCTGTTGTAGAATCAGGCCGGTTTTGGAAAAGGGTTGGAATCAGGTCAGTAGGCGGATGAAATGGAGCCTCCCAAGCAACACTGGGTCTTGCTAATGCGTGTGGCGCTCGTCGCCAGTTTAGTCTTGGTGGCTGCCGGATGGCTGATCAGCACCAATACGCAGCCGCCCAGCGACTTCGAGTATTTTTCTAAAACCAGCCATAACGTTAAAGGCGAACTCCTGAAGTTCTTCCGCGAGCACGGCGGCCTGGAGGTTTTCGGCTACCCCATCACCGAAGAGTTTGTCATGGAGGGGCGCGTCGTGCAATACTTCCAGCGCGCGCGCATGGAACTGCATGCCGAGAATGATGCGGAACACCGCGTGCAGCTCGGGTTGCTGGGTGAAGAATTGAACGCCGCGCAGCCGCCTCTCGACTCCACCCAAATCCCCCCAGCCGATGATCCCGATCGACGCTACTTCCCCGAGACCGGGCATAGCGTGGGCTTCTCATTTCTCCGCTACTTCGATAGTCGGGGCGGGGTGGAAATTTTCGGCTATCCCATTACCGAAGACTTTTCGGAGAACGGGCGGCGCGTGCAATACTTCCAGCGCGCCCGGATGGAATTCAATCCCGATCGACCGCAGGGGCAGCAGGTGCAACTGGCCGATTTGGGTGAGCTCCACTTCGACCAGGCCCGGCTCGATCCCTCGCTGCGCCGACCGGCGCCCGCCCGCATCAGCAGTCTGCCGGAGCCGGGCATTGCGCGGCTGCGCATCGACGCCTCGCTCGCCAAGACTTACATCGCGTATCCTGGCCAGCAGACCGTGCACGTTTACGTGACCGACGATCAGAATGAGGGTGTGCCGAACGCCCAGGTGAGCTTTGTCGTAGAGTATCCCGGCGCGCCCAAATCATACGCGATGCAGCCAACCGACGCGAACGGTTATGCGTCAACCACGTTCGACCTGGAAGCAGCGCCGGTGGCGCAGCAGATCCCGGTTCGGGTAACGGCTTCATTCGGGCCGTTGACTGAGACGACGCAGAGCGCGTTTTTTATCTGGCGTTGAACATCGCGCGCACAGCGAAGCGCCCATGAGGACTAACCCCACGGGCGCTTTTGATTTAGAGCCAGGGTTCCGACGCAGTTACACTGCATCAGCGGCAGCAGTGCAACTGCCGCCGAAACCGGAAGTTTTATTTCAGTCTTCCCAGCCGATGATCCACACGCACAACCCGGCCAGACCAATCGTCGCCACGATCAACGCCAGCATTTGTCCCGGCAGCAGGCCCACATCCTTAGCGGATAATACGACGATGACGACCATGCCGATCGCCAGCACCAACCAGGCCGCCAACCGGGGATGTTGATTGATCCAGTTGCGGATGTTCGTCATAGCGTCTCCTCGGCATTAGATCGGCTGTCGCACCAGCTCGGAGCGGAGTTGCTTCACCATCACGAAATGGTCATCGGCCAACACAACCTGGGCCGCCTCGCGCCAGGCCTCGGGCAGCTCGGCCAATTCTTTGTAGCTATATCCACACGACTCAAAGAACGTCATGGCGGCCATTGACACATGGCGTGCCACGAGCAACAGCGCGGCCTCGCATTCCAACTCGCGCGCCGCATCTTCTACGGCGTTGAGCAACTCGCGGCCGGCGGTCGGGCGCAGATCGATCGGGTGCACCAGGAAGTCTTCGATGCGGGCGACGAGGTTTTCTGCCGTCCAGCCGGCCAGCCCGACCAGCGACTTGGCGTTCGCCACAAAAAACCCGCGCGTCCCCATCCGATCGAGCACATCGTCCTCGGTCGCGTGTAAGCGGCCCTGCGTGGCCGCCGACACGAACTCGGCGATGGCCGCCGCATCGACCGGGCGGGCGCGTTTGACCATGAGTTTAGGCGTGGGCATGGAGAGTTTTCTCCCGTCTGGAAGTCGTCGTCTGGAGACGACTCCTACAGGGACGACGACTACAGGGACGACGACTACAGGGACGACGACTACACGGGCGCTACTATACCACAACTCGATCACAGGCTCAACTGAATCGCGGCGTAGGCGCGCTCGACCTGCGCCCGCGTCGTTTCGAGTGAACCGCTGTTGTCGATGACGAGCGTCGCGTATTTGAGTTTCTCCGATTGCGGCGGCTGCGCGGCGATACGCTGAATGGCCTCGGCCTGGCTCAAGCCGCGCTGCTGCCTCAACCGCGCGATCTGGACCGCGCGCGGCGCGATAACCACCCACACCGCGTCGCACGACGTATGCCGGCCGGCCTCGATCAGCTTGATCGCTTCGTACACCACCACATCGGCCTGCGCTTCCGCGATCCGGCGTTGGCTCTCGCGCAACACAGCCGGGTATAGGATCGCTTCGAGCGCGCGCAGGCGCATCGGGTCGGAGAAGACGATTGCGCCGAGCGCGCGGCGATCGAGCTCGCCGTCGTCGCGCAAGCTACCCATCCCGAACTCGGCGACGATGGCAGCGTAGGTCGGCGTGCCTTTGCGCTGCAGCGCGTGCACCAGCGCATCGGCGTCGATCACCTCCGCGCCCAGGTCCGCCAGCATGTGCGCGACGACAGACTTGCCTGCCGCGATGTTGCCGGTGAGACCGATGAGATACTTCATAATAAACAGAGACTGGCCACTGTTCACTGCTTACTGGTCACTGTTCACTGTTCAGTTATCAGTAATTGGTAAGCAGTGAAGTCACGCCGCAATCTCCGCCCACTCGTTCAGGCGCTGATGGAGCGCGTGCTCGACGCGCGTGTACTCTTCGCCTAGTGCGCCAATCTTGTCAGGCGCGGCCGTTTCGATCTGGCGCGTCAGTTCGGCGATGCGCGTCTCCAACAGCGTGATCGCGGTCTCCAATTCGGCCGCGCGCTTCTGCCGCTTGCGCTCTTCATCCTGCGCCGCCTTCGCTTCGCGCACTTTAGTGATCGCGCCTTTGATCGCCCGACCCTGCTTGCGCTCTTTTTCAACCCGCTGGGCGGCGTAATCCGTGTAGTTGCCCTCGTACACGATCAAGGCCTTGTCTTCGATCGCCCAGACGTGCGTTGCCAGGGCATCGACCAGATAGCGATCGTGCGAGACGAGGAGCAGCGTCCCCGCGAAGTCGCTCAACACCTCTTGTAGGATTTCCTGCGCGTCGAGGTCGAGATGATTGGTCGGCTCGTCGAGCAGCAAGACGTTCGCGCCTTGAAGCGCGAGAATTGCCAGCGCCACGCGCGCGCGCTCGCCGCCGCTCAAAGCGCCAATCCGCTTGAAGGCGTCGTCGCCGCTGAACAGGTAACGCCCCAGCAGGCCACGCGCCTGGGTGACCGGCATGTTTTCGACGGCGAGGATGACGTCGAGGATCGAATCGTTCGCGCTGAGCGCCTCTTGCGTCTGCGCCAAATACCCGACGTGGATACTCGCCCCCAGCTCGACCTCCCCCTCCAGCGGCGGCAGCTCGCCCAACACGGTCTTGAGGAAGGTGGTCTTGCCGGTTCCGTTCGGCCCCCACAATGCCGCACGCTGGCCGCGAAACAGTTGCAGCTGCTTGCAGTTCAGCAGCGGCTTGCGATCATCCTGATAACCCACCACCACATCGTGCGCGCGCAGGACGATATCGCCGGCGCGCAAATCGGTCTTGAGGTTGACGCGGAGCGCTTTCCGTTCGTGCGGCCTGACTTCGCGCTCCAGGCGGTTCAGGCGCTTCAGACGTCCCTGCGCCTGGCGCGTGTTCTGCCCGGCCATATTGCGGCGGATGTACTCTTCCTCTTTGGTGATGAACGCCTGCTGGCGCTCGTACGCTTTGAGCTGCTGTTCGCGCCGCTCCTCGCGCAGCACCAGATATTTGCTGTAGTTGCCCGGGTACGCTTCGAGGCGGCCCTGATCGAGCTCCCACACGTGGTTGACGACCGCATCGAGGAAATAGCGATCGTGCGCGACGACAATCAGCGAACCCGGATACTCCTTCAGCGTCGCTTCCAGCCACTCGACCGCGCCGACGTCCAGGTGATTGGTTGGCTCGTCGAGCAACAGCAAGTCGGGCGACTGGAGGATCAGCCGGGCCAGCAACGCGCGCGTCTTCTGCCCGCCGCTCAGCAGACCCACCGGCTTGGCGTAATCCTCTTCGCTGAACCCGACGCCGCTCAACGTTTGCCGAATGCGCGTCTCGTAAGTGTAGCCGCCGTCGAGCTCGAACTGTTCGAGCAATCGGCTGTACTTGTCCATCACCGCCGCGTGTTGCGCCGGATCGGCCATGGCGTGTTCGAGCTGGCGCAGCTGTTCGGCGCGACTTTCGAGATCGGTGAAGACCGCGCGCAGCGTATCCCACAACGAAGTCTCACCGCTCAACTCCGCTTCGGCATGCTGCGGCAAAAACCCGATCGATAAACCGCGCGCCCGATGCACCGCGCCGCCGCTGGCTTCTTCGACGCCGGCCAGGAGGTGCAGGAGCGTCGTCTTGCCGGCGCCGTTCGGGCCGACGAGCGCCGCTCGCTGCCCGCGCGCCAGCGACAGGCTCACGTCGAGCAACACGTCGAACGCGCCAAAGGATTTTTGAATGTGATGAGCCGTTAAGATCGACATGGCGTTTCGATTATACCATGCGCAGTTTCGCCTGTACGCTGGGATGCGTTATAATGAGTTGGGTGTGACCAAAGTTGGTTGATCAGGAGACGAACGTCTAACACGCCTGAACAAGTGCCGATCGGTCAAACGGGTGAGTTGAAAGGCTCGCCGTCTTCGGCGATGATGGGAGTTGTCCACCACCAATCCGCCAAGGAGG
>DATDPU010000027.1:0-139739 GCA_035292585.1 Anaerolineae bacterium | reverse complement strand
AGGGACTTCACCAAGACGCGTAGCTGGTTAAAGAGCACGCCCGTGCTGCCACCGGCGGGGTCAGTCATTTGACTCGCCCCGCTTTTGGTACAAGCCGGTCGGGGTTATTGCGGGGCCAGTCCTGACTGGTCCAACCCTCCTTCCGGGAATTCGATCCTCTTCAACGACGTGAAGTCCACGGATCCTGTGACAGCCGTGACCGTGTTTCAATCCCCTTCCGGGAATTCGATCCTCTTCAACTTTGCAAATTATATTACGGTATAACAGGGTCAGAGGGGGTTTCAATCCCCTTCCGGGAATTCGATCCTCTTCAACCCCAGACCATCACCAAGTCAATGGTGATGGTCTGGGAAAGTTTCAATCCCCTTCCGGGAATTCGATCCTCTTCAACCCGGTGCATCGGAGTCAGCTTCTGCGGACGAATACTTTGGTTTCAATCCCCTTCCGGGAATTCGATCCTCTTCAACTCCCGGTTGCAAATTGACAATCAGACACTCAACAAGGACTAGTTTCAATCCCCTTCCGGGAATTCGATCCTCTTCAACCGGGTCAGAATCAGCTATGACTCACAACAGTGGATTCGTTTCAATCCCCTTCCGGGAATTCGATCCTCTTCAACTTGGTCAATGGCAAACATGGCTTCGTTCTGCAATAGACCAGTTTCAATCCCCTTCCGGGAATTCGATCCTCTTCAACCTGGATAGGTATGAGCTTTGGCCTACTTGTTGTACTGGGTTTCAATCCCCTTCCGGGAATTCGATCCTCTTCAACGCTGGCCTGGAGCAGCCGACTCACGACGCGATGCCGCGTTTCAATCCCCTTCCGGGAATTCGATCCTCTTCAACACATCAAAGGCGCATCACTAGAGCTTACGGATGTGCCTGGGTTTCAATCCCCTTCCGGGAATTCGATCCTCTTCAACTCGGGGTCGTATGACTACGTTGGGCGGGAAAGCAGGTAAGTTTCAATCCCCTTCCGGGAATTCGATCCTCTTCAACCATCGGCGTCGAATCACCGATGGCATTTGATGCCACGTGTTTCAATCCCCTTCCGGGAATTCGATCCTCTTCAACGCTGGATGACGCTGTAAAAACGCTCGCCAGAGATAAGTTTCAATCCCCTTCCGGGAATTCGATCCTCTTCAACGCGATCGGTAGAAAATTCCCTAGGTTTGACAGATACGTGTTTCAATCCCCTTCCGGGAATTCGATCCTCTTCAACCAGAGTGGGGAGCTGCGGTGAATTCCACGTCGATCAGTGACTGGTTTCAATCCCCTTCCGGGAATTCGATCCTCTTCAACCGGAACAGGCGGCCTACAACGCGGACCCGACCAACGAGTTTCAATCCCCTTCCGGGAATTCGATCCTCTTCAACGTGACGGTCAACTCGGGTGGTCAGATGTATCTGAATCAAGTTTCAATCCCCTTCCGGGAATTCGATCCTCTTCAACGTGACAGATGATATCGTCACCGTACCGGCAAGGCTTGGTTTCAATCCCCTTCCGGGAATTCGATCCTCTTCAACTCCCGCGTGTCCGTCCATTGACGGTCTTCAAATGGTTTGTTTCAATCCCCTTCCGGGAATTCGATCCTCTTCAACGCTGTCGAGCTGCCACAAGGAACGACGTCGAAGTAAAGTTTCAATCCCCTTCCGGGAATTCGATCCTCTTCAACGGGGCACGTGTACACCGACAGTCTCCGCATTCCGAAGTGCGTTTCAATCCCCTTCCGGGAATTCGATCCTCTTCAACTCGAGTGGAGCGAACCAGGATTCATCATCCCGGAGGGTACGTTTCAATCCCCTTCCGGGAATTCGATCCTCTTCAACACGGCACACTCGAGGTGTGGATGATCGACAAGTTCGGGTTTCAATCCCCTTCCGGGAATTCGATCCTCTTCAACCCGCCGGCGCCGACCCAGTGCGTGCCGACGAATCTTCAGGTTTCAATCCCCTTCCGGGAATTCGATCCTCTTCAACCAGCTCGAAAAGCCAGTCTCCAAGACGTGGAAGCAGGTTTCAATCCCCTTCCGGGAATTCGATCCTCTTCAACCCGTAGGCGGAGACCTGATCATTACCGGCAACTTCGAGTTTCAATCCCCTTCCGGGAATTCGATCCTCTTCAACGCACTCACGCCCGGCTACTACCGGAACGTAGTGATCTCGTTTCAATCCCCTTCCGGGAATTCGATCCTCTTCAACGCGTGGCAGTGGTAAGGGGGAGTGACATGATACGGTTTGTTTCAATCCCCTTCCGGGAATTCGATCCTCTTCAACCTACCGGCGATAACATGACCACCGCACTAGGGCGCGAGTTTCAATCCCCTTCCGGGAATTCGATCCTCTTCAACTCGGGCCACAGCCAAGGCCGCGGGTTTGAAGGTTGGGTTTCAATCCCCTTCCGGGAATTCGATCCTCTTCAACCATTGAGGCAGTCACCAAGATAGGTGACGGCTGGGATGAGTTTCAATCCCCTTCCGGGAATTCGATCCTCTTCAACGAGTTTTCCGTCTCGGTCGTCGTGGACGGCCAGCGGTTCGTTTCAATCCCCTTCCGGGAATTCGATCCTCTTCAACTTGGCTGAAGTTGCCAAGGCCATCCCCGCAGGGACGACCTAGTTTCAATCCCCTTCCGGGAATTCGATCCTCTTCAACCTCTCGCTCCGCTCTGCGCCAGAGGTGGGTTTATGCTGGTTTCAATCCCCTTCCGGGAATTCGATCCTCTTCAACTAGGGACGAAGTCGGCTGGTGGAATCTGGCAGAAACAGGTTTCAATCCCCTTCCGGGAATTCGATCCTCTTCAACCGGGGAATTCCTGCCATGCTCGTCGGGCTCCTGCGCAAGTTTCAATCCCCTTCCGGGAATTCGATCCTCTTCAACGCTTGGGCATCAAACGTGCGACCTCAGAAGGACAAATCTCGTTTCAATCCCCTTCCGGGAATTCGATCCTCTTCAACGCTGAGGATGTGGCGCACGGAAGTGCCTCAGGTCGCGGGTTTCAATCCCCTTCCGGGAATTCGATCCTCTTCAACCTGGCGGGGTTCTGGCGCGACTGTGCTGGCCAACGGTAAGTTTCAATCCCCTTCCGGGAATTCGATCCTCTTCAACGCGTATCTGTTCTTCCTCGCGGCGATCAACCTGGTCGTGTTTCAATCCCCTTCCGGGAATTCGATCCTCTTCAACCGCAGTCTTAATCTTTCTGGAAAATCCACCACTACGGCGGCAAATTCAGCTTCGTATCCATGTTTTCCCTCCACTTCAGCACTTTTTCACCTCCTGAATGGACTGTTTTCCTCCACCAGTCTGAGGGCCAAAACGCATGACCAAAAAGTGGTCAGATTTAACAATTGTGAGGATGATTTCACAATCTGGCGCTTCGACAGTGTACTCAGGCCGAAGCATTATACCGACTTGGTAAGCCAAATCAAGAGTCGCTGGCACTATTTTTCAGGCACTCTTGACGGCGCGCGCGCGCGCCATCAGTCGCTTGCGCGACGTACCCCGGATCACCTCGACGTAAGTCTGCTCATCTAGGTCCCACTGATACAGCTGCACATCGTACAATGTACTCATGGTGCACCCCATGGCAAACGCCAGCGCGGCGGGCGCGGCCAGGAAAATGTGAAAACGCCGCGCGCCAAACTCGGCCTGGATTTTGCTGAACGCCGTGTAGAACTCGCGCACCAGCTCCTCCCAGGCGTCGGCTGCGTTCGGCAGGTACACCACCTCGTCCGTGTCGCTGTTCGAGATGACGATCATCTCGGCATCGATCTGTTGCTGCTCCAGGAATACGCGCACATCCTCCACGTTGACGCGGCTGATGCGCACGACGATGGCCACGTCGCGCGCGGCTCGCTGCCCGCGCACCGCACCCGCTCTTGATTTCGGCGGGTTGGCCTGGCGCGCCTGAAGCCAGGCCTTGATCTGTTTGCCAGCCCACAGCAATAGCGGAACGGCGTCCTTCAACGTTTGCGCATCGGCGGGTGAAATCGGCAACATGATAGGCGCTCCCGATCAAGATTCAAGGGCGGACGGTTTCGTCTCTTCTTCCGGCCAACCGGGCAGCCGGCGCGTCTGACCCAGACCTTGCGTCGTCTTGTGACCGGTACCGCAGAAGTACGCGTAGTCGGCCAACGCATTCAACGGCCCGCGCCCGGCGTTCGCTTCCGGCCCGCGCGCGGTCACTGTGAACTGAATGACGCCCGTGCAACCCACGTGTCGATACTCTCCGAAGTCCAGCGTCTCCGAGCGCAGCGCGAAGCGTGACACGGCCCCCGACCCCGCCAGCCACTCGCTCCACGACTCGTCGATGTGAAACTCGGCCGGCGCAAAAGCATTCCAGCGTGCGTGGTAGCTGGCGAACACGAGGATTGGGTCGGGCAGCGGATAGTGCATTCCGCGCGTCTTGAACGCCGTCGGCGAATCGAAGCGCAGCGTGATCACGGGCGATGTGCCGGCCGGCTGCGCGATGTCGGCATACGTCCGGTGCTCGACCGTCGCCTCACCGTCGATGGCGAGTATCTTCGACCCAACCCGCACTGTCCGCTCTTGCTCCATACCCTTTGAGACATACGGCCCGTATTCGTCTTCGAGCAGCGTCACGCGGAAACGATACCGGCCGCCGCCCTCCTCGACGAGCGGCGAGAGCGTAAACGGCTTCGGCTCGGCCTGCTCGTGCACGAACGCCGACAGGCGCGGGTCGGCGGCCTCCAGCCAGTGATACAGCAGCGCATTCAGCGCGCGATGAGGGATGCCGCCGGAGTGGGGGAGAGTGCGGATGGGTTTGAGTGAGAGGGTGATGGAGTAAGGCATGGCGCAATTCTAAGCGAGAGGCAGGCTCATGGTCGGGATGAATGTTGTGTCGATTCTCACCGGCTCGGCGATCGCGCCTGGTCGCGCACAGCTTGCAGATTCAGGTTTCCGGCGACTTGAAACTGGGGCGGCCATGCAGCTCTGCCAGCAGCGTCGCCGTCGCAGGCACGTAGCCTGGTGGGTTCAGCAGAATCGGCATCATCCGCCACTCCGATGGCGACAAGCCCAACTTATCCACCAGTGTCTGCACCTGCTCCGCGAACGGGCGCGCGTGTTCGAACTGCGTCATCCGCTCGACCACGCGCTCCACCGCTGTGCCCGTCAGTTCCGAAGTGCGCGCGAGGTGGGCGGGGGTGAGGGGGTGGGAGAGAGAGGAGGAGCATTACTTTTTCTTGCCTTTTGGTAATGCCAATTTACATACCAGGACGGTTCGTTTGCGTTGTCCTGTTTCCTGTTGAATATCCACAATTTCACAGCGTGTTGAGTTTCCCTGCTGAAATCGTCGCACACCCCAATCTCCTGCATTGATCTTCGCATATATCCTTTTTGCATCAGGGTCATCGGGCACGGTTAAGAGCACTGAGCCATCTGCTAATTGTTGCGCGTCCTTACACATGATTTCTTTGCCCACAGTATAACGCGCGAGCGGAGACGATATCGTTTGTTCGTCTGATTCAACACTCGCTGGTGTTAGTGCTTGATGCTGGAGGGATTTTGGTGGTTGATCTGATACAACCTCGCCCTCGTCAAGAGGTGGTTCTGCCAACTGAGTCAACCTATCATCGAACGCCATTGGGTCGGGCAAGACGGGCCGCTCGCGATACTCATTACGCTCACTGGGCTGTAAATTGCTTGACAGGTTAATGAGCATGTAGCGCGTGTTTGGCTTGCCAGGCAAGCGCCGATTCTGACTATGGGCGGGAGTGTTTTCGGTAGGCGGTTCAGGCTTGTAGCCGGGCCACTCCATCATTTTCAACAAGATGCCAATGCGCTTCACCTGCGAAAGGTTCTGGCAATGATTTTCCAGTTTCAATTCTCTCAAAACGTGCGATTCGAATTGGCTGGTGTAACATCGCCGAATCTCTTCATCAGAGAGAGGCATACCTTCGCTTTGCCTTTCACCTGTCTGCCATTGTGCATCTTGTGAATTGTCCTTATTGAAGAGCGATTTGTAGCGCGACTGGCGCTCGATCAAGTGCAGTTTCGCCTCGAGTTTGATGGCTCCCATGCCGAGCGGCTTGCCCATACCAAGGTTGTGGCAATACTCTCTGCCCGTCTCAAGCGCAGGCTGCAGCATCCAGCACAACGCACCCAACTCACGGTCAGACAAGTTTTCGAAGTAGAGGCGGAACTCAAAAGTCGCGCCTGACTTGGCGGGTTTGAACTGTGTGTATTGCTTGCTGAATGGTTTGACGATCCATTTGCCATTGACCAACTCAAATTCGTTCCGTACAAGCCAGTCCACACTTCGGTCTTCCTGGGGACGCTTTGCCTGTAAATCTCTGGCTGTCTTGTCTTCCTGATGCCAATAGAGTTTGTGTCCCCGAATAGTTGTTTCATAGCCGCGTTGGCTGCCACTGGTATCTTCTTTAGGTGAATCGTAATGGCTCAAGTCGTCTTTTTCGGATGCAGGCTGAACCAGATAATGCTGAAAAGTTGTTGGCTTCGGCGTTGCCAAGATTCGCGGCGTAATGGGCTGTCCATTATTATCGGTCAGCCATTCGACGTCGCTGGTCAGGGTTGCGTCGGAGACAAAGAGGCGTGAGGCGCGAACACGACCGTTCTCATGTACGAACCCAAACAACCCATCGGTATAGTCCACCGCCTCCTCGGTGAGCAACTCGTCTGGAATCAAGTTGTGAATTGACCGTGTATAGGGTAAGCGAAACATCATGGTTGGGCCGAAAAACACCAACTGGTTGTTCTTCATTATGTAGAAGAGCGGTTGTCCTTCACTATCTAATCGACGAGTTTGGATGCCGCGAGTCATATCACGGTCTTCTTCGTAGGCGAGCCACATGTCGTGTGGAATACGAATTGGCTCGACATTGGTGTTCGCTTCGTAAATCGCGCAGTGCCAGTGTTTGTCGTGCGGCCCTGGCTGTTCGCCAGAAGGTCGCCCCATGTGTCCAGACTCAACCAAGACGGCTGACTCCATTCCAGGTGGTGTCGGGGCGCCCGCCGTACGTGATTGAAGCGGACTTGTGGTCACTGCCAGATTGAGGGTTAAAGTACCTTGCCCCCGTCTTCCCCGAGAGTTTGCTGAGCGCGCAGCGGGCTTAACGAATACGTCGTGCGTCAGTTGCCTACCACGGGTAATGCCAACGGCCTCAGCATCAGCATATGGAACATGAACGAAGGTTTCGGCGAGATGTTCTTTTGCAGGTTGGATGGCCCACTCGCCGTTGTGACGACACAAATAGCCTCCTTTCAATTCAGGACGTGGATAGTCAAACTTCATATTGGGCCGACTAGCCTGATTAGTCCCCAACGTCTGCTCGCGATACCATGTTCCCAGCGAAGTCTGGTCGCCGACTGCACGATATATTAGGTTCTTGTTGGCGACATGATGGAGTTTCCCGTAACTCGCAATCTCTAACAGCGCGCGCAGCATTCCGCGCAGGCTGCTGCCGGGAATGACAGGCTGATTCTGGTCACGCGTGTAGAAGAAATGCGACGTATGCTTCACCTGCTGGCGAAACGGCAAGTCTTTGTCTTCGCCTCTTTGCTGACGAATGAAATCGGCGAGCGTCACAGGCGCGCGCACGTACAGCGGCGATTTGGTTGTCAGTGTCACTGTGAAGTAGCCTGTGTTTGGATAATCGTGGTCCGCGTAGGTGTCGTGGTTGGGCAAACGGTCGGCGCTCTCGACGACTTTGACCACTTTCTCTGGCAGTGGCACAAAGTTGTATGGCGCGCTCGCAATGCGATCGGGACGATTGGGGTTCGCGTGCGTGACTCTCATCATGCACCTCCTGTTGAAGCATTCACGATCTTGACCAGTCGGCTCAACGCGATGTACGCTTGTCCTTCATCGTCGTAGTCCACGTAGTGCCGCACCTTCAGCGCGGCGCGATCATTTTTGCCGAGATTTAAATGAGCAGTAGGCGGCGCGTGCCGAAAGCCGTGACCGCCTTCTACGAGGAACGTGAATCCGTCTTTGGGCGCAACGTTGCTGTCAGGCGTGCCCCACAACCAATACTCTTCATCCTCGAGCGCATCGTACTGTTTGCCACCGTCGTCTTTGATGATCCGCGCTTTCCAATTCGCACCATCTTTCCAGACCAGTATTTCTGCGCGATCACTGAAGAGCCTCACTTGCTGCAATGTGTTTGCGGTCAACGCCACTCTCAACTCTGGAAAGGCTTCGCCCGAAAGCAACAAGCCGCCATCGTCAGCCAATGCTCCCCAAATCACGCCGTCCTCTGCGTGCGCCAGCAAGTAGCGTAAGCCATACTCTATTGCGCACGTCGCCAGCCAACCACGCGCATTGCTGGCAAAGTCGCCGATAGGTACCTCTGTCGCTTGCGGGATCATCGCCCCTCCTGCTCTGCCCATGTCTTGAACGCCGTCACGTAACTTTCGAGGTCGTCGCGCGTGCCAGTGCCTGTGATTTCGATGACGGCCTCTTTCTGCTGTGTGCCAACTTTCTCACTGACGACTTCTTTCTCGATCAGCGTCCACGCTTTGCCGCCACAAGTGACTGTTGCCCTTTCGCCTTGCAGACGTCCGCGCCCGACGCTGCTCTCGCCGCCCAACGGCAAATCGCCCGTCCACAGGTCTTTCAGCACAAGCAAGAGCAATCCCACTTGCGCTTGGAATGCTCTTTCTTGCTTCTCGATTTCCTCTGTGCTCGCCCCGTCGCGCGCAACAGGTTTGCGCAACGACAGTTTAATCTCCACTCGCGTCTCGTTGTTGGCGAACACAGGCTGCTCGCTGAACAGCGCCTGCGGATACGCGCCGCCCGTGAAGCGGTCAATCTTGACGCGGCTTTGCACGAGTGATTTTTCGGGCGGAGGTGGATTGACAATTTTGGTCTCGTGCACAGTCACGCGACTGCCACGCGGCTGGTCGGTGTGCTTTTCAATCTTTGGACCGAACATGCAGTCAATCAATGCTTTGACTTTAGCCTCGTTGCGCGTCAGCGTGTTGGCAATGCGGTACGCACGCGCGCGAATCGCGCCCGCCGCGCTCGTGCCCGACAGAATTGGCACGTCCCCGCCATCGCGCCGCGAATGCAGATGCACCATGTCGGGCGCGTTGCCCGTCCCCGAACCCGAGCGAATCAGCAGCGACCCGTCGAGTCTGAAGATGGCAGACAGTGTCATCTGCGCGCGCGTGTCTTTGAGACTGATCGGCTGCCAATCTGCCAATCGCTTCACGTGCTGAACGCCCGATTGATCGTCGACGAGCCATGCAATGAGTCCTTTTGCTTTCCGCAGATCGTGGCGCCGCACGTTCCACGATTCGACCTGGCATTGGCCGTAGCCGCGCTTCTTGCGCCGCCCCAACCGAATCTCGCCGTTTTCAAAGCCTGTCAGCGCGACCAGCAGCGCGTTCAACAAACTTCCGTTCTTCTCGGTCAGCAATAACTCACAGCGCAAATCGAACTCCGTGCCGGCTTGCAGCAGTTCGGCGTCGAACTTTTTGCCACGCGCAGCGGTGCGTGTCTTGGTATCAATCGCCACTTCGTCGCGCAACTCAAAGCCTGGCGCGCGCCCCAAGGCGTCGTCCACCATCAGCCAACTCAGGACACTTGCCTTCGCGTCCTGGTTGGAATCGTCCAAATGTCCGAACAATACTTCGGCCAGCGATTTGTTCTTGGCTTCGCGATCCTCGCGCCACTCATAGCCCTTTTCATGCTCGCGCAAGTAGCTGCGCAGCGCGCCTGCAATCGAAGCGCCGCTTAAGAGCGGCATGCCCTTGAGCGGATCGCGCAACACCGCAATATCCGTCAAGCCTTCGGCGTCGCCGTTGCTAAAGTTGGCCGGCGTCTCCAGTTTCAGCGTGCCTTCGATCACAATACGCTCCAGCACGCCGCGAGGGTTCTGCCATTGTGCGCTCATCGTATCTCCTCCGCTTGCTGCTGCTTGATCGCTTTCTTCATCACGCCGTCGATCAAACGCGCCGTGTATTCGGTTCGCAAGTCGTCGTTAATCTCGGCGCGCTGCCCGGCGACCATGGGTAATTTGCTTTCATCATTAAAATCGAACTGATTCGCCACGTCGCGCTGGCTCACGCGCTGCTCTATCCATTCGAGAAGCGTTTGGCTGCCGATGCGTGCGCCTTCGAACTGTTGCCGAGAACGTTTCAGCTCGTTCAACAGTGTCGTGATATCTTTGAGTGGTTGGGGGCGCGCTTCGTCCGTGGCGCGTGCGAGCGCTTGCCGCGCCGCCGTGCGCACACGGGAGAGCTGCGCTTTGTTCGGAAGCATTTGGCTTAATGACAGTGACGTGACCCTCTCGGTGAGTTTTTTGTCTAGGCGCGCGCGCAGTAGACGCTGCGCCATCGCACGCGCCAATGATTGACTCGTCTCACTGAGAGTGACAGTTTGCTCATCCTTCACCGCTGGGGTGAATGGCTGCTGGGTAATGATCGGCTGTGTGTGCCAATTCACGGCAAAACGCCCGAAGCCATCCAGCGTCCGCTCACCCAAACCGCTCAATTCGCGCAGGAGGCTCACGTCGAACGCATTGGGCGCATAGACAAACACGCTGCCCGCTTGCAGCGCCCATTGTTGTATCCATGGGAAGCGCGCCTTACGATTGAAACTGCCGACCAGCCGCAATTTCGCATACGCACGTTCGTGTTGGTGGGTTAATTCGATCACGCCCAGTGCTTTGGCAATTACTTGATCCAGACTGCGGGCATCACCTGCAATCAGGTCACTCAGCAGGGTCACGATAATGCCATCTTTGAAAGTTTTCGTGTATGGATATTCCTGCCACTCGGTTTTGATGGTCGTGGACACCACCTCGACGCGCCCATAGCCTGCCGAGTGCGAACCGCCCAGCAGCAGCTCCTCGCCGAACAATGACTGCAATTGCTCTGCATCATCCGATTGCTCGGCGAGGATGACGCCCATCAGCAGCTCGCCTGCCGCCAGCGCCTCGTAGCGAAACACGTTGCTCTTGGTTGTGGCTTTGCGATTACGATCATCGCTCGTGTTATGCACGTTGACTTGGCGCGTAGGAGAGTACAATTCAGCCAACGAGTTTTGATAGTAACAGAACTCACCAGACGGGTTTTTAGGATTGTCGAGCGCATCATCCACGCGCACGGCGAAGTCTGCAATGGGTGACTCGCGGTTGTCGGCGTCGTTCTTCCGAACCTGCCACGACAACGGACGCGGCAGCAGTCGCGTACCCGCAGGCGATGGATAAGCGTTCAGATAGCGCACACCGTTCTGGAAAAACAAGCGATTGCCCCGCGACTTGGGGTCTAACGAATTCTCGTCAGCGTATTTGCGGCGATAGCGCGCAATCAATGCGCCTCGCACCATGCTGCCCGGTACGAAGTCGAAAGAAGTGGAACTGTTTTCTTCACCGCTTTGCGGTTGGGTAGCCAGCAGCGGTTCTTGTAAGTGCAGTATATAGACGAGCGCGTTCACGGGTTCACCACCTGTGCGAAACGTTTGAAATGCGTTTGGGTAATATCTTGTCCGTTCAAAGCACGCAGTTCTGCCTCGATGCGTCCACGTCCGCGATGTCGTCCTGTGCCCGCACGCCGAAGTGCCTTCACACATGCGGCGAGCAGAGCGAGTTCATCGCCATCATCTTGGATATCAGACACGAAAGTAAGCCGTGCTTCAAACGGCGTTTCCCGAATAATGACGCGCATTGTGCGTAGTGTGTCCTTGAGCGGCGCGCCCGTTGCGTCCAGCGCGGTTTGACGACGCAGCGCGGTCAGCGCTTCAAGCGTTTCGGTTTGTTTCAGTCCCCACTGCCGTTCGCGTTCCTCACGCTTCAGATTTTCCAACGGGCGAAAGTCTTCGGCAATCGCCAAACTCAGGTCGCGCGGCAGGCGTGCATCGCCCACGCGCATGTGCGCTGCATCATCATCGCCGCTGCCTGCCGCGCCGAACAGAAAGCGTGCGGCTGCCTCCCAACGCTGGAGCGCGGCGGGCATGGACTGTTTGAGCCCAAACAAAATGTCGGCGCACTCGGAAGCGAGCAAACCTTTGAGCGTGCGCCCACTCAAATAGGGCAGTCCATAGCGGTCGTGCTGCACTTCCTCATCAACGAGTCCCGCGACGCCGTCGCCGCGCCCAAACGTCGCGTCACTCTTGAGTGTGAGATGCAAGAGCAATGACTCCATCGGTTATGCTCCTTCCAACGGTACGTAGAAGTCCAGCGCCTCAATCGCGTCGAAATAGCCGCACTCGCCGATGTACCAACCCTTTTCGGGCATCTCGGCATTATCTGCCCAATCGGGCAAGCGCCATTCTTTCACGTCAGGCGGACGATAGACTTGGAGAAACCGCTGCACGGCGGGCGCTCCTTCACGCAGCGCATCACGCAATGCTTTAATCTTGTTGCGGCGGCCTGCCCATTCGCGCTTCGTTTGAAAATCGTCCATCACGTGTCGCAGCGTTGACCAAGCGTGCGCGAAATCTTGCGAGTCGTCACTGA
Source organism: Anaerolineae bacterium (assembly GCA_035292585.1). Classification (GTDB taxonomy): domain Bacteria; phylum Chloroflexota; class Anaerolineae; order Fen-1058; family Fen-1058; genus DASSFZ01. The sequence goes on along the minus strand of DATDPU010000027.1, from coordinate 127,299 downwards.
GGCGATACGGACGCATGTAGAGTTGACCGTCCTCGACGTGATACTCGCGCTGGCGCGTCGCGCCCAAATCGAGCAGCAAGCCCGAAACGGCAAAGTGCCAATCAAAGGCCGTGAGTCCTTCTTCACCTTGCTCGTTGCGCTCTTGAATGTATTTCTTTGCAGAGTTCGCCAATCGTTCGGATAAATCGTATGCGCGCGAGAACGGAAAGTGCGATTTAACGACCGCCACACCGCCGCGCGCGTGCGCGGGTTTGCCATCGGACAAACGATGTGACGAATAGACTTGCAAATATTTCGCTGCCAGCAGCAAACCCAAGCGTCCCTCGCACACGAAGGTCACGTCGTCGCCGCCGAACACGATGGGGCGAAACGGTAGCTGCCAGTGCTGATTCTGCCGAGCGACAGGCACAACGTCTTTGATGTAAAGTCGCTTGCCATTATCTCGGTAGGTGTGATTGCGTTTATCTAAAAGCACTTGAACCGTCGAACGCAGCGCACGAGTGGCGGCTTTATTGACCGAGCGCGAGAAGGCGCGCAATGCGCGCACGTAGTCGGCGTTCTGTTCCGCGCGTGTAAATAGCGCGCCAATGTCTTTGACGCGCGCGCCCATGCTGTTGCCGTCGGTGTGGATGACCGCAATGTAACTCGACTCGCCTTTGGTGCCGAATAAGTCGAAATCGTAGATGAATTCAAAATCGCTATCGCGCACGTCACGCAACACGTCGCGCAACCGTTCTTTACCTTGCTCAGTCGCTTTCAGTTTGGACTGGACGACTTTTGAGATGAGTCTCCGTTGGTTCGGCGGTTTTCTGTCCAACGGATCTCGGGCAACGGCAGGCAAGCCTGTGAACGCGCAGGCAGCGGTCACACCCAGCCCTGTCAGCGGCGTGCTGAACGGGCGATCCACTTTGCGTCGGGCGAGTTTGCGGCGCAGATTATCTAGCATATCTTTGAGGATATCGCTTTCCCAATCGCCCTGCTGACGCGCGACAACCAATTGCAAGTCTGGCGCATCGGCCAATGCGCGTCGCGTCAGGCGGCGCGCAAAGTCCTTTGCCTTTTCCTCGCTGTGAAAAAGCAGCAGCGCATTACCGCCGCTCGCGTAGATCACTTCGGCGCGGTCCTCACCCGATAAGAAACTTTCATCGGAGATGGCATATTGGCCCGTGTCGTTTTCAATGACATAAGGCTTCGACACATTGTGCTGCAATGACATCTCGTCCAGCCTCTCGAAGACCCACAAACTGGTGGCTTGCGTCACGAGTTCCGACGCGCCGATATTCTGCGCCAGCTCGTTGCTGCCAAAGATGTAATCCTGGATACCTGTCGCTTCAATCATAGTGAGCACGTAAGGTTTCATCGCGTGCTGCTCCTATCCTTTGTTTACCTGCTTGAACCAGTCGGTCAAGTGCGCGGACAAGCGAGGCAGGTGGTCTTTCGCGAATACTTTGATCTTTCCATCTGCATCCCAATCCTGCTCGATTTCTCTTTGCAACAATGCGGCAGTAGACGGATCGAGACAGGTGATCACGCCAACGCGCGCTTCGTCACCGCCCAGTTGGCGCGCGCGCGTGAACACTTCAAATAAATGCTCCTGCGCCGAATCCTTGTTTTTGGTTACCTGACACGATATGGTGAACAACTGATATCCGTACATCGCCGCCAAGTCAATCTGCCGCTTATCTTTCTTCTGCTCTTTCTCCTTTTTCTCCGTCTGTTCCTCTTCCTCCTCGCTTGGAGCATGTTCGTTCGTTTCGCTCGGCGCATCTTTTTCGCCCGGTCGCAATGGTTTCAGATTGATGCCGTAGTGTTTGATGTCTAAGGCTCGAACCGTTTCTGCCAACGTACTCAATACGTACTCTTCTAACCAGTCGCCTTGCAGAAAGTGCCGACAACTTTCCAATCCTGCCTTACCCATTTCCAAGATGCGGATCAGTTCAGCCTCCGCCGCGCGGCCATCAACCCGCAGTTGCTCGAGTACTTCGGCAACAGGCTTGAGCAACTCGTCGTCAGACGTGAGCGGTAAACGCCGCAACGGTCTGGGCTTGATAAATTTTCTCCATTCCCTGAAACCTTCCTCCGTGCTATGTACGGTGGCGAGCGCGCGACAGAGATCTTCCAATACCGGTGTTTGTTGTGGCGCGTCTTGTGGTTTGCCCTCCCTATTTAACACTGCCTTTCGCCTCTTTACATCTTCTTCATCCCAAGCGCGAACGTAGCCATGCAGCGCCATCAGATGCTCTAAACTCAATTGCAGGTTGCGCGGCACCAGCTGCGATTGCGCTGGCACGCCGCGATGTTCCTCAATCAGCATTTCTAGGCTGCGTGCGTCCAGATAACTGAAAATGGCATCGGTGCCGAGACGCTGCTCAATGGCACGATACACATGCAGCGCCATCGGCTTCATCCCACCCGTGTAGTTCAGTCCGACCGACCTATTCATTTGGTTGAGCAGCGTATTGACTTTGGACACGATGTCATTGCGGTTGCTTTCGCTAATCTCTCGAAGTATCACTCGCTCTGCGATCATGCCAGGTAGGTCGCGCACAATCGCAGTCTTCAGTCTGCTCGCAACAACTCCCGTACCTTTCTTTGTAGGCGTGTGCAACAAATAGATTTTGCCGTCACCTTTCGCCAGCAACATCGCCGCCACATAGTTCGGCAGCGGGTTCGTGCCGACCAGCAGAAACAGGTGGTCAGTTTGATACTGGCTCAGAGAATGCTGGGTCACTTTTCACTCACCCATTGAAGAGATCACGACCGCAAGCTTGTACGATGCCCCACACAGCATAGATAAGTGGCGCGATTGTACATCTATTTGCACCTCCCCCGCCAATAGCCTTTGCGCCTGCATTTTCCCGATTCAGTTGACGACTGCCAGCCCTATTCTATTGCCACCGCTCGCCCAGTTCATCGGAGAATCTTCTGACTTTTCTGAGAGAACCTCCGATGACGCTGCTCGTATGAAATGCTACACTCTCCCCATGCCATCAAAATACCGCCCGAACTTCTCTCGGATAAAACCGTAATCTAACCGGCTCTTCTCCGGGAGATTCCAAGCGACGCGACACTCGGCCAGAATTTGCGTCTTGTGACTGTCAACCGTTTTGAGCGAGATGTTCAACTGCGCGGCCACATCTTGCGGCAATGCGCCGGCTGCAAAAGCCTGCAACACTTCACACTGCCGGTCGGTAAGCTGCTGGAGCACTTGCTCACAGCGCGCTCGCTCCGAATCGTCCATCAGCCGGCGCTGCGCGGCGATCACCTGCGCCGGCGAGGTCGCCAGCAGCGCACGCAGCCCGGGGAAATACGCACCCCATGGCGCGAGCGGGACTTGAATCAGGCGTACGCCCTCTTCCGGCTCGACGTGCATGAGCGCGCCTTCGTTCGCGCGTTGGCGCAGCCCGTCGGGTGTATATACATGCCACGCGCGGTCGTGATGCCCGAAGTGCAGCATCGCCGCCGAGAGCGCCAGCATACCCATAAGCCGGCGTCCGCCGGCAAGACACAGGTGAAGGCGCTTGCCCTGCGCCTTCAGCGCGCCGAACAGTTCGTGAATTGTCAGCCAGGCTGCATCGGCATCGGCTTCGCCGCGAATGTCTTCCAGCCGGCCGAGTGATGTACGGATGGGAACCGATCGGAAATGGCAGGGCCGGCCGTGGTAGGCATCACTTGGAAACTCAGCTGCTAACCGCATCACCGCTTGATGCAACCGCCCATCCGACGGCGAAGGATGGACGACGACCACATCGCGAATGACTTCGCCCTGCCCCAGCAGCGTATCGAGCGCAAAGGTCACGACTTGGGGTTGACCACCTAACGTGGCGACCAGCACACTGGAGGCATCCAACCTGTCACCCCTTGGGTTTAGAAAGGATCGTCCGATGAACCTGTTTCCGGCTGTCGTGTTGGGCGGCCCGCCGCACGCGGGCAAATCGGTACTGAGTTATTCGTTGAGCCACGCGCTGCGCGAACGCGGCGTCCAGCATTATGTCCTGCGCGCCGCGCCCGATTACGAAGGCGATTGGTCTAACGAGGCGGACCAGGAAACGGTGCGCACGATTCGAATGAAAGGGCCGTTCACGCCCGCCTTCGTCGAGCATGTTTGCCAGAGTCTTGCCAGCCGGCACTTGCCTTTGCTCGTCGATGTCGGCGGGTTGCCCAGCCAAGAGCAAGAGGTCATCTTCGACCAGTGCACGCATGCCATTCTGCTGCACAAAGAAGAGTCGGATTTAGAGGCCTGGCAAGCGCTGGCGGATCGGCACAACCTGATCACGCTGGCCCTCCTGCGCTCAACACTCGATTCAGCTAGTTTAATGACCGATAGCGGCCCGATCTTGCACGGCATTATCGGCGGGTTGGTTAGAGGAACTCAAGCCGCTGGCCCGCCGGTCGAGGCGTTGGCACAGCGATTGGCGGGCCTGTTCGCTTACTCGCCTGAGGAACTGGCGTCGATGCACCTGTTGAACGCGCCCGTGGAAAACGTCCGTGTTGTCGAAGAACTGGCGGCCATGTTGAACATCCCGAACGAGGGCGAGAAATATCGCTGGGAACCGGAACATTTGCCGCGTCTGCTCGAAGTCGTGCCAGGTGGGCAGCCGTTGGCGGTCTACGGCCGTGGCCCAACCTGGCTGTACACGGCGCTGGCAGCCCACACCAGCCCGGCGCCGTTCTGGCAGTTCGACGTCCGCCTCGGTTGGGTGAAATCGCTGGCGCTGCACGTCGGCGAAGCATCGCCCGATGCGCCTTTGCAGGCGGAACGCCGTACCCAATCTGATCACACCCGATTGGAGTTTCGCATTCCCCGAGCATACCTCAACTACGAGGAGGCGGCCGACCTGCGCATCCCCGAAGTTCCCCCAGCGCAGGGCCTTGTCTTGAGCGGCAAATTGCCCAATTGGCTATTGACCAGTCTGGTCCTGGCTTACAACGCTGTAGCCTGGGTCGGAGTCTACTATCCTCAGCTGGATGGCGCGATCGTCGTCTCGCGCCCGGCTGAGGGAGCGCCGGCCATCGGCGCGATCGTGTGAACTGCTGGCACTACAACCGAACCTGACCTGTTCGCCCATCCGATCATCCGCGAAGCGTCAACTGCCGCGCGGTTGAAGGCGTTCACAATCCAGCTTTGTTCAGTTCCTCTTTCAGTGCGCGCAGGGTGCGGTTCTGCTCGCGCAGTTCGTCGATGAGCGCTTGCCACGCGTCGGTTTGACCCAGCCGCCGATACAGCTCGCGCACACGCACTAGCTGCCCGACGGCCGTGGTGTAGTTGGCTCGCCCGCGCGCGTCGATGGCGCCCTTCACGACGCGCAGGTAGAGTCGAATGGCGGCGGCAGGCTGGTTGGCTTCAGCGGCCTGCGCCACGCGCACGACGAGCGAATCGTCCGCCGACCAGCCGAATAGGCCAACTCGCACAGGCTCGATCGTCGTCAGAGCCTGATCGACCTCGCCCTCTTTCAAGTGGATTGCGGTGAGCAGCCCGAAATGGTTGTCCTGCGCCAGTCGCTTGAGTAGGTCCACCCGCCGCGCGCTCCAATCGCCCACCGACTGCGACAGGCGCTGGACTTCCTCATAGCCTTCGAGTGAGGGACGCCCCCGGAAAAGCTGGTCGGCGAACGACAATGCCTCGGCCCAGTCACCGCGCTGGCTGGCCTGCCGCTTGAGCCAGTCGGGCAAGCGCCAATCCTCGCTGCGCGCCAGCCGTTCCTGAACCACTTGCACCGCTCGATCGGCCTGACCGCGCTTGACCAAGAGATCGGCCAGTTGCAGCAGCACGTAGTCGTCCACCGATTGCGCCTCACGCATGGCCTCGTCAAAGCGGTTGAGTGACAGCAGCCGATCGACCAGATCGACGGTGCGGCCGGTCTCGCGGCAGACGCGCAGGAAAGCCGCATCGTCCAGAGCGTCCTGCTCCAGATCGAGCAGGAAACCACCGAAGGCTTGCCGCTGGAAGTCTTTGGACCAGCCCTCGCCTTGCGGCAGCTGGGCACGCACCCAGCGGGCGAGCAGGCGGCGCTCGTCAGGCGTCGCCTGCTCGAGGATAGTCGGCACGGCTTCATCGCCCAGGCCAATCCCGCCGAAGGTGATGTCTTGCGTAGCCACATCGAACAGCGCTCGTAGCAGAGGCTCGCGTCGGGCCGGATCGGCGGTCGCGCTCAGGCAGCGCCCCAGACCTTGCACGCACGCATTGACAATGGCGATCAAATCGCCGCTCTCGTCATGCATGCCGGCGAATTCGTCCAGGATGCCGCGCAGGACGACTTCGTACACCACCGCCGCGTTGCGCCAATCGGCGCGCGCCGTGTACTCGCCGCCGAGGCGGACGATGTCGTTCAGCGCGCGCACTATGTCCGTCAGCGATCCCCAATCGTCACGATTGCCGGCGAATGCGTGGCGCACCTGGCGCCGGATGAGCTCGGCGTCGATCCGGCGTGCCCGGCCCGCACTGGGTGTCGGCAGTTCGAGCATGAGTTCGAGATCGGGGTAGCGCGCGACCATGCGCTTGACCAGCGCGATCAAGTCGGCCGCACTGTGCTTCGCCAGCGTCGTGTCGAGGTCGTCCAGCATGACAAACTGATCCGGCGCGTCGATCCACGCAAGCAACAGCGCGGCGACATGCTTGCACCGCCCGCCGATGGGACACGAGCAGTCGTCCGACACGATGCCGTTCGCGCCGAGCGCGGCTTCAACGTGATAGGGTTGAGGGCGCGAGCCGAGACACTGCGCCTTGAGCGTCGATCCGACGCGGCGCGGGGTGAGGATGGCGTCCTGCGCGAAGTAACTGCGGCCGCGGGCGAAGGATGAGCCGCCGACCCAGTGTTCGACATCCGAGTGGGTGAGAGCAGGCAACGAGGAGGTCATCTTGGAACGACAAACTGCCGAGTTGGCGCGGTCGTTGTCGCTCGCGCGCTGGAGACGGCACCGGCGATCGGCTCGATTATCGAAGTACCGACGGCGGCGCAGCGACGGCGCCGACGCATAAGCTAATCTGGAGCGGTCGAAAAGTCAAATTGGGTTGTAACCTGCTTGCCAGCGCAAGAATAGCGCGCACATCGACGTGAGCGCCTCGTGCGCTGCCCGGCATGATGATCGGGACGAGCCGACGGGCGTGCTGCTGCTGATTGCGGACATCACCGAGCGCCGTCAGGCTGACCGGGCGTTGCGGAAAGCACACGACGAATTGCGACTCAATGCAGAACATATCCAGACCCTCATCGACAACATCTACGACCTCATTCTCATTATCTCGGATGCAGGGCGCCTCTTAGAGGTTATGCAGAATAAGGGTGAACATGATACAACAGCCTAATATTACAACGCAGGACTTACGCAGTTGGCGCGGCAGTTGCACTGCCGCCGCCTCATCTGCCGCAGTTCAACTGCGGCAGCAACATGCAGCTGCGCAAGTCCTGTGTTTCAATCTTGCCAGACAACACGAAACCACGAGACCCAGTCGGCAACCATGAGCGCCTCGCGGTTTCGCAAGATTGATGTGCAGTCTATCAGCAATATCTTGACACGTTCGGATATCGCACCAACCTCGACCCGCCGCCCTATTGTGAGGCACGGATGGCTGCCGGCATCGTGTCAGATGCGAACCGGACCTGGCTGATCAAGTACCCACAAAATCTACCGGAGCAGCAGCGGGCGGATGCTCTCGGCCCAGGCGCGAATCGCGTTCCAATCGCGATGGTCGCCCTCCGCCCAAACGCCGAAGACGACGCTCAAGCGAAACTTCAGCCGATCGCCAAACGATGGGATCTTGCTGATGTCCAACACCCCGGCAAAGAGGCCCTCGCTCACCGGCTGCACCAGCGCGCGCACCGGCTGCATAAAATCCGCCACGAATGGGCGGTATTTGTCGGCGTTCTTCATGGCCAGCGTCATACACACTAAGAACGCGGCGAAAGGTTTCTGGGCGAATGCCGCCCGATGCGTCTGCACAAATTGCATGGCCTCCGGCAGCCATTGTTTCCCTTGAATGGCGCTGCCGGCCACCACCGCCCGGTAGGGAGCGAGGTCGGTTACGTCTTGCATGGGGCGCACCTCTACCTGCGCGCCGCTTTCGGCCAGGGCTTGGCCGATCGCTTCGGCCACACCGACGGTAGAACCGGCCCGGCCGGCGTAGGTCACAAGGATTGTGTTCGACATCATGATTTCTCCTGAAGTGATTTGCGGCGACTACCCGTTGCCTGAGACCGGTCCCCGCCCGGTCCAGCGGGCTGCGCCAATGGTAGACGCACCTCGAGGTACACGAGCGCGATGAGGATCATCACCTGGGCGATCCGGATCAGGATTCCCCAGACCTCGTATGCCGGTGTGCGCTGTGAGGCGAGGTTGAAGTACGTGTAGATGACGAAGACCTGTAGGATGGCCCCCATGATCCAGAGCACGCGGCGGTCAAATGCGAGCAGCAACAGCGCTCCCAACACATACGCGCTGCCCGCGACGATCCCCCAGGTCTGGTCCGCGCGCCCGTCCAGCACGGACACGATATGGAAGCCAATCAGGAAGTACATAACGGCCGTCGCGGCGGACGCTACGGCTGCGAAGTATCGGATCGTCCGGCGACGCTTCGCCCTTGCTGTCGGCTCCGCAGCCCTTCCGCCTATTCTGTAGAGACTCTTCTCGTTGGAATCTGCGGTTTCGACATCGATCACCTGGTTCATCATTCCCCTACTTGAATTCGCTGACATAGCTATTTCCTTTCAGCATGACATCCACTCGGCCGCTTACGCCTGCGCTGGTTGGGGAAGCGCCTTGCTTTCGCGACGCCCGAGCTGGAAAAATCTTCGGGCGAGTTGAATGTTCCATATCACCATACCCGGGAGCGAAAGGAATAACAATATGATACCGATGCCAGGCAGAAAGAAGCCAAGGGTCACTATATTGGTGACGATTCCAACATAGGCAGTTGCTCTGCTGAAGATGTTGCTCCGCAACATGAGGAAGGCGCTTATCAGCAAGGAAACACTGCCTAGGAAAGTGTTTACTATCCAGGCGGTGCCATTGAAAAGCGCAAGCAATGCTTCCCCGGCTGCCAGATATTGACTCTTCTCCGCAGCGGTTGGCGCAGCCGTGTAAAGCTTGCTGAGGGAAAACATCTCAGCAATCGGTCTCGATGGGATTATGGCTGCAAGAGCCATCAACCCGAGGACCAGAGCGATCAAGGCATACGATTCATTGACTTGCCTGAGGGCAGCATACAGGGCGACGAAGAGGAGTATGCCAACCAGATTTCCCATGAGGAGTAGGAAGTCAAGACTGATCAACCCGCCTAACCAGTCGTTTTGAATGGCCGCAAAGACGCTTGCCGTAGCGGTGTATCCGGGGGCATACGGCCAGATGAAGAAGGCGACAATGCCGAGCACAATGATTATTACTCCAACCATGCAGGCTATTCCGCCGACTTTGTAGAGATCTTTCCAGCGTGGCTCTGCGGTTTCAACATTGGCGGCCTGATCTATCATTTCCCTACTTGAATTCGCTGACATGGTTGTCTCCTTTCAGTGTAACATCTACTTGGCCGCTTACGCCTGCGCTGGTTGGGGAAGCGCCTTGCTTTCGCGACGCCCGAGCTGGAGGAGCCTCCGGCCAACCAGAGGAAACCATATCAGGTATAACGTGCCAGCAATCGCTATGAGAATCTTACCTAATCCTGGCGCCATTAGGAGAAAAATGAAATGGGCCAAATCTAGCCCGTGTGTCAAAATGCCCAGGTAAGCGATTGTTTGGCTGAAGACTTTGCTCCGCAGCATGACGACCGAGATCAGCACGGCGCCACTTTGTAATAACATGCCACCCAGAAACGCACCCGTACCATGCCACATGTCTGAAGCCAGGATCGCTTCTCCGGCTGCCAAGAGTTGACTTCGCTGTGTCTCAGTTGTCGCCACTGCATACTTGTCGCTGAGATCCACCATGGAAAAAGCCGAAGGTGTTGCAAGCAAGAGCGTTACCCCGACAAAGACAAGCGCGGTAGCGAGAGTGGTATAGGCACCTTGGGTTGGCCTGAGCGCTACGTAGATACCCAGAAAGAGCAGATACAAGAGTGGCATATAGACGAATACCGTTAGGACATCAAGCCGCAAGAGGCCGATGATGCGATTGTTCTGCAATAGGGCGAAAGTTTCGGCAGCGGTGCTGGGCGCTGCACCCAACAAGGTGAGGACTATCAGGGTCACGACAGAATAGAGAAGTAGAATCAGGGCCGCCGCTCCGCCAATCCTGTATACATCCTTCCAGGCGGGGTCTTCAGCCTCGATATGGGTGACGTGATTTGGCTGTGACATTTTAATCTCCTGAATGGTTTAGCGTTCACGGATTACAGACAAAAGCACTAACCCTCGTCCGTGCAGGTGCCGCATCAGCCCGACGAGCCCCGACTGATCGGTGCAGGCGGTAAACAGCGTTGTGGTTGTATCCACCCGTACCACCATCATCTGAAGTGGGCTTATGGCATTGAGGTCGTTCTCGTCCACCTGGCCTCGTACCTCGATTCGGTAGGTACAGAGTTCGTCCATTCTCACGCGCGCCCCTTTCCGGTGAAAATCCTTCAACCACTGCCCTATCTTAGCCGAGCATGAAGCGGCGCGGATCACATGAAAATGTGATCCGCGCCGGAAAAAGATGTGGTTTGTCGCCGGATCGCGGCTTACAACAGGTGCAGTCGGCGTGCTACGTCGATCGCTTTGACGCGGTTTTTGACGTTGAGCTTGTCGTAAATAGCCTTGACGTGGGAGCGCACGGTGTTCAGCGAGATAAACAGCCTCGCGGCGATTTCTTCATACTTCAATCCCTCGGCCATCAAGCGCAGCACGTCCAATTCCCGGTCGGTTAGCGGCTCCAATAAATTGTCGATTGGGGATCGCTGACTATAGCCCCCGGAGCGAAGCGGAGTGGGGTTGTTGATTGAAGGAGGATGGGTCGAAGGGGTGACGGCGGAGGGGAACGATTCAAGGATGCGGGCCAGATAAGGGAGCAATCTATCCCTCACCGCTTCATCCCTCTCGAATCTTTTGTCCAAAATCTTCAATCTATAATCTTCAATCAACAAGCGCGCCTGTGGTCCTTCTTCAACGAAAATGCTAATGAATCCTTCCGGCTCGCCCAACTCCAGGGCGCGGATGCAGTCTGCCTGGCTGGCTGGCTCATTTCCGAGCGCGGCATACAGTTTCGCGCGCGCCAGGAGCGTTTCGAGTGCAAAGGGGATGTATTGGCGTTGGAGCGCTCCAGCGATCAGGTGGTCCGCCAGTTCGATCCCCGGCTTTAAGTTTGCTCGTTCACGCTTTGCCTGGGCCCGGTAGAGCAGGATGCGCAGGGCGCTGATGTACAGAACCGCAACCGGACGAACGATCTGCTGCCCAGAGTCGAGATCGGGGAAAGAAAATCCACCCTGGAAGGAGAAGCCTTGGTCTTTGAGGGCCGCCTCGGCGGCGGCGAGATTATCCTGGGCCAGATAGATGCGAACCTGTTGGGAGATGACTTCTTCCCGGACGACGGCTGGCGCTTCGACCCGCATCAGGTCAACGGCTTTCTGGATCTCTCGGGCGGCCGTCTCAAGGTCGCCTTGTATCTGGAACAGGCGTGAGAGGATCACCCCGTAGTACAGCTCGGCATCGCTGTAACCGCTCAAGGCGCTAACCTGGATCGCACGCTGAAAATGCTTGTGCGCTTGTTCGAGGTGATGCCAGTGATACTGGATCGAGCCGAGCTCGCCGTACACGGCCATGCTGATGGGGGGCAGCGACCCCGAGCGCTCCACCCGTTCGATCCCCTGGGAGGCCAGCTCGAAGGCAAAATGCAATTGGCCGCGCTGGATAGCCAATAGCGCCAAACCGGAAATGCCCAGCAGTTCGGAAACAGAATTCGTCGCCGCCTGGGCATACTGGATGATCATCTGGAAAGCATCCACCGCCTGGGCATAATCGTCCAGCTGTTGGTAGGCGCCGGCCAGCCCCAGATAGATCAGGCTGCGCACCCGGCCGTCCTCCTCCGGCGCGATGTCCAGCGCCTGGCTGCCCAGGGCGACGCTCTCCGCCGGTTTCGCCTGCGCGTTGAGCAGCATCGTTTGTATGGCGAGCCATTTGGCTTTGAGCGAAGGCTCTTCTGTTTCTTCGCTCATCTCAGAATCAGAAAACAGCGCCTGCAATCGCTGCAGGTAAGGGGCCGCCCGTGTGTAGTCGCCGCGCATCATAAGCATCCAGGCAAAGGCGAGGTTGGCCGTGGGGCTTTGCGCGCACCATGCCGGCGGGATGGACTGCATCCAGCCATCCACGGTCTTGATGTGCCACTGCATGAGCATGTCCATGGCGTGGTCTTCGATCAAGCGCACCGCCGTGGCATAGTCTCCCGCGGGTAGTGCATGTTGGATGGCCTCGCTCACCCTGCCGGCCCGAGCATACCACTGGCTGGCGCGCCGGTGCAGCTCGGCCATTTCGTCTTTCTGGCGCGTGCTTTGAAGATCGCGCAGCAAGTCGGCAAACAAGTGATGATAGCGATACCAGCGCCGCTCGTCGTCCAGTGGGATCAAGAACAGGTTGGCGTTGAGCAGCCGTTCCAGCAGGGAATGGCTGTCTGTCCGTCCTGTGACCGCGTTGCATAGCTCACCGCTCAGCCTGTCCAGGATGGATGTCTGAAGCAGAAAATGCTGGATGTCTTCCGACTGCTGGCCGAGGACTTCTTCGGTGAGATAGCTCAGAATGAAGCGGTGGCTGCCGCTCAGGGTAGCGATGAAACCGGAGGGGTCTGCCCGATCGCGGACGGACAAACCGGCCAGATGCAAGCCGGCGATCCAGCCTTCGGTCCGATCCTCTAATGCGCCGATGTCCGCCTGGGAAAGAGATAGGCCCATCACCTCGTTCAGGAAGCGATCGGCTTCACGACTGGTGAAGCGCAAATCCCCCGCTCGAATCTCGGTCAACTGGTTGTTGGCGCGCAGCCGCGCCAGCGGCAAGGAGGGATCCTCGCGGGTGAGCAAGACCAGATGAAGCGGTTGCGGCGGGTTGTTCACCAGCTGCTCCAAGACTTGCAGGATGAAGCCATCCTGGATCACCTGAAAATCGTCCAGCACCAGTAGGAACCGACTCTCTAAATCCAGGATGTCGTTGATGAGAGTCGCACTGACAACCCCGATGGGAGGCAACTGTCCCGCGCGCAAGACACCCTCGATCTCCCGGCCCAGGTTCGCATCCACCCGTTGCAGCGCGGCCACCAGATAGGTGAAAAAGCGCCCCGGGTCGTCATCCGTCGGATCGAGAGACAACCAGGTCACCGGCACATCCAGCGCGTTCACCCAGTCGCTGATGCAGGTGGTTTTTCCGAATCCGGCCGGCGCCGAGACGAGCGTCAGCTGTCGGCTGGACGCCAGTCCTTCATTCAAGCGTTGGACGAGATGCGGGCGTGGGACGCGTTTGGGAGGGACCGCGGGGCGGTGGAGTTTGGTTGCCAGCAAGCTCGACATCACGACATATCCCGTTTCAAATCGCAGCGCTCAAGGGTGGTGAAGGGGATATGCGTATTATAGTCTCAATCGTTTCCAATCGATAAGCTGCGCGGTTTTCGGATCGGCTCCAGTCATAACGAACACGCGATTGGGACAGACCTCGACTGCTTTGTCGCGGCTATCATTTCGGGGTGATTCGCGTCTGCATGTTCCACTCTTGAGACTGTGAACTAGATCACCCTCTTGCTGTGAAGCAAGCGACACCCGCGCTGTGCCAAAAAATAATCAGGCCCGTATCGTGCTCGATAGACAGCCTGACAGGCATAAAGTATAGTAGTATTAGAGAAGGCGAGATGATGCAGTCACCTCGTCGAGACAATGACGGTGGGCCTGAGCGCGCCGGGTTGATGCCTGCTGTACACGACTGGGTGAACGATGCCATCCTTTAGGCTCCAATACAGATGAGGGGGTAACTGGCTATGTCCATTTTGCATGTCAGACTCAGGGGTAAGCCGAGGCTTGCCGCTCTAGGCTGTGCGATAAGCCTCATCTTGCTCGTCACAGCCTGTGGTACGCCCCAGGCGCCGTTCCGTGATTACGGCTACCAACCGCCGTCCGATCAATACAATGGCACGCTGTTCAAGCTGAGCCAGAACTACCCCACGCAGCTGCCGGATGCCAGCCAGTTGCCGGCATTCTTCCAAACCGATTTCCAGAACGACTGGCGAACGTACATGCTGCAGGTGCGCGACTATTGCTTCGAAGGCAACCTCGAAGTGGATTGGCGCGTGGAGAATAACCCGCTGCGGAAGTGGTATCACATGCCCTGGCAGGACTATGGCCCGAACGGACGCGAGGGCATTCACGGTTTGACCCGAGAGGCGCCGCTGTCGGCGGGACAGTTGGCGGCGACGCAGCCGTACACCAATGCGGTCGCGTATGCCGTCGGTTTTTACAATGACTTCGGCGGCTATACCATCGGCCAGGTGTGGAAGGATCATGCCAAGCCGGACCCGAGCGTGACGTCGACCGCCGGCTTCCCGATCGGCACGGTCGTGTGCAAGACCTTATTCGTGGACATGCCGCCGGCTTTGATCGCGGCGCAGGTTCCCTTCCTGGTCAACCCGATCGAGTGGCAAGCCTACACCGCCAACAGCTTCACGTCGACCGAGCGTTCCGTGAAAGAAGTGACGCTCATCCAGATGGACATCATGATCCGAGACGACCGCGCGCCGTCCGGCTGGATCTTCGGCACGTTTCAATACAACGGCGCGCTGGCGAACGCCGAGCCGTGGCGCAACCTGGCGCCGGTGGGGTTGATGTGGGGCAACGATCCGGATTACGCGGAGAACACTCAGAACATCCCGGTGTTGGACGCGAATAACCAATTCCCGCCCAATCAGCCCGTCACCCAAACGCCCATCAACACCGGCCTCACGGAAACCATCATCAATCCCGATGCGAACGAATTGCCGCCGACGCATCTCGGCTGGGAAGGCCGCTTGAACGGGCCGGTCGATAATCCGCGCAGTTCGTGTATGAGCTGCCACATGACCGCATCGTATAAGGGCGAACCGTTGTCGCCGCTGTTCGTGCCCGCGCAGGCCCGGCCGCCGAGCGGCACGCCCGAATGGAATGCCTGGTGGATGCAGTGGTTCCAGAACGTCGGTTGGAAGAACGGCCAGCTGGAGAAGTTCCTACAAGCCGAGTACTCGCTGGACTTCAGCCTACAATTGTCGGCGGCGCTTCAAAACTTTGACCAGAGCAACCAATCGCCCGCGCCTGCAACGCCGGAGCATCCCGTGCGGCGCTGACGCAGCGGCGCACCGATCGCTCTAGCCACAGCTGTAAACGAACCTGGCGACCGCTGCGGTCACGTTAAGGTCGCGCCTGTGAAGAGGAGAAAAGCGATGCCACTCAGCGCAATGGACGACGCTGGAAATCCGGTCGATTGGTGGTTCATGTACAAAGTGGCCGGCAAGGCCACGACCGGCGACGGGAGCCAGGTGACCGGGACCGAGTACGTCTACTTCGACGCCAATACCCCGCGGGATGGAAAACTTACGCTTTCACCCCATCGTGTGGACAAAGACGGGGCGCTGCCCAATACCCTGGCCCAGGTCTACGGCGCCGCCGCTAACAAGCAGCTCGGCTGGTTTTTCTACAACGATGAGAACCCGATCGATGGCACGGTCAACGGCGCGCGCGGCCATACCAAGGGCGTCCTGGCTTTCGACCTGGGAAACAACTCGGCCTTCTGGCTGGTGCAGTCCACGCCCAAGTTTCCGCCGAAGGGCCGCTACAGTTTCCCGAAGACGGGCATGCCCAACGCTCAAACCTTGCTGTGCATTACCTTAGCGAACGCGGACGTGGCGCAGGCCCTCGCCAAGCAAATGTTCGTGGCGCAGCAGCCCAACGTGTATCTGGCTTCGAATATCCCGGTCGATTTAGCCAACGCGCCAAACGATCCGCGCGTGAAGCTGATGCACAATCAAGCGGCGAGCGGGAGCACGCCCGTTCACGTGGTCATTCCGTTCAAGTCCAGGGGCGGCCTGAAATTCATGTCGATCGCCAAGAACAAAACCTGGGGCCTTGATTTCTACAACGATTTGGTGGGGCCGACGCTGCATGAAAACCTGGACGTGGAAACCTGGGAGCACGATCCCACCCCGCCGTCCGAGGACAGCGACAAGGTTCACACGGTTGTCGATATGAAGGCGATCAACCTGAAGCCGCTGGGCATCGACATCGCCTGGCCCGAACCCGACGATCACGCCAAGCTGGCGATCTCCGACAAGAAAGAAACAGTTCACTTTGTATGCGTAGGCGACATCAACTTCACTATCGCGCAGCGCAAGCGCGGCGGAGGGACGGTGGCGTTTCAAAGTGACGCGCTGTGGAGCAGCCTATCGGCGATTATCCAGGGCGTCTCCAAATTCGCCCGGGTGTCGCCCCTCACCCCAAGCAAGGCCGCGGGTAAAGCCGGCCGGAAGAAAAGTGCGAAATCGAAGACCGCCACCCATCGTCGCTAGCAACGGCATCGGATCTATCCTAGTACCCCCACCACTTAATTTTGCGGGGTTCGGACGGCAGTTGCACTGCCGTCCGCCGCAGGCCCACGGGGCGGCTTCGCACTGCAACTGCGGCAGGAACTACGCAACTTCAGATTGTTGAAGCACTAGACAGCGGTTTCCGGTCGGTCTGAAAGAGGTGCGCATGGATACCCATCAAGATTCGTTGGAACAATTCCTCTCACTCTCGGTCGGCCTGACGGGCTTTAACCGGGCTGAACTGTTGGGAACGGGTTTAGTGCAGGAATACTATCAACAAGTGGTCAGCGTGATAGGCGAAGCGATCAGTCAAGAACTGTGGGCGATAGCCCGGAAGCTGATCGAGCGCGCCGGCAACGAGGGCGCCGACCTGGAAGCGGCGATTCGACGTGAGCTAATGGCTAGCCCGAAGTTTGGGCCGATTGCCAGAAACATCGTCCAATTGTGGTACTGGGGCGCTTGGATCGAGTTGCCGCAGGCTTGGCGCAATCAGCATCGCGCCAGCCCCCAAGATGTCACTCACTTCACCTCGGCGGCAGCCTACCAACAGGGCTTGCTCTGGAAGACCATGGGCGCTCACCCGCAAGGCGCACAGCAGCCGGGATTCGGTTCATGGAGCATGCGGCCAACCACTAAGCGGCCTCCAAGCAGGCCAGCGTCCTTGGAGGAGACGATATGACAGACAAGGTGTACGATGTCGTCATCGTGGGCGCAGGTATTTCGGGCGCCATTGTCGCCAAGACCCTCTCGCAGGCCGGGCATAGCGTCCTCATTCTTGAGGCAGGTTTGGATGCGGGCCTTGCGTTGGAGGGCGAGGCGGCCTACGACGCTTATCAAGCCTATCTGAACACCTATTATCTACAGTTAGCGAAGGTGCCGAACGCGGCCTATCCGAATCTTCCGACAGCGCCATCCCCCAACGTCTTAGATGTGAACCCGATCAGCGGAACCACGCCCAACACCAACGGCTACTTTGTTCAGGCCGGCCCGCTGCCGTTCCCGAGCGATTACGCGCGCGTGCCCGGCGGGACGACCTTGCATTGGCTGGGCACCTGCCTGCGCATGTTGCCCAACGATTTCCGGTTGAAAACGCAATATGGCGTCGGCGTGGACTGGCCGATCAGCTATGAGGAACTGCGACCGTATTACGAGATGGCGGAACGTGAGATCGGCGTTTCAGCCGAGGTCGAAGAGCAGCGCTATCCCCACATGGGTAAGGACTTCTTTGGCAAAGACTACGTCTTTCCGATGCACAAACTCCCGCCGAGCTATCTCGATCAGCAAATCCATAAGGGTGTGCGGGGCATGACCGTTTCGGCGGGTGAGCAGGAGATCGAGGTCTACGTGACGACCACGCCGCAAGGCCGAAATTCAACGCCCAATCGGCGGTATAGGCGCTCGGCCCCTCACTGGGATGCAGCAAGCCACACACTGCGGCTTGAACCCTCGGACAACAGTTATGAGCCGGTGGGCGCCCTCTGGGATCCATACACCGGCCAGCGCTGCGAAGGCAACGCGAGCTGTGTCCCGATCTGCCCGGTGCAGGCTAAGTACAACGCGCTCAAGACGCTCAAGAGTTCGCTCCGGGCCAACGTTGACCTCATCGCCCAAGCGGTGGCCTCCAAGGTGGAGCTTGATCCCGCCTCGGGCCGCGTCACCGGCATTGCCTACAAGCGCTACCACAATCCAGATTCGCCGGAGCATACGGTCGGCGTCGCGCGGGGAAAGGTCTATGTGCTGGCAGCCCATTCGGTCGAAAACGCCAAGCTCTTACTCGCTTCGGGCATTGCGAACACGAGCGATCAAGTGGGCCGCAATTTGATGGATCATGCGGTGCTGTTGACCTGGGGCTTGATGCCGCAGCCCGTGTACAGCTTCCGGGGGCCTGGCTCGACCTCTAACATCCCGGTTTTCCGCGACGGCGACTTTCGCGCGCACCATGCGGCCTTCATCGTGCCGATTGACAATTGGGGTTGGGGCTGGCCGACCGGCGCGCCGGATACCGATCTGGATCGAGCGGTCAACCGGCTGAATCTCTTCGGCAAGGCGCTCCGGAAGCATATCGAGGCGACCGTGACGCGGCAAGTGCTGCTGCACTTTGAGTGCGAACAATTGCCCGAACCCTCCAATCGGATCACGCTCGATCCACAGTATGTCGATCGGCTCGGCAATTACCGCCCGGTGATCCATTACGACGTCTCCGACTACATCCGCGCGGCATTCGCCGCCGCCAAACGCATCTCCGATCAGATGTTCGCCCGCATCGGCGTTCAAGACTACACCCAATATGATCCGACCGATGCCGATTACGTGACCTACCACGGCGCCGGATATTCTTTTCGCGGCGCGGGGCATCTGGTCGGCACCCATCGCATGGGCTTTAGTCCCCACGATTCGGTCGTGAACCGCGAGCAGCGCACCTGGGATCACCCCAACCTCTTCCTGGTGGGCTGCGGCAACATGCCCACGCTCGGCACTTCCAATCCGACTTTGACGATGGCCGCGCTCACGTTTTGGGCCGCCGAAAACATCATCAAAGACCTCCAGTGATCGTTCTTGAACAAAGGTGACTAGCATGGACGAAAAACAAGCCACGCATGTTGGCAAGCGGCAGCTTCTGCGGCGGCGCGGCGAACCGACTATTCCTCCACATCGACGCATCAAGACTTTGGCGAGTTTGCACAGCCATCTCCAGACGGCGATCGAGCTGGAGCAGTCGACCATCCCGCCTTATCTGTGCGCCCTGTATTCCATCAAAGATGGTTCCAACCGGGAAGCGGCGCAGATCATCAAGAGTGTGGTCTTGGAAGAAATGCTTCACATGATCCTGGCGGCCAATGTGCTCAATGCGGTTGGCGGCGAACCCAGCCTCAATCATCCCAAGTTCATCCCCGAGTATCCGACCTTTCTGCCGCACAGCGACGATGCCTTCCGCGTGAACCTGGAAAAGTTTTCGAAGCAGGCCCTCGAGACGTTCCTCCGCATCGAGCGGCCGGCCAAACCTCACGCGCCGCCGGAGGCCGACAAGTATCACACGATTGCGCAGTTCTATGAGGCGATTGAGTTGGGTTTACACGACCTCTCCGCCGAGGGCAGCTTCACGGGAGACATATCCCGCCAAATAACGCCCGAATACTATTATGGCGGAGGCGGCGAAGCCATTCCCGTCACGGATTTACCCTCCGCGCTCCAGGCCTTGGACGAAATCACCGGGCAAGGCGAAGGCGTCCATCATACGATCTTCGACGGCGACCAAGAGCAGTTTGGCGAGGTGAAAGAGCTGGCGCACTACTTCCGCTTCAACGAAATCTACCAGGAGCGGCGCTACACGGCGGCTGACACACCCACGTCCGGGCCGTCGGGAGCGCGGCTGCTGGTTCACTGGGATCAAGTCTACCCGATGCGGCCCAATCCGAAGATGGCGCATTATCCCCACGACAGCGCGTTGTGGCGAAAAGCGTATGCGTTCAATCGCACCTACAGGGCCTTGCTCGATGAACTGCACGCCGCGCTGAACGGCAAACCGAAACGCCTGATGCAGTCCGTGGTGGGCATGTACGATCTCAAGTATCAAGCGGTTGAATTGATGAAGATTCCCGTCGGCGACGAAGAGATGACGGCCGGCCCCAGCTTTGAATACGTGTCGAACTCCATAGCGTAATACACCCAACCTGCACGGCGCGTAGAAAGAAGAACAAACACCATGGCCAGCAATCCCTTGCCCCCGATTCCCACCGGATTTCAAATGCCGTTTTATTACGCCGCACTGACCAATTGCGGCGTGTATTATTTGGTTGACCCTGCCCGGCTGGCTTCCTATCTCAAAAACACCCGTCTCGAGCCGGCGCTGTTTGACAAACGGGGCTGCGTCTCATTCAATTACCAACTTTACGTGAGCCACTTCTCAACGGGGGCCAGCATTACACAAGAAATCGAACTGAGCATTGTCGCCTACCCTCAAGCGGATGCCGCGCACGTGCCCCCAATTACCCTGGCGCAGTATCTGCGGGGTGAAGAGCAGACGAAAAATATGGGACATCACCGCGTGCACGTCCCGTGCGACAATGATTTGGCCATTCAGGCCGGGGAAACGCTGTTTGGCGAGCCGAAATTCAAGACCAACTTTGCCATCAACATGCCGTCGCTCAATAGCCCCGAGGTCAAGACGTGGCAGATTTCTTGTCGTGATCCACAGAAACCAAACAGTCCGAAAGGCGATATTTTCTCGTGTGAAATCGATCTGCAAGGACTCAATTCGGAGGCGGGCAACTTTTCACCGACGACCGAATACGGCACCTATCAAGGTCAGCCCATCGCCGCCCGATGGAATATCCTGCTGCCCTACGCCACTTATCTGCTCGCCGGGAATCAGCGCCGACGTGTGCAGTTGAGCTATGGACAGAGTACGCATCCGATGCGGAAAGATATGCAGAATCTAATCGGAGACGCGCCTGCGGCCGCCGTCCAGATTTTTCAGTCGCCGCCCATTGCGATTCAGAGCCGGGCGTTTTATGTCTGAGACCGACAGATGTCGAGAGGCGGTCGCATCACCTGGTCACATCTATCTATCGGTCGTATCCGCTAAATTGCGTTGCGGCGCAAGCGAGTCGCGCAAAGGAAGACCATGGCAAACCAATATCTGCAACCGAACCCCGCCGCGCTGAAGCGCATCAAGCACATCCTGGTGCTGATGCTGGAGAATCGCTCTTTCGACAACCTGCTGGGTTGGCTTTACGCGAAGGAAGCCCCCCCGCGCGATCAGGAGTTCGACGGCCTGCGCGACGACTTGTGGAACCCGCTCGATAACATCGATTCGGACGGCGTTCCCTTTGTCGAAAAGGTGTACGTGCGCAGAAACGGCGCAGCGCCCAAGGGCAGAAGCTCGAAGCGCGCCTGGCACGAGCAACCTGATTACACGTTGCCCAACCCCGATCCGGGCGAAGGCTACCAGGACACCAACTATCAACTCTTCCAGAAGTACGCGATCGCGCACGGCGCCTGGCCGCAACGACCCTATGCCGATTCGGTCGCGCCGACCAACATGGGCTTTGTCGACAACTACCGGGACGCTATGCTGTATGCGACGCTGATCTTCGGCGAAAAACCGACCGATCCGCGCGAGATCATGACCTGCTACACGCCGGAACAAACGCCGGTGTTGAGTCGGCTTGCCAGAGAATTCGCCGTGTGTGACCAGTGGTTCGCGTCTGTCCCCAGCCAGACGCTGCCCAATCGGGCCTTCATCCACGCAGCCACCTCGTGCAGTCAGGTCAACAACAAGCCGCAAGCCCTGTTCGACGCCCGAACCATCTTCAATCAAATTGAAGACGCCATTCGCAACGAGCAGCGTACCGACTTGAGTTGGAAGGTCTACCACGGCACCGCCCAGGTCAAGCGCCCGGGGAGCGGCGAACCGTGGGAGCAAGGACAGGACTTTTCCTTAACCCGCCTGACGCTGACGCAATTGCACGACCGCGCCTTTGACGGCAACTTCCGCCTGATCGACGAATTCTATCAAGATGCGGCGAACGGCTCTCTGCCGAGCTATGCTTTTCTGGAACCGCAGTTTTATCGCGATCCCGCTACGGGACGCGCGCAGAACGATCAGCACCCGCCCTCGGACATTCGCGCCGGGGAAAAGCTCATCGCCGATGTCTATCGGGCCGTGGTGCAGTCGCCTCAGTGGAACGAAACCCTGCTGGTCATCACTTACGACGAGCACGGCGGCTGCTACGATCACGTAGCGCCCCCGAACACGGCTACACCGCCGGATGGACAGGGCAACCCCGGCCAATTGGGCTTTGAGTTCAACCGCTTCGGCTTACGCGTCCCGGCCGTGTTGATTTCGCCGTACATCGAGCCAGGCGCCATCTGCCGGCCAGCCGGCTACACGCCGTTCGATCACACTTCAGTGATTGCCACGATCCAAAACTGCTTTGACTTGAAAGATCATTTGACTAAGCGAGACGCCGTCGCACCCGACTTGAGTTGTGTCCTGACGCTGACCGAGCCTCGGACGGACCAGCCCGAGGTTGACCCCGCACCGGCGGAGTCCGAACCTGATCCGGAACACGTGAACGATTTGCACCGGTCGCTGGAGTGGGCTAGCGCCCAGCTGGTGGGCAGAACGCGGCGCGAGGACCAGGACGTCTTTGAGTTCAGCGGCGCGGCCTATGCCGAGAAGTTTGGGGTGCGCGCTCGCTGAACGAGTGAAGAACCACCCCGCTGCTCCAAAGCATCGCAGATCATGAATCTGCGGTGCTTTTTGTTCTCCTCAGCGTGCTGTTGTCGTTCCGCTAACCTAGTGCTTCGACAATTTGAAGTTGCGTAGTTCCCGCCGCAGTTGCAGTGCGAAGCCGCCCCGTGGGCCTGCGGCGGACGGCAGTCCAACTGCCGTCCGAACCCCGCAGAATTAAGTGGTCAGGGTACTAGCCCGTCCACTAGGCAGCTTACGCGAAGGGTATAGAGGGAGGACGATGGGCGCGTGTGGAAACGTTTTGGAAACGGCCAGGGCGGATAATGCGCGCAAGTCCATCACATCAACCAGAAACACAGGGGTGGGCGAGTGCTCTCGTAAATGGGGCTGAAGTAGCACCGTGGAAGTCCTGGAGATGGTCGTCCGGCCCATCCCAGATGCCGGATCGGCGCCACAACGAGAGGAGGACCGAACCAACCTTCACTTTTGGAGGAATAGAGAAAATGAGTGATGAATTGCCTAACCATCTTGACCCGACGCCGTCCTTCGACGCGCCGCCAGCGTCCCCTGCTCATCGCGTGTGGCGGGGTCTGGGCATCGCCGCATCCGGCGACTTCGTCTCCGTCGATTGGGAGTGCTTTAGGACGGCGGCGTTGCTGGACGGCGTGAAGCTGCTGACCAACATGCCCGTCGTCGATATCGCGCGCCGCTTCATCGACGGCAGCGGCCCCGGTCGCCGATTCGACCCGAAAGGCATCGTGGTGCGCCTGCACGCCACCCCGCACCAGGCGCCCCACCAGACGGGCCAGCAAGTGTTCAACGACCATCGCCAGGTGATCGGGGAGCTGCTCGCCCTGGGCGTGGACACGTTCGAGCTGCACAACGAGCCGAACGTGGCGGCAGACGGCTGGAAGTCCGTCCATTGGTCGTCGGCGAGTCAATTCGTAGCCGAGTGGTATACGCCGCTGGCGCGCGCGATGCGCCGCGAGTTCCCGGCCGCTCGGCTCATCTTCCCCGGTCTCACCCCGTCTTTTGGCGAAGACGATCCGGGCCGCAGCGTGTTCGAGTGGTTCCCCCACATCCATCGCGCCATCCGTGACGGCTTGGTGGACGGCGTCGGCGTCCATTGTTACTGGCCCGACGCCACGGCCATGCGGGACAAACACGACGGGTTGTATTTCTTGCACTTCATCGAGCAGAACTTTGGCCAGCCGCTGTGGATCACCGAGTTCAGCAACAACAAGGCTAAGTCGGAGGAAGACGACGCGGCCAAAGGCCGGGAGTACAGGCAATACTTCGACCTGCTGCGCGCTCAGCCGCAGGTTATGGGCGCTTACGCCTTCGCGCTGCGCTCGGACGAGCGGGAGTTCAACGACCGGCGCGAGACGTGGGCCAGAGCCGGGGCGGTGACAGATATAGCACGGCAACTGGTTTAGCGAGGATCATCGCCGTCTAACGCTCCAACCCCCATCCTCGGCGACCCGGACGGTGTCATATCTCCCAACCTGCTCACCGAATTCAAGCAGGTCACCTTGCGCCCAAGTCTTGCTCGCCGCATTCGACCGCAGTCGCTGCACATGCTGCCTTCAGGGTCACGACAGACCGCCGCTGCGACGCAACAGCGGCGCTGAAGCGCCGAGGTCTAGCTGATCATCGAAATGAAGCCGATACGACCCGGCCGACGCGGCATTGCCGGCCGAGACGAGGAAAGCCTTTGTGCCATCGTCGCGCAGCTCGACGGTCGGCGCATCGGCCCATTGATTGAGGAAGCTGACTTCGTTGCCTTCCTCATCCCGAATCGGCAAGTCGTTGGCGTCTCGAAGCCCGCTGGTCATATCGGCCCCGTACATCTGCTCCGCGTAATCCTCGTTGAACGAGGCGCCGATGTCGTAGGCGCGGTAGACAGGCGCGGCGCCTCCAGCGTGCTGCGCGGCACTGCACCACCCAGCGGCGCGCCGCTGGGTGGTCGAGCGCAGCTTGGCCTGGGCGGCCCGCTTTCGCCGGCTGGCGCGAGATTATGAACGCTTGCCTGAGACTGTGGCGGGGTTGCATTTCTTGGCCTTCGCGATTTTGATGCTCCGCCGCTTCGTGGAAGTGATGGCGTATTTACTATAAGTCCGTAACACGCTCTAGTTCACTGTTTTAAGAGTAGAACATGCCGACGCAAACGAGTTCCGAGCTGCTTTCTAAAAAGCTGGCGTTCCTAAGACAGGTCCCGCTCCTGGCTACGCTTCGCGATCCGGATCTCGCGGCATTGAGCCAGGATTTGCAGCTTCGCGAGTACGACAAGGGTGAGACGATCTTTCGGCAAGGTGATCCGGGTTACGATCTGTTCATCATTCTGCGGGGCAAGATACGCATCTTTCGTATGGCACCTTCTGGCCACGAGACGTCGATCACGATCTTTGGCATCGGCGACATCATCGGCGAGCTGGCTGTGGTCGATGGGCAGCCACGTTCGGCCAGCGCTCGCGCGATCGGGCCGTGCGGCTTGTTGCAGATTACGGCTGAACGATTCCTGGCGCGCTTGAGCACAATTCCGGAGCTAGCCTTGGCGGTGATTCGCGTGCTCGCCGCCAAGACACGCTGGACCGCTGCCTACGCGGAAGCCGTCGCTCAGTACGATGCGGCTGGCCGGTTGCTCCATTTGTTGCTGACCTTCAATGACCAGTTTGGCGAGGAAGTTGAGAAGGGGAAGCGCTATATTTTGGACCTCGGGCTGAACCGGGCCGACTTGGCCTCGCTCATCGGCGTGCGCCGGGAGTGGATCAACCATCTCTTGCACGATTGGCGGAAGCGCGGCCTGCTCGGCTATAGCGCCGGCAAAATTACCATCCTCGATCGGCTGCGTGTCGAACAGGAACGCGATAGCCGCATCGAAGCCAACCTCCGAGAGAAAGACTGGTAATCACCCTTTCATTCGCAACGGGAAATCGACCGAGGCCGACCTCCGTGCTGGCAAGCGCCTTGTTGGCCTGAATGCGGATTGTACCCGACTTCGTGCTGCGCCTCGTCACGGCTCATCTTGAACCGTTGCTGGATTGGTTTCGCTCTGCGCATGAACGCGCCAGGGTCCTACGTCCACGGCGAGGTGACCGACCAGTACATGAACCTCAAGATCGACCACTTAAAGACATTGCAGCATACGTGAACCGACATGTAGAGCACGCATGGAAGAGCGAGGGCAGGGCTTGGCCCCTGCCCTCGCTGCTGCGTCAAGTATCCACCCCTTAAGGCCTCCGCTCCAACCTTGGCCGCGTCGCGCTTTGGCCCCGCCGTCGGCTTGACGCAGCATTGGTTCGGGTCTAAACTCTCGCCAACGTCAAGTAATGTCGCGGCAATCTCCTGGCAAGGATTAGCCCGCGTGAAAGGATGAGGTGTGAACTAGCATTATTGTAGTTGGGATAGTCATGGCGTTGCAGCCGGCCGTTATCGTGACCACATCGGAGATTCACATCACCCCACAACGTAGTGTCAGGTCTGCTGTGACTACGGTACTGTCTACCGTACCAGCCGACATCAGGCCATGCGAATCAGCGCTGGCCCCTCTAGCCCGTATGACCGATTGGAAGATCCCCAACAAAGGTATACTCTCATGGAGAGTGGCACAGTGAATGCGCTAGTCTTTAGCGTGGTTGTTGGTGTGATCGTTGTCGTTATCGGGTTGTTCCTCGAGCATCGATCACCGTGGTTCGCCAGATATGTGGCGCGGACCGAGGGTGGGGAAAGTCGTTTCACGCTTCTTGCGGAAACGCTCTTTGACACACGAGAAAGGACATTTAACACAGTCGCTCTTTTGTCGAGCACGATAGCACTTGGAATCAGCTTCATATTCTGGTCAACCTCGCAGATTGCTCCCTTGGCCATCATAGTGCGTGATTTGGCAGCTCTGACAGGGGGTGTTTTCGCGGGCATGGGACTGTTGTACGAGTGCGTTAGGCGCGGGCGCGTGATACGTAGTCGGGATAGACAGATAGGGCAGTTGCAGTCGGACCTGACTAGGCAACACGAAGAAGAGCACAAGCAGATAAGGCAGTTGCGGGAGGCATTGGCTGAGCAGCTGAAAGAAGCGTACAATATAGCGCGCAACTATCGCGACAAGATGTTCTCGTACTTCCGACCCATGATACCTGAGAGCCATGCGTTTGAAGTAACTGACAATGAAATAAGGCTCTTCCGCGATGTTTGCCATTTCGTGACAACCGGCCTCCGGTCGTCTTTCAAGCAATATTTCGAGTTTAGAGGCATCGAGATAGGAGAGGATCTGTCGATCTCAGTCAAGCTCATCCTCCCCTCGAATAAAGTAACCGAACTTTTCAACTTTGACGCAGAGCAAAAGCGTGCGCTTCAAGCGGAAGCCGATTCTATCATCACTGTGTTTAGAGATCCCTACACATTTGCCCATGATTCAAGACGCGAAGTCGGTGGCAAAGTCGGGCCAATGACCCTGTACACTGTTAAGGATAACACGGCATTTCAACTCATTGTTGAGTCGGGAGAAGAGCAGTTTTTCAGCAACGATTTGAAGCACTTGCCGTACTACCGGAACCAGAACCCAAAGTGGTCAGAGCATTATAACGCCACGCTGGTCGTCCCGATTGAGTACCGCGACTCTGTTACGAATCGGAAGATGTCCTTTGGTTTTCTGGCAATCGACAGCGTCAACGCTAACGGGCTTGATCTCTATAACGCCAACGAGTGCAAGCATATATTGAGCCATGCGGCGGACCTGCTGGCGACTTTCTTCTTGTCGCTTGCTCTGCTAAAATATCAGCCTTAGGAGGCGAAGATGACAGATCAGACAAAGCACGGAAAAGAAGGCAAGCCTGTGTCGGGCAACGGCAAGCGCGGAAGCGCCGCCACTGCCGACGCCATCACATCGGTATCTGCGAGTTTGGCAGTCCGGTTCCTGGAAAGGAACCTTGAGAAGGGAAGAGGCGTGTACATTCCGGCCTTGGGCATCAAGGTCGATAAGACGAATTTGTCGAAGGGTTGACATTCCACACATCACTCCTTCACCACACCTTCCGGGCGATCGACGATATGGGTCAGCTTCACCTATACTATCCGCCAACCCCACTGGCCCAACTCATCGTTTCCCTCTCCAATTGAATCTCTAACGACTCTATCACTCCTTTCCGAGTGAGTCGGGCCTATAATCCTGGTTGTAACCCAACCGCGCAGCACTACTCGCCTTGCGCGTGACCAGGTGGGAGGCCATCATGCGACTCACCCGACGCATAGCCATCGTTGGCACTATTGCCATCCTCGTCGTCGCAGCGCTGGCCTCTGGCCCGACTCGGCCCGCCGAATCCTCACGGCCTGCCCGCACCGCTACCCGTATCAATACGCCTACACATACACCAACTGCAACACCCTCGTCCACCCGTACGCCGACGGAGAAACCTTCGAGGACTTCGACCAAAGCGCCAACTCGAGCGCCGGCAGCCACCGCGACCACAGCGCCGCCCACGGCCACCCGGTCCGCGCCGACGAGCACACGTACACCGCGACCAACTGCAACACTGGTCCCCATCGTACTTCCGACTGACACACTTGCCCCGCCGCCTCAACCGGGCGGCTATGCCTGCGATGGCGGCGTCGCCTGCATCAAAGGCAACATCAGCAGTAAGGGCTCGTCCAAGAATAACTCCGCAGATTGATTCTGTGTGGTTCACCTTGAGGTACAATACCTCACTTAGCCAAGTCGAAAGGTGAACGGGATGCCTATCTCAGTCCGTGTGTGTCAATGCCCGGCGTGTCTGCACTCGTCGGATCATCCGGCGTGGCAACTGCACCATCAGATGAATGTCTTTCTGAGCCGACTGGATGAACAACAGCGGCGCTGGTACGTGGCGCTGGAGTCCAAACGGGTGGGGCATGGCGGCGATACATTGCTGTCCCAAATCACCGGGCTGGACGTTGAAACGATTCGGCGCGGACGGCGCGAACTGGATGACGAGTTCGCCCAACGCCCAGTCGAGCGCACCCGCGCGGCAGGCGGCGGACGCCCTCCGGTTGAAAAAAAGACCCGCAGCTCGAGGGAGCGTTGAGGGAGTTGGTCGCGCCGGAAACCGCCGGGGATCCGATGAGTGAGCAGAAATGGCAGCGGAGTAGCTTGCGGCATTTGAGCACGACCTTGTCGGAACACGGCCATCCGGTCAGTCATACGACGGTGGGCCGCTTGCTGGAGGACATGGACTATTCCTTGAAAGCGAACGTGAAGCGGCTGGCGGGCAAAGCGCATCCCGATCGGGATCGGCAATTCGAGTACATTCAGCAGCAAATCCAGGCTTTTCTGGCGGCGGGCTGGCCGGTGTTCAGCGTCGATACCAAGAAAAAGGAACTCATCGGCAACTTCAAAAATGCGGGCCGGGTGTGGCGCCAGGCCGCCGACGTGGTCAACGACCATGACTTTGCGCACGATGCGCTCGGCCACGCCGAGCCGTATGGCCTGTATGTACTGAACCACAATCTGGGCTACGTCTACGTCGGCACCTCGGCCGAGACCCCGGCGTTTGCCGTGGATCAAATTGCCGCTTGGTGGCAGACCGAGGGTCGGTCTCTGTTTCCAGACGCGCCGGCCGTGTTGATCCTGGCCGATGCCGGCGGCAGCAATGGCGGTCGGCCGCGCGTCTGGAAAGTCCAATTACAGGCGCAGTTGGCTGACCAACTTGGCTTGGAAGTCACCGTATGCCACTATCCCACGGGCGCCTCCAAATGGAACCCGATGGAGCATCACCTGTTTGGCCCGATCAGCATCAACTGGGCCGCCCACCCCTTGCGCACCTTTGACACGCTGCTGGCCTGCCTGCGGGGCACGGTCACGAAAACCGGGTTGCGCGTCAAAGCGTTCCTGGTGGAGCAGGTGTACGAGAAAGGCCGCAAGGTCTCCAAAGAGATCATGCGCTCGCTCAACCTTCAGCCGCATGCCGTTTGCCCGAGGTGGAATTACACGATCAAGCCACGCCTGGCAGGCACCTGAGATAGGTTGTTAAAGTGCGGAGTTATTTCTTGACGAGCCCTAAGCGGCGGCTGACGCCACGGGAGAGGGTTGGCCGGGGCTGTGATTGTGCACCAGCAAATAGAGTAACCCTTTAAGGCGAGGGTTGTTGAGCTAAATGAGGCGACCATCACAAAGAAAACAGGCCTTCGAGTGGCGCTCGCGGGCCTGTTTCTGTCCGGTAGGTGTTCGGCTGCCACAAGTGACAGGTCGACCACCCTCCCGTTATTTCGCCGCGGTAATCGCGGCTACTAGAGAGGAGTCCAAAGACAGCGAAATCTTTCCGTGCGAGACGGTGGTTTTAGGGTGATTCAGACGGCGAAAAATTGTCATTGATCCCAATTGCGAGACACCGCCGCCTCGTGGTAGATTCACTGTATATAGTGTCGAGTGGCGCTCGTGTCGAATGCGACGGCGATAGTCGGTGTTGTTCACCTGCTGACCTCTGTCTTCTAGAAGACGGCGACAAATCGCACTAAGTGCGCAGTTGCCCTGCCGGCTGAAAGAAGAACAGTCGTTGCGCACATCGCATCGCATTTGGCTTGATGATAATGAGGCGCGAGCCCACTCTGGGTTCGCGCCCTTTTTTGCGGAGTGTCTTCAATATGAACAACCCTAACGATGTCCTTGATTCTGTGATTTTCGCGGTTCAGACTTACTGCGAAGTACTCCAGGCTGAAGCCAGAACTTCCGAGAGGCGTGTGGTAGCGAGTGATGTGAGAAATGTGATGAACCAAGCGCTGCCGGAGTTGTCCAGACGAATTGGCTTGAACCTGCCTGATCTTGTATTCGTGGAGGACATGATCGGTTGTGGCGTGAGCGGCTTGAAGAACAAGTCGATGACGCTGCTCTGGGACCATCACTTTTTAGCAGGTGGGCTTATAACCGAAGTAGCTGAGCTGGCAAACTATCATCCGAGATCTATCCATCGGCAAAAGAGAGTATTCGCACATAGAATCGCGGTCCAGCTCTGGAAGAGGAACTTCGAACTGGCTGACTCGAGTGTGAGAACGGTTCCGCAGCCTCAGACTGTGCGACAACTGCGTATCGAGATACTCAGAAGAGTCTTCCACCTTACCGAGCGAGAAGCTGAAGTGGTACTAGCCTTTTGCCAGGCCGGCCCAGAGAGGGGAAGAAAAACGATCGCATATGGATTGGGGGTATCTGTGAACACCTTAAAAGCACATCAACATACGATTATCGGCAAAATGCATGCCGGGAGAATGAACGAAGCCGCTGAACAGGCTATACAGACTTTGAAGCAATACCCTGCCGCGGAGTGGACAGATGATGATGCGAGCAAACCATGAGCGTACAACTGGAATGATGTAGGATAGCAACAAAGGCTAACGAGGGACTGATATGACACAAAACCACGGTTCGGAGGAGCGACGCAGCCTGATCGAAGCGATCAAGACGCCACTGGGATTCTACTCTCTTGTCATCTTAATCGTGGATGCCTCTTTCATGGGTCTTGCCGTGACGAGTTCTGGAAATGAGCGAACCGTCCTGGTCTACGCTGTCATGGGTATCATGGTCTTGCTGGTTCTCACGGTCGGCGGGATCGCCGTCTGGAAACCTGAGGCTCTGTGGGGCAAGCGATACTTAGCCTTGGAGGAATCGTTCGCCCGTGCACTTGGTGAGGAGATTTATACGGCACTGGACAGTTACTTGTCCACTTTAGGTGATGACGAACGCCTGGAGGAGGTTTACGGATTACTGCAGCAGACGATTGCCTCATCCCCGTATGCTCGGTCCAAATACACCCGGCAATTCTGCCAAGTCTTGGTCGAGACCATTATTCGGAGATCTAACCTGATTGAAAAGTGGAAAAAGCGGCTCGCGTCTGAGGCTAAAGATGCCACGCAGGAAACGCACAAACAATTGTTTGGGTAATGGGACTGGGTAATGTGACCATGGACAGCGATTTGCGTGAGCGGTGCCATTCAGTGATGCAACAAACGCTTGTTGAGAGAGACTGGCATCTCGTACAAGATGAAGATAGCTTTCTGCAAGAGGTAGTCAATGAAGTGGAGAGGCGATTATTCAAGACACGAGGTCAATTGCTAGCTTCAACTATCGAGCATGTTGTCATTCGAGGATATAGTCACATGTGGCATGCAGCGCTCTGCGCGAATGGCGCGGCGCGCCAACAACGCGCGTTTGAGGAGTTACATGCACTCCTGTACAGGGTAGCATTTCACCACACTCACGACCCTGATCAGGCAGCAGATTTCACACAGGATGCGCTCGTTCGGATTTGGAAAAATGCAGACCAAGTTAGTGATCCCGGCAGTTTCTTGTGGTGGGCTCTAACAATCCTCAAGAATATGATCAGTAAGGGGCATCGCGCTGGCAAGCGTCGGAAAATCGAGTCGCAGACTGGTTTAACTGTCTGGCATGAAGGTGAGATTTCGGCAAGCGATCTCTTGCCAGGTGAAGCGCAGTACCTACAGGCAGTGGCACGATTGGATGGATCTCCAATTGATCAAATGCCTGTCCTGGGCGAAACTGGGCGCGCCCGTCTTGAGGCTGCTATCAAGACCTGCCTAAAAAACGAGCGGCATCAGACATTGATCATAGAGTCATTCGTGAACGGTAAGAGTTATCAAGAAATAGCGTCCCAGCTTAAAATGACACTGGCAAAGGTGTATGCAATGAAGCACAGGGCACTATCGCGACTGAGAGAGTGTCAGGATTTTCTCGACGCACTTGAGACGGTGCTGTCGAAATAGACGAGTTCATGTGTCTGCGCCACAATTGCGACTCACAGCCAGTACAGTCAGCCGCCGGCTGCCTCCCCATTTCTTCGTCTGCACCGGCTCCACACCCGGCCCGCGCCGACCAACACCCAGCCGCCACCATCCACTGCCACTCCGGCTCCCGTCGTTCTCCCAACGGACACACTCGCCCCGCCGCCTCCTCCAGCCACAGGTGGCTACGTCTGCACTGGCGGCACGGCCTGCATCAAGGGCAACATCAACAGCAGCGGTGAGAGAATCTACCACTTTCCCGGCTGCGCCAGCTACAACCAGACCAAGATCGACGAGAGCAAGGGCGAGCGCTGGTTTGTCACTGCCGCCGAAGCGGAAGCGGCTGGCTGGCGGCGCGCGCTGAATTGCCCGTAATGCGCCAGCCCGGTTTGGTGCTTTGCGTTTTGCGAGTGTACAATTTCCCGGCAACGAACCACCCCGCGATGTTCCAGCCCCTATGAGCCTATCCGAAGCCGACACCCGCGCCAAACTCATCGACCCCGCCATCCACGCCCGTGGCTGGACGGAAGACCTTATCAAGCGCGAAGAGACCGCCGGCGGCATCGAGATCGTCGACGGCAAGCCGCGCCGCCGGCCCAAAGGCTTCGTCGATTACACGCTGCGCGTCAGGGTCAACAACGAAACCCAGCCCGTCGCCGTCGCCCTCATCGAGGCCAAGGCCGAGCGCTGGCCGCCCACGCGCGGCTTCGAGCAGGCCAAAGCCTACGCCGCCTGCAAGCGCCTCAACGTCCCTTTCGTCTACGCCACCAACGGCCATCTCTTCGTCGAGTACGACGACTTCGCCAAACACACCGGCCCGCCCAGGCCGATGTCGGAATTCCCCACGCCCGAAGAACTGCGCCTGCGCTACGAGCAGGGCAAGGGCTTCAAACTCACCGACCCCGCCGCGCGCCCGCTGCTTCAACCCTACCCCGGCGGCGACTCGGCCCGGCGCTTCTATCAGGATGCCGCCATCCGCGCCGTGCTGGAGAAGATCGCCCAGGGCGGCACGCGCGCGCTCCTGTCGCTCGCCACCGGCACGGGCAAGACGCGCATCGCCGTGTACCTGCTGCGCCGCCTGGCCGATGCCGGCCAACTCCGCCGCGCGCTGTTCGTGTGCGACCGCGACGAGCTCCGCACCCAGGCCATCGGCGCGTTCCAAAACGTCTTCGGGTCGGATGCGCAAATCGTCACCGGCAGCAACCCGCAGAAGAACGCGCGCATCCTCATCGCCACCTACCAGACGCTCGACATCGACTCCGAGGAAGCCACCGCCAACTTCCTGATCAGCAACTATCCCGAAAACACCTTCAGCCACATCTTCATCGACGAGTGTCACCGCTCGGCCTGGGGCAAGTGGTCGCTCGTCTTCAAGCGCAACCCCGACGCCGTCCAGGTCGGCCTGACCGCCACGCCGCGCCAGGTCGTCTTGACCGAGAGAACCCGCGAGGCCGAGGCCGACCTGCAAATCACCGCCGACAACATCCGTCACTTCGGCGAGCCGGTGTACGAATACACCATCACCCAGGGCATCGAGGATGGCTACCTGGCCGCCTGCGAAGTCCAGAAAAGCCAAATCAACCTCGACAACACCGGCATTGCCATCGACGACATCCTCGCCCGTAAACCGATCAACGCCAACACCGGCCAGCCGGTCACGCGCGCCGAACTCGAAGAGCTGTACCAGAAGACCGACTACGAGGATCGCATCCTGTTGCCCGACCGCGTCCTCGCCATGACGCGCGACCTGTTCAACTATCTGCTCACTACTGGCGGCCCGGAACAGAAGACGATCATCTTCTGCGTGCGCGACCGCCACGCCGACGATGTCGCCATCGCGCTCAACAACCTGTATCACGACTGGTGCCGCGCCAACGACCGACAGCCCGTCGAGCACTACGCCTTCAAGTGCACCGCCGCTGGCGGCAGCGATTATCTCTCCGACCTGCGCGGCGCATCCCGCACCCACTACATCGCCTGCACCGTCGACCTGCTGACCACCGGCGTCGACGTGCCCAACGTCCGCAACATCGTCTTCTTCAAGTACGTTCGCTCGCCCATCGCTTTCTATCAGATGGTCGGCCGCGGCACGCGCCTCGACCCCGCCACCAACAAGCTGATGTTCCGCGTCTACGACTACACCGACGCCACGCGACTCTTTGGCGAGGAGTTTCTGACGAAGTTCAGGCCGGTCAAGCGCCTGGCCGAGCCGGCTGTGCCGTATACCGTAGAGCAGCCGATCCAGATTCAAGTCGAAGGCTTCGAAGTCCACGTCACCGACGCCGGTCGCTACATTCTCTCCGACGCCGACGGCCGCGAAGTGCTGCTCACCGTCGAAGAATACAAGGAGCGGCTGGCGGGCAAGCTCGTCGAGGCCGCGCCCACGCTCGACCTGTTCCGCGCCCGCTGGATCGACCCCGCGCAGCGCCGCAGCCTCATCGATCACCTGGTACAATCGGGTCTGTCGCCCACGCTCATCCGCGCCGTCGAGGAAATGAATGACTACGATCTGTACGACGTGCTCGGCGAACTCGGCTACGGACTCAACCCGCGCACGCGCGTCGAGCGCGCCGACGCCTTCAACTACAAGCACGCCGCCTGGCTCGCCAACCTGCCGAACAAAGCCGCGCGCACCATCCAGGCGCTCGCCGCGCAGTTTGCCCGCTCCGGCACCGAAGGGTTGGAGAACCCGCGCATCTTCGAGACGCCCGACGTGGCACGCGCCGGCGGCCTGCCCGCGCTCAAGACGCTGGGCCGGCCTGCGGATGTGCTGCTCGAGGCCAAACACAGGATTTTCGCCGCATGACCACCCACCCCCGTCATTCTGAGCCGTCGCTTCGCGACGGCGAAGAATCTCAACCCCTAACCGGCGAGCGATCCCTGCCCGAGGGGTGGCGATGGGCGAAGTTAGGAGATGTAAGTACAGCCATTCGGGGTATTACATTTCAAAGCGGAGAGGCTAAACAGAAACCATTCGACGACAGCATCGCTTGCCTGACGACCAGTGGTGTCCAAGACGAGGTCAACTGGGAATCTCGGCGATTCATACCGAGAAGACGGATTCCTAGTGATAAGCAACTGCTTGAGCCAGGTGACTTACTCGTATCAACTGCCAATAGTAAGGAACTTGTCGGCAAGTCTTGCTTGGTGACCAATCCGCCGTTCGTTTGCACGTTTGGTGCGTTTGTGACGGTGCTTCGGCCAAAAGCCGAAACCGTACCTCGCATACTTGCATACTGGATGCGCACGCAAGAAGCCATGGGGTATTGCTATCAAGTGGCGTCAAACACTACGAACATTTCCAATCTTCGCGTCAGTGACTTGCTCGACATGAGGATAGCCCTCCCCCCACTCCCTGAACAGCGCCGCATCGCCGCCATCCTGCAAGACCAACTCGCCGCCGTCGAGCGCGCCCGCGCCGCCGCCGAAGAACAACTCACAGCCGCCGAAGCCTTGCCCGCCGCCTACCTCCGCGCCGTCTTCAACAGTCCTGAGGCGCAGCAGTGGCCGCAAAAACCGTTCGGAAGTCTCGCGGACAATCTTGATGGTCGCCGCATTCCACTCAAACAGGAAGAACGGCGCGTCCGAAAGGGGCAATATCCATACTATGGCGCCTCAGGAGTGATCGACAGTATCGATGATTACCTTTTTGATGGGGAGTATTTGCTTGTGAGTGAAGATGGTGCGAATTTGGTCTTGCGTTCCACGCCGATTGCGTTCAAGGCGACGGGCAAGTTTTGGGTCAACAATCATGCACATGTAGTACAGCCAAGAAATGGTGTGTTGCTTGATTATTTGCTTCACTTCCTGAATCGAACTGACTTAAAGCTCTACATTTCAGGCATGGCTCAACCAAAGTTGACTCAGGATGACTTGAATTCGATTCCTGTGCCCGTGCCCCCCATCGCCGAACAGCAGCAGGTAGTAGCAACGCTGTCTGAACAAATGGCCGCCGCCGAGCAGGCGCGCATCGCCCTTCAAGCCCAACTCGACGCCATCAGCCGTCTGCCCGCTTCACTCCTGCGCCGCGCCTTCAAGGGGGAATTGTAATCCTTGCGAAGGCTTCGAAGCCTTCGCAAGGGTGGCTAAACGGCGCGGGCGCATTTCGCTTTGGGGGCGAGTTTTTCGGCGACTGGAAGTCGCGGCAACCCTAACGCGAAGGCCGCCTGTGCGGACTGCACCTCCAGCCGGCGCAGGTCGGCTTCGCGGGATTATAGGCGCGGTTTCCAACCGCCAGCCAGAAGTTCGCCCCAGAACTGAAATGCACCCAACGGCGCCGGGCTATTTGACGCGCCGCTGAAACACTTTACAATGGACTCGACGAGTGGTCTCGAAACCGGCCATTCGAGCGAATCACCGGGGGTTCGGTTATGGACCTGGACGAGATATTGAAAGACAAACGCGAAGACATCCTGCGCATCGCCGCCAGACACGGCGCGCGCAACGTGCGCATCTTCGGCTCAGTCGCGCGGGGCGAGGCCGACGATCAAAGTGACATCGACATCCTGGTTGAGATGGAGCCGGGGCGCAGCCTATTCGATTTGGGCGGACTATTGATGGACCTGCAAGACCTGCTGGGGCGCAAAGTCGATGTGGTGACCGAGAAGGGACTGCGCGAGCGGGTGCGCGAACGCGCCCTAAAAGAAGCGGTGCCGCTATGAGAGACGATCGCGCCCGGCTGTTCGACATGCGCGAGGCGATCGAGCGCATTGAGAAGTACGCCACCAGCCGGGAGATTCTGGCGCAGAATGAACTCGTCCAGACCTGGACGCTCTACTACTTGCAGGTCATCGGCGAAGCAGCCCGCTCGTTGTCCGATGATTTCCGCGGTCGCCACCCTGAAATCCCATGGTCGGACGTGATCGGTATGCGAAATGTGTTGGCGCATCGCTATTTCGGGATTGACGTGGGTCTCGTATGGGATGCCGTCGAGCGCGGCTTGCCCGACCTCAAGCGCCAGGTCGAAGCGATTCTGCACGAGTTGGGCGGCGCAGCGCAGCCCTGAGATGCCTGCGGCGAAGCCTCTCACTTTCGTGTCCATTCGTGTAGATTCGTGGAGCGGAGTTCCCCTTCATGGCGCGAGCGCGCACAGTCAAACCCGCCAACGGCAACCACAAGCCCAACGGCAAGACCTTCACCACCCAGCAGTCGCTCAACGACTACGTCTGGAACATCTGCGACATCCTGCGCCGCTCCAACTGCGCCAGCGCGCTCCAATACATTCCCGAACTCACCTGGATCCTCTTCCTCCGCATCTTCGACGAGAAAGAGGCCGCCGAAGCCGAACACGCCGAGGCCGTCGGCGCGTCCTACCGACCCTCTATCGAATCGCCCTATCGCTGGCAAGACTGGGCCGCGCCCGATGGCTGGAAGCGCCGTGAATTGCAGGCCGGCGCGCTCGGCGCGTTCTTCGCCTTCGTCAACGGCGAGTTGATTCCCTACCTGCACACCCTTAAAGACAAGCCCAACGCGGCTCCGCGCCAGAAAGTCATCAGCCAGATCATGTCCGGCGTCGAGCGCACCCG
Organism: Anaerolineae bacterium; assembly: GCA_035292585.1. Classification (GTDB taxonomy): domain Bacteria; phylum Chloroflexota; class Anaerolineae; order Fen-1058; family Fen-1058; genus DASSFZ01. The sequence goes on along the minus strand of DATDPU010000027.1, from coordinate 89,331 downwards.
CATCGACACCGAGTACAACCTGCTCGAAGTCCTCGACCGCGTCCACGCCATCAGCCGTACCAACATCGACCTGACGCACATGTTCCCGCTGTCGCAGGCTTACGAGGGCCTCTTGCTCAAACTCGGCGAAAAGAACAACGACGGCGGCCAGTTCTTCACACCGCGCGTCATCATCCGCGCCATGATCAAGACCGTCGCCCCGCGCATCGGCCAGGTCGTCTACGATCCCGGCTGCGGCACCGGCGGCATGCTCGCCGAGTCCTACGAGTACATGTACGCGCACGAACCCAACCTCACCGCCGATCACATCGATCAGCTCAAGCATCGCACCTTCTACGGCCGCGAGAAAGAAAACCTCATCTACCCGATCGCGCTGGCGAACCTCGTCCTGCACGACATCGACCAACCCAACATCTGGCACGGCAACACGCTTACCGGCCAGGAGATCTATGGCGGCCTGTTCGAGGGCGCGCCGGCCACCTATCCGATCGTCCTCACCAACCCGCCCTTCGGCGGCAAAGAAGGCAAGCCGGCGCAGACTCACTTCGCCTACAAAACCGGCGCGACGCAAGTCCTCTTCCTCCAGCACGTCATCGACAGCCTGGCCCGCGATGGAACGTGCGGCATCGTCCTCGACGAAGGTGTGCTCTTCCGTACCAACGAAACCGCCTTCGTTCAGACCAAGCGCAAATTGCTCAACGATTGTAACCTGTGGTGTATCGTCAGCCTGCCCTCCGGCGTGTTCTCCGCCGTTGGCGCTGGTGTCAAGACCAACCTCCTCTTCTTCACCAAAGGCGAGCCGACCAAGCGCATCTGGTATTACGATCTGTCCGGCATCAAAGTCACCAAGAAGCAGCCGCTCACCGATGAGCACTTCGAGGAGTTCTTTCGCCTCCTGCCCGACCGCGCCGACGGCGAGCACAGTTGGAGCATCGACATCGAGCAGCGTCGCGCCGAGGCCAAACGTCAGGCCGACCCGCTCCGCGCGCAGGCGGCCAGGCCGTCCGCGCAGGCTGCGCAGTTGCGCCAGAAGATGCGGGAATTGGAGAAGGCCGATTCGCGCGACGACGACAAGATAGCGACACTCAAGACCGAGGCTGCCAAGCTAGAGGCTGAGGCCCGCGACCTCATCGCCAAGGCGCAGGCCATCGAAGACGCCGTGTACGACCTCAAGGCCGTCAACCCGCACGCGAAGAACGACGAGGACACCCGCACGCCGGAAGACCTCATCGCCATCATCGAAGCCAAAGGCCGCGAAGTCGCCCAAGCGTTGGCCATATTGAAGAACCAGAACGGCAAATAGCGGATCGGGGATAACAAGCGCAGATCGCGCTCTGTCTACTTGGGCAGAATGGAACCTGGATTACGATTGCGTTTAGGGCGATCGTGTTTCTAAATACGATGGCGACATGCCGCGCAGGGTCTCGTCTCGCATGTGCACGATCTGGTTTGTCTGCCAAATCCTTCCAAAATGCCCGTGTTTGTTACGAGTCTGTTATCCGTGAGGCGAGTGTTTTGGGCTCTACCGGATCGGGCGGGAAAAGCAATCCGCGAATCGCGCGAATCGCGCGAAAACATTAGCGACGATTCGCGGTATTCGCGGATAATCCCGTCCAAGTCGGGAGAGCCGAAGATTTTTAAGGTTCGGGGCGAGAATTCTGAGGTACGGGCAATGTCCATCGCGACTTCAACGCCTGCAAGTCGTCTTATTTGTCCAACATGATTCCTTCACCAAAGAAAAGAGGCGCCGACTTTACCGCCAGATTTACGATCTGGCAGGCGTCGATGCCTCATAGCTTGGCGCCCCCGGCAGGAATCGAACCCACAACCTACTGATCCGAAGTCAGTCGCTCTATCCGTTGAGCTACGGGGGCGAAGGAAATGCAGAATGTAGAATGATGAAGTCAAAATTCTGCATTCTACATTCTGAATTTCTTTCAGGGGTGCCTGACGGGGGTCGAACCCGCGACATCTGGATCCACAGTCCAGTGCTCTACCATTGAGCTACAGGCACCATGCGCTTGTCATTCTACCACGCGGGATATGAACTGACAAGGGAATTATGGCGATTCCACTGCGACGCGCCCGTGTAGCTCCAAAGATTCCTCACTCATCCCTATCTCCCGAAACCATCCTAGTAGTCAGTCCATGTGAAATTGATGGGCTGTAGCATAGCCCCCTGCTTGCGCTCCCCTTGCGGGGTCGTGGGCGGTGGACGGGCACAAGGCCCTAGGCTACCCATCAAAATCAAGTGGACTGACCACTAGCAGGATGGCCGGATTATACCCGCGATGTAAGCCATCAAGCCGATTTCACATTTCGGCCGGGGCGCTGTTATATTGAATAGAGACCGATGAACCAGCCAGCCGTTCCGTTCGAGCAACTCGTCGAGCGCTATCGGGCCGAACTGCTCGGTTATTTAGTACGGTTGCTTGGCGACGTACACGATGCCGAGGATGTTTGCCAGGAGGCCCTGTTGCACGCTTACCGCGCGTATGGCCGGCTTGCGCCCGATTCGAATGCGCGGGCGTGGCTCTATCGAATTGCGACGAATACGGCGTTCAATGCGCTGAAGCAGCGTAAACGCAGGCTGGCGCATCTCATGGAGATCGATCTGGAGAAACTCGCTATCGATTCGACCCCGGCGTTCGAACAGCGCGAGCAACTGCGCGCGGTCGTGCGCGCCGTCGAGGCGTTGCCGCCCAAGCAGCGGGCGGCGCTGATGTTGCGCCAGTTTCAGGGTTTGGGCTACGCCGAGATCGCGGCCGCGCTAGAGTGCAACGAGGCTGCGGCGCGCGCGAATGTCTATCAGGCCATCCAGCGACTGCGCGAGTCGCTGGTGGACTAGCGCGGAGGTGTGGGCCGATGGAAACGCTGAAGACACAAGCCGACGAGTTGATCGCGATGCTCTTGCATGATGCCGAGCCGTCGCCGCAACTGAAGCGTTGGCTGGAAACCGATGCAGGCCGGCGCGAACTCGAAGCGTATCGAAAGGCGTTGGAGATGCTGGATCGCGCCTACGCTCACGCGCCAGCCGCGCCCCTCAAGCCGCTCGTATACTATACGGCGCTCCGCACACCGGTCGGCCGATTGCTCATCGCCGCGACCGAGGCCGGTCTGGTGCGGATATCGTTTCGGCAGGATGAGGCGGCGTTTGTAGCCGAACTGCGCCGGCAGCTGAAGGCCGATGTAGTCAAGTCAGCCGAGAAGCTGGCGAGCATCATTGCGCAGCTGGAGAATTATTTCGCCGGGAAACAGCGCGCGTTCGACCTGCCGATCGATTGGAGCCGGATCGCGCCGTTTCAGCGCAGCGTGTTGACGGCCGCGCTGAACATTCCGGCCGGGCAAGTAGTGTCATATGGTGAAATCGCGCGACGGATCGGCCGGCCGGCGGCCAGCCGCGCCGTGGGCCAGGCGCTGGGTCACAACCCGATGCCGATCGTGATTCCGTGCCATCGGGTCGTCGCCAGCGGGGGCGGGCTGGGCGGATACACGGGTGGTCTGCGGGTCAAACAGAAGCTATTGCAGCTGGAGGGGGTTTTCCGTGGAGCGTGATCTTGCGTCGAACCATGAGCAACCACAATTACAACAGAGCCGCGTCGCGAGCCGGATGACGCAGCTCATCGCGGCGCTACGCAACAACTTCAACGTCGTGCTCGCGCTGTTGGCCGTTTACCTGATCTGGGGCTCGACTTATCTCGGCATCCGAATCGCGCTGGAGGGCTTTGCGCCGTACATGCTGATGGGCGTGCGCTTCATCGTTGCCGGGAGCATTTTGTACACCGTGCTGCGTCGGCGCGGCATGCCCGCGCCGACGCGCGCCCAATGGCGCGCATCGGCGCTGATCGGCGCGCTGTTGATCGTCGGCGGCATGGGGTCGGTGGCGTTTGCCGAGCAGTGGATCGCCTCCAGTTTGGTCGCGGTGTGGGTGGCGACGATGCCGCTGTGGGCGGCGTTGTTTGCCGGGCTATTCGGGCGCTGGCCGGCGCGCTTGGAATGGCTCGGATTGGGGCTGGGCGTTATCGGGGTGGTGCTACTCAACCGAGAAGGCAATCTGCAAGCGTACCCGATCGGCGCGCTGGCGATAACGATCGCCACGGTGAGCTGGGCGTTTGGTTCGGTGTGGAGCCGGCGGCTGTCGCTGCCGCCCGGCTTGATGTCGAGCGCGACCGAAATGTTGATCGGCGGCGTGTTGTTGCTGGTGATGAGCTTGCTCTTCCGCGAGCCGCTGCCCAACCCGACCCTGCGTTCGGGCCTGGCGCTTGCGTATTTGATCGTCTTCGGTTCGCTGGTGGCGTTTACCGCGTATGGCTACCTGCTGCGCAGCGTCCGGCCGACGCTGGCGACCAGCTACGCCTACGTCAATCCCATCGTCGCCGTCGCGCTGGGCGCAGGTCTGGCCGGGGAACCGATCGGCGTGATCGGGGTGGCGGCAATGATCGTGATCCTGGCCGCAGTGGGATTGGTGGCAATGAGCGGGGAGCGCAAGTGAAGCACTACAATCCAACGTTACGCCGGTGTCGTCGCCGCATCAACGCCAGCACGCGCGGCATCGCGCCGGTGTAAACCCAGTACCACAACTTCGACGGGGCGAAATCGTATGCGCCGATGTGCGGCGCGAACCTGCCGCCGAAACCTTCTTTGAAGCGATACACGCCCCACATCGGGTCGGATTCAGTCAACTCGTCGGGCGCGCCCCACCAATCGTAAATCGTGCAGCCGTGCGCCTTCGCCCAGCGGATCGCCTCCCACTGGAGCAAGTAGCTCGGCATCCTGTCGCGATGCAGGTCGCGCGACATGCCGTACACGTACCAGGCGCGCGCACCGAAATGGAATAGGATCAACCCGGCGACCGGCTCGCCCGCTGCCTCGGCGATGAGCGGTTGCGCCAGGCCCGCCGCCATGAACGACGACCAGGCATCGCGATAGTAATCGAGCGGGCGGATGATGAAACCGTCGCGCTGCGCGGTCTCGGCGTACATGGCATACAATTGCTCGATGTCCCCGCTTTCGCCCCTCCGCACGGCTACACCTTTCTTGCTCGCCAGCCGGATGTTGTAGCGCGTCTTCGGCTTCATTGCCGCCAGCAGCTCCTCCTCCGTCGGCGTCAGGTCGAGCAGGACGGTGTTGCGAAACTGAATCTGCTCGGATGAGAAGCGCCAGCCGCGCCGGGTCAATGGCCCCCACCCCGACCCTTCCCCGTAGAACGGGGGAGAGTGAAGGGCGGGGGCGGGGACATCGGGATCGATCTTGACGAAGATCGCCCGCTCGCGCTGCGCGATCGATTCGAGTTCGGCCAGCACGGCTTCAAGGCACGCCGCATCCGTGTAATCAAGCGCCGGGCCTTTCGGCGCGTACAACACGCCGAGACCGAGCCGGGGCAACGTCCTTCGCAAAAGCAGGGCGGCTGCACGCGGCCGATCGTTATCTTCAAACAACAAGTAGCGCGGCGACCAACCCCAACGGCCTTTGAATTGTCCCCACTCCCACGTTTGAAGGACGTGCGAGGTAGACAGGGAAGCAAGTAGCGAGTTCCACTCATCGCGATCGTCTACTGATCTGACGTTCATCCGGCTCTACCTGCTACCTGTGTACCTGTTTCATTCCACCCCTCGATACTTCAGCGCGAGAAGATAGATGCGATACAGCAACGGATTATGAACCCGATCCCACGCCCCGGCGAAGCGCACGACGCTGCCGCCGAAGCCGCGTTTGAAGCGATACACGCCCCACAGGTCGTCGCGCCGGTGGAGATACTCGGCTTCGAGCGTCGCTTCGTCGGCGTCGGGGATGCCCCACAGATCGTATTCGCAGCAGCCGATCGATTTGGCCCAGCGGATCGCGTGCCACTGCAAAGCGTGATTCGGCATGTATTCGCGGTGCGCCTCGCCCGACGCGCCGTAGAAGTACCACGCGCGCTGGCCGTGCGCGAAGGCGAACAGCCCGGCGATCATTTGTCCTGCGACTTCGGCGAGGAAGAGCTGCGCCTGACTAGCCGGCGCGAAGAGATCGAAGGCCCATTCATAGTAGGCGGGCGCATGCACGGCGAAGCCATCGCGCGCGCCGGTGGCTTGCATCAGCGCGTTGAAGGCGGGCAAGTCGGCGCGAACCGCCGCACGCACGGTGACACCTTTTTTGCTCGCCAGCCGGATGTTGTAGCGCGTCTTGGGATGCATCGCGGCAAGGAGGTCATCTTCGCCTCGCGCGATGTCGATGACGATCGTGCGCGGCGGCTGAATGGCGTGCGGGCTGGGGCGAAAACCGAATCGGGCGAAGGGCTGCGCGTCGAGCGCGTCGGGTTCGAGCTTGAGCAGGAGGGCGCGCCGGCTCCGGCACAGTCGGTCGAGGCCGGCGAGCAGTGTCGCGGTCAATTCGCCGTCGTCGAGATCGATGATCGGGCCTTTGGGGATGTAGGCCAGCGTACCCAGCCGCAGCGGCAGCCTGCGGAACAAGACCGATGCGCCCGCTGCGATTCGCTCGCCGGATAACACGGCGATGCGCTCGGCCGACCAACCGAAGCGTGACTTCAATTCGCCCCAGGCCGAAGTCTGCAAGATATGCGCATCGGGCCGGGCGGCGAGGAAAGCGTCCCACTCGGCCGCGCGGGGGGTGATCACTCGCAGAGAGGACATGGCCGCGCCATTATAGCATGTGGAGGATTTCGCGCGCCGTTTGACTGCCCATAGTCGTGATGCTACAATCCAGCTCGATCCACTCATTCGGCTTGGAGGCCAGGCATGCGTATCTCACGTGGCGCGCTGGTGTGGGGCTTGACGCTCATTGTGCTCGGCGTGCTGCTCTTCGCCCAAAATCAGGGCTGGCTGCGCGTCTCGTTCTCGTTCTGGGTGTGGGCCTGCGGCGGGTTGGGCGTGTTGTTCTTGCTCACCGCGCTGACCAACTGGTCGTTGTGGGGGGCGCTGTTTCCCGGCTTCGTCTTGCTCGGCATGGCCGCGGTGATTTATCTCTCGGAGAGCACGACAGCCTCCGGCAACCTGGTGGGCAGTGTGTTCTTGAGCAGCATCGCGCTGCCGTTCTGGATCGTGGCGCTGATCCGCCGCGCCAATTGGTGGGCCATCATCCCGGCAGGTGTGATCACGGTATTGGCAAGCATGCCGCTGCTATCCGAGACGCGCTTGAGCGGCCAGGCCGTGGGCGGCATCTTCTTTCTCGGCTTGGGTATCACCTTCGGGTTGGTGCGCTTGCGCACGATCGGCCAGTCGGGGATGGGTTGGGCCTGGTATCCTGCGCTCATCCTCAGCGCAATCGGGTTGGTGGTGCTGGCCTCTGGCGATCCACAAGTGTGGCCGTTTGTGTTCATTGGCGCGGGCGTGGTGTTGCTGATCCGATCGCTGATCCCGGCGCGCCGGCCGCCGCTGAGTTCGACTGAACCGGACGCGAAAGGATAGGTCTGATTTAACCGCAAAGGCGCACAGTTAGTTTGAGGGTTCGTCAGTTGGCTGATCTACAACACGGCGACGAGGATGACCCCAACCCCGATTCCCACCGCTGCCCCAAACGTCACGTCTGACAGATAGTGAATCCCCAAAGCCACCCGCGCGAGTGACACGAGCACGGCCCAAATCCCCAAGCCGATTCCAAGCGCCGGGTTCAACGCGCCGAACGTAATGGCGAGCGCGGCGGCGCGCGCCGCGTGCCCGGAGGGGAACGAGTGCGCGTCGAGTTCCAGGTACAGCTTGCCGCGCTGGCCGGTGGGGCGGCGGCGACGAAAGGCGAACTTGAGCGCCGCAATGAGAACGATCAAGGTGAGGACGGTGAGTTCGTCGCGCAACGCCAGCTCGGGTTGATTCAGCGCCCACAAGCCGAGACCCGCTCCGAGCCACACCCAACTATCGCCCGTATGCGCGATGAGTTGCAAAGCGCCCCGCAACAAACCCGCCCGACGGAGCGTCAGGCGGGCCGACCAGGCGTGATCGAGCGCGAGCAGCTTATCGAGCACCACTCACTCTCAGCGCTCATCTCCCAATTCCGCGCGCACGATATCCAGTTGAAACGGCTTATCGACATCCATGCCGATTTCGGCGTGCGGCGAGCGCACGACCCGGCACTGGATGCCCAGAATCTTTTCCGCGCGCCGCTCGCCCGCTTCGATCGAGAGCGTCCGCGTGGCGAGCTGAAACAGCGTCCAAAACCCGACCCGCTGGGCCTGGCGCAACGCGCTCTTGCGCGCTTCGAGCAGATCGTCCCACAACTGCTGGTTGGTCTCGATCGCGCGCGCGCCGGCCATGTTCAAATCGCCGCCGCAGAACGCGCCGTCGCGCAGGTGGGTGTAGCTGCGGCGCGAGGTCGGGAAGCGCGTCAGCATCGTCGCCCGATCGATGAGGGTGTAGTACAAGTCGTGCTGCGTCTCCAGCATCGTCGCAACGTGGTCATCTACGATCGCGGTGGTGATCAGCGGGATATCGCAGGCGCAGATCAGCATGCGGTCGCGCCGGGTCGTGTCCTGCAAGGCGCGCCGCGCGCCGGCCCACACGTTTTTGAGCAGCCGACCTTGATCGGGCACGCACACGACCGGCTTCGGCCCAAAGTCGATGCCGCCCGTGTTGTCGAAGCCGACGAGGATCAGCCGCTCGACGTAACCCGACCCGACCAGCGCATCGGTCACCCATTTGATCATCGGCTTGCCGGCGATCGGGATCAGCGCCTTGTTTTCGACGCCGGCGTACGTCAACAGCGCATCGGTTTTACCGGGGGTGTGCCCGGCGATCACAATGGCGTCCATAAAGACCTGGCAGTTGGAGATTGGAGATTAAAGATTGCGGCTCGCTAATCTCCACTCTCTAATTTCAAACCAGGACTTACGCAGTTGGCGCGGCAGTTGCACTGCCGCCGCCTCAGCTGCCGCAGTACAACTGCGGCAGCAACATGCAGCTGCGTAAGTCTTGAAACTTCAGAGCCTCTGAATCTGCGGCTTCAGATTGAGCTGGTCGATCAGCGCGTCCAGCTCGGCGTGCGTGAGCGGGCGGCCTTTGCCACACACGGCGACGAGCGCGGCCTCCAGCATATTCGTGCCGAACGAGCGACCATCGAACACCGGCGTGGTGGTGACCAGGTATTTCACGCCGCGCTCGCGCAGCAGCTCGACATCGGCGGCGGTGGTCGTGTTAGTGACGATCACTTTGCCGTCCATGCGCAGCGGCAGGTGCTGCTTCACGTACAAGAAATCGCCGGCGGTGACGCTGGCCCACCGATAATACTTCTCGAACTTCGGCGCGTTCTTCTCTTGCTTGTCGCCGGTTGGATATAACTGCTCGATCGGCAGACGCCCGATGATCGGCAGCAGTAGCTTCGCCAGCCGGCGCAGCGCGGTCAGTCCCCGGATCGGGATTGGCAGGCCGAGCGCGAACATCAAGTCGCCGAACACGCACTCGTAACCGGCTTGGGCGAACGAGAGCGTCATGCCGTAGCGCGTGATCGCGGCGACGAGCAGCGCGGTCTTGGGCTGAAGCTCCGCGCCCAACTCGCGCTCGACGTGCTGCATCACGCGCGCTTCGAGCGTCATCTTCAAGCCGCCGCCGTCGACCATCGGCGTGCGCTTGACGTGTCGGACCATGCGCTGCGCGTCGTGCAGGGGATAGAACTTCCACGGCGTGTGCTCGCCCAGGTCGATCCCGCCGACGCCGAAGGCCTCCACCTGACCGTCGAGTTCGGCAAACAGCGCCGCCGCTTTCGCGATATCGCCATCGGCGCCGATGCGCTCGATGCGCACCCGTTCCCCCAGCAACTCGACCTCGACAACCTTGTCACGCTTGGCGCTGCCCAGGCTGATGCTCACGGCGCGTTTCATGCAGAGGCTCCTGTAACAGCTGGCAGCTCTGAAGACGAACGGCCAACCCCCGCCGCTGCACGTCGAGGGCCGGTGACGAAGGACGAAACATTGGCGTTGGTCATTCGTCTGTCGTCATCCGTCTAAAGAAACCCCGCCGGAACCCTGGCGATTCGCGGCGGGAGCGATCAACGGGGGTGCGGCCCCATCGGCGGGCTAAAACCCGCATTCCTCATTAAGGCTTTAACATTTGTAGCGCTTCCGGCTTTGGATAGGAAACGCCGCCGGAGTGCAGCCTTGCCCGTGTCCGGCGCTTTGCGCCGGCGGGCCGCTAGGCGCAGGCCGCATCCATGTTATTGACTCACCTTACGCCGCCGCCGTTCAACTTCGCTCGAAGCCCGCGTCCGCGCGGGCGTTTCCAGCCAGGTACCCGACCGCGACGGGAGCACTGCACCGCCTATGGGACGCGGTTGGGGAGCAAACGGCGTAAGGTGAGTTATTGATTACCTGTCGTCAGATACCCCATCGCCTTATCCTCTTCCGCATTCATCACGATCGTCAGCGTGCAGCCGCCGCTCGCCGCCGGCACGTCGATCACTTTGATGTAGGCCGCGTAGTCTTTGTCGGCGGGCAGCAGCTCGGGCAGTAGGTTAGGCGCCACCGCGAAGAAGTCTTCTCGATAAACCGTGGAGGGATCATCGGGGTAAAGCGGCAGTGGATAGATGTTCGCTTCCACCAGGTCTTGGAAAAAGTGCGTGCCGTAGGAAACCTCTGGGGCGCTGCCGCCGTCTTCGTGCGCCAGCTCGATCAGCACGCGGGTATTGTAGATATCGGCGTAGGTCACTTTGACGCCCAGCTGAACGTTCGACGTGCCCCAGCGTCCCGGTCCCATCAAGATGAAGCGCCGATCGGCTAACGCCTGGTTGAGCCGGCCCACCACACGGCCGATCTCCAGCCGCGTATGCGGGTTGGGGATGCGCGCGTAGGCCCGTGGATCGACATAGACGATGGCGCGAATGTCAGCGGCGTAGCCGTGGGGCACCTGCCGGTTCGCGCTGAACAACACAGCCTCAACCGGGATGTTGGCGGGGAGGTCGTAGCGTTGTCCATCTTGGCGCAGGCTCAACGCGCGACATTGCAGCAGCGCGACTTTCACCTGCAAACGGGGATAAGTGGCCGTCACTTCACCGGCGAACTCGGTATCGACCGCATGACCATACGCCTGTTCCAGGATGCGCAGCATCTTGCGCATCAACTCGATGAACGGCGGATGCGACAGCAGCCGATCGAACGTGACGATCAGCTGGCGCGGGTCAAGTGAGAGTGGCTGGCTCGCCAGGGATTGAACGTAATCACCCTGATCGAGGGAGATGATGGCGCTCAGCGCCGGGTAATTGATATCGAGCGTCTCGACGATGGGCCGCGTGACACAGGCGTTGCCCTCCAGGTCGATCACATCCATCTGGCGCTGCGAGTAGCGCCGCAACGCGCTGACGGTATGCTCGGGGCGCAGCGTGGGATGGCTGAGCGCGACCATGCGCGGATAATCACTGCCGACCCGCTCGACGGCGCGCGTGCCCAATCCGGTGACCAGGCGCAGTAACCCATCTTCGGCGCGGATGCGCGCGCTCCAACGATAGGGGTTCTGGCTGAAGCCGACGCCGGCAAAGGCGGGGAAGAAGTAGCGCCCGTAACGCCGGCCCTCGACGCGCTGGATCAAGATCGCCATGCGCTCGTCGTAATCGGTCAAGCCCACCTGCTCGCGGTAGATCAGCGCCTCGGGGCGGATCACGCTGGCGTACACTTCCTTGATCGCGTTGCTCAACGCGCGCAGGTTTTCCTCGGGCGCGCCCTGATTGGGCAGAAAGAAGCTGTCATACTTGCCGGCGAACGATCGGCCAAAGCTGTCTTCGAGCAGGCTGGACGAACGGACGATCAGCGGCGTGCGTCCGGACTCATCCAGCAGGCGCGCCAGTTCCCATTCGACCTCATCGGGCAGCTGGCTGCCGCCGTAGGCTTCAAATGCCAGTGGATAATCGGCTTCCATTCGCGCGTGACTCTTGTACTTCTGGTTCATGAAGCGGAACAGGTTGTTGGCCGCGTGAAAGTCGTAAAAGACGTCGGAACCGATGAAGTAGGACTCGGGGATAGCAAAAATGTTCTCGACGTCGATCCCGTGCTCCGCGCCGTGGCGCTGCACGATCTTGTGCGCCAGCAGCATGCCGGCCGCTTTGCCGCCGATCTTGCCGCGCCCGATGCGGCGGCTGTGGATCGCCTTCAAATCTTTGACCGAGAAATATTCGCGCGCCACGCGCACAAAGTCGAGCTGGTCGGAGATCATGCCCTTGATCAACACGACGATGATCTCGCGCAGGTGATGCTGGATGTGGGCGCGCTTGTCCGGGGGATAGTTTTCGTAGGCCTCGCCTTGCGCGAAGAGCAAGTCCCAGGGCGCCAGTTCGGGGTTGAAGGACAGGATCACCGCCTGGGCGGGCACGCGCTGCGAGAGGATGTCCTGCACAATCTCTTTGAACAGATCGTGGGGCAGGTTGTAGGCGAAGTAAAAATCGGTGAGGTGATCGCGAATCTGCTCGGTGCGCGCCTGCCACACCTCCGTCGATTCCTGCTCGAAGGGGTTGAGCAACCCCTCCAACTGCTGCGAGCGGATAGCTTTGTCGCGTACTTCCTGATCGAACACGTGGGGACTGACGACGCCGCGCGCAAAGATTTCACGCCGCATCCGTTCGCGGATACGCTTGGCGAGGATGGGATACTGGCTGATTTCCAGGTAGAGCTGCAGCGCTTTGGGGATGTTCTGCAAGTTCAAGTTCATTGCGCTTCGATGCCCTCACTCTACCCCTCCCGCCCGCTGCGCGGGCACCCTCCCCTTCCCTCTCCCCAACTTGGGGAGAGGGAAGGGGAGGGTTGGGGTGGGGATGGGTGAGGGCCTAATACCCCCAATCCCTCAGGTAATTAAAGTCTACACCAATTGTCCGGTTGCTCAACTTGGCGATGAGCGGCCCGCGCCGCTTGAAGTGGTTGAGACGCACCACACGCCAGACGCGCTCGACCAGTTTCTGGTCGAAGCCGGCGGCGATCGCTTCGGCGGGCGTGTACCGCTCGTCGACGAGCATCACCAGCAACCGATCGACTTCGGCGTAAGTCAGACCCAGCTCGCCTTCGTCGGTCTGCCCGGTCCATAGATCGGCTGAGGGCGGCTTGTCGATGATCGCCTGGGGCGCGCCCAGGTGCGCCGCCAGCGCCCGCACCTGCGTCTTGTACAAATCGCCGATCGGATTTACCGCGGCCGCCATGTCGCCGAAGAGCGTCCCATAGCCCAACAAGAGCTCGGTCTTGTTGCTCGTGCCGATGACCAATCCCTTGACGGCTGCCGACCGATCGTACAGCACGATCATGCGCGCGCGGGCCATCACGTTGCCCTTGCGCGTGTCGTTCATATCCGGCAACCGCTCGAACAACGGATCGACCATCGGCGTGATCTCGATCGTATCGGTCTGCACGCCGAGCGCATCGATCACCTGCTGCGCGTGGTCTAAACTGTCCGGGGAAGAGGTTTTGTACGGCAGGCGCACGGCCCACACATTGTGCGCGCCGATTGCCTGCGCGACCAGGTAACACGCGACGGCGCTATCGATGCCGCCCGATAAGCCGATGACCGCTTTCTCGAAGCCCACCTTGCGAATCTCGTCGCGCAAAAACACCTTGAGCACGGTACGGGTCAGCTCGGGGTCGATCGTGAGTTTGGCGTCCGGGTCCATAATCACCCTTTTTATCCGCGAAGGGCTACGCAGAAACACGAATAAAAACCTGAGTGTCCCTTCGTGTGCTTTGTGAATCAGGCTTTTTCTGACAAGATGCGCCGCAATTCGCGCAGCGCAATTTCGGGGCGCTCGTCGCGCAACAGCGGCAGGCGCGTGCGCGTGCGGCGGATCTGATCGATCTCGATTTGCGCCACGATCAACGCCTCTTCGAAATAGGGCGCTTGGGCAATGAGATCACCATCGGGGTTGAAGACGGTCGAGCCGCCCCAGAAATTCAGACCATCTTCGAAGCCGCAGCGGTTGACGTGGATCACGTAGGCGCCGAACAGCGCGGCGTACGCCTGGTTCACCGTTTCGACGAAACGCGACGAGGCGAGTTTGCCCAGGTAGCCCAAACCCCGGCCGGGGCTGGCCGAGGTGAACAGCAGCACGTCCGCGCCATCGAGCCAGGAGAGGTAGGGCGGGCTGGCGTGCCAGAAGTCCTCGCAGATCAGCAGGCCGAAGCGGCCAAAGCGCGTGTCGAAGGCGCGCACCGATTCGCCCAGGTCGAAATAGCGCCCCTCGTCGAACATGGCGTAGGTGGGCAGATAGACTTTGCGGTGCAGGTGGGCCAGCTTGCCTTGCGCGAGGTACGCCGCCGACGTGAAGAAGCGGCCGCGCTCGTCGACCTCGGCAAAACCGACGACCAGATCGAGGCGACGGCTGGCGTCCAGCATCGAGGCGAACGCCGGGTGTTCGGCGGTCGGGCGCATCGCCACCTCGCGCACCAGGTCTTGTAGGGTGTAACCGGTCAGCGACAGCTCGGGAAAGACGAGGAGATCAACCTGTTGGGCAACGGCGCGCTCGATGAACTGCAAATGCAGCTCGCAATTCGCGCGCACGTCGCCGAGCTTGGGGTAAATTTGCGCCAGCCCGACCGTAAGGGATTTCATCACCGCGTCCTTGTTGGTGTATTTTCGACACAAAGTATATCCCAAAGCGGCGCGCTGTCAAGCATCGGAAGCCGAAGGGCAAACGACGGACGACCGCTAGCCGCGCGGGTTGGTCATTCATCTTGCGTCCCGGTCAAATGCTTCGACATCAGCCCGATCGCGCCCAGCAACTCGTCGCGCAGGCGATCGACCTTGTCGTGCAGTTCGCCAATCTCCAGCTCGGCCTTGACGTTGACCCGATAATCGAGCTCCGAGCGCAGGCGGTCTTTGGCATCGGCCCGGTTCTGGCTGATCAACACGAAGAGCGATAAGAAGATCGCCTCGAGCGACACCACCATGGTGAGCAGGCCGAAGGGAAACGGATCGAAAGCCGCCAGGCCGGAGATCAGGCCGAGGTTGATCACGATCCAGACGCCAAACCAGGCGGCGTTCAGGTAAACGAACCCCATGCTGCCGATGCCGGTCGTCAGCCAATCGGCCAATCGATCACCCACCGTGAGTTTCTCTTCAAACATCTCGTTGACGTTGCGCGCGGCGCGCGTCCGGACGATTTCGTTGGTCTGGCGCAGACGCTTGCCCAACACCGACAGGACATCCAGCGCGGCGCTGGGCTTTTTAGCGAACAGCAGCTGCAGGTCTTCGCGATCGACCACCAGCAGATCGGTTTCGCTGAGCGTGGTCGCCGTCGCCGCGCGCGGTTCCTCATCCAACAGCGAGAGCTCGCCGAAGAACTCGCCGCTGCCGAACGTCCCTAACACGACACGCTTGTGATCTTCGTCGGTCAACCACAGCTCGACTTCGCCGTTGCGGATGACGTACATCGCTCCGCCCGGTTCGCCGTAGCGGAAGATCGTCGCGCCGGCCGGGTAATGCCGGTAGTCGATGTGCCGGGACAGCTCGGCGCGCTCGTCGGCGTCGAGCGACTCGAAGAAGGTGACGTCGGATAGCAGTTCAAGCTCGGCAGACATGCTTTTCTCCCCCGGGGGCGTGTTAGACGTGGGGCAGAGTATACCTGGCTCGGAACTGATCGCCAATTCGCTCACGCGCCCGCCGCTAGGCTGATTAGATGCGATTGCCCTAGCAGGCAGTCCGGTTGATTTTGATGGGTAGCCTAGGGCCTTGTGCCCGTCCAACGCCCACACGGGGCTATGCTACGGCCCATCGCTTTCAAGTGGACTGACCACGAGTAGGCAGTCCATCTGAAATTGATAAGCCGTAGCATAGCCCCCTGCTTACGCCCCCTTGCGGGGTCGTGGGCGTCTGACGGGCGCGCGGCCCTACGCTACGCCCATCAAAATCAACTGGACCGACCACTAGGTTGGGGTGAGGCGGTTGACGCGATCCCTGCGCGTGTTATAATCCGCGCCGGATACTTGAGGGCTTATGATCTTGCGTGTGTGCGTGTTCCTATCGCTCGCGATTCTGACTGCCTGCCGCCCGGCTGTCGCCCCCGGCGCGCCCGATTCGATTACCCCGGTCAACCAGACGATTATCCTGTGGCATAGCGCCGAAGGCGACGTGCGCCGCGCCTTGCTCGCGCAGATCGACGAATTCAATGCGACGAATGCCTGGAACATCGTGGTCGTCCCCGAATATCACGGCCGCGCCACGGACGTGTCGGCCGCCTTGCAGAAGGCGATCGCTGCCGGGCGCACGCCGGATATGGTATTGGGCCGCCCGCTGGATGCGCTACGCCTGGGCGATGCGGTGGCGCCGGTCCAAGCGTATGCGATCGATAAGCGGTATGGGTTGAGCCAGGCGGATCTGGCCGATCTGTATCCTGCCGCGCTCGACGCCAATCGCGATCCGCGTCTCGATGCCAACCTGATCAGTTTCCCGGTCGCCGGTGAAGGCAGCGTGCTGGTCTATAATATCGATCGGCTGGCGGCGGCGGGCTATCTCACGCCCCCCAATTCCTGGCCGCTCTTCAAGGAAATCTGTTTGGTCACGACGCTCGATCGCGATGGCGATCGGCAGCCCGATGTATTTGGGTTTGGCTTTGCGCCGCGCCCCGATCTGGTTTCGGCGTGGTTTCGCAGCCGAGGCGCGCCGCTGCTCGGGTCAGACGGCTTACCGGCCGAGTTCAGCGGTGAGCCTGGCATCAAGCTGCTGACGTTGTTCTCCGAGTCCGCGCAAGCCGGCTGTTTCTATCGCACGCCGGGAGCGAATGACGATGTGGAAGCCTTCAGCGCTGGCCGCGTTGCCATGATCTTTGCCAGCACGTCCGCGCTGCGGGATATCCAGACGGCCGTGGAGAATCGCGGCGGGTTTCGCTGGGGCGCCGCGCCGCTGCCGTACGGCAACCTGCCCCGCACGCTGGACTTACGTGGGCCGGCGTGGATCATGCTGCACAGCACGTCTGAAAAACAGTTGGCGGCCTGGTTGTTCATGCGCTGGTTCGCTACGACCGATCAAACCCTGGTGTGGGCGATGAAAACGGGTCAGTTGCCGCTGCGCGCCTCGGCGGCGCAACGGCTTAGGCAGCAATCCGGCGAGAACCCGAACTACCTGGTCGCGCTCGATCTGCTGCGCTTCGGCCAGGCCGATCCGCTGGTGCCCTACTGGCCCGGCGTGGCGGAAGCCGCGCGGCAGGCGATGCTGGCGGTTGCCGCCGGCGATACGCCGGCTGTCGCACACCAGCAGGCGCTGAACGCCATCAATCAACTCCTCGCGCCCTGACGATGGATGTCTCCTATCTGAACACCGCCATCGAAGCCGCACGAACTGCCGCTGGCGTCGCGCTCGAGCGCTTTCACAAGCCGTTGGTTGTTTCCCAAAAAGGCTTTCGCGATATTGTCACCGAAGCCGATCTCGCCGCGCAGACGGCCGCGGTTGGCGTGATCCGATCGCGGTTTCCCCACGCCGCCATCCTGGGCGAAGAAGGGCTGACGCCGCCCGCCCGCGCCGAACAATTGTGGGTGATCGATCCCATCGACGGCACCACCAATTACGCGCGCGGCCTGCCGTTCTTCTGTGTGTCGATCGGCGTCGTGCAAGGCGCGCAACCTGCCGCCGGCGCGATCTATGACCCGTCGCGCGATCATCTCTTCACCGCCGCGCGTGGGCAGGGCGCCTGGTTGAATGGAATGCCGATTCACGTGTCGGATGTGCGTGTGTTATCGGATGCGATCCTGGCGCTCGACTGGAGCCACCTGCCCGCCGATCGTCAGCGCTCGCTGGCGCTGCTCAATCGGCTGGCGACGGAGTGCCGCAGTGTGCGGGCCATCGGCTCGGCCGCGCTGGCGCTGTCCTACCTCGCGACCGGGTGGATCGACCTCTTTTTCAATCTCGCGCTCAGACCATGGGACGGCGCCGCGGCGCAGGTGATCGTCGAAGAAGCCGGCGGGCGCATCACGAATCCCCGCGGCGAAGTGTGGGACTACACCCAACCGTCCGCGCTCGCCAGCAACGGGCCACTGCACTTCGCGTTTGATGCGTTCGAATAGGCAACGGATAGCTAACGGATAAACGGATATGCCAGCGGGTTGATTCGCCGACTATCTGATGCGTTTATTCGTGGCCTATCCGTTGCCTTTCCCTTACGCCTCTGGTACAATTGTTCTAATCCAGCGCCAGCCAACTAAGAGGCTGTCTGAAAACCTCAAAATATGGGGCTCGGTCCACCGCGTCCTCGCGGTGGACGCCCGCGAGACGCGGGCTTCGAGCAACTTTTCAGACAGGCTCTAAGAAACCAGAGGCATTCCATGGCCGACCTCGATCGACGCGGGCAACTCTATCTCGGCAAAACGTTTGACCTCTCGACCCAAGCCACGGGCGAGGTCGTGCAGCTCGATACGCGCGATCTGACGACGCACGCCGTGATCCTCGGCATGACCGGATCAGGCAAGACCGGCCTGGGCATCGACCTGATCGAAGAGGCGTTGATCGACGGCCTCCCGGCGCTGATCATCGATCCCAAAGGCGACATCTCCAATCTCATCCTCACGTTCCCCGATGCGACGCCCGCCGATTTTGCCTCGTGGGTCAGCGCGGAAGAGGCGTTCGAGCAGGGCATCGAGACACAGGCGCTGGCGGCGCAAGTCGCCGAGCGCTGGCGATCCGGTTGGGCCGAGTGGGGCATCACACCCGATCGCGTCCGCCAGCTGCGCGAGCGCGCCGCGATCACAATCTTCACGCCGGGCAGCGATGCCGGCGCGCCGGTCGATATCCTGCAATCGGTCGAGTCGCCCGGCCTGGACTGGGATGGGCACGAGGAAGAGCTGCGTGCGCGCATCGGCGGCGTGGTCGCGGCGCTGCTGGCGATGGTCGGGATCGAGGCCGACCCGGTGCAGAGCCGCGAGCACATTCTGTTGTCGCACTTGTTCGAGCACGCCTGGCGGGGCGGCGCGGGCTTCGACATGCCCGCGCTCATCCGCGCCATCCAGCAACCGCCCCTGACGAAGATCGGCGTGTTCGAGCTGGATGCGTTCTTCCCGCAAAAGGATCGTTTTGGACTGGCGGCTGCGCTCAATAACCTGATTGCCTCACCCGGCTTCGAGACGTGGCGCTCCGGCCACTCGCTTGAGATCGAGTCGCTGTTGCGCGCAGAGGATGGCCGCCCACGCGCGTCGATCTTCTACCTGGCGCACTTGAGCGACGACGAGCGCATGTTCTTCATCACGCTGCTGCTCGGTCAGCTCACCGCCTGGTTGCGCCGGCAAGGCGGGACGACGACGCTGCGGGCGCTGCTGTACTTCGACGAGATTTTCGGCTACTGCCCGCCCTATCCCCGGAACCCGCCGACCAAAGCGCTGTTGTTGGGCTTGATCAAGCAGGCGCGGGCCATGGGATTGGGCATCGTGCTGGGGACGCAGAACCCGGTCGATTTGGATTACAAAGGTTTGGCGAACATCGGCGCGTGGTTCATCGGCCGCTTGCGCACCGAGCGCGATAAGGCGCGCGTGCTCGAAGGTCTGGAGAGCGTCGCCTCGGAATCGGGCGCGGGCCTGGAGCGCGAGGAGCTGGATCGGGCGTTGAGCCGGTTGCCGGCGCGCGTGTTCGTGCTGCACAACGTCCACGAAACGCATCCGAGCGTATTCCAATCGCGTTGGGCGATGAGCTATTTGCGCGGGCCGCTGACGAAGCAAGAGATTCGGAATTTGAAGCTAGAGTTAGGGTTTGGAGTTAGAGTTGGGGAGGGTGAGCCGCAAGCGGATCGTTCACCATCAGCGAGCCAGCAAGTCAGCGCATCTCTAATCCGCAATCCGCAATCCGCAATCAAAAATCCAGCTTCCTCCCTGCTCCCTCCTCCTTCATCCCTTTCTTCCCAGCCTCCCACTCTGCCTCCCGATATTCCGCAGTTCTTCCTGCCGCCAACGATCGCCGTGGAGTGGGCCGTGCGGCAATGGGAGGAGCGCGAAGGCGCGACGGTGTTGATCGCCGACAAGCAGCTCGTGTACGCGCCGCACTGGCTGGGTCGGGGCAGCGTGCGCATCACCGATCGAAAACGCGGCATCGATTATCGTCACGCCGAGACGCGCTTACAGGAAGCGCGAACGCGGGCCGCGTTGATCGATTGGAGCGAGGCGCCGGCAATCGGAGTCGATGCGACGGCGTTGCAAGCCCCTCCGGCGGATGACGCGCAGTTCGAGTCGCTCCCGGCGGGCGTGGGCAACGTGCGGGCGTTTGCCGCGCTGCAAAAAGATTTCGCGGATTATTTGTATCATCATGTCTCGATCAGCGTGCCGTATCACCCGCTGCTGAAGGTTACCGGCCAGCCGGGCGACAAACCGCGCGAATTCCGCGTGCGCTGCGAAGACGCCGCCCGCGCCAGGCGCGATGACGAGATCGCCAAGATCCGCAAGAGCTACGCCACGCAGATCGCGCGGTTGGAAACGAAGATCGCCAAAGAGCGGCGCGAACTGACGCGGGATACCGAAGAGTATCACGCGCGCAAGCGCGAAGAGAATTGGGCGCTGGCCGAAACCGCGTGGAACTTTTTGCGCGGCCGGCGGCAATCCTACGCCGTGGCCTATGCCATGCGCCGACGCGGCAACACCGGTCGGGCCGAGCGCGAGATCGAAGACTCGGAAGGCGAGCTGGCCGACCTGGAAGAGATGCTGGCCGAGCTGAACAAATCGCTGGAAGAAGAAGTGGCCGAAGCGGCGCAGAAGTGGGCTGACGTTTTGGAGCAGGTCGAGGAGTTGCGGCTGACGCCCCGCCGTACGGATGTCCGGGTCGATGCGTTTGGCCTGGCCTGGCTGCCGCGCTGGCGCGTTACGGTCGATCGCGACGGGCGAGCGCAGTCGATCGAGCTGGAGGCGTATGAGCGGGCAGAACGAAGAACGAAGGATGAAGGGTGAGGGCTGAAGGATGAAGAGAAAATTACATCTCACGCTGTTCGTCATCGTCGCGTTGTTGCTCTCGGCCTGTATTGGCCCGGCGACGCCTCCACCGACACTGCTCCCGCCGACCGGCGGCATACTGACCGTCGCTTTCCTCGATATCGGCCAGGGCGATTCGATTCTCGTGCGTTCACCCGGCGGCATGACATTGCTGATCGACGGCGGCAATTCGGCGAGTGATGGCACAGGCGTGATCATCCCTCAGCTGCGCGAATGGGGCGCGGACAAACTCGACATGATGGCGGCGACCCATCCCGACGCCGATCACATCGGCGGGCTGCCGGCCGTGCTGGAGAACTTCCCGGTAGAGACTGTCGCCTTGACCGGCCAGGTTCACACGACGCAAGTCTACGAACGTTTCCTGGCCGATATTCGCGATGGGAACGTGAATGCGATCGAGACGCGCACCGGCACGCCGATCCCATTCGATCCGGCTGTGCAGCTTCAAGTATTGGGGCCGGATGATGAGTTCGTGCAGGCGCAGGGCGACAACAACAACGCCTCGATCGTGATAAAGTTGACCTACGGCAACGTGAGTTTTCTGTTCACCGGCGACGCCGAAGGTGAGGAAGAACAGGCGATTTTGGCCGGCGGCGCAGACCTGCGCAGTGTGGTGCTCAAGGTGGGGCATCACGGCAGCCGCAGCAGCACGAGCGAAGCGTTCCTGGCCGCCGTTGCGCCGCAGATCGGCGTCATCAGCGCGGGTGAGGGTAATCGGTACGGCCACCCGCACCCGGAAATTCTCGATCGGCTCAACCAGCACGGTGTGGAGTTGTATCGCACTGATGAGCGCGGGACGATCACGATCACTACGGACGGCGCAACGTTGAACGTGACGACAGACCGATGAGTTTATCCACGTATGAATGTGGGTGGTCTCACCGCCGAGACGCAGATGGCGCGGAGTTGGACAAAGGCTTTCCTCTGCGCGCTCCGCGTCTCTGCGGTGAATTGGGATTGTTTTAGAGGCGCGGGATGGCTGAGGAACTGAGAGGCGTGATCGATCGTTTTGAGGATGACCTGGCGGTGATCGTTTTCGACGATGACCAGCAGCTGGTTTTGCCGCGCGCCGAGTTGCCCACAGGGGCGCATTCCGGCGCGGCGGTTGTCGCGCGTGCCGGCCGAGCGGGCGCCTGGCGCGGGGCGTGGCAGAAATCGGGCCAGATCAAGTTGGAGGACGGCCAATCGATCAAATGGCCGGGGAAGCGGGGTGAAGGCGAAGTCCGGTTATCGATCGAGGTCGATCCTGAGGATACGGCTGCACGCGCCAAACGGGTGAAGTCGCTGCTCGACGATATTTTCAAGAAGACGTCGTGATCCGGCATGAATCTCCCGTGTGACTATTGGCATCCTACCTTATGTGGTATGATTGATGGCGCGAAGCACTGAAGTTCGGAATCGATTGGGCGGAGAAGGGTGTCTATGATAACTTACCAGTTTACTGTTGTGATTGAGCCAGACGAAGAGGGCTACCACGCCTTTGCTCCTACTTTGCCCGGCTGTCACACGTATGGAGCAACCCTCGATGAAACCCGCGCCAATATCGCGGAGGCGATCGAGCTCCATGTCGAGAGCATGCTTGAAGATGGAGAACCCGTCCCGATTGAACGCGAGCCTTTGGTCATCACTCGGCTGTCTGTGCCGATAGCCGCATGAGCGATAAGCTCCCTCGCGTCGATTCTCAACAATTAGTTCGCGCGCTAAAACAGGCGGGTTTCGAGGAGTTGCGACAGCGCGGCAGCCATCAACATTGACGAGTTTCGAAAGCTCTTAGAATCCTAATGTGATGAACACAGCAACTCCAATCCGCACCCTGAAATCCCCGTTACCCCTTTCAACCTGGCTGCTGCGAATAAGTTTTGCGGCAGCCGCACTGTTGGCGACGCTGTTCACGGCGCTGGCGATTTTCGAGATTACGTACGGCAATCGCATTCTGCCCGGCGCGCGCGTGTGGGAGGCCGATGTATCCGGCCTGACGCTCGCCGAGGCGGAACGCGCGCTCGCTCAGCGCTTCACTTACGTGAACGACCCGATCCTCACGCTCCAGGCTTTCGGCCAGACTTGGCCGGTAGCGCCGAGCGCGTTGGGCGTCCGGATCGACCTGGCGGCCACCGCGCGGGCGGCGTATGCGTTGGGTCGCGGCGATTCCGCGTTGAGCGCGCTATCGACTCAACTCGATATGCTGTCGAACGGCGCGGTCATCCCGCCCGTCATCGCGCTCGATCCGGCGGCCGCCGCCGCTTACCTTGAGGCGCGCGCGGCCGAGTTGAACCTTGAGCCGCGCGATGCGAATGTGTCGCTCGACGGGTTGACCGTGATGGTCACCCCGGCGCAGAACGGCCGCACACTCGATGTGGCGGCAACGCTCGCGCTGCTCTCGAATGCCGCGCGCGCCTTGCAGCCGGCGACGGTCGATCTGGTCTTTGTCGATCGGCCGGCGCAGATCGTCGACGTGAGCGCGGCGACGCAGCAGCTCCAGACCTTGATCAGCCAACCATTCACGCTCTATCTGGAGCATCCGCGCCCAACCGATTCGGTCGCGTCATGGGACATGACGTTGGAGCAACTGGCCGGGCTGGCGCGCGTGACGCCGGCCGCCGACGGGACTTCACTCGCCGTTACGCTGGCGCGCGACGAACTGGCCGCCGACCTGACCGACCTGGCTAACCAGATTAAGGTCGAACCGACGAACGCGCGCTTCGTCTTCAATGACGACACGCGTGAATTGGAAGTGGTCGCGCCCAGCGCCGACGGTCGCGAGCTCGACGCCGACGCGACATTGGCCGCGATCGAGACGGCAATTACACGCGGCGAGCATCGCGCGCCGATCGCGGTTAAGGAGATGTTGGCTGAATTCAAGGAGGGCGTCACCGCCGCGTCGCTGGGCATCACCGAAAACGTCGTCACCGCGCAGACCTTCTTTGCCGGGTCGGCGGCGGCCCGCGCGCAGAATATCGCCGTCGCCGCGTCGAAGCTGCACGGCGTGATCGTCAAGCCGGGCGAAGTATTCTCGTTCGGCCAGTACCTCGGCGATGTGAGCCTGAACGACGGCTATGCCGAAGCGCTGATCATCGCCAATGGTCGCACGGTGCAGGGCGTCGGCGGCGGGGTGTGCCAGGTCTCGACGACGGCGTTTCGCGCGGCGTTCCTCGGCGGCTACCCGATCATCGAGCGCTGGCCGCACGCCTATCGGGTCGGGTGGTACGAGCGCGGTTTCGGGCCCGGCCTCGACGCGACGGTGTTCGTCCCCGAAGTCGATTTCAAGTTCAAGAATGACTCGCCCTATCACCTGCTCATCGAGACGTACGTCAATACAACCGCCGGACGGTTGACGTTCAAGTTTTACAGCACCGGCGATGGCCGCCAGGTGAGCGTGAGCGAACCGCTCGTCGAGAACGTCAAGCCGCACGGGCCGGATATTCTCGAAGAAGACCCGACGCTGCCGGAAGGTGAGCGGAAGCAAGTCGATTACGCGGTGGATGGCGCGGATGTGACGGTGAGGCGGACGGTGATGCGGGCTGGCGCGGTGGTTTCAGAGGATGTCGTGTTCACGCGCTACCTGCCCTGGCAGGCGGTTTATAAAGTCGGGACAGGGCCAGTGGCAGGGAACTGACTATCGGTTGAGCGACTAAAACCTCGGAGGTTTTCTCCTACCACGCGCTTTTGCGCCGGGCGGCCGCCAAGGCCAGTTGAGCGCGGTTCTTCAGTCCCAGCTTCGCCAGGATATGACTCACGTGTCCCTTGACGGTGGTTTCGCTGAGGCTCAAGCGCGCTGCGATATCGCGGTTGCCCAAGCCCTGGCCGACCAGCTCCAGGACATCGTGTTCGCGCTCGCTCAACCGATCGATGGAAGCGGCCCGCTGCGCCCGCAGCAGCAGGTCAACCGCATCTGGGTGGATCAAACGTTCCCCCGCTTGCGCGCCCCGAATGACCCGCAGCAATTGCTCGACCTCCACATCCTTGGTCCAGATGCCGACTGCGCCGGCCTGCATGGCCCCGGCCAGACGATCTTCCTCCAGATAGGCCGTCAACGCGACGATCTTGATCGAGGGCTGCCGGCGCAGGATTTCGCGGGTGGCCCGGATGCCGTTCGTCCCCGGCATGTTGAGGTCCATCAGGATTACATCGGGCGCTAGGCGACGCGCTTGCAGCACAGCCTCGTCGCCGGTGCGCGCTTCGCCGATAAGGGCGATGTCTTCTACGCCCGATAGGATGGTGCGCAACCCCTCGCGCACCAGCAGGTGGTCATCGACGATCAGCAAGCGAATCACGGGCATCTTCCCATCTAGAAATCAACCGGTCTGGTCTTCAATGTATCATGAAATGAGGTTGAGTGTCATGGAGTTGATCACGGGTTAGAGCCGGCCTGGACGGTCAAGCCAAATCTCGGAGGTCTACCGCCGGCTTAGGTAGTGATGCTATAATCTGCCTTACCGCCAGGGGGAGGGGGAGCATGCAGATCGATCTCGAGCTGTATCGCACCGAAGTGTTGGTGTCCGAGCGGCCGCGTGTACGGCTGAGCGCGTTCGACATCTATCCCGAAGCCGCCCGCCGCACGCTGGTCTTCGTCCACGGTTTTGGCGGGCACGCCGCGCAGTGGCGCAAGCAGCTGACCTTCTTCTCCGACGAAAACCGGGTCATCGCGCTCGATACGCGCGGTCATGGCCGTAGCGATGCGCCTAACTCGGCGTACAGCATGGACGAAGTCCAGGCCGATCTCGACGCGGCGCTCGCGGCGCTGCGCGTGCAAGATAAGTTTGTGTTGATCGGCCACTCGTTCGGCGGCGCGCTCGCTGCGGAATATGCGGTCCGCCATCCCGAGCGGCTCGACCGGCTGGTGCTGATCTCGACCGCGGGCGAGTATTCGATTTATGCCTGGGCGCGCTTGTTGTTGCGTTTTCCGGTTCGTATCCTGAATGCCATTCGTCCCCTGGTGCGGCGATCGCTGTTCGCGCCGCCGCACGTGCTGAAGGCGTTTCACAATAATAACCTGTCGAAGTGGAACGGCTGGAATTTGTTTCAAGAGATCCACGTGCCCACGCTCGTCATCACCGGGCATCGGGACATCGTCTTCCCGCACGCGGTTTTCAGCGAAGTGCCCCGGCGCATCCCCGGCGCGCAGCACGTGGAGGTTCCGGTCAGCGCGCACATGGTGATGCTGGAACGTGCCGATGCCGTCAACCGCGCCATCGCACGCTTCATCGACGAAGGCGACGGTAAGCGCTCGTTCGCGCGGCGCGCGGCTGCTCCGCGTGACAAGTTGATTCAGGCGCGGCCCTGGCTCAAACACTACGAGAACGGTGTGCCATACACGGCGGCGATCCCGAATCGGCCCGTGCACCGGTTTCTGCGCAGCGCCGCGTTGCGCTTTCCAAACCAGACGGCGATCCAATTCTTCGGCGCGCGATTGTCGTATCGGCAACTGAGCGACCAGGCCGATCGCCTGGGCAACGCGCTGCGCGGGTTGGGCCTCGACAAGGGCGATCGGGTGATGCTGTTGTTGCCCAATCTGCCGCAGACGGCCATCGCCTACTTTGGCGCCTTGCGCGCGGGTGCGGTCGTCGTGTTCACCAGCCCGACGAATAGCGCCGACGAAGTGCTGCGCCAGGCGAACGATTCGGGCGCGAAAGTGCTGGTTACACTCACCCGATTCGGCGAGCTGGGCAAGCGGGTCTTGGCAAACAGCAGCGTGGAGCACGTGGTCTTCGCCAACGTCAAAGATTACCTGCCGCTGCTGCGGCGCGCCGGCTTCACGCTGACGCGCGAGGCGCAGGAGGGGCATCGGCTGAAGTTTGAGCTGGAGCCGGGCCTGCACGTGTGGCGCGATGTGCTGCGGCGCTACCCGCCGGTTCGCCCCGAAGTCGAACCTGACCCCAACGATCTGGCGTTGATCATCTACACCGGCGGCACGACCGACCGGCCCAAGGGCGTGATGCTCTCGCATCGCAATCTGGCGGCGAACGCGATCCAGACGCGCCATTGGATCACCGACGTGCGCGAAGGCAAAGAGCGCTTTCTGTGCGTGTTACCCTTCTCGCATATCTACGGGTTGACGACGGCCTTGAACGTGCCGGTGATGGTCGGGGCCACGATGATCCTGCTGCCGTCGTTCCAGACGCGCGAAGTGCTGGAGACGATCAAGGCGACGCGCCCGACGATGTTCACCGGCGTGCCGACGATGTACATGGCGATCAACAATTTCCCCGGCGTGCGCCGCTACGGCATCCGCTCGATCCGCGCCTGCATCAGCGGCGCGGCCCCGCTGCCGGTGGAGGTGCAGGAGGCGTTCGAGAAACTCACGCGCGGCCGGCTGGTGGAGGGTTACGGTCTCACCGAAGCCGGGCCGGTGACGCACGGCAATCCGCTCAACGGGCGGCGCAAGGTCGGCTCGATTGGGATACCCTTCCCCAACACCGAAGCGAAGATCGTCGATCTCGCGACCGGCGAAGACTTGCCGCCGGGTCAGATCGGGGAACTGGCGGTGCGCGGGCCGCAGGTGATGCTGGGTTATTGGGGCCTGGGCGACGAGACCGATCGCGTGCTGCGAGACGGCTGGCTGTACACCGGCGATGTGGCGATGATGGACGACGACGGCTATTTCTCGATCATCAACCGCAAGAAGGAGATGATCCTGGCGGGCGAGTATCAGGTGTATCCGCGCGACGTGGAAGAAGTGTTGTTCGAGCATCCGAAGGTGAAGGATGTGGCGGTCGTCGGCGTGCCGGCGACGCCGCCCGGCCAGAAGGTGAAAGCGTTCGTCGTGCTGCGCGAGGGCGAATCGGCCACGCCGGATGAGCTGATCGCGTTGTGCCGCGAGCGGCTGGAGGCCTGGGCCGTGCCGTGGGAGATCGAATTTCGGCGCGATTTGCCGAAGAGTTTCGTCGGCAAAGTGTTGCGGCGGGTACTCATCGAACAAGAGGTGAACGGAAAAGATGAATCACAGTGAACCGACTTACCTGACGCCTGAAGGCAAACGGAAACTCGAAGAGGAGCTGGCGCTGCTGACGACGACGAAGCGGCAGGAGCTGGCGGATCGGCTGCACACGGCGATCCGCCAGGGCGACCTGTCGGAGAACGCCGATTACATCCAGGCGAAGGAAGAGCAAGCCTTCGTCGAGGGCCGCATCCGCGATATTCAGCGCATGCTGCGCAACGTCGCGCTGATCGAGGAGCAGAGCGGCGGCGAGGTGCGCATCGGCTCCAAGATCACGGTCAACGAAGATGGGACGGATGACCCGGAGACGTTCATGCTGGTCGGCGCGGCGGAGGCCGATCCGGCGAAAGGGCGCATCAGCAACGAATCGCCGTTGGGGCAGGCGTTGATGGGTAAGAAGGTTGGGGACACGGTGCGGATCAAGGCGCCGGCGGGCGAGATGGTGTTCAAGATTGTGGCGATCGAGTAGGAGTCGTCTCTGACGACGACTATCTCCGACGAAGAGTCGGGGCTTCAGCCGGAGCGTATGTTTCGGGGAAAGGAAAAACTCGATATGGCGAAGACCCGTAAGCCAGCGCAGCGCCAGGTGAGTTTGAAACAGCAACGCGCTCTATTTACCACCGATTCCTCCAGCGACGGAAACACTGCCAGAGACATTCGCTATACTCGACCCAAGAAAACGGCTCCGCCTCCGGTCGTTGGTCTGCGGACGAAGAAGATCATTGCCTTTGGTTGGTACGGAGGCAAATATTCGCATCTGGACTGGCTGATGCCCCTGCTGCCGACCTGCCACCACTATTGCGAGCCTTTTGCCGGATCTGGAGCGGTCTTGCTCAACCGCGCGCCAGCACCCGTTGAAACTTACAACGATTTGGATGGCGAGGTCGCGAACTTCTTTCGCGTCTTACGGGACGATAAAGACAGGCTGATTGAAGCGATTGGCCTGACCCCCTTTTCGCGCGAAGAGTTCAGTATGGCCTGCGTCATTGATCCGAATCTCACTCCGCTCGAAAGAGCACGGCGTTTCTATGTTCGCGCCCGACAGGTTCGCACCGGGTTGGCGCAGAAAGCAAGTCTGGGACGTTGGGCGAATTGCAAGAACACGAGCCGCTCGGGGATGAGCGGGGTCATCAGTCGCTGGTTGGGCAGCGTTGAAGACCTGCCGCAGATTGCCGAACGTTTGCTGCGCGTGCAGATCGAGAACCGCCCGGCTACAGATGTCATTCGATTATACGATGCGCCCGAAACCTTGTTTTATTGCGATCCGCCCTATGTCCACCTGACGCGAGGCGATCACAGTTCTTACGGGTATGAGCTGACTGATGACGAACATCGAGAATTGGCGCGAGCGCTGAATGCTGTTCAGGGTATGGCGGCAATCTCAAATTATCAATGTGAGCTAATGGACGAGTTGTACCCTCCTCCCAAGTGGAGCAAGAGCATCGCGCCTGAGAAGACGATCCACTCGACGAAAGGCAAACGGGTGGAGGCATTATGGACGAATAAGGATCAACGCATGGCCATTCTCAGTAGTTCACGAAACGTCCCGTAGCCTAGGGCCTTGTGCCCGTTTTTGCCGCCCACAACCCCACAAGGGGGCGCAAGCAGGGGGCTAAACTACGGATTTCGTGATGTACTGATTCTGGACTGCATGGGCTTCCTGCGTCACTTCCTACACTTCTTTCACCGGCTTCGGATCGCCTACTTAGAGGCTTATCAAGCGCTGGTGTTAGCCGAGCCTGAAAGCGCCGTCAGTCAGCCGCTCAAAGAGGCGTTCTTAGTTCTGCGCCAGGCTGCCGAAGCGGACGAGTAGCAGGCAAGTAGGCATCGAGTTCCGGCTGAAGGCTCGATTTCGTTGTAGGACCGCTAAGCTATCTGAAAATCAGCCACGAAGGCCCCAAGGCACGAAGAAAGTTCTGAAGGTTCTTGGTGGCTTGGTGGTTAACAATCAAGACTTTCGTGGAGAAGCTTCGATGCGATACGACATTGCCATCATCGGCGGCGGCATTGTGGGTCTGGCGACGGCGCGGGCGCTTGTCGAGCAGCGTCGCCTGTCACTCGTCGTCCTTGAAGCGGAGGATCGACTCGCGGCGCATCAAACCGGCCACAACAGCGGCGTGATTCACTCCGGCCTGTACTATAAGCCCGGTTCGCTCAAGGCGCGCAATTGCGTCGAGGGTCGCGCGGCGTTGTATCGCTTCTGCGCGGAGCACCAGATCGCGCACGATCGCTGCGGCAAAGTCGTCATTGCGACGCGCGACGGGGAGCTGCCGGCGCTGGCCGAACTGGAGCGGCGCGGTACGGCAAACGGCTTGCAGGGATTGCGCCGGTTGCGCGCTGAAGAGATTAGAGAGTATGAGCCGCACGCGGCCGGCATCGCGGGGCTGTTCGCGCCGGAAACCGGCATCGTCGATTACACGCAGGTGGCGCAGGCCTTCGCCGATGAGGTGCAGGCAGCGGGCGGCGCGGTGTGCATCGGCTCGCGCGTGCGCCGTTTCCGCCGCAGGCCCGATGCGCTGATCCTCGAAACCGACAAAGAGGCAATCGAGTGCCGCCATCTGATCAACTGCGGCGGGCTGCAATCGGATCGGATTGCGCGAATGTGCGGCGTCGATCCGCGGCTGCAGATCATCCCCTTTCGAGGCGAATACTATGAGCTGGTGCCCGATCGACAGCACCTGGTGAAGAACCTGATCTATCCGGTGCCCGATCCGCGCTTCCCTTTTCTCGGCGTCCATTTTACGCGGATGATTCACGGCGGCGTCGAAGCCGGCCCGAATGCGGTGCTCGCCTTTAAGCGCGAGGGCTATCGCCGCTCGAGTTTCTCGGCGCGCGACACGCGAGGTTTTGCGGCCTATGGCGGGTTCTGGCGCATGGCGCGCCGCTATTGGCGAACCGGGCTGGGGGAGTTTTACCGTTCCTTCAGTAAACGCGCTTTTGTAAGGGCGCTGCAAAGGCTGGCGCCTGATTTGCGCCTCGACGACGTGCGCCCGGCGGGCGCGGGTGTGCGCGCGCAAGCACTCGAGCCAAACGGGGCGCTGGTGGATGATTTCCGCATCGTCGAGACCGAGCAGATGATCCACGTTCTGAACGCGCCCTCCCCGGCCGCGACGGCTTCGATCAGTATCGGGCAGACAATCGCGGCGATGGCTGTGAGGAATTTTGGCGTTTGAAACTCACCCATTTACCTATCTACCTGTCTACTTGATAAGGGTAGACAGGTAGATAGGTAGCCGGTACTCACAGAAACTGGGGATTCTTATTCCGGTCCGAAACGGTAACCGAACTTACGGACGGTGTGAATGAGCTCGGGGTGAGTGGGGTCGCGCTCGAGTTTTTGGCGCAGGAACCAGATGTAGCGACGGACGTAGCCGGCGTTATGCTGGCGCAAGTTGCCCCAAACGCTTTCGTGCAGCTGCGTTTCCGAAACGGCGTCGCCCGCCTTCTCGACCAGGACTTGCAGCAAGCGAAACTCGGTCGGCGTCATGTCGATCACCTGGTCGCCGCGCATGACACGATGCCGGTCGAGGTCGATGGTCAGATCGCTGAAGAGGTATTGGCGGCGCTCATGCCCGCGCACCGACTTGGCCGCGCGGGCCAGCACGGCGCCGATCCGCGCGCCGAGTTCCACCAGACTGAAAGGTTTGGTGACGTAGTCGTCGGCGCCCAGCCGGAAGCCGCGCAGTTTGTCCGACTCGGTATCGCGGCCGCTGATGATGATTAGCGGCACATCGGACAGCTCGCGAATACGCGCCGCCATTTCCCAGCCATCCATGCCCGGCATGACGACATCCAGCAGGACGAGGGCGGGGCGCTCGCTATACAACAGGCGCAGTCCTTCGGCGGCGTTGGGCGCCGAGAAGGGTTCGTAGCCGGCGTCGCGTAGAAAGACTTCCAGGGCGGTGCGGATGGAGGTGTCGTCGTCGACGATGAGGACTTTGGGGCCCATAGTGTGGTTATTGGCTCTTGCGTATGAGGGGTAGGTAGGTCTTGCCCACGGCCGGGTAGCTGCCCAGATTCCTGATGTTGTTGTAGCTGGCGGTGTTGTCATCGACTTCGAGGATAAGCCCGTAGTTCGTCCCGAACTCGAAGGAGTCCACTTGCAGATAAAGCGTGCGCAAGCCGCCGACTTCGAACTGGTAGTTGAAAACGAACGACTTCGTTTGGTTCTGTCCCAGGCGTGGCAAGTCGTGGTAGTTGTAGTTGCTGCTGCGATAGGAGGAACACTGCGGGTCGCGGCAGGCGCCGCCTGCGTGATCGCCAGGGCCGTTGGGCGGGGGCGCGCCGGCCGGGCGGTCGTACAGTTCGATGAAGAACAGGCCGCCGGTTTCTACACTGCCATTGTTGACGATGGTCGCGTTCACCTGCACCGAGCGCTTATCGCTCGACGGGATCACGCTGGCCGATTGGATGGCCAGGTCGATCGGCAGACGCACATCCCCCAGCACGATATCTCGATCGATCCGATCCGCGGCGGACAGGGCAAGCGGTCCCCAGTAGACGCCGCCCGAGGTGGTCAGCGGCGTGGTGATGACCGACTGCAAAGTATCAGCTGGATCGGCGAAATAGCCGATGAACTTGTAGGCGCTTTGGTTGAACAGGAGGGTGGTCTTGTAGTAGCTCGGCTGCGAGCTGTTGGCGTGCAGTACGATGACGAACTGGTTGCCCTGCCGGACGGCGCGGCTGTTGGTGCGGTAGCTGAGATAGAGCGGCTGACCGACGGTGGGCGCCAACGCGATTCGGTTCGTGAAGACCTCGTTGAAGCTGGACGTGTAGGGCGGGGTGAAGTTCGTGACGACGTTGAAGCTGCCGCCTGTAACGTTGATGTTCGAGAAATCGGCGGGCAAATAATACAGAAACGATCCGTTCAGGTCCAGCCAGCGGTTTTCCCAGATCGTCGTGAGCGCCGTCGCTTCGGGGGGTGCGGTGACGAGCGTGATGGTCTGAATCCGGGTGAAGGTGGGGTCTTGATCGAGACGGTTGTGTGTGGAGCGCGAGTGTGTCTGCGCAGCTGAGACTACACCTGCCTGAACGGTCAGCGTAAACACGATCAGCGCCGCCGTCGCTGCGGCCAGGGTGATGATCACTCGGAGACAACGCATCGTCAACCTCATCGATTAACAAAGGTGGGGCAGTCTGCTGGTCAGAGTCTGCCCCACCCGATTGTACGCGCCCACCTGAAGGTCAGCAGTCGTAACAGATCGTCGGCGGTGTCACCGGCGGTGAGGTCCTCGTCGGTGTCCGAGTCGATGTCGGGCCTGGAGTCCGCGTCCGCGTCGGAGTGCGGGTCAGGGTACGGGTGGGCGTTCTCGTCCGCGTCGGCGTCGCCGTGCATTGGCCCGGTCGACACGTCGCGGTGGGTGTACGGGTCGGTCGCGGGGTGCGCGTCGCCGTCCGGGTCGGCGTACGACTGGGTGTAAGCGTGCGGGTGGGTGTACGTGACGGCGTAGGCGACACTGTTCGCGTCGGCGTCCGACTGGGTGTGGGCGTCATGCTAGGCGTGGGCGTATAGGTGGGCGTAGAGGTAGCGCTAGGCGACGGCGTCGCGCTCGGCGTGGGGGTATCGCTCGGCGTCGGCGACGGGACCGAAACTGTCGGCGGCACGCCAGCCAGGCGGACGGCGCGGAACTTTTCGACCACCATTTCACGCCGGGCGGTGAGCGGCAGCCAATCGGCAATGGCGCGCAGCGGCGTGATCAGCGGGTGATCGAATTCGACGTAGATCAGAACGCGCCGGCCGGGAGCTCCGGGGAATTCAGCCTCGGTTCGAGTCACGAAATTGACGCACTGCGGATAGCCAGCGCCAGTTACCTGGCCTTGCTCGTCCCAGCCAATATCAGGGCTGCCATCGTCGTTGGTGTCTGGAGCGCCATCGCCGCAAATGACAACCCGGTAAAAGGTGCGGTTGTTGCGTGGAACGGCTCGGGTCTTGTCATTCATAATACCGGCGGCGCTGGTGTAGCCTACCTGGCGAATACTGGCTGTGCGCGCGAGGTCTTCGTCGTCTTCAGTCGTGCAATCGGGGACGCCCAGGTCGTTGACCGGGCAGTTCCCGTCGCCGTACTGCCCGGTGACGGCATAGCGGCCCGCCATGCGGGCGACGTTTTCAATCACCAGCCAGGCCTGGAACAGCCGCGCGAACTCGATGATCACGAAGATGATCAAGAGCAAGATAGGCAGCACGAGCGCGAATTCCAGAAGCGCCTGGCCGCGCGACCGCTGCGAGTGAGAGAGTTGAGTCGTGTTCATGGCAGTCTGCCTTGCTACTGATTGATGCGGGTGAAGATGCGCCCCGCGATGGCCTTGAAAATATTGAGCAGCTGCGGCCCGGATGGAGCGAAGTAGTAGTTGCCGCAACTCTTTGGTTCAGCTAATGTGGAGTTGGGTATCCCGGCGCAGGGATCCGTCTCCAGCCTTCCGTCGTCGCCGCCGGCTGCGATGTAGCGCAGCAACTTCTCGCCGACAACGGGATCGCCGAAGGGCGCAGTGATAACTTGGTTGCCCAGTCCGATCGTGAACATGACGATGCCGTTGCCGTCGGCTTCCTCGTTGAGCATGGCAAAATCTGCCCAGTCCAGCGCATAGTCGACCGCATCATAGTACACACTGCCCGAAATATGCCGGCTGGCCAGGATATCCGCTTTCGGGCCGGTCAACACCGGATTGACGGCGCGGCAGAAGGGTGCGGTGGGCGGGTAGACCCAGGTGTAGCGCGGGCAGAAGCCCTGCACCGCTAAGCCCGGCAGACCATCCGGTTCGCCATAGGTGGCGCCTTCTGCGCCAAGCCCGGACGCATTGGTTGCGCCATCGGTGAGCAGGATGATGACGCGCAGGCGTTCTTTCGAAGGGTGGTTCGGGCCGGCGTTCACATCGATGACCGAATAGTTCGGGTCGAACTCTTTCAGCAACTCTGTCGCCGCTGCGCGGAGGCCGGCGCCGATGTTGGTGTTGGTGCATAAGCGCGGATCGTAATAAGGAGATTGATAGCTGGGACAGGGCGGCGCGGGGGAGGGCGGTGGAGAACCGGCCCATGCCGGGATAGCAATGTCCAAATTCGCAAGGAAGGTGCGCGCCGCGTTGAGATCGGTGGTCAACGGAACGTATTTGTTATACGCCGACGCGGCACAGTACGGCCAGACATCGCCGACATTGATGCAGTAGCCTGCCTCCAGGGCGAACGGGATCACGGATACACGATCGTAGCCGGCCGACAAATAGTCCAGGAAAGACAGCGCGGCCGCCTTCACTTCGTAAAACGGATAACAGTCGGTATTGAGCGGGTTGGTAGTGACGTGATCGCAGGCATATACCTTCTGATAGTCGCCAATACCCGACCCCTGGGCAGCGAGCGTATCCGAAGCCATCGAGTCGGAGGTATCGATCGCCAGCACAACATCTACGGCCGCGGCTTCGGTGGTGGATTCGGCGCTGATGGGTACCGAGTTGATACCGACCAGGCGTAAGAAGACTAGCGGCAGATTTTCAGCGAGCCTGACGCGCACTTTCTTGCTGGGCGGATTGGTGATCAGCGATGGATCGATCAAGCCAGTTGCAACGCAAGTGCCCTCTGTCGCGTCGACTGGGCACAAATCGCTCTCCAGCGTCGGCGTGGCCACGCCATGCACACTCAACGAGGCGCGCGCGGCCCGGTTGACTTTGTCGTATACCGCCTCGGGCGTGAGAGTCGAGCCGGCCACGCGGAACTGCGCCGCGCCGGCAAGCGCCGCAGCGTCAGCCGCCCGCCGCAGCTGCGTGGTTGCCACCAGGTAGCGCCCCAGATCGACGACAATGCCCACGGCGGCCAGCAGGCCGATGAACACGAAGACGATCAGGATGATGGCCTGGCCGGTTTCACGCGAATGAGCAGAGTGAGCAGACTTCAACATGGACGAACTCCAGACCTTATGGACACTCCAGCGAACCGGCGGTCGGATTCGGCATGATGGTAAAAACGTAGATGCCGATATCGCGCGGCACAAAGACAGTGAAGAACGGCAACCCTAATGCTTGCCGGTGCTGGTAAAACATCTCAAGGATTAAAAGCCCTTGTGGAGGCGAACCGTCGGGAATCAGCTCATTCACCCTGGCGATAGAAAACCTGGAGAATTGGTTGCCCATGTACGACCAGCCCTCGTCGTCGACAGGGGGCTCCATCCGATCGGGCCAGCGCCAGTCGTTGCACACGTCGCCGCCGTCGCGAATCGTGAACGCGGAAATGACGACATCGTCGTAGCCGTTATCCGGATCGAGTTCCTCAGACATGCTGTCTTGAGCATAGCAGGCGACGGCCGTATAGAATTCCTCTGTGGCGCCGCAGTCGACGGTTGCGCCGGAATACGCAGGCGAGTTGTGATTGTAGGCCGGGTTGTAAGAGGGGTTGCCGCTTGGGCCGGCTGTCCCGACCGGGTCAAGGTCCGCACCGAAACGCGCGGCTTCGCGCGAGGCATCCAGGATGTCCAAGTAGCGGATCATGAAGTACCCCATCTCGACAATGCCGGCGATGATGAGGATGAAAATCGGCATGAAGAGGGCGAGTTCGACCAGACTCTGGCCGCGCTCCGCGCCGAGGCGTTGTAAGCCTTGGGAATAGCGTGATCGACTCATCTGCCACTGACCTTTCGGCACCTGTAACCGCGAGCAGTATAGCATGGCGTACAGCTGATATATGTAGGAGTTTGGTCACCAGAAGCGGCTTTATACCGGATGTTTACCATAATGTAACACAATTTTGACGGTGCGCAACTGCGCCTCTAATCGGAACTTTTCAGGAATAAGGCTCGTCTGAAAACCGGAAACAAGGCACATTTACCGTGCACATATTGGAGAGGAGATTAACCATGTCTAACGTACAGAACGGCAAGTGGTACTTTGTAGTGGGTGGATTGACCGTGATTGCGATCATCGCGGCCATCATCGTCAGTGCGATCCCGACTGCGGCAGCGCGCCCGACGAGTCAGGTGAGCGCTGGCGCGCCGGCGCGCAGCGTGACGGTGGTCGGCAGCGGCTCGGCCTCGGCGGCCCCCAATCTGGCTACGGCGCAGATCGGCGTAGATACCCAGGCGGCTTCGCCCGAGGAAGCAACCAGCCAGAATGAGACGCAGATGCAGGCTGTGCTCGCTGCTTTGCAGGAGGCTGGTATTGCCGAGGAAGATATCCAGACGGCTTACTATAACCTCTACGCCGAGCAGCGCTATGAGCCGGGCAGCGGTGCGCCGACGGGTGAGTTCACCTATCGTGTCAGTAACAGCGTCTCGGTGAAGCTCCGTGACCTGGATCAGGTTGGCGCGATCCTGAGCGATGCCGTAACCGCCGGCGCGAACAACATCTCGGGTGTGTTCTTCAGCATCGAAGACACCACCGCGCTGCAGGCCGAGGCGCGCGAGAAAGCGATCGCCGATGCCAGGACCCGGGCGCAAAGCCTGGCGCAGCTGAGCGGCGTGGAGTTGGGTGAAATCGTGGTCGTGAGTGAAGTGATTACCGGCGGCCCTGGCCCGATCATCTATGACCGCGGAGCCGCCGGCTTGGGTGGAGGCGGCGGAGCGCCGATCCAACCGGGTCAGCTCGAAGTGAGCATGCAAGTGCAGGTCTCGTTCGCGATTGAATGACGCAACGGATTGGCTAACGGATAAACGGATGCGGCGATTCAGCCCATCCGTTTATTCGTTGTATATCCGATGCGTTCCTCCGTCGATCAGGCATAGGTCGCTCGTCAGGCAGTCGTTGGGTAATGAACTTAACCTTCTTCGAGAATTTCTACGTCCTGTTATCAATATCAGTTGCTCCTGAAATTTTGGATATCTACCCATGTGTGCTTCTTGCCACTTGTGGGCAGAGGCACTACAATGACTCAAGCCGTTCGCCACTCCCTGAGTAGGAGTATGACCGCATGACTACCGCTCCCATCGAACCGCCTAGTCCCCTTGCGCCGGGCGCGCGCTCGCGCCGCCCGCTGATCCTGGCGCTCCTCGCCGTCGCCGTGCTTCTCGGTGTCGGCGGGATCGTGTTGTTGTCCAACCAGAAGCCAATCTCGTTCACCGGTGAACTGCCGCCGGTGATCGTCGATCGCGCGCCGCAACGCGGCGAAGAGCAAGCCACCAGCGCGCCGATCATGCTGGTGTTCGACAAGTCGATGGATCGCGCCTCGACCGAGCAGGCGCTGTCGATCACCCCCGCCGTCCCGTACACCGTCAAGTGGGAAGAGAACGATACGCTGCTGCGAATCATTCCAACGGGCGAAGGTTTCGAGCGCGACGCGACCTACGAGGTGAAGGTGGCGACGAGCGCGCTGGCTGTCAACGGCAAGAACTTGATTCAGGAAATCCTGTTTAAGTTCAAAGCCGTCGGTTTCCTCGACGTGACACAGGTCGTGCCTGCGCCCGATACAACCGATGTCGCCGTCGACAGCGATATCACGGTAATGTTCAACCGGCCGGTCGTGCCGTTGACGGCAATCTCCGAGCAGGGCGGCCTGCCGCAGCCACTCGTGCTCGATCCGCCCGCGCCGGGTCAAGGCGAATGGCTCAACACTTCGATCTACGTCTTCCATCCCGAAGAACCGCTCCAGGCCGGGACGACCTATACGGCGAAAGTGAACGCCGGGTTGGTCGATCCTTCCGGCGCGCTGCTGCGACAAGACTACACCTGGTCGTTCTCGACTCAACCGCCGCAAGTCGTCTCGACCCAGCCGGGCGATTCGGAAACCGGCATCTGGCTCGATCGCGTTCTCCAGGTCGATTTCAACCAGCGGATGGATCGCGAATCGGCGCAGGCCGCCTTTTCGTTGACGAGCGATTCCGGGTCGAGCGTGTCAGGCAGCTTCGGCTGGCCGACTGACTCGACGCTGATCTTCACACCCACACAGCTGCTCGATCGCGATGTGCAGTACACCGCCCGGATCGCCGCCGGGGCGCAGGCGATCGGCGGCGGCAGCGCGACCGAGTCCGATCATGCCTGGATGTTCCGCACCGTCCCGCCGTTGAGCATCATCCGCACCGATCCATTCGACGGGCGGCAGGCGGTCGATCCGTATTCTGCGCTTGAGATTTACTTCAGCGCGCCGGTTGACGAGAAAACGTTGTTCCCCAATGTCTCTGCCACGCCGCCGGTTTCGGTAACGGACGTATATACCTATTATTCCAGTTTCGACAACCGCTACGTGTATGCCTTCAGCGCCGGGCCGTCGTCCTCGTTTGAGGTGACGATCGATGGCGACATCGCCGATCCGTGGGGCGGCCGGCTGGGTCAAGATCAGGTGGTGCGCTTCTCGACTCGCGCGCTTGATCCCGAAGCCTGGCTCAACGTGCCGGGTCGTTTCGGCGTGTACAACGTCTATACCGACACCGTCGTATATGCCAGCTACCGCAACGTCTCGCAGTTGAACTTTACGTTATATGCCGTCTCGCTCGAAGAGTTTGCACAACTGAGCGGGCCGAACCAATGGCAGTTGTGGGAACAGGGCACGCCGGTGTCCGGCAGCCCGATTCGCGCCTGGTCGCTCCCGGTCGAAGCGCCGCTCAACGAGCGCGGTATCAGGCGGATTCCACTGGTGGCCCCGCCGGAAGGCGAGGCACAGGCAGGCGCCGGCGCGCTCGCGCCCGGTATCTACTTCCTGCGCATCTCGTCGCCCGAACAACCAAAACTCGATTGGGGCGGCGTCTCGCGGCATCTGCTGGTCGTCGCGAATACGAATGTCACGTTCAAGAGCGCCGAGCGCGAGGCGCTCGTGTGGGCCACCGATTTGCAATCGGGCCAGCCGCTCAACGGCGCGCAGGTTTCGCTGCGCAACGCCCAGTTCTCCGACATCGGCGGCGGCCGCACGGACGCCGACGGCCTGTACGCGATCGATTGGATCGAGAAGCGCGATCCGTTCGAGACCAAGTACGCCATCGTCGGGACGCCCGGCTCGCCCGATACGCCATTTGGCGTCGCGCTCAACGATTGGTCGAGCGGGATCGAGGGTTATGAGTTCGGCGTGCCGACCTCCTACTTCACCGATCCGTACAACGTCTACATCTACACCGAGAAACCGCTGTACCGGCCCGGACAGACGGTGCACTTCAAGGGCATCGTCCGCGCGCAGGACAACGCGCGTTACTCGATCGATTCGGGCCTAAACGAAATCCAGGCTTCGATCTTCGATCCGAACGGGACCGAGGTTTACAGCGCCACATTGCCGCTCAACGACTTCGGCGCCTTCAACACCGACTTCATGCTGGCCGAGGAAGCCGGGCTGGGCTACTACTCGATTCAGGCCCGCATCCCGATCCCGGCCAGCGCCGGCCGCGAGAGCTTTGTCAATACGTATAGCCAGCCCTTCCTGGTTTCCGAGTATCGCCGGCCCGAATTTCAGGTGGAAGTGACGGCGGCCAAAGATGAGTACGCGCAGGGTGAGACGATCCAGTTCGACGTGCAGGCCAACTACTTCTTCGGCGGCGCGTTGAGCGGCGGCAAGGTGATCTGGACCGCCGTGTCGAACGACTACTTCTTCGATCGTTACACCGGCCCCGGTTACTGGGACTGGAACGACGTCGACTACTTTTCCGAGAGCGGTTTCGGCGGCAGCGAGGTCGTCGCATCGGGTGAAGGCGAGCTCGACGCGCAAGGTCACCTCGTCGTCGAACTACCGGCTAATCTCGACGAGAAGGCGGGCAGTCAACGCTTCAGCCTGGAAGCGACGGTGATCGACGTGAACGATCAGTCGGTCTCGGCCCGCGTCGAAGTCATCGTGCACAAGGGGTTGTTCTACATCGGCCTGCGACCCGAAGAGTATGTCGGCAACGCCGGGCAGCCGCTCCAAATCAATGTCCGCACCGTCAATTGGGGCGGCGATCCCTACGGCCAGGCGAACCTCGACGTGGTGTTCTACCAGCGCGAGTGGTTCAACGTCCAGGAGCAGGACGACTTCGGCAACGTGTTCTGGACTTCGACCTTCTCCGATACGGCAGTGTTCACTACCAGCACGACGACGACCGAAGGCGGCGAGGCGCAAGTGTCGTTCACGCCGCCGACCGGCGGGCAGTATCGCGTCGTCGCGACCGGGCGCGATCCCGATGGCAACACCGTGCGCTCGGCCACCTTCGTGTGGGTGTCGTCGGGCGAGTTCGTGTCGTGGCAGCAGCAGAACAACGATCGCATTCAGCTCGTCGCCGACAAGAAAGACTACGCGCCCGGCGAAACGGCCCAGGTGCTTGTGCCGTCGCCGTTCCAGGGCCAGGTCACGGCGCTGCTGACGATCGAACGCGCGCGCATCATCGAACACCGCCTCGTCACGCTCCGCTCCAACAGCGACGTGCTCGATATTCCGATCACGCCCGACATGGCGCCCAACGCCTTCGTCTCGATCGTGATCGTCAAAGGCGTCGACGACACGAACCCCGTGCCGTCGTTCCGCGTGGGTTACGCCTCGTTCAACGTGAGCATCGAACAGCAGATGTTGAATGTATCCATCACGCCTGTAGGAGGCGATTCTGTAGGAGGCGACTCCAGTCGCCGACCATCGGCATCTGGAGATGCCTCCTACAAGTTTGGCCCGCGCGATCCGGTGACGTACACGATCAAGGTCGCCGACTTCGCCGGCGAGCCGGTTCAGGCCGAGGTCTCGCTGGGGCTGGTCGATCTATCGGTGCTGAGCTTGCTCGACGATTTGGCGCAGCCGCTCGATCGGCAGTATTACGGCGAGCAAGGCCTCGGCATTCGCACGAGCGCGGCGCTGGTGTTGTCGGTCGATCGCATCAACATCAAGTTTGCCGAAGAAGGCAAGGGCGGCGGCGGGGGCGCGCCCGCCGAAGAGGGCGGCAGTTTTGTGCGCCAGCAATTCCCCGAAACGCTGTACTGGAACGCGACCGTCACGACCGACGCGAACGGCGAAGCGATCATCTCGACGCAGCTGGCCGATAACCTCACTACGTGGCGCATGCGCGCGAAGGCGGTGACGAAAGATACGCTCGTCGGAGAGGGGCAAGTCGATGTGTTGAGCACGAAGGACTTGCTCGTCCGCCCGCTCACGCCGCGCTTCTTCGTCGTCGGCGATCGCGCCAATCTGGCTGCTATCGTCCACAACAACACCGGCACATCGATGGATGTGGATGTCACGCTGGAAGGGACGGGTATTCAGCTCGATGCGCCGGCACGCCAGACGGTTCAGGTTGCGGCGGGCGGTCAGGTGCGGGTCGAGTGGCCGGCAACCGTGCTGGATTTCCAGTCGGCATCTGGAGATGCCGCTCACGGCTGGGCCGACCTGACCTTCTCAGCGCGCGGCGGCGGGTTGTCCGATGCGAGCAAGCCGCCAGCCGGCCTGCCGCCCGATCAGCGTTTGCCGATCTACAGGTATAGCACGCCGGAGACCGTGGGCACGGCGGGTGTGCTCGATCTCGATGAGAACACCGACGCGCCCGAGGCGATCACCGAAGTTGTCGCGCTGCCCAAACGCATCGACACGACGCAGGGCGCTCTGACCGTACAGCTCGATCCTTCACTGGCGTCGGCGTCGGTCGAAGGCTTGACGTATCTCGAACACTTCCCCTACGAATGTACTGAGCAAACGGTCAGCCGTTTCCTGCCGAACGTGCTCACCTATCGCGCGCTGAAGGAACTCGATCTGGCCGATGCGGAACTCGAAAGCAAGCTGCAACAACTCGTTGGCGTTGGCCTGCAACGACTGTACAACCAGCAACATACCGACGACGGCTGGGGCTGGTGGGTCAACGAGAAGT
This sequence comes from Anaerolineae bacterium, assembly GCA_035292585.1. Lineage (GTDB taxonomy): Bacteria > Chloroflexota > Anaerolineae > Fen-1058 > Fen-1058 > DASSFZ01. Next base: position 46,844 of record DATDPU010000027.1, on the reverse strand, counting down.
CGGACCCCACGACGAGTGCTTACGTCGTGCTCGGCCTGGTTAAAGCGAAGGAAGCGGGCTTCTCGGTTGATGAGCGGGTGCTGGATCGGGCACTGAATTATCTGCGCCGGCAGCTGATCCAGACGACGCGCCTCAATAAGACGCCCGATGCGAACCGGCAAGCCTTCATCCTGTACGTGCTGGCCGAAGCGGGAGCGTCGCAGACCGATGCCGCCGTGTCGTTGTACGATAGCAAGCGCGCGCTTTTGAGCCACTACGCCCAGGCGTACCTGGCGCTGGCGCTGAACCTCGATCCGGCATCCAACAGCGCCTCACGTATCAATACCTTGCTGAGCGATTTGAACAACGCGGCGAAGTTGAGCGCGACCGGCGCGCATTGGGAAGAGGAAGAGATCGATTACTGGAACTGGAACACCGACACGCGCTCGACCGCGATCGTCCTCGACGCGCTGGCGCGGCTCGATCCGCAGAACAGTCTCGCGCCGAACGTCGTGCGCTGGTTGATGGTCGCCCGCACCGCCGGCCGCTGGGAATCGACGCAGGAGACGGCCTGGGCGCTGATCGCGCTGACCGATTGGATGAAGGTGACGGGCGAGCTCCAGGCCGATTACAGCTGGGACGTGAAACTCAACGATGTAGAGCTGGATAACGGCGTCGGCAGCCAGGACACGCTCGGCGATCCGGTGAAGCTGCAAATGCAGATCAAGGACCTGGTGCTGGATCAGGCCAACGCGCTGGCGATCGAGATGACAGCCGCCGAGGGGCAATCGGGTACGGGCCGGTTGTATTACACTGCGCATTTGGAGACCTTCGTGCCGGTCGAGGAAGCCCAGTCGTTGACGCGCGGCATTAGCGTCGCGCGGCAGTACTTCAACGCGAACGATGAGTGTTTCAACACTGTAGGAGGCGACTCCAGTCGCCGACCCGACTCCAGTCGCCGACCATCGGCATCTGGAGATGCCTCCGACAAACCGATCCCCTGCACGCCGGTGACGCAGGCCAAAGTCGGCGACGTGTTGCAAGTGAAGTTGAGCATTGTCGCGCCAACCGATCTGTATTACGTTCGCATCGAAGACCCGTACCCGGCCGGCGCGGACCCGGTGGATACCTCGCTCAAGACGACCAGCCAGATCAATGAAGCGCCTGAGCTGAACCAGGTTTCGCCGTACTCGCTCTACGAGGGCTGGGGCTGGTGGTGGTTCACGCACACCGAGCTGCGCGACGAGAAGGCGGTGCTGTTCGCCTCGTACCTGCCGGCGGGGACCTACGAGTACACGTATCAAATCCGCGCCGGGTTGAGCGGCGCGTACAAGGTGTTGCCCTCGCACGCCGAAGAGATGTATTTCCCCGAAGTGTTCGGGCGGGGCGATGGGCTGGAGTTTGTGATCGAGAAGTGATCAACGGACTTGGCAGCGGACAAACGGATTAAGAACGGATGGTAGGAGTCGCCTTCGGGCGACGACTGTAAGACACTGGTAACGAATAGCGATCCTCCCGTAACGTTTGAAACCTGCGGGAGGATTTGTTTTATAATCCAGCCCCAACTCCCTCTCGACATGGGGGAGAGGGCCGGGGTGAGGGGTCTCCAGCATGCGCCAACACAATCGAGCTGTTCTCAGCCTGTTGCCCATCAGCGTTGTAGCGTTGGCGCTGCTTGGACTGTCGTTCGCGTTGCGCGCCTCGCCGGTCACGCTGGCCCAGGCCGAGCAGAGCACGCCGCTGCCCAAGCTCTACGTGTTTCGCGTGAGCGTGCGCAGTTCGGAAGACGTGACACGCCTGACAGCCGGCGGCTGGGACGTGCTGGAGGCGCGCGGCCCGGATTACTTGTTGGTCCTCGGCGACGACGGCGTGGCTCAAGCATTACGTGCGCAGGGCTTCACGGTTTCTATCGATCAGAGATTGGAGATCGATTCATCGAGTAAGCCGTTCTCTTATTATGGCGGCTATCGCACCGTCGCCGAGCACTATCAACACCTGGACGCTATCGCCGCCGCTCATCCCGATCTGGCGGTCGTCGTCGATTACGGCGATTCGTGGCGCAAGGTGAATAGCCGGCCCAACGGACACGATCTGAAAGCGATCTGCATTACCCGGCTGCGCCCCGGCGATTGCGTGCTCGATCCCGATACTGACAAGCCGCGCTTCCTCTTGCTCGCCGCGATTCACGCGCGCGAGCTCACCACCGCCGAGCTGGCCTGGCGCTGGATGGATTACCTCAGCGACAACTACAATGTCGACCCGGATGTGACGGCGCTGTTGGATTACAACGAACTCTGGATCGCGCCGGTCGCCAATCCCGATGGGCGCGTGATCGTCGAGAGCGGCGGCAACGCGCCGTACTTACAGCGCAAGAACGCCAACAACTCACTCGGCGCATGCAGTGTTCCGCCGAACGGCAGCAACCAGCACGGCGTCGACCTGAACCGCAACGCGAACTTTCAATTCGGCAGCGCGGGCAGCACCACCGCGCCGTGCGATCAGACGTATCGGGGCGCGAGCGCCGCCTCGGAGCCGGAGGAATATGCCCTCGAAGCGCTGATGCAAAACCTGTTCCACGATCAGCGCGGGCCGGCCCTCACCGATGCTGCACCGCTCACTACGACCGGCGTGATGCTGACGCTGCACAGCTTCAGCGATCTCGTGCTGCTGCCCTGGGGCTGGACCGAGTGTTTCATTGTCTGCTCTGGAAGCCAGCGCGCGCCCAATGATGCCGGCTTGCGCTCACTGGGGTTCCGCATGAGCTACTACAATGGTTACGCTACGGGACAAGGCTCCGAGCTGTTGTACGCGGCCGGCGGCACGACAGACGATTGGGCCTACGGCGTCTTGGGTATCCCCGCTGTCACTTTCGAGATCGGATCGCAGTTCGGGAGCTGCGGCGGTTTCACGCCGCCTTACTCCTGTCAGGATGGCACGTTCTGGCCGCTCAATCGCGCTGCGCTGGTGTATGCCGCCAAGTCGGCGCGACAACCCTATGCCACTGCGCTCGGCCCGACCGCGTGGACGCCGGTCTTGAACGCCTCATTCACAGCGGCCGGTGTTCCGGTCACACTCACCGCAACGATTCGGGACGATCTTTACGGCAACACTGGCGTGGGCCGGCCGGCGGCGCAGGCGATCAGCCAGGCGGAAGTCTACGTGGATGTACCGCCGTGGGCCGGCGGCACGCCCATCGCGCTGAACGCGCAGGACGGCAGCTTTAACAGCGCGAGCGAAGGCGTGATTGGGCAACTGGATACAGCATTGAGTGTGGGGCGGCACATCTTGTTCGTGCGGGGACGCGATGCTGCGGGGAACTGGGGATCGGTTACGGCAGTGTGGCTATATGTTGTGCCCACGGGCAACGAGGTTTACTTGTCGATTGTCACTCGCTGAAATCTCCACGGTAAGCGACAGGTGTCTCTCGTCGAAGAATCACGCACTATGCCTACGTACTACGCATCACGTTTTACTTCTCCGCTTCTCGCCCAGGCTGGCCGATAGCCCCAGCAAGCCGCCGAGAATAATCCCGATCAGCAAATCGCCCAGCCCAACGCTGCGACCGGCGAACCAGGCGAAAATCAGCTCGACCGTGATGCCCGACAGCGCGCCGATCAAAACGATCGCCCAACGCTTGCGTCCCGTCAATCGACCGTAAAAGTCACTCATGAATGAACACCCGATTCCAATCCGCCAGATGCCGGAGGCTGATCGCCAACCCGATCAAGACAAGCAGGCCGGCCGCCAGCCAGTATACCGCCAGGCCGATGAAGTCGCCAATTCCCATTCCGCCTTTGAAGCCGATGTAGATCGACCAGCAGTGAACGGCGATCGCCGCGGCTGAAGCGATGACCGCAGCGGCCTCGTCGAAGCCGAATGCCCGCACCAGCCGTGCGCATAAGACCTCGATGTTGGACAGGAGTTTGTGCTATTGATCGACGCCATTACTCGATCTCCGTCACGCCGTTGCCAATCTCCAACCCCACTCCGACCTGCCCTCTGCAAGGGGGTACGCTTCGGGGGCTACCCGGGCACTGCCCGCCAGGGCAAGTGTAGTCTCTACAGGACTTACGCAGCTGCATGTTGCTGCCGCAGTTGTACTGCGGCAGCTGAGGCGGCGGCAGTGCAACTGCCGCGCCAACTGCGTAAGTCCTGCTCTAATCTCTTGACCCCAACTCACGCGCTATACCAATGCCTTACTTGCAGTGCCTGTATGAGCGTGCTATACTAGCCGCGTTATGATCAGCAAGAGCGATCGGGGGGACGAAGAACTGGTGGGTTTCTGGGCCGCGCGCCTCCAGCGGTGGGGGGTAGGCGATTTTGCGCCGATTGCCGTGCAGCTCCTTCGCCCGTTCGGTTTTTTGGGCGCTCAGGCGCTGCATTTGTTCGCACCGATCCTGACGACCTTCTCCTCCCCTGCCAGCCTTGACCGGTTGGCGACCCTGCTCGAATCTCCCGAAGCGTTAGATCAGCTATCCGATACCATTGTGCGTAGCTCAGGCGAGGCGATCCAGTCGCCGCCCGATACCGCCTAAGGGACTGACTGCTCATGGCGCAGCAGCTTGTGCAAATCGGATTGATTGTCGTCGTGCTGGTGCTGCCCATCGCCAGCTGGGTGTTCAGTCTGGCGATCCGGCGCGGGCGCGTTCCCCAGTTGCGCCCGCTGCCTGCACTGGATATCGTGCAAGGACAACTGGGCCGTGGCATCGAAACCGGCCATCCGGCGCACATCTCGATCGGCGCGGGCGGCATCGCGGGTGAAGACACGCTCGTCACGCTGGCCGGCGCGTCCATCGTCGACAGCGTGGCGCAAGAAGCAGCCGACACCGGCGCACCGCCGACCGTGACGGTGGCCGATGGGACTGCACTGATTTTGGCGCAGGATATGCTGCGCCGCCCGCACACGCGGCGCGGCGATATCAGCGGCTACGATCCGCTCGACGTCCAGCTGTTGGGTGTGACGCCATTTCAGTACGCCGCGGGCGCGCTGGAGTTTATCGGGCATGCGCATCCCGTCTCCAACGTGATGATCGGGTCGTTCGGGCCGGAGGTCGGACTGATCGCCGAACAAGGCGTGCGCGAGGGACTGACGCAGGTGGGCGGCTCCGTCGATGCGCGCGCGCTGGCCGTGCTGCATCCTTCCGTCGACCATTTGCTCATCGGTGAGGACGTGTTCGCCGCGCCGGCTTATCTCGATCAGCGCCCCAGCCATCTCGGTCGCTTGCAAGCGCAGGATTTAACGCGCTTCGTTCTCGTCGGCGTCATTCTTCTGGCTGTGATCCTGCAAGCGCTGGAAACGTTACTCAGGTGATGGCCTATGCTTCTGCTTAAGCGCATCTTCCCAGTCGCGCTGACCATCGGTGTGGGCTGGTTGGTGTTGCTCAGTTACCTTTTTCCCGGCTTGACGGTTCCGTTCGTCGGCGTCACGTTGACGGCGGTGCGCGCCTTCCTCCTCGAATGGGCGGTGATCCTGGCCGCGTTCGCGCTCGTGCTCGGGGTCATCAACCTGCTCGGCGTTCACTTCTGGCGCTTCCGCAGCGGCCAGGGCGCGTTTTTCAGCCTGGTCTTGATCGCCAGCAGCGGGATCGTGTTGGGCCTGTGGATCGGGAGCGTCATCGATCTATTGGGGCAGGGCAACAGTCTGGCGGACGCCTTCCGGCTTTCCACCGTTCTCAACGATGCTTTTGAAAACATCGTTTTGCCAGCGCAGGCGGCGCTCGGCGCGCTGCTGGCAATCCTGATCGCGGTAGCCGGCTTCCGCGCCTTGCGTGTGCGCCGCTCGCTCGGCATGGTGTTGTTCGTGCTGACGGCGATCGTCGTTGCGCTCACCCAACCCATCGTCCCGCCCCTCGGCGAAATCTTGCGCCCGATCCGCGAGGGCCTGATCGATCCCATCACCACTGGCGGCCTGCGCGGGCTGCTGCTCGGCGTGGCGTTGGGCAGCGTCGCCTTCGGCCTGCGCCTTCTCGTTGGAGCGGACAAGCCCCAGGGCGAGTAGCCATGAACTATTGTCCCAGCTGCGGCACCGCCAATCGAGACGGTTCGCGTTTCTGCAACGAGTGCGGGCACAAGTTGCCGTCCAAGACCGGCATCATCTGCCCCATGTGCAGTCACATGAACCCGATGAACAATGTGTACTGCGATAACTGCAAGGCGCGTTTGGTGCCGGCCGCGCCCGACTCACCTCCCCCGGCCCCGACCGGCCAGACTTCTACGCCGGCCAGTAGCGGCTCGGCTACGCTGAAGAAGGGTTTGTCGCTGCCGACCAAGCCGGCCGATGAGCTCCCGGCGGCTGAAGAACCATCCGAGCAGAAACCTGAGGCCGAGGACGATACACCCGACTGGCTGTTGCGTTTGCGCGCCGCCGCGCCTAAAGCCTCGGAAACCCAGCCCGAACCGCCGGTTGAACCGGCCGAGCCTTCCCCGGCCGAGGAGATTCCGGATTGGATGCGGCCGGCCGATGGCGAGGTTCCCGATTGGTTCCAACGCCTGTCTGAACCCGCTCAGCCTCGACCCACCCAACCGGCTCCACCGCCGCCAAAGGCAGCCGAAGATTTGCCTGACTGGATGCACGAGCTGGGACTCGTGCCGCCGGCCGCGGAAGCCGCCGCTATCGCTTCGGACGCTGCCGGCGCTTCTTCCGAAGAAGAGACATCCGACTGGCTTCAGCAACTTCGCGGCTCAGTCGAGCCGCCCGCCGAACCCGATCTGACCGAAGCGCCCGATTGGTTGAGCGGGTTCGAGGCTCCTCTGCCGGTCGAGCCTGAAGCCGTTGCGCCGACTCCCTCGGACTGGCCCGATCAGGCGCCGAGCGCGGCAGTCGATGCTGATCTACCCGATTGGCTCAAAGAGCTGGGGGGAGAGAGCGCGCCGCCTGCGCCGGCTGAGGCGTCAACGCCTGAACCGCCAGTTACGGTTGCTGATGAACCCGACTGGCTGGCGGCGATGCGCGCAGAACCTCCGGCCGAACCGATCCCGCCTGTGGAAGAGCAACCTGCGGCCGAACCCGACTGGCTGGCGGGCCTCCAGGCCCAAACGGGTAGCGAATCTGCCGAAGATGTAACCGACTGGCTGGCCGCAATTCGCGACGAGACTCCAACTCCAGCGGCAGAGGCAGAAGCGGTTAGCGATGAACCGGATTGGCTGGCCGCACTTGGAGGTCAAGCTCAGCCCGAAGCGAGCCAGGAATCGGTCGAGGAAGCGCCCGACTGGTTGAGCCGGCTTGGAGAGCCGGAAGCCCCGGTCGCCGCACCAGAACCTGAGCCGGCGACCGCTCCGGCCGACGTGCCGGACTGGTTGCTCGGCATGACGACGCCGGAAGAAACCGAATCGGCGCCAACTCCAGACGATGTGCCGGACTGGCTCCATGAAATCGGCGCAAGTCAGGCCGAACCGATCATGGCCGAAAGCGCGCCGCCTGCTGCGACGCCGGTGGTAGCCTTCGTCGAAGAAGACCTTTCTAGGGAAGATCAAGTTGCGACGCCGGATTGGCTCACGAATATCGGCGAACAGCCTTCGGCGGCTCCGGTCGAGGAAGCGCCGCCCACCGAACTGCCCGAGTGGTTGCGCGAACTAGGGCCGCTGCCTGCCACGCCAGGCCGGCCAGAGGAGACGCCGTTCGGCGAAGGAACGGAGGTCGTGCCTGGCGAGCTCCCTGAATGGGTGCGCGGCATGCAGCCGGGTCAAGCCCCGCCGACTTTCGCGGATGAGTCGGGCCATAGCCTCACTTCGGTCATCGAACAACCGGTTTCGGATACCGGGCTGGAAGCGGCCGCGATCCCGTCTTGGCTCCAGGCCTTGCGCCCGACGGAAACAGTCGGTTTAGCGCCCGAAGTCGATGGGGGCGTGGCCGAGACCGAGGGCGTGCTGGCCGGCTTGCAGAATGTGCTGCCCGCCTCGTTGCTCATGGGCCAAGCGCACGGCTCGGCGACCAGCCGTCAAGGTCAAATCGCGGGAGTGGACCTCGCCCGCGCCGGCCTGTTCCAGGAACTGTTGACACGCGGTTCGCTCGCCCCGACGGTTGTGCGGGCGGGACCGGCGCGCGGCTTGCGGGTGAGCGCCCGGCTGAATCGCTGGGTGATCGCGTTCGTGCTGATCGTCGCCGTCTTTATCCCGAACTTAGCCATCGGCGAAGTTGTGGAAGATATCTTCCATCTCAGGAATGTCGACGCCGAGGCGTTTAGCGCCGCGCGTGAACAGATCGCCGCTTTGGGCGCCGGCGATCGCGTGCTGGTGACTTTTGATTACGATGCCTCCCAGGCGTATGAGATGGAGCCGATCGCCGAAGCCTTCCTCGCCGATGTATTCCAGCATCGTGCGGAAGTCGTCGCGGTCAGCCTCAACCCGACCGGGCCTGCGCTCGCCAATCGAGCGCTGAAGGCGGTCGGTACGGACGGCGTGACGGTCGTCGAGCAAGGCTTCCTCCCGGGTCAGGCGGTGGGCGCGCAAAACGCGCTGATCAGCGGCCAGTATGACCTGATCGTCTTGTTGGCCGGATCGCCGGAAGCCGCGCGCTGGTGGATCGAGCAGGTGGGCGCGTCGAGCGCGCAGACGCCGGTGGTGGCCGGGCTAAGCGCGGGCGTGCTGCCGCAGGTTCAGCCGTATCAGCAATCGGGCCAGATCAAAGCGACGGTCACCGGGCTGATCGGCGGGCTGGCGTATCGGCACGCGCTCGATCCCGAGCTGAATATCGCCGATGAGCGGCTGCGCCGGCAGCTAGAATTGGATCGGCTGGTGAAGTCCGAAGCGCTGTACCTGTCCCAAATCGTGTTTGCCGTAGTTCTGATCGCCGGCATGCTGGCGTCGCTGATTGCCGGAATGAGGCGGGCACGCTAATGCCGGAGCTTATCCAAATCCTTCTCGGCGCTGCCTTGACGGTGGCCGTGCTCTCGTATCTGGCCGGCGACAATGCGCTCTTCCGGCTGGCGCTGCACATTCTCGTCGGTGTGGGGGCGGCGTATGCCGTGGGTATCGCGTTCAGTCAAGTGTTGTATCCCAAAGTCATCGTGCGGCTCGGCAGCAGTGAAGTGGGCGATAAGGCGCTCGCGCTCTTCGGGATTCTGGGCAGTGTGTTCCTGCTCGCCAAGCTGTTCCGGCGCGCGGCCTGGCTGGGAAATGTTGCGGTCGGTTACCTGCTTGGCGTAGGCGCGGGTGTAGCGCTTGGCGGTGCGCTCTACGGGACGTTGGCGCCGCAGACGATGAGCACAGTGACAGACCTGAGTCTGGTGAGTCTGCTGATTCTGGTCGCGACCGTGGCGACGTTGTTGACGTTCACGTATGGCGCCTTCGCGCGGCGCGGCGTCATGCAGGCAGTCGGCGGGCTGGGACGTCTGTTCCTGTTCATCGCGTTTGGCGCAACCTTCGCGCTGGTGTTCATCTCCGGCGCGGGCGTGTTGAGCACCTGGGCGCGCGATATCTTCGTCTGGCTGTTCCCGCCTGGGCCTTTGCCGTGAGCTATAGCCGTTAAGATTTGCATTCGGAAAACGGTGCTCCAGACTTCCGAAGTCTTGGAGACTTCGGAAGTCTCCATTCCGATTCGTTTTCTCAACGGCTATAGCTAACCGAAGCTGGGAGGAGTGCGGGCTTAAGCAGCGCGGGTTGTTCGAGCGACTGAAGTCGCTACTACGAGATTCATGATCATCGTGCTGGCCGATGGTCTCCGACCGAGGCCCCTAGCGGCTCGGCGGCTCGGTCGGGAGACCGTCGCCGAACGTGATGACCAGTCGTTGAAACGGGTAGGATGACGTGGCGCAAGAAACACAGATCGATTCGGTGATCGCACTCGATATCGGTACGGTCAACACCAAAGCCGCGCTGATCGCGCGGGTCGAAGGCACGTATCGTTTCATCGCCCGCGCCGAGTCGGCGACGACGATCGAAGCGCCGTGGTCGGACGCCTCCGTTGGCGCGCGGCATGCGCTGGAGAAACTCGCCGCCGCGGCGGGCCGGCCGCTGCTCGACGATCGCGGCGATCTGATCGCGCCGGAACGAACCGATGGCGCGGGCGTGGATGCGTGCGTGGTCACGGCCAGCGCCGGGCAGCCCCTGCGCGTGGTGCTGGCCGGCCTGGCCGGCGAGTGGAGCCTGGAAAGCTTGCGCCGCGCGGCGCTGGGCACCTACACGACGTTGGAAGCCGAGATCGCGCTGTCGGGTCGGGGCAAGCGCGACGGCCGGTCTGTCGTCGACGATCGGATTCAGCGCATTTATGATGCGCGCCCCGACGTGGTGTGCGTCGCGGGCGGCACGGATGGCGGCGCAGAGCGCTCGGTGTTGGAACTCGTCGAGGCGGCGCGCGTGGCGGCGCGGTTCTTGCAGGAAACGGGCAACAAGCCGCGAATTCTGTTTGCCGGCAACGCGAACTTGAAGCCGCGCGTGGCCGAAGCGGTGGGCAACCAGGCCGAGCTGCTGCAAATCGATAACGTGCGGCCCAGCCTGGACGTGGAGAACATCGGCCCGGCGCAGACCGAGCTGGAAGTGATGTACGCCACCCATCGCATGGGGACGATCGCCGGCTTGTCCACTATCGGTGGGTGGACGACTTTTCCGGTGCTGCCGAGCGCGCGCGCGTTCGGTCACGTCGCGCAATTCCTCAGCGCCGATGCTACGACGGGTGTGCTGGGCGTCGACGTGGGCGGATCGACGACGTCGATCGCGGCGGCTTTCCACGGTCAATTGTTCATGACCTTGCGCAGCGATGTGGGCACCTCGTTCGGCGGCCTGCGGCTGCTGCGCGACGTGGGCTGGGAACGGCTCGCGCGCTGGCTGGACTTTGAGGTGAGCGAAGCCGATCTGCGCGCGTTCGTGATCAACAAAGAATTGCGCCCGAACACGATTCCGCAGGACACGCACGAGCTGCTCATCGAGCAAGCGCTGGCGCGCGAAGCGGCCCGGATTACCCTGCGGACGGCGCGCAGCGGTTGGCCTTCGAAAGCGCCGCGCTTCTCGGACAGCACTCTGCCCATGTTTCAACCGATTATCGGCAGCGGGGGTGTCCTGGCCCACGCGCCGCGCCTGGGGCAGGCCGCCTTGATGCTGCTCGACGCTGTCGAACCGGTGGGCGTCACCACGCTCGCGCTCGACGTGTACGGTTTGGGAACGGCGCTGGGTGCGGCGGCGATGGCCCAACCGCTCGCCTCGGTGCAGGCGTTGGAGCATGGCGGCTTGCTGACGTTGGCGACCGTTGTCGCGCCGGTCAGCGCCCTGCGCCTGCGCCTGGGCGAGGTGATCATGAACGTCAAGCTCAACTACGAAAGCGGCGGGCAGATCGAAGATGACGTGAAAGCCGGTTCGCTGTCCCTGTTGCCGCTCAATCCGGGCCAACGCGCCGAGATGCAATTGCGGCCCCGCGCCGGGATCGATATTGGGCGCGGGCCGGGGCGCGGCGGGAAACCGATCCTGATCGAGGGGAGCGCGCTGGGGTTGCTCGTCGATGCGCGCGGCCGCCCGCTGGCAATGCCGTCCAATGCGCAACGCCGGCGCGACCTGATGAAGAGCTGGCTGTGGGATGTGGGAGCGTAAAACAGAAGACCCGCGAGGCGCTTCGCGAGACCTCGCAGGTCTGGAGTATTGATGTCTGAACTGACGGCTTACTATCCTCCTGAAACGCGCGTGATGCCGATGATCTTGCTCCGGCGCGAGCGATTGCTGCCTGCCGATGGCGCGATCCTGGTTGCGCCCGGCCAGCGGGTCGAATCATCCGATGTGGTGGCGCGAACGGAAGTCGGCGGGCAATTCCGCACGTTTGAGATCGCCCGGTTATTGCGCGTGCCGCCGGCCCGCGCGACGAAGTATTTGAAGAAACACGTCGGCGATGTGATCAAAACGGGCGACGTGCTCGCCAGCCGGCCGATGCGCCAGGTGCGCTCCCCGATTTCCGGGACGATCGTGGATGTCGATCCGCGCGATGGGCGGGTGGCGATCGAGATCGCGAGCAAAGAAGTCGAGTTGCGCGCCTACCTGAAGGGCATCGTCGGCAACATCCTGGGCAACCGGGGTGTGGTCGTGGAAACACCCGGCGCTTTGATCCAGGCGGCCTGGGGCATTGGCGGCGAATCGTACGGCGTGCTGCACGTCGTGACGGAATCGGCCGATGAACCGCTGAAGGCCAGCTTGATCGATGTCAAAGCGCACGGCAGCGTGGTCGCGGGCGGAGGCTGGATCACCGCCTCGGCGTTGGAGCAGGCGCAATCGCTCCAGCTGCGCGGCATGATCGCGGGCAGCATCGAAGGCGACCTGATCGAAACTGCCATGCAGCTGCCGTTTCCGATCATTCTGACCGAAGGCGTCGGGCGTAGCGCGATGGCCGCGCCTATCTTCGAGTTGATTCGCTCTCAGGAAGGGCGCGAGGTTTCGATCAGCGCCGAGACGCGCATGCGCTGGGGCGTGGTGCGCCCGGAAATCCTGATTCCGCTGCCTGCCGAGACACGGCCGCCGCTGCCACCCGCCGTCGGCTCGCCCTTGACGGTTGGGGCGCGGGTGCGGGTGGTGCGCGGGCCGTATGTTGGCTCGGTCGGCACGGTGTCGGCGATTCCCAGCCGGGCGCAGCGGATCGAGACCGGCACACGGGTCCACGGGGCTGAAGTGCGTTTCAGCCCGAGCTCGGCTGCGTTTGTGCCGTTCGCTAATCTGGAACTCTTGCGTTAAAATAGGGCGGCATTCACAGGAGGAGAGAGCATGGTATCCGAAGACATGGCTCCCGATAATGGCAACGGCGATGAGTCTTCCAACCGTACTTTCCTGATTGCCGCCGTCCTGCTCGGCGCCGTTCTCATTGTGGGCATCATTGCCATTGCGATCATCGCGTCCAATCGTTCTGCCGGACGGCAACAGGCCGCCGATCAGAATGCGACGGCGACCGCGCTGGCGATCGCGCAGGCGACGAGCACGCCTGAGCCAACGTCTACCCCAGCGCCGACCGACACGCCGGCCCCAACCGATACGCCCAGCCCGACTCAACCACCGCCCACTGCCACCGCCACGGTAGCGGCTACGACAGCCGGGGTCACCCCTGGCGCCGGCACGCCCGCCGCCACGCCCGGCGGCGCCTCAACTCCAACGAGTAGAACCGGCACGCCGGCTGCCACGCGTGCGACTACGCCAGCGGCGGGCACGCCCGCCGCCACGCGGACTGCCACACCTGCCGGCACCCGAAGCGCCTCCGGCGGTACGCCTTCGGCCAGCGGCACGCCGGCAGCCGGCGGTACCGGCGCCATTCCGGCCACCGGCATTGGCGATGTAGCCGGTCTGGCCTTGGCGGGTGGGCTGGTCGTGCTGCTCTTTGTCGCGCGCCGGCTACGCACCGTGCACACGTAGTCGGGGCGAGCGGCAGCTCATCGGGGCGCGCAGCCGCTCGTTTTGTTGTAGGCTGTCTAAGGTGGGCCAACGTGCTGCATGGGGCGTTGGCCTTTCTTCTTAAAAGACGAAGAGAGTATGTCAACTTCAAATCATTCTCGCCAAGACGATGTTGAGTTCATTCTTCGAACGACCGCCGAAGGCTACTCGGTATCGATCGTCGGTCTGAGCAACGTGGGCAAGTCCACCCTATTGCGCGCGGTGTGCTCGACCGAGACGCAGGCCCAACTGCTGGGTTCGCGCGCGGCCACGTTCACGTTCATCTACGTGGACTGCAACTTGATGCTCACCCTCACCCCCCAGGGCTTTTATGAGGTGACCCTGCGCGCGGCGCAGGCGGCGCTTCAAGGCGTGGAGGCGCCGCATGGGCTGGGCCTGCGCTTGAATGAGTTCTACCAAAAAGTGGTCGAGCCGCCGAGCGAGTTTGCCGTGCCCCTGGCCTTCAACGACGCCCTCGACACGCTCAGCGCGGGCTTGGAACGCTCGATCGTGATCTTATTCGACGAGTTCGATGAGCCGTTTGCCCGGCTGGACAGTCGCGTGTTTCTGAACCTGCGCGCGCTCAGCGACAAGTTTGGGAAGCGCCTGAGCTACGTGGTGGCGACGACCACGCCGCTCAGCGCGCGCAACACCGACAGCGATGTAAGTGAATTCGTCGAGCTGTTCGTCGGCCGCCAGCGCACCTTGCACATGCTGAACGACGCAGAAGCGCGCGCGCTGGCCGTCAAATGGGCGCAGGCCGAAGGGGCGACACTCGATCCGCACGAGCTGGATTTCATCGTCGAGCAGGCCGGCGGCCACGCCAGCCTGGGCCAGGCCGTCACGCGCGTGGTCTTACAAGTGGCGGCCGGCGTGCCGGCCGATGCGCTTAGCCAGGCGCTCGCCCTGGCCCGTGAGCGGTTGGAAGACGATGCCGGCGCACGCGCGGAATGCAGCAAACTGTGGAGCCAGTTGAGCGACGGCGAACGGGAAGCCCTGACCGATCTGACGCTAGAGGCTGCGGCGGCGATCGAGCCAGCCCGGCGCGCGGCGCTGCTGGAGAAGGGCCTGATCGTCGGCAACCCGCCGCGCTTATTCAGCTCGCTGTTCGCCGGTTTTGCGCGCCGCCAGCGCCATGCTCGTCAGTCGGCGCGGGCGGGCGTGTGGGTGGATGTGGATGCCGGCGAGGTGACGGTGGATGGGCAGCCCGTGCCGACCCTTACGGACCTCGAATACCGGTTGCTGCTGCTGTTGTGGGGCCGATTGAACAAGATGTGCGACAAGTATCAGATTGTCGAAAGCGTGTGGGGCCAGGATTACATCGACGAAGTCGACGACGCCCGCATCGAGAAGCTCATCAGCCGCCTGCGCGCCAAACTCGAACAAGACCCGGCCAACCCGCGCTACCTGCTGACGGTGCGGGGGCGGGGCTACAAGCTGGTCGGCATCTAAAACCCGGATTTCCCACGGCTTACACGGATCACACGGATTGGCAAGTATCCCAACATAGTCTCAGCGCAAAATTCGGACAACACAACTCTAACTAAACCGTAAGGTTGTAGACCGCTTAAATCGGTCTATAATCTCCCCTGTAAAAGGGATACCCAACCGGCCGACACGCCGGCCACAGCCCCGCGCGAGCCAGCCTGTGCTGCCGAAGCAGGCTGGAATTCAGGCTTCCATGGCATCCTCTATCCGCCTTCTGCTGGTCGAACCCAACGAATCCGACCGTCGGCTCATTCGTAAAGCACTGCGTGGGCGCGCAGTGCGCTTTCGCGTTTTTGAAGCGCCGCGCCCAGAGGCGGCGCGCGCGCAGCTCGGCAACGACCACTTCGACCTTGCCCTGGTCGATCTAGACGGCTGGCCGAAAGCGTTTGATGCCTTCGACACCGTTCACACCCTCGCCCCGGCGCTCCCCATCCTGGCCCTCTCCCGCGATCAATCCGCCGCCGATGTGGTTCAGCGCGGCGCAGCCGGCTTTGTGGCCAAGACCGAAGCCGATCTGGCGCTGTTGCACCTTGCCGTCCCTGCGATTCTGGAGCGCGCGGTCGAGCGGGCGCAACACAGCGCGCTGCTGCAACAGGTGCGCTCGTCAGAGAATCGTTACCGGCTGCTATTCGACGGCATTCAGGATGCCTTGTGCGTGTGCGATGCCCATGGGCTGATCATCGAGGTGAATCGGCCGGCCGAACAGTTGTTGGAGCGATCGGCCGCCGAATTGCTGGGCGCGCCCTGGCAACGCTGGATCAAGAGCGATCAGCCGCTCTCCCTCGCCGAACTGGCCGGATCAGAGCCGGTGCGGCGGATGCTGCGGCGGCGCCGCCGCGCGGCGCCGGTAGAAGTGCAGGTGAGTTTGCTCACGCTGGACAATCAAGCGGCTTATCTGATCGTGCTGCGTGATTTGCGCCGTGAAGCGCGCGCCGGGGAACTGCTGCACGCGCTGACGACCGCGGCTGCGGCGATGCAAGGTGCGCTGACATCGCTGGATGTATTCCGCGCTGCGGGCGAGCAACTGCGCACGGTGGGGTTGATCCTATCGGTGTTCCGCCTGGTGGAGGGTGAGAACACGTTGATGCTGTCGTACACCCACCTGGCAACTCATGTCCTAGAACATACTCTTCGCATCACCGGGTTGGATCCACTCAATTTTCGCATCTCTGTGGCGGCTTCACCGATTCTACAATCGATCCTGCACAGTGAGACTCCGCTGATCCTGCCCAATGCCATTGAACTGATCCGCGAGATGCTGCCGCAGCCGTTGAAGCCGTTGGCCCGGCCGCTTCAAAAGGTCATGAACTACCGCGAACAGTTCGGCTTGCGCCTGCGCCTGGAAGGGCAGCTGTACGGGCTGATTGTGGTGGGTTATCCCGGCGACAAGTTGGTGGCGGACGATCAACCGGTGATCGAGGCGTTTGCCTCGCAGATCCAGGCTGCGTTAGAACGGGCGCGGCGCTTCGAAGCCACGCAAGCACGCCTGGCGGCCAAGCTGCAAGAGCTGACGCAGCTGGTGCAGGTGAGCGAGCAGCTGCAGCTGCGCCTACCGTTGAATGGCCTGTTAGACTTGATCTGCCAGGCGATTCGCCAGAGCCTGGGCTGGGAGCGCGTGACGGTCTGGCTGCGTGATCCGCAGACGCTGGCGCTGTCCGTGCGAGCGGCGCAGGGGCCAGTGGAGCAGCCGGCGCCCAGTCCGGCTCCTCTCGAGGAAACGCTTTGGCGCAAGACCGAATTCCGCATCGGTCACTCCTACTTTGTACCCTGCCGTCAGGCGAACCAGCGCGCGTGGCTGGCCGGCGATCTGCTGGTGACTCCGATTGAGATCGGCGGCGATACCCTGGGCCTGATTCAAGCCGATCGACCGGCCAATGGACAGCGTCCCGCGCACGACGATCTGGTCTCGCTCGAGCTGTTTGCCAATCAGGCGGCGGTCGCGATCGAAAATGCGCTGTTGTATGAGCGCGCCAATGCTCGCTTGCAGCAGCGCACGGATGAGCTGACCGCGTTGACGACCCTGGCTACCGTAGCCGATCCGGGCGATCTGCAGGTCTCGCTCGATCGGGCGCTGGAACAAGTCTTGCGCGTATCCGGGATGGAATTTGCCATCATCGTTTTGCGGGAACCGGCGGGCGATCAGCTGCTGCCTTACGTCGGGCATGGACTGCCGGGCGATTTATGGGATGCCGCGCGGCGCGCTCCGGCGCAAGTCGGCGAAGATGTGGGCGGCCGGGCCTTGGCGGACGGATGCGCCATTGTGGTGACGGACGTCATGCATGACCCGCGCGTGCTGTATCGGGAGCTCCTCGTGCAGCATAGCATTCAGACGATCATCGGCATTGGTTTGGTTGGGCGCGACCCCATCGGGGCGATGCTGCTTTACGCGCGCAGCGTGCGCCGATTGTCCGGCGAGGCGTTGGATTGGCTCGCAATCGCGGGGCGGCAAATTGCATTATCGATTGAAAACACGCGTCTGATCGAGGCGACCCGGCGCCGCCAGCAGATGGCGGAAGCGGTGCGCGAGGTGAATGCCGCCGTCGCCTCCAATCTGGAGTTAGACGCCGTCCTGGCGACCGTGCTCGATCAGGTCGGCGGGGTAGCGCCGTACCTGATCGCCAATATCCTGTTAGTCGAAGCGGCTGAATTGCGCGTGATCGCCGCCCGAGGCCTGGCTGACGCGGCGGCCGGGCTGGGCCAGACTTATCCACGGGATGAACACGACCCAGGCTGGCAAGCGGTGCTCAAGCGCCAGACGCAAGTCATCGCTGACCTGGGGTTGAACGAAACCTGGGGGGCGCAGCCGGCCGCGCTCCATATCGGCGCCTGGGTCGGC
Organism: Anaerolineae bacterium; assembly: GCA_035292585.1. Lineage (GTDB taxonomy): Bacteria > Chloroflexota > Anaerolineae > Fen-1058 > Fen-1058 > DASSFZ01. Next base: position 29,212 of record DATDPU010000027.1, on the reverse strand, counting down.
GCACCCCTGATCGTGCATAACAAGGTGATCGGCTTGCTGACGTTGCAGCATGACCAGCCGGGTTTCTACCGCGAAGAAGATGTGCACAACGTATCGTTGATCGCGCAACAGGCCGCGGTCGCGATCGATAACGCGCGGCGTTTCCAGATGGAGCGCGAACGCTCCGAACGGATGGCCCTGCTGAACGATCTGGGCCGCGAGCTGATCGTGGCGCTGGATGAGGATACGATCCTGAGCCAGACGGCCGATCGGATTGCCGGGCGGTTCGGGCCGGTGCACGTCGATGTGTTTATGGTCGATGCGGAGTCGGATCAACTGGTATGGCGGGCACAGGCCGGACCGGACGCGGGCGGGCCGGATATTTTGTTCGGCCAGAGGTTTTCGTTGGATGAAGGCATTATCGGTCATGCGGCGACGACGGGCCAGACTTATTTCAGCGGCCATGTCAATACGGATCCCTATTACGTGGGCGGCCCGCCAGGCCGTCACACGCGATCGGAAGTGGCCGTGCCGCTGCGGATCGAGGAGCACGTGGTCGGCGTGCTGAACATCGAGAGCGATCGCCTGACCGCTTTCGACGCCGACGACGTCGCAATGCTGGAGACCCTCGCCGGGCAGGTGAACGCGGCGTTGTCGCTGGCCCAACTGTACCAGGAGACGCAGCAGCGGGCTGTGAAGCTGTCGACGCTGTTTGCGGCGAGCCAGGAGTTTGGCAGCAGCCTGGATAGCGATCAGGTGTTGGGCCGTTTGGCGCAGTGGGTGGTGAGCGCGGTTGACGCGACCAGCGCGCGGGTGCACACCTGGGATCTGCCAGCCGGCGTCGGCCGCTTGTTGGCGCAGTATGTGGGTGTACGCGCCAATCCGTCTGAGCGCCAATCGATGATCGGCGTGGAATTGAACCTGGGTGAAGTACCGGAGCTGGTGGCGGCGATGAAATCGCGCCAGCCGGCAACGTATACCGTCGATCAAAGCCAGGTTGATCTGCCGCTCCTGGTAACCTTGAACCTGCGCGGCGTGCTCAATGCGCTGTACCTGCCGCTCGTGATGCGGGAGCGGTTGATCGGGTGCGTCGAGGTCTGGGAAACGGAAAAGCCGCGTCGCTGGCAGCCGGAGGAAGTTTATATTTGCCAGACGATGGCGAATGTCGCGGCCGGCGCGATCGATAATGCGCGCCTGTTTGAAGCCGAGCGACAGCGCCGCGCCGTGGCTGAAACCGTACGCGACCTGGCGGCAGTGGTCAGTTCGTCGCTGGAGTTACAACCGATCCTGGAAGCGCTGCTGGAACGCGCCGCCGAACTGCTCCCTTATGATTCGGCGGCGGTTTTCATCAGCGCTCCGCAGTCCGATGGACAGGCGCTGTCCGAGCGACTGCATGTTGCGGCGAGCCGGGGGCGGTTGCCGGAGTTCAAGCCCGATTCATTCCATCGGCTGCCGGGCAGCCTGGCCGAGCGCCTGCTCCACTCGCCTGACGTGATCATTTACGAGAATGTACAAACGCTGGCGGGCTGGACCGATCAGCCCGGCCATCAGGACATGCACGGCTGGTTGGGCGTGCCCTTGCAGGCCAAGGGGCAGATCAGCGGCGTGTTGGCCTTTGCCAGCCAGACGCCCGGACGATATCGGCGCGAACACGCCGAGACGGCGCAGACAATCGCCAGTCATGCCGCCGTGGCGATCGAGAACGCGCGGTTGTACCAGGAGACGCGCCAACGCCTGGCCGAGTTGTTGACGTTGCAAGCGGTCAGCCTGGAAATGAGCCAGTCGTTGGACGTGAAGCGCGTGTCTCAGGCGGTGACCGACGGCGCGTTGCGCTTGTTGAAGGCGACGGCCGTTCACCTGTTCAGTTTCGATGCCGAAGCCGACTTCCTGCACATGGTCGCCAAATCGGCCGCGCCCGGCTACGAAGAGGTCGGTCAACCCACGCCGCGCCGCGAGGGCCTGACGATGCAAGTCGCCCGCACCAGCGAGATCGTCGTGATCAACGATCCGCAGCACGATCCCCGCTTTGCGCCCTTGATACAGGCCTGGCCGTGGTCGGTAACCTCGGCGCTGGCCAGCCTGCCGCTGCAAATTCGGGGGCGGGTGCTGGGCGTGATAAATGTCATCTTTCACGTGCCGCATCGGATCGATGATAACGAAGTGCGCATCGTCGGCCTGCTGGCCGATCAGGCGGCGACGGCGCTCGAAAACGCCCGCTTGTTCGAGGACGAGCAGAAACGCCGCGTGGCGGCCGACGTGCTGCGCGAGATGTCCGCCGTGTTGACCAGCACGCTCAACCTGAGCGAAGTGTTCGAGCGCTTGTTCGATCAGATCGCGCGCGTGATCCCGTACACCAGCGCGGCGGTGTTGCTGCTGGAAGAACCAGACAGCCTGCGCGTCATCGCCGGGCGGGGTTTCAAATACCCCGAGCACATTGTCGGCGCAACGCTCGATCTAACCCATGACACGCCGTCGGCCCGAGCCCTCAAGACCCGCAAGCCGTTGATCCTGGATGACGTGCAAGGCTTTGAAGCCTGGCCGATGTTCCCCGGCTTAGAAGATGTTCATGGGTGGATGGGCGCGCCGCTCATCGCCCGCGACGAAACGCTCGGTACGCTGTCGGTCGATCACCGCCAACCCGGTATCTATCGCCCGGAGCAAGCGGAGCTGTTGGGGGCGATTGCGAACCAGGCTGCCGCCGCGATCACCAATGCGCGCTCGTTCGAGCAATCGCTTGAGCGCGAGCGCTTCGCCTCGGCGCTGGGCCGCATGAGCCTGGCTATCACGTCTACGCTGGAACTCAACCTGGTGCTGGAGCAAATCTGCCGCGAGAGCGCGGAAGCCTTCAACGTCGACACCGGCGTGGTCTGGCTGGCACAGGGTAGTGAGATCATCGGCTTCGCCGCGCATGGGCCGGCGCGCGAGGCGTTCATCGGAATGCGCACCTCCATTGAGGATCGGCAGACGGTGGGCGCGCGCGTGTTGCACCAGCGACGCGGTGAATTCATCAATTCGATGGAGACCAGCGATCGGGTCAACTTCGATCTGACCCGCCGGACGGGGATGAAGGCGCTCTTGGCTGTCCCGATGATCAAGGGTGAGACGCCGATTGGCTCGCTCGTCGTCGGCGATTCGCGTCGGGCAGATCGGTTCACCGCCGCCGATATCGATCGGGCGCAGGTGCTGGCGGGGCACGCCGCGATTGCGATCGAAAACGCGCGGTTGTTCCAGGTCGAACAGCGCCGCGCCTTGCAGCTGGCGTTGGTCAATCGGGTCGGACTGGAGGTCACGTCTATCCTCGATCTCGACCAGCTGGCGCAGACGGTGGTCGAGGAGATTCGCGGCGCGTTCGGCTATTATCACGTCAGCCTGATGACTATCGACGGCGACAGCGTCGTCTGGCGCGCGGGCATTGGCGGGGATGTACTGGCCTGGACGCCGACGGGGATGCGCCGGCCCATCGGCTTGGGCATTATCGGCGCGGCGGCGGCTAGCGGTGAGGTCGTCCTGGTCAACGATGTGCGACTCGACCCGCGCTACGTGTTGGACCCGGAAGTTCAGCACACCCGGTCCGAGCTGGCGCTTCCGCTCAAGGCGCGGGGAACGGTGATCGGCGTGTTGAACGTCGAGAGCGATCGGGTGGATGCGTTCAACGAAGAGGATGTGGCGGTGCTGAGGTCGCTGGCCAGTCAGCTCAGCGTCGCGGTGGAGAACGCGCTGCTGTATCAGGCGCTGGCGCACTACGTCGCCTCGCTGGAAACGCGCGTGGCCGAGCGCACGGCCGAGATTCGGCGCGAGCAGGAGCGCACGTTTACGATTCTCAATAGTGTCGCCGATGCGGTGCTGGTGACCGACTTGGACGGCGCGATTGTGCTCACCAATCCCACGGCCGATAGCCTGTTGCACGAAGATGAGTATAGTGCGCAGCCGGGACGATTGCGCGGCTGGTTGCGGAGTCTGGCGCCCGAGAGCGGCTCGTCGAAGATCGACGTCGGCGCGCGCACGCTCCAGGCGGCGGTGGCTTATATCCGCGAGGATGATCGAACGGTGGGGCACGTGATCGTGCTGCGCGATATTACGAAGCTGGAAGAAGTCGACCGGCTCAAGACGCAGTTTGTCAGCACGGTCTCACACGAGTTGCGCACGCCGTTGACGAATGTCAAGCTGTACCTGGGGCTGTTCCAGAAGGGCAAGCCGGAAAAACGCGATCAGTATCTGGCGACGCTGCAGAACGAGGTCGGCCGGCTGGAACGCCTGATTTCAGATTTGTTGGACCTGTCACGCCTGGAGCGCGACCGCCGCCTGGCGGCGTATACGCTGATCGATCTGGTGGAAGTGTTGCGGCACGTCGTCGTCACACTGGAACCTCAGGCGGAGGCGAAGCAGCAAGAACTCCGCCTGGAGATGACCGAACCCAGGTTGAAGCTGCCGGCCGATCGGAATCAGATGATCCAGGTGTTTGTGAACCTGACGGCGAACGCGATCAACTATACCCCGCCCGGCGGGCAGATCAGGTTGCGGGCGATGCGGGTCGAACACGCGGGGCGGCCACGGGCCGTCGTCGCGGTGAGCGATACTGGGATCGGTATTCCGGTTGAAGATCAACAGCGCATTTTCGATCGGTTTTACCGGGGGCAGGCCGAACACTTCGAGGTACGGGGAACGGGCCTGGGGCTCTCGATCGTCAAGGAAATCATCGAGCAACATTCGGGGCAAATCACGGTGGAGAGCGAAGTCGGCCGAGGCAGCACCTTTACGGTTTGGTTACCGATGGATCCGGCGCCCGCCGAGGCGCGCTAGGAGGCAACATGCCGTCACAGTGTATTCTCGTGGTCGAAGATGATATCGCGATGGCCGGCGGGATCAGCGATGTGTTGGAGCTGGCCGGCTACGATGTGCGCGTGGCGCACCACGGGCGCGAAGCGCTCACGTTGATCATCGAGCGCCAGCCCGATCTGATCGTTTCGGATATCATGATGCCTGAAATGGACGGGTACGATTTGTTTAACCAGGTTCGCGCGAACCCGAACTGGCTCTCCATCCCGTTCATCTTTCTGACGGCGAAGGGGCAAAAGTCCGATATTCGTTTGGGCAAGACGATGGGCGCGGAAGATTACCTGGTGAAGCCGTTTGACTGGGAAGATTTGTTGGTGGCGGTGCGCGCGCGCCTGGCGCGCGCCCAGGCGTTGAAAGCGGTATCGCTCTCGGAGCTGGCTACGTTGAAGAATCGGATTCTGAATACGTTGAGCCACGAGTTCCGCACGCCCCTGACTTACATCACCGGCTACTCCGATCTGCTGCAAGAACAGGATCTATCGCCGGAGCAGTTGCAGCAGTTTCTCAAGCGTCTGCAAAGCGGCAGCGCCCGGTTGAGCCGGCTGGTCGAGGACTTCCTGTTCCTGGTAGCGTTGGAAGCGGGCGAAGCGCAAACGGCGTATGCTTTCCAGCGCGATCACTTCTCGGAATGGGCGGCGTTGGTGCAGCGCGCACTGGCGCGTTACGCCGAAAAGGCGGCGGCGCACAAAGTGACCCTTACCTCGGAAGTGACGGCCGACCTGCCGGCGATGGTGATCCACGCCGGCTACATCGAAGATGCCCTCTCGCGCTTGCTCGATAATGCGATCAAGTTCATGCTAGGCAAGCCGGGCTACGTGCACGTGTCGGCCGCGCCGCGCGACGGGGGGGTGCTGATCTGCGTGAGCGACGAGGGGATCGGTATCGCCGAAGCGGATCTGCCCCAGGTGTTTGAACCGTTCCAACAGATCGATCGTGAAACGCACGAGCAGCAAGGCTCAGGCGTGGGCCTGGCGATCGTCAAAGGCGTCGTCGAGTTGCACGGCGGTCGCGTGGAGGCGACGAGCCGGGTCGGCCAAGGGAGCACCTTCTGCATCTGGCTGCCGCGACTCGAAGACGAGCCGTGATCGATCGGGCTGTCAGACGAGTGTCGGACGCGCGTCAAGCAGGCCCTGGAGCCGCGTGCTACGCTGGGGCGCGATTTCACCAGAGAAAGCTTAGGAGGAAAAAGACAATGGCATCCTTGCTGGAGAAGGTTGGGACGTTGATCTCGGCGAACCTGCACGCGCTGGTCGATGCTGCGCTCAAGGCGAACTCCGTGGCCGTGATGGATGAGTACATCCGCCAGGCGGAGAATAATCTGGAAGCCTTGGAAGATGCGGCGGCGACGGTGGGCGGCGAGGTCAAGACGCTGAAGCGCAAGTACGATGAGTATGCGACGCAGGCCGCCAAACTGGATAGCGACATCGATACCCTGCTCACGCAGAAACGCGACGACCTCGCCTCGGCGGCCCAGGCCAAGCTCAACACGACCCAGCGCCTGGCCGATCAATACCAGCAGCAGTTTGAGCGCCAGCAGGTTGAATACCAGAACCTGATGAACGCCAAACTCAAGCTGGAGGCCAAGCTCACCACCACCAAGCAGGAGCGCGAAGAGCTGCTGGCGCTGCTGGAGCTGGCGAAGAGCAAAGAGCTCACGATCAAGACGATCAAATCGCTCGACGATATCGTGGGCGCGGGCGATGCCGATATCGCCCGCGTCGGGGAATCGATCCGGGCGCGCTTGGACAAGGCGCAGGCGAAGAGCGAGATGTTATCCAGCCGGCTCGACGAGCAAATGGACGATGTGCTGGAGAAGGCGTCGCTGGACAACCAGCTGTCGGAGCGCAAGAAGCGGCTGGGGTTGGGCTGACGCGCGATAAGCCACCTGAGGATGCATCCAAAAGGCGGGGCCGATACCAGAGGAGGGTGGCGCCGCCTTTTTTGATGCGTGATTGGTGTCTCGATGGAGTTAGGTTATACTTGGCGTGAAGCGCGACGTAGCATAGGGCCGCGCGCCCGTTGCACGCCCACGACCCCGCACGGGGGCGCAAGCAGGGGGCTATGCTACCATCCATGCCATAAGCGATCTGCGATAAGTCGGGAGAAGCTATGCCGACGGATTCCTCTTCATCTCCTGTGCGTGAACGCGCGTTAGGCGCCATGCTGGCCAATGCACTGCTCGACGGGCGCGGCGCGGCGGCGCTGGCCTTAGCGGTTGTGCTCAGCGTGCTGCTGCCTAATCCCGTCGCCGGCTGGCAACCCTGGTATTGGTGGATTGCCGGTGCGGCTGCCTGGGTGATTATTTCGATTGCGGTGTTCGCCAACCCGAAGACCGGCGCACGAGTGGTAGCCGAGATGCTGCGCAGCAAGTTCGATGTGTCGGCGATCAAGGATGTGGAGTCGCGCCGTTGTATTCAGAAAGCGCTGGAATACCGGGCTCAGATCGAGGCGGCGGTCGGCCGCGCCCGCCAGGGGCTGTTGCGCGATAACCTGGCCGAGACGGCGCGCGAGATCGACGAGTGGCTGGAGAATATCTACTCGCTGGCGCAGCGGCTGGATGCTTTCCAGTCAGACCGAACGATTCAGCAGGACGTGCAGGCGGTTCCGTCCGTGTTGACGACTTACGAACAACGGCTGAAGACGGTCACCGACGAGCGCTTACGCCGCCAGATGCAGGACATGTACGACGCCAAGCGCGCGCAGTGGGAGTCGCTCAAGAACTTGCAAGAAACGATGGTGCGAGCCAGGCTCCAGATGGATAACACGCTCACCGCGCTCGGCACGATCTACTCGCAGATGTTGCTGATCGGCGTGCGGGACATCGATAGCGGGCGCGCGCAACGCCTGCGCGAAGACATCGCCGAGGAGATCAAGAGCCTGCACGATGTCGTCACGGCGATGGACGAGGTGTATCAGTATAAGCAGTGAGCAGTCGGCAGTAAACAGTGACCCGTGATGGCCTTTGCTCCTTACTGTTCACTGCTAACTGGTTACTGATTCTCTCATCAGCGAAAGAAACCATGTTTGATGCAACGGATGCGATAACACGTTATCTAGCGCCGGGCGAGCGAGTCGTCTGGGAAGGTCGGGGCCGGGGGCGATCGATGCTCTCGTCGAGCAGCGCGGCGGTCTTCACCACGGATCGCATGGATAACACGGCTGACACTGATTTTTCCTAAAATCCGTGAAATCCTGTGTCACACTTGCACCGCGCTTGTGCGCAGTGCAAGCGCAGGTGTCCGTGGTTGAGCCTCTGGCCGTGCTAGCAGGAGGTTGCGATGGACGTGGGTCAGCAAATCTTCGAGTTTCTAAAGAATCCGAACGTGGCCTATATTTTGATGATCGTGGGCCTGTGGATGCTGGTGATCGCGGTGACGACGCCGGGCACGGGCTTTGCCGAGGTGACGGCGGCGATCGCACTGGTGGCGGCGGCCATCGGCCTGTTCAACCTGACGGTGAACTTCGCCGGCATCCTGCTGATCGTTCTCGCCTTTGCGCTATTCGCCGTCGATGTCTTTGCGGCCAGCCACGGCGTGCTGACGATCGGTGGTGTGCTGGCGCTGCTGTTCGGGTCGTTGCTGCTGTTCCCGGCGCGCGAGAATGTCGAGGGTGTGTCGGGCTGGTTGATCGCGGGCGTCACCCTGGCTTCGGCCGGTCTGGCCGGGATCGTATTGCACGCGCTGGTCAATTCGTTGCGCCACCGCAATGTAGACCTGGCCGTGTTGAATGTCGAAGGCGATCGCGGCCAGGTGCGCAAAGCGATCGTCCCCGGTGAGACCGGCACGGTGCAAGTCTCCGGTCAGTTGTGGACCGCCGAGGCGGATGAGCCGCTCGAATCGGGCGCGGAAGTGGTCATCTTGCGCCGCGAAGGTCTGACGCTGCGGGTGGCGCGCGCGTCGTCGAAATCGCCTGCGTCGAGCTCGACGCAGACCCTGTAATCCGGTAATGCCCAAATTCATAAGGAGGTCTCAATGGAAGGACTAGGGCTGGTGATTATCGTCGCCGTGTTGGTGGTGCTGCTCGGCTTGCTCAGCAGCATGATCCGGATTGTGCCGCAGTTCCAGCGTTTGGTGGTGTTCCGGTTGGGTCGGTGTATCGGCGCGCGCGGGCCGGGCGTCGTTCTGCTGTATCCCTTCGGGATCGATCGCGCGATCAGCGTGGACCTGCGCGAGGAAGTGCGCGAGGTTCCGCACCAAACCAATATCACCAAAGACAACGCGCCGATCGGCATTGACTTCCTGATTTACTGGCAGGTGGTCGATTCGGTGAAAAGCGTGCTGGAAGTCAACAACTTCCGGCAGGCGGCGCTGGGCATCGCCACGACGACGCTGCGCGCCGTGATCGGCGACATCGCGCTGGATGATGTGCTGGCGCAGCGCGAACACATCAACCAGGTGCTGCGGGCCAAGCTCGACGAGGTGACCGAGCGCTGGGGCGTGAAGGTGACGGCGGTGGAAATCCGCGAGATCGTCCCGCCGCGCGAAGTGCAGGATGCGATGACGCGCCAGATGAGCGCCGAGCGCAGCCGCCGCGCGGTGGTGACCGAGGCGTTGGGGAACCGCGAGGCGGCCGTGACGGTGGCCGAGGGCCAGAAGCAGGCGGCGATCCTGGCCGCCGAAGGCAAGAAGCAGGCGGCGATTTTGGAGGCCGAAGGCCAGCGCGCCGCGCAGGCGCTGTTCGCGGAAGGGTTCGCGGTCGCGCTCGATCGGATTTACGAGGTTGCCAAGACGGTTGATGCGAAGACGATGGCGTTGCAGTATCTCGACGCGCTCAAGTCGATCGGCGCCAGCCCCTCGACCAAATTCATCTTCCCGATGGAGTTCACCAGCTTGATGCGGCCGCTCATCGGGATGACCGAAGACTCGATGAGCAAGTAGCTTTGCGCGGCGCCGCTGGCGCGGTATGGGGTCGGAAGCTGAGACCAGCTTCCGACCTCTGCGCTTTAGCAAGTTCGTGTTGGAAAATGTAGCTTAGCCCCTTGTGGGCGTCTGACGGGCACGAGGCCCTACGCTACGCCCATCAAAATCACTGTGGCAGAGCACTAGCAAGGCCCGATGTCGCAGGCAGCGATCGTGCGAGCCAACTGGCGTGACGTGCCGGCGCTCGTACGACTGGATCGGCGTTGTTTTCCACCCGGTGATCGATTCGGTTGGATCACGTATCTCAGCTTGTGCATTTGGCCCGGTGGCGTGACGCTCAAGGCGCAGGTCGATCATGCCTGCGTCGGGCTGGTAGCGGGCGATCCCCGTCGGCGGCGGGGCTATGTCAATATCGTCACGCTCGCCGTCGACCCCGGCTGGCGCAGGTGCGGCATCGGCGAGCAACTGTTGCGTGCGTGTGAGGCGCAGTTCGATCTGCCGCGCTTTGAGTTGCAAGTGCGCCAGCACAATACGGCGGCGATCCAGTTGTATCGCAAGCTGGGCTATGCGATCGTTGGCGAACTGCCGCGCTATTACGGCGACGCGGATGGTTACCTGATGGCGAAGGAGCGGCGGTAGCGGCGTGCGGTGGGGGCGGGCAAGGAGGCTACGATGGACGCAGTGATTCAAACGCATAACTTGACGAAGTTCTACGGCAAGGCGCGCGGCGTGATCGATCTTGATCTCGACGTGCCGGCGGGCGAAGTGTTCGGCTTCCTCGGCCCCAACGGCGCGGGCAAGACGACCGCGATCCGCCTGTTGATGGATTTCATCCGTCCGACGCGCGGTTCGATCTCGATCTTCGGGCTGGACGCTCACCGCGACAGCCTGGCGATCCGCAAGCGCGTAGGCAACCTGCCCGGCGAGTGGTCGTTGTATGGCAACCTGACCGGCGAAGAGGTGTTGCGCTATCTGGCCGGCCTGCGCAAGAACGTGGATTGGTCGTTCGTGCGGCGGTTGGCCGAACGCTTGCAGGCCGACCTATCCCGGCCGACGCGAACGTATTCGCACGGCAACAAGCAGAAGATCGGCTTGATCGCCGCGTTCATGGCGCAGGCTGATCTGATGATCCTCGACGAGCCGACGACGGGACTCGATCCGCTGATGCAGCAGGAGTTTTATCAGCTGGTGGCCGAGGTCAAGGCCGAAGGGCGCACGGTATTCCTCTCGTCGCACATCTTGCCCGAAGTCGAGCGGACGTGCGATCGGGTCGGCATCATCCGCGCCGGGCAACTGGTCGCCGTCGAGTCGATTGCCGCGATCAAGGCCAAGTCGTTGCGCCGCGTGGAAATCCGTTTTGCGTCCGCCGTACCGCGCGCTGCCTTCGAGTCGATTCCGGGCGTGCGCGATCTCCACATCGCGAATAGCCGCCTCACCTGCACGCTCGCCGGCGAGATGGACGCGCTGGTCAAGACGGCCGCGCAGCAGCACGTGATCGACTTTGAGGCGCACCAGGCCAACCTGGAAGATGTGTTCCTGGCTTTCTATGAGAAGGAGGCCAACCATGCTCAATAGCATCTTTGCCAAGACGTTGCGCGATTCGCGCAGCGGGATCGTGTGGTGGGGTCTGGGCGTCGGATCGCTGGCGCTGCTGGTCGGCCTGCTGTACCCGGCGTGGCGCGATAACGCCGCATCGCTCCAAAGTTTTCTTGAGAGCTTCCTTGACACGGTCCCGCCTGCTTTCACAACGATGTTCGGCTTCAATCAGGATCTGTTTACGTTGCAGGGCTGGGCCGACATCGAACTGCTGGTATATCTGCCGCTGCTGTTGGCGATCGCGACGATCGCCGCGTGCTCCGGCGCGTTTGCCGGTGAGGAAGACCAGGGTACGCTGGACTTGCTGCTGTCGCAGCCGGTGGAGCGCTGGCGGGTCGGGCTGGAGAAGTTCGCGGCGGTGACGCTGGCGACCCTGGCCGCGACGGTGATCGTCCTGATCTTTTTCGTCGGCGGGCTGGCGGCGGCGAATGTCCCCTTCGACGTGGGGCGCGTGATCCTGGCGACGTTCAACGGCGTGCCGCTGGCGCTGCTGATGGGCGCGCTGGCGCTGTTCGGGTCGGCGCTCTTCCCATCGCGCGGGCTGGCGGTCGTCGTCCCGGCGGCGCTCCTGACCGCCTCGTTCTTTTTAGATTCCTTCGCGCAGGTGATCGACAGCCTGCGCGCGGTGCGGAGACTTTCGCTGTATTACTATTACGCCGCGAGCAAGCCGCTGACGGGCAGCCTGGAGTGGGGCCACGTTGCGCTATTGCTGGGGCTGACGGTCGTCTTTCTGCTGGCGGGGCTATGGGCGTTCGAGCGGCGCGAATTGAGAGTGTAGCCGGAGTTACACGGAGGTAGCAGGTAAACAGGGAGCAGGTAACGGAGCCTTCAATGAGAGGGTTAAATGAGCGCGGAGAACTTCCGGGTGATTGCGCGCGCGATCATCTTGACGCCCAATCGCCGTATCGTCCTCGTCACCAGCCGGCAGGGCAACGCACTGGTGCCGCCCGGCGGCGCGGTTGATCGGGGCGAGCTGCTGCCGCAGGCCGCGGCCCGCGAAGCGCGCGAAGAGTGCGGGCTCGATGTGCAGGTGGGGCGCGCGATCTGGCTGCGCGAGTTCTACAATCGGAGGCGCGCGCGCGCCAACCTGGAAGTTTATTTCCTCGCCGAACCGGCGCCGGCCGTAGCGTTGCCCGATCGGTGGACCCAGCCCGATCTCGATCGGCCCGACCTGATCCGGAGCGCCGGACTGTACTCACAGGCCGATCTGAAATCGGTGGCGCTGCCGGTTTACCCGACCGCGTTACGCGAGGCATTCTGGGCAAGGTTGGCCGAGGGGTTCGGCGATGCCTACCTGGGCAGGGTTGAGAGTGAGGATTAGAGTGAGAGTTGGAGTTTGTAGGAGGCGACTCCCGTCGCCGACCCGACTCCCGTCGCCGACCTAACTCCCGTCGCCGAAAGGCGAGGGTGAGCGCCTGGGTGTGCGTCCGATCGAGATAGTGGTAGAATACACCTCGAAATTGTCGTCATCGAACTCCGGCCGGTTTTACTGGCTCACCATTATGAGGTGGACCAAATGAGTGTCACAGAGGCCCAAACGGGCCATTTTCCGTCTGATCTAGAGAATCGCCGTATGATCGAGAACGACTTCTCGATCACGGCTGCCACGATCAACGGCTCCGGCAGCCAGACGGCAAACAACACCCTGATTCGCGCGATCCACAAGATGGGCGTGCCGGTCAGCGGTAAGAACCTCTTTCCTTCCAACATCCAGGGCCTGCCCACCTGGTTCACCATCCGGGTGAGCAAAGATGGCTACCTCGCGCGGCGCGAGCGAGCCGAAATCCTGGTCGCCATGAACAAGACCACGATCGCGGAAGATATTCAAAAGATCGAAGCAGGCGGCATCTGCCTGTACCCGATCGACGATCCGCTCCCCGTGCAACGCGACGACGTGACCTGCTATCCGATGCCGGTGCTCGAGCTGAGCAAGAAGTCGGGCGCGGATGCCCGGTTGCGGCCCTACGTGGCGAACATGGTGTACGTCGGCGCACTGGCCTACATTCTTGGCCTCGAATTGAGCGAGATCGAGGCCGCGCTCGCGTTTCATTTCAGCGGCAAGCAGAAGGCCATCGCCCTGAACATGCGCGTCGTGCAGGCCGCCTGCGATTGGTCGGCGGCCAACCTGACCAAGACCGATCCGTTCCGGCTCAAGCGCATGGATGCCACCTCCGGCACGTTCCTGATCGACGGCAACACGGCCGCGGCGCTGGGCGCGATCTTCGGCGGCGTGAGCTTTGCGGCCTGGTATCCGATTACGCCGGCCACCTCGCTCGCCGACGCGCTGAACGAATACTTGCCCCGGCTGCGCCGCGACCCGGAGACCGGCCAGGCGACTTACTCCATCCTCCAGGCCGAGGACGAGCTGGCCGCGATCGGGACGGTGATCGGCGCGGGTTGGGCCGGCGCGCGCGCAATGACCAGCACCTCCGGCCCCGGCCTCTCGCTGATGACCGAGTTCGCCGGCTACGCTTACTTTGCAGAGATACCGGCCGTGATCTGGGACATCCAGCGCATGGGCCCATCGACCGGCCTGCCGACGCGCATCTCACAAGGCGATGTCCTCACGGCGTATTACCTGAGTCACGGCGACGCGCGGCACGTCTGCCTGCTGCCCGCGACGATGCCGGAAATCTTCGACTTCGGCAAAATCGCGTTCGACCTGGCCGAGCGCTTACAGACCCTCGTCATCGTCCTCAGCGATTTGGACCTGGGCATGAACCTATGGCCGACCGAGCCATTCAAGTATCCCGACCAGCCGATGGATCGCGGCAAGGTGCTGTCGGCTGGAGAGCTCCAACAGCTGAAGGGATCATGGAAGCGCTACGCCGATGTGGACGGCGACGGGATCGGCTGGCGCACGCTGCCCGGCACCGATCATCCGCTGGCCGCCTACTTCACGCGCGGCACCGGCCACAACGAAGCCGCCGGTTACAGCGAGCGGCCGGAAGACTGGGCCAGGAACCTGGAACGGCTGGCGCGCAAGCACGAAACCGCGCGGGCACTGGTTCCGCCGCCCATGATCGATATGGTCGAGGACGCCGAGGTGGGCCTCATCTCTTACGGCTCGAACGACCTGCCCGTTAAGGAAGCCCGCGACCGGCTCGCCGCGCGCAACGTCAAAACCTCTTACCTGCGCCTGCGCGCCTTGCCGCTCGAAGACACGCTGTTGGAATTCATCAAGAAGTATCCTCGGCTGTATGTCATCGAGAACAACTTCGACGGCCAGATGCACGCGTTGATTCAACTGCACGCGCCCGAATACGCGACGCGGTTGGTGTCGCTCTCCAAATGCGATGGCCTGCCGTTGAGCGCGCGCTGGATTACGGAAGCGATATTGGAGCAGGAGAGATAGGTTGGTAATTGGGAAATTGGTAAACAGGTAGCAGGTAGACCGGTAACGTGCTGACGACCAATCTACCAATTACCAATCTACCAATTACCAATCTACCAACTACCAATTTACCTGCTACTTGTCTACCTTCCACCTGTTTACTCGATTACCCTTGAGAGGAATCTGCGATGACGACAACGGTATTACCGAATAGACCCGCTAACGTGAATCTCGTCGGCCTGACCAAGCCCGACTATAAAGGTCTGCCGTCCACGCTGTGCAATGGCTGCGGCCACGATTCGATCGCCAGCCAGATCATCGCGGTGGCCTACGACCTGTCCCTCCCGCCGCATCGCATCGTCAAGTTCAGCGGCATTGGCTGTTCCAGCAAAAGCCCGGCGTACTTCCTGGGCCGTTCGCACGGTCTGAATGGCCTGCACGGGCGCATGCCGGCGCTGGCGACCGGCGCGTCGACGGTCAACCGCGAGCTGCTGCCCATCGGCGTGAGCGGCGACGGCGACACGGGCAGCATCGGCCTGGGCCAGTTCAAGCACATGCTGCGCCGCAACGTCAACATGGTGTACATCATCGAGAACAACGGCGTGTACGGCTTGACTAAGGGCCAGTTCTCCGCGACGGCCGACATCGGCCAGACGATCAAATATGCCGGCACCAACGAGCTGCCGCCGATCGACCTGTGCTTTGAGGCGCTGATCACCGACTGCGGGTTCGTGGCCCGATCGTTTGCCGGCGACCCCAAGCAGGTGCAGGCGCTGCTCAAGGCGGCGCTCAGCCATCGCGGCACGGCCGTGCTCGACATCATCAGCCCGTGCGTCACCTTCAACAATCACGACGATTCGACCAAGAGTTACAGCTGGGGCAAGCAGCACGAAGAGGTGCTGCACGACATCACCTTTGTGCCGCCGGAAGAGCAGATCATGATCGATTATCCAGAGGGCACAGCCAAAGATGTCACCCTGCACGATGGCTCGATCATTCATCTCAAGAAGCTGGGCAAGGACTACGATCCGACCAACCGCGCGGCGGCGATCGAGCTGCTGGAGAAGGCCCGGACCGAGCAGTTGTTCGTCACCGGGCTGATCTACGTCAACGAGGAGCGCCCCAGCCTGGTCGAGCACGAGCGCCTGGTCGATACGCCGCTGGCCTTCCTGCCCGAAGACCGGCTGCGCCCGCCGCGCGAGATGCTGGATCAGATCAACGCGGCGTTCATGTAAAATCAGAAACCCGGTTTCTCACAGAAACCGGGTTTCTTTGCTTTTTCGGCGACGGGAGTCGCCTCCTACTTCGCCTGTACTTTAATCGTGCGCGGCTTAACGGCCTCGGCCTTTGGCGCGCGCAGCGTCAGCACCCCAGTCTCCAATTTGGCTTCGATCTGATCGGCCTGGATATCTTCCGGCAGCTCGAACGAGCGGCTGCGCCCGCCGCGCGAGATGCTGAATCAGATCAACGCGGCGTTCATGTAAAATCAGAAACCCGGTTTCTCACAGAAACCGGGTTTCTTTTCTTTTTCGGCGACGGGAGTCGCCTCCTACTTCGCCTGTACTTTAATCGTGCGCGGCTTAACAGCCTCGGCCTTCGGCACGCGCAGCGTCAGCACCCCAGTCTCCAATTTGGCTTCGATCTGATCGGCCTGGATATCTTCCGGCAGCTCGAACGAGCGGCTGAATTTGCCGTAGCCGATCTCGCTGCGCAGCGTGCGCACCTTCTCATCGGCTGACAGCGCCGGGGCGATCGTCTCGCCGCTCAGCTTGATCAGGTTGCCTTGCGTCTCGATCTGCACATCGTCGGCGTTCAAACCGGGCGCCACCGCGACGAAGGTGTAGCCGTCGCCGTCCTCGTAAATGTCGATGGGCAGCCGCGAACCCAGGCCCCACACGGTGGCCCAATCGCGGGCGGCCGGGCCGAACCAGTTGTCGTTCATAAAGCGATTGACGACGTGAGCAAGCGGGTCGGCGCGAAGCGTGATACTCCTGGTCAACATTTCAATCTCCTCCGAAGGTAGATGTAGTTGTAAACTGCGCTAACGATACCCGAACTGTGTTAGAGCTGTATAAGAGGGATACAAGAGTCGTCTAAGAGGTGTGTTGTAATTGCATTAGAGCGCTGCCCCGGCCCGTCGCTTCGACAAAACGTCCCACAGGTGACATGCCTGTGGGACGTCTTCACGTTTCACTTCTCAAAAGTAACCACCACGGTCATGCCCCAACGCAGGCGCGGATCGCCGTCGATCAGTTTAATCTTGACCGGATAAGTGACGTCGCCGCTGCGCTCCTGGTAAAGCGAACCGATCGACTCCACCTCGCCCGTCAGGGTCAACTCGGGCAGCGCATCGAGTTTGAGTGTAACCGCCTGCCCGGTCGTAATGTTGGGTACATCGATCTCAGTCAGGTCGTCCGTCTCGACGCGCCAGCCCGACAGGTCGGCCAGGACCGCAACCGTAGCGCTCGGCGCGACGCGCTCGCCCGCCTTCAGATTCAGCTGGGCGATGGTCCCGGCAAACGGCGCGCGCAGTTCGGTTTCGGCCAGCGCGGCCTGGGCCGATTGCAGTGCAGCTTCCGCCTGCTGCACGGCGGCCGCATAAGTCTCATCGGGTTTACCCTCCGCCTCGGCCTGCAGCTGATCGAGTCGGGCCTGCGCGGCGGCCAGGCTGGAGTGCGCGGCTGTCAGTTGGGCCGCATCGGCGCGGTCGCCGGGCGAGCCGGACTGGAGCGCGTCCAGCCGCGCCTGCGCCGCCTCGACGGCGGCGTTCGCATTCGCCAACGCCAACCGCACCTGTTCCTCGGTCGGTCCTCCAATACCGACTTCGATGATACGGTCGTAGGCGGTCTGAGCTTGCTGTTGCGCAAACTTCGCCTGGGCCAGCGCGGCCTCGGCTTCGATCACCGCCGCACTGTTGTCGCGCCTGGCCGCTGCCGCTGCAATCTCGGCTTGCGCGGAGCGCACTTCGGCCTCCGCTGCTGCGATCTGTTGCGGCAGGATGTCCAGATATTTCGCTTGATTCGCCGCGGCGACGCGCAAGCCCGCTTCGGCTTGCGCCACGGCGGCCTGCAACGAATCCGCGCGCAGCCGCGCGATCACGTCGCCGGCTTTGACCGCCTCGTCGTCAGCGACCAAGACCTCGGCGACCTGGCCGCCGAGGCCGAAGCTCAGGTTGACCGATTGCAACGGGGCCAACTTACCCTCCGCGCTGACCGCGGTGCTATCGACGACGGGCGGGAGCGTCGCTTCGGGTGTCGTTTGGGAAGCGCCGCCGCAGGCTACGATCAAGACGGCGGTAAGGATCACACCGCTCAGTTGAACGCTTCGGTTCATGGATGACTCCTGTGGAGACGAAACGTGAAACGTGAGACGTGACGGTGATACGATAGACAACCTATTCGTATGCCAGCGTCTCGCGCACGCTCAACCGTGTGGCGCGGAGCGCCGGCATGGCGCTGGCCGCGATCGACAACAGCACGATGATCACCAGCCAGGCGAGCGCGCCACTCCACGCAAAGCGATAAATCATTTGGAACTCGAATAAGTCTCCCAGCGCTTCGGCGAAGAGCTGCCCGGCCGGTACGCTGAGCGGGAGCGCCAGCGCCCAGGCGAGCAGACCCAGCAGCAGCCCCTCGCCGATGAACAGCTCGGCCACGCTGCGCGACGAAGCGCCGATCGCGCGCATCACCCCGATCTCGCGCCGGCGCTCCAGCACGTTGATCGATAGCGTCCCGGCCAACCCGATACTGCCCACCAGCGCGATCAGCGCCGACATCGCCAACAGCAGCGCCACCAGAATATCGAATTGGTTCTGGTTCTGCTGCCGGCCTTCGGCCCCGGTGAATGTGCCCCCGACGCGAATGCCGCGCGCCTCAAACGTCTCGCGCAACTGTTGGGCGACAGCCGTTTCAAACGCCGCCGCCTGACTGGTGGTGCGAATTTGCAGGCTGGAGGTGCGCCCGGCCAGGCCGAAGTCGGCCTGAAGCACATGGCGCGGCACGTAGCCGCTGGTTTGCCCGCCGCTCAAATCGAACACCGTGCCGACGATGAGCCACTCGCGCTTGCCGGCATCTTCCAAATCCAGCGTGACCGCATCGCCCGCAGCGACACCCAATTCCGAGGCCAGCTTGTCATTGAGCACGAGCGCGTGTCCGTCAGCGGGCAGCAGCCAGCGCCCACCCGTAATCGTTGGCTGGAACAGCTGCGTATCGGGCGGGAGCGCGCGCAGGTTGATCCGTTCGCCGGTCAAGTCGTCGGCCTGGCGCAACGCCGTGCCCGATCGATACATCCACGACTCGACGTGCCGGACGCCGGACTGTTGGATGGCGATCGCTTCGGCTTCCTCGATCCGCACCATCTGCCCGAACCCGATGGCGACATCCAGGCCGAGGGTGTTGAACGCGGAGTCGATGGTGTAGGTGAACGATTCGCTGGCGCTCACCACCATGATGAACACGACGCCCGCAATCGTCAACGTGATCTGGGTGAGCGCGACGCGCGCTTTGCGACGGAAGGTGTTGCGTAAAGTCAGCGCCAGCGGGCGCGGCAACCCGCGAATCCGGCTGATCACCCGATCGAAGAGACTCGCGCCATAACCGGCGCCGATGCCATAGGTGCTGATCGCCCGGCTCACGGTGATCCGCGCGCCGGAGAGCACCGGCCAGAGCGCGGCCAGCATCGGGGTCAGCAGCCCGATCCCGATCTGCTGCGCCAAAGCCGGGGGCGAGACGCGAAAGGTTTCGAGCGAGATATTGAGCAGCGCCAGGAGCGCGCCGGATAGGGAATAGGAAATCGCCGCGCCGATCGGGACGGCGATCACCAACGCCAATAGGCCGTAGATCAATACGCCGGTCAGGTACAGCCGCAGCACCTGCCCGCTCATCGCGCCGACGGCTTTCATCAGGCCGATTTGCGCGAGCTGCTGAGCGATGATGGCGTTGATCGTATTGATCACCAGGAAGAGTCCGAGCGCCAGCGAGAGCACGGCCAGCACCCGCAAGATCAGCATCACCGAATCGACAATATCCTGGTTGAAGTGCCGGTTGGGGTCTTGGTACTGCGTGAAGCCGGCCGGCGGCCCGATTCTTTCCAATCGATCGCGAATGATCTGGGCGGTCGCCTCCGCCGCCGGCTCCGAGAAAACCGGAATTTGGATTCTGAGCTGGTTGAAGAAGCGAGCGCCGTACCACGCTTCGATTAAATCGGGACTGGCATAGAAGGTCGCATCGCCGCCAAACGCGGGTGGGTAAACTTCCAGATCGCGTATCACGCCGGCGATCGGCAGCGTGCGCTCGCGCTCATCCACCAGCAGCGTGATCGAGCCATGCGCCGGAAGGTTGTAATAGGCGAGCGTGGTGTTCTCGACGGCGAGCGAACGCCGGCCGGGCCACTCACCCTGGAGCAGCGCCAGCCGATTGAAGCGTTGGCGCTCGAAATCCTCGCGCATGCCGAGCGTCGCATCCCGCCACGGCGTGTTGGGAGCGGTTCGCCAGCGCACGCGCAA
This sequence comes from Anaerolineae bacterium, assembly GCA_035292585.1. Classification (GTDB taxonomy): domain Bacteria; phylum Chloroflexota; class Anaerolineae; order Fen-1058; family Fen-1058; genus DASSFZ01. The sequence goes on along the minus strand of DATDPU010000027.1, from coordinate 9,105 downwards.
CTGCGTCGCCCCCTCGACGCCGGCAACGCCGGGCAGCCGTTCCAAGCTGTCGAGCACGCCCCGGTCGTCGAGCGCGCCGTTCAGGAATAGGGTGAGGTGCGCCGGGTTCGAGTCGCGAAACGAGCCGGTCATGTTGGCCAGCATCAAATCGCTCATGCCCGCCACCAGCCCCACGGCGAACACGCCGACAGTGATGCTCAACACCACCAACAGCGTGCGGCCTTTGCTGCGCCATAGATCACGCAGGATTTTACGATAACCAGTCCTGACCATTTCTGATTTGTGATTTCTAAATTGCTGATTTCAACCAACTCAATCCGCCATCCCCGATCCACAATCCACCATCAATGGTGTCCGTTATCCCTGAGTCGGCCATCGCGCACTTCGACGATGCGCGGTAGGCGCGCGGCCAACGATTTATCGTGCGTGACGATCAGCAGCGTCTTGCCATCGACGTTCACCAGCCGATCGAACAGGCTGAAGACGCTCTCAGCCGTAGCGGTGTCGAGGTTGCCCGTCGGTTCGTCGGCGACGATCACCGGCGGATCGTTCGCCAATGCACGCGCGATCGCGGCGCGCTGCTGCTGCCCGCCCGACAGTGTATTCGGCAGCTTGTGCGCCTGATCGGCCAGGTCGACTTCTTCGAGGTAGGCCATCGCACGTTGCGGGCGCTCGCGGGCCGGGTACACGTTGCAGAAATCCATCGGCAACATCACGTTCTCGATCACGGTCAGCGTGGGCAGGAGTTGGAAGAACTGGAAGATTACGCCGATGTTGAGGCCGCGCCAGCGCGCCAGCTGGTTTTCGCTAAAGGTGTGCAGCGGTTGACCGTTGACGACGACCTGGCCGCGTGTCGGCCGATCGATGCCGGTGATCATGTTGAGCAGCGTCGACTTGCCGCTGCCGCTCGGCCCGACGACGCCGACGGCTTCGCTCGGCTTGACTTTGAGCGTCACGCCGTGCAGCACGGTCAATTCGCCGGCGCCCGTCGGATACGTTTTGACCACGTTGTCGACGTGGATGAGATGGGCTGAATCGTGTTGTTGTTCCATCGGAAAAACCAACCCTGGCTGTTATTGGCGTCGAGGATAAAGTGATTCAGGTATCGCGTCATCCGACCGGGGGCGGAAATCGGTGTGGGTAGTTTGACGCAGAGAGTGAGAGGCCCGATCGCCGCATTAGACAGGCACAAAGTGTACCGGGTATGGAATGAATCAGCAAACGACCCGTGCTACGGGAGTGTTAGAAGCGGTATAATCTCCCCGATGCCCATCACCCACGCTCTCGATCAACTCCGCAACGATCGCAACTTCATGCGCAACGTCGCTGCCTGGGAGCGCATTCCGGCCCGCGCCGCTCGCTACACACCCGCGCCCGCCGCACTCGATCCGCGCTTGATCGATGCGCTGCGGGCGCGCGGTATCCCACAGCTCTTCACGCACCAGGCGGCTGCCGTCGAAGCGGCGCTGCGCGGCGAGAACCCGGTCGTCGTCACCGCCACCGCTTCGGGCAAGACGCTGTGCTACAACTTGCCGGTGTTGCACACGCTGCTCCGCGAGCCGGACAGCGCTGCGTTGTATCTCTTCCCCACCAAAGCGCTGGCGCACGACCAACTCTCGAATCTCCAATCTCTGATGGGCGGACTGGCTTCGAATGTTTCTGCGCGTACCTACGACGGCGATACTCCGCGCGATCGACGCCGCGCCGCGCGCGAGGCCGGCGGCATCATCATCACCAATCCCGATATGTTGCACACCGGCATCCTGCCGCACCACACCCGTTGGGCCTCGCTATTCGAGTCGTTACGCTACATCGTCATCGACGAGTTGCACGCCTATCGCGGCGTGTTCGGCAGCCACTTCGCCAACGTGTTGCGCCGTCTCAAGCGCATTTGCCGCTTCTACGGCTCGCACCCCCAATTCATTTTGACCTCGGCCACCATTGCCAATCCCGTTCAACTGGCCGAGCGATTGATCGAGGAGCCGGTCACGCTGGTCGACGACGATGGCGCGCCGCGCGGCGAAAAGCATTTCATCCTGTATAACCCGCCGCTGATCGATCCCGCGCTCGGCACGCGCCGATCGTCGCTGCTAGAGGCGCGCGATATCGCCGCGCGCTTCCTGTTGGCCGATGTGCAGACGATTCTATTCGCCCGCGCCCGACTCACGACCGAAGTCCTGCTCACGTACGTGCGCGATGCGGTTGCGTCGCAGGGCGGCGATCCGAATGTGATCCACGGTTATCGCGGCGGCTACCTGGCGGACGAGCGCCGCGCGATCGAGCAGGCATTGCGCGATGGGTCGGCGCGCGGCGTGGTGGCGACCAACGCGCTGGAACTCGGCGTCGACATCGGCCAGCTCGATGCGGCGATCCTGTCCGGCTATCCCGGCACGGTCGCATCGGCCTTGCAGCAAGCCGGGCGCGCCGGCCGACGCGCGGACACCTCGGCGGCGATCCTGGTCGCCAGCGCCGGCCCGCTCGACCAATTCCTGATCACGCACCCGCGTTTCTTCTTCGAGCGTAGCCCCGAACACGGCCTGATCGCGCCGGATAACCTGATCATCCTGACCAACCACCTCAAGTGCGCAGCGTTCGAGCTGCCGTTTGAGTCGGGCGAACAGTTCGGTCGTTTTGCCCAGACGAGCGAATTACTCGATGCGCTGGTCGATGAAGGTATCCTCGTCAAGCAACCAACTCACCAACCCTCCAACCAACTTCCTGATCGGTATTTCTGGATGTCCGACTCATACCCGGCCGAGGGCATCTCGCTGCGAACGGGAACGGCCGACACGATCGTGATTCTCGATCACGGCGAAGGCCGCGCCCGATCGATCGGGCAGATCGATCGGGATACTGCCCCGGTGCTGGTCTATCCCGGCGCGATCTACATGCACGAGGGGCAGCAGTATCAGGTCGAGCGCTTGGATTGGGAAAACGGGCAGGCGTTTGTGCGCCCGGCGAACATCGATTACTACACCGAGGCCAGCAGCACTGTCGATGTGCAGGTGCTGGACGAGCTCGAGCGCGCCGAGGCCGGGCCGACGATCAAGAGTCAGGGTGAAGTGCTGGTCACTACGCAGGCCGTCGGTTTCCGCAAGATCAAGTTGTACACACATGAAACATTGGGTTGGGGCGAGATCGAATTGCCCGAGCAGCAGCTGCAGACGACGGCGTATTGGTTCTGCATCGAGCCGGGGTTGGCCGACCGGCTGATGGCCGAAGGTGTGCTCTTCGCGCCGAATGATTACGGGCCGAATTGGGAGGCGCAGCGCGAGGCGGCCCGCCTGCGCGATGGTCACCGCTGCCGCCAGTGCGGCGCGGCCGAACGAAACCGCCAGCACGACGTGCATCACATCCGGCCATTCCGTGAATTCGGCTACGTGCGCGGCCAGAACGAAAACTATCAGCCGGCTAATGTACTGGAAAACCTGATCACGTTGTGCACCGCTTGCCATCGCCGGGCCGAGACGGCGCGCGGCTTGCGGGGAGCGATCAGCGGCCTGGGGCAGGTGATGCGCCAGATCGCGCCGCTGTTCCTGATGTGCGATCCGCGTGACATCGACGTGCTGGCCGAAAGCCGCTCGCCGTTCACCGAGCTGCCGACGATCACGATCTTCGATCGGGCGCCGGGGGGCATCGGGTTGAGCCAGGAATGTTACGAGCTCCACGCCGAGCTGTTGCGCGCCGCGCGCGAGCTGGGTGCTGCCTGTCGCTGTGAGAGTGGCTGCCCGGCATGCGTAGGCCCAACCGGGAGCGACGGGGCGGATACGAAAGCGCTGACGCTCAAACTGTTGGGGGCTTTGGTTGAGAATGAAGCGTAGGTATCTGGCAGTGCAGTTCAGTGGAAGGGTGCGGCCGGCGCTATTACCGATACACTGGCCTATAAAACGGCCAGTCCCGGTCGCGGCGGGGGCTCGCGGCCGGGACGGCAGCCAAGGGAGGAGGAGAATCATTGTCTCTAAACAGCCAGGGGTGCTGTTCAGAGGACCGACTTGATCTTCGGCAACAACCCGGGGTGGGCGATAAGGTTGTTGCTTCTGCTCAAATCAGGGGCAAGGATATACCGGACAGTGTTTTCGGCATAGTGACAAACGGCATGCCTCACACATGACAACGATCAACCCTGTGCGCGCGCTCAAAGAGAAACCCGCTCTCGATTGTCGGATTTTAACGGGCACGGGATGCGGTGTTGGATCGGGTGCAGACGGACTTGGCGCGCACGCGCCTGGCCGTCAAGACCGGCTGGGTGTCGGCGCCGACATGCACGCCTAAGTTTTGCTCGAAACCTGCCTGAAGGTTGATTGTATCCGCTTCCCGCAGGGCCGATTGTCCTTCAGCGCGATGCCCTTTCTCACTGTGCTAAATCAGATGAGACGGCTATAATCTGCCCCGCTGTGGCAATCGTCTATCATGGATTCACCTTGGGGAGGATACTCGTGACGACCCAACGACGCTACTCGATCGCGTTTGTCTTCATAACCATGATTGTGCTCAGTCTGGCATGCACCTTAGGCGGCGGCACGGAAAGCGCGCCCACCGAGACGCCTACTGCGTCGGTCACCACCGTTCCGACGGATGTTGCAGCGGCGACTTTCGACCCGACGCTGACCCTCGCCCCGAGCGACACGCCCGGCGCTCCGACTAATACACCTACCGCTACGGCGACGCCGATTGTCGGGAGCGGGCCTGGCGGGTGCGTGTTGAGAGGGACCTACATTGCCGACGTGACTATCCCCGACGGCACAGTGTTGGCCCCGAACGCTCCTTTTGTTAAGACCTGGCGCATCCGAAACGATGGTACATGTACCTGGGATACGAGTTACCAACTGGTCTACGCCGAAGGCAACCAGATGAGCGGCCCGGCGGCTGTGAATATCCCGGCGGCCGCGCCCGGCCAAACGATCGATGTTTCGGTCAACCTGGTCGCGCCCGGCGCATCCGGCGACTTTACCGGCAAGTGGCGACTGCGCGCGAGCAATAACGCCATTTTCGGCGGGTACACCGTCGTCATCAAAGTAGTTGGCACGCCGACCCCGACGGCTACGGCGACGAGGACGCCGACGCCGATCGGAGGTGGGCTGTGGGGTGGCACCTGGATGACGGATTGCGCCGGCAGCACGTGCGGTGAAATCAATCTGGTGCAGACGGGGAGCACGGTTGTGGGCACGTATGCGGGCGGGGCGGGCACGCTCAGTGGCTCGATTGAGGGCAACCGGCTGTCGGGCGCCTGGGCGCGCGGTGGGAGCAGCGGCACGTTCGATTTCTGGATCGAAGATAGCGGCTTACGCTGGCACGGCAACTGGGATCGCTCAAATGCGTGGTGCGGCCAACGCGCCGATCAAAGTCCGCTCGTGCCGTGCGGCGTCTCGCGCTGGTACGGCGCCTGGACCACCTTGTGCGGGACGGCTAACTGTGGGGACATGACGCTTACCCAGAGCGGCGATACAGTCACCGGCAGCTATGCGGGTGGTGAAGGCTCGATCAGCGGCACGGTGACTGGCGCCACGCTGACGGGCGCCTGGTCGCGCACCGGCGGCAGCGGTCCATTCAAGTTTTTTATGACCGGCGGCGGCCTGCAATTCCAGGGAAACTACAGCACCGACCAGGAGTGGTGCGGCTACCGCAGTGGATCGAGTGCGCCAGCGCCGTGTTTGAAGAACTGATCTGAAGTAAAGCCTGAAACGTGAGGCGTAAAGATTGCGCCTCACGTTTTTCGTTTATCCCGCGCACTCGCGCTCGTCAAGCTCGAGCGCCGGGAGCGGCGGCTGCGCGAAGTCGAAGCAGTCGAGCATATCGCTGGCCTGGGCGTCCCGCTCGGTCAGTGGTTCGAGCGCGAAGAGGGTCTCGACGAATTTCAGCAGGCTCAGATGGGAATGCTGTTGATGGGAAATGTAGCCTGCTTTCACATACGGGCTGACCACGGTACACGGAACGCGATGCCCCAGACGAAAGGGCGTGTCGTCCGCCCACTTTTCAAGCACAGGCGGTTCAACGTGGTCGTAGAAACCGCCCCAATCGTCCCAGGTCAAAAACACGGCGGTTGAGTTCCAGTGTGGCCCCTGCATGATCGCGTCAAGCACACGCACCATCCAGTTCTCGGCAATGCATAGGCTGGCGGGCGGATGACCACTGAGGTCAAAGTACGAAATCAGCCAGGTGACATGGGGCAAGCTGCCCGCTTGCGCATCGGCGAGAAAACGGGATTGGTCGGATATGATCTCGGGTCGTCCGGCTAAATGCGGATAGCGCTCAAAAATGCCGCCATAGTCGGCCCAGGTCAGCCCCTTTTCGATCAAGCGGTCGGGTAGGGCTGGCACGTCGGCGCACACGGGTGGGCAGATGTCGCTGCGCGGCGCGTCGACGATCGGCGATTGGGCGGAGGTCAGCATGAAGTAGTTGGGCGCGGACGGGCCGCGCACTTCGGTGAAAAAATTGTCGCACAAGGTGAACGCGCGAGCGACTCTCCAGTAATTGGGGATTTGCGCTTCGGTATAGTGGCAGTCGCCAGAAGGGCCGGCTAGACCATTGGGCTGTAGCGCCGCGGCATGACTGTGATCGGGATCGGCGGTTTGATCGGTGCACACGCCGCCATGCGCCAGACCGTCGGCACCCTCGAAGCCGGCGAACAGCGAATCGAAGGAGTGGTTCTCCTGCACAAAGATCACAACGTGTTCGATGAGCGCAGCGGGCGAGGAAGTAGGCGTGAGTGTGGGAGTTTGAGTGGGAGCTGGCGAGCGGGTGGCTGGGAGGGTTGGAGAGTTGGATGGTTTGATGGTCGGTTGACGGGTCGCGGCCGGCTCGATGTGTGGAGCACAGCTCGAGAGCAATGCCAGACCGGCCAGGCGGAGGAGCTGACGTCGGGTTATTTTCATCTGAGAACTTCGGAAGTTATCCAAGACGAAAACGCCGAGCGTGAAACTTGGTTTTAGGGTTCACGTTTCATGCCGCACTCACGGCTTCCACTCAGGCGTGGGTACCTGAGCCGGCAACGCAAACGGCCCCGCGCCGAGATCGTCGAAGTAGCCCCGCGTGTTGAGCGCGCCGTAGGAGAAGATCGCCACGCCGGGCGCGCCGGCAGCGCGGGCCGCCTCGATGCGCGCGACGATGTCAGCGAAGTCGGCGTAATCCGCGTGGATGCCGGGGAGCACGTATCGGCCGTGGCTGTCTGCCACGAAACTCTGCATGCGGGTGGTCCACGCCGCCAGGTTGGTGACGATGTCGCTCGCATAGAGCATCGGCATGTTGGCATCGATACGGCCCGACGCCAGCCAGCCCTTGGAGTCTTGGAAGTATGCGTTGTAGCCGCTGGTGTAGTTAGGCCATACCGCTGCGCTGACCCAGGCCTCGGGTTTGACAGCGACGACGGCGGAATACACTTGAGATACGAGATGGGAGATTTGCGCCCGCTGGAAACCGGGTTGCCACCCCGCGAAGGTAAGTGTGGGTGAGAGCGCCAGCGCAGCGGTGTAAGCCCGCCGCGTGAAAGGATCGTGCGAAGTGTTCGAGCCGGGATAGCGCACCAGGTCGAGGTGAATGCCGTCGATATCGTAGCGCGTTGTCAAATCGGCTGCGACGGCGGCGACGTGTGCCCGCGTGAGCGAGAGTGCGGGCGTCGCCCAAAGGTAATCACTGCACGTCGCATAACTTTGCGGCCCGCTGGTCGTCCATATCGGCCACGCATCCTCTGCCGTCGAATAGGTCAACGACCAAAAGAGATGCCGAGGCGTAACCGGATCGGGCGGCGCGCCAAGGCCACACAGCCAGTTTGGGAAGACATTGATGTAAGCGTGTACCTGTATACCTTGGGCGTGCGCTCGTGTGACCAGGTAGGCCAGCGGATCCCAGCCCGGACTGACGCCGAGCGTTTTGGTCAGCTGGCCGGTCAGGCGCGCGGCCCAGGGTTCGCGGCCGGGAGTGTAGTAAGCATCGGCTGTGCCGCGCACTTGAAACAGGATGGCATTGAAGTTCGCCGTCTTGATATTGGCGACGATGGCATCGAGCGTGCTGGTCGTCGGCGTGATGCCGAACCCGGTCCAATCGAAGCGGCTGACCCACACACCGCGAAATTCGCCGGACGGATAATCTTGTGCGACAAGCGGCAGGTAGGTCGTGGCGGTTAGTGTTGACGAGACGAGTGAATGGATGGTCGGCGGGTCGCTCGCCACGCGCGTGTTTACCTCTGCGGAGGTGGAAGTGTCGGCCGGCGGCGGCGAGTCGGTGTAAGCGTTCTCGAAATACCACGCTTCCAGCCCGCCCACACGCGCCCATAAGTCATCCGACTCAGGCGGTAAATCGAGCGGTGGGGCGGCAAGGGTCGGCAGCGCGAGCGTCGTCGCGGCGAGAGCCGTGATAGCTAGCAGCAGAATCATGATTAGGCGGAGCAATCGAGTGTGGTCGAGCATAGACACAGTATAGCATGTGCGTTGGACGCCCAGCAATATGACATCGGGGATGATTGTGAAATCTTCCTTGACCCACTGTAGTGGGGATGGTATAATCCTGCGCGCATTGAGTCTGCACGCGCCGACGTAGCTCAGCCGGCAGAGCAATCGCCTTGTAAGCGATGGGTCGCGGGTTCGATTCCCGCCGTCGGCTTGGGCGCGTGACGTAAACGTAGGATTGGGCAGATACCCAAGTGGACAAAGGGGGCTGACTGTAAATCAGCTGGCGACGCCTTCGGCGGTTCGAATCCGTCTCTGCCCACTCGCCCCTCTCGCCAGGGGCGTGTGTTTTGATTCCGAAAGTTAAAATCTCGCAGCCTCTTGCGTGTTTTAAGATTTCCGATATAATTCCCGCTCGCCACTTGAGTTCGAGCGGTTGTATGCCCACGTAGCTCAGTCGGTAGAGCACACCCTTGGTAAGGGTGTGGCCATGGGTTCAATTCCCATCGTGGGCTCCACCATTAGCGCATTCGATTACCTGCCTTCAGGCAGGGCCGCCGGTAAAACGAAGGAGGTTGTTTTTCATGGGGAAGGGACATTTTGATCGGAGCAAACCGCACGTGAACGTGGGGACGATTGGACACATCGACCACGGCAAGACGACGCTGACGGCGGCCATCACCAAGACCCTGGCGCTCAAAGGCGAAGCCGAGTTCCGCTCGTT
>DATDPU010000026.1:0-10522 GCA_035292585.1 Anaerolineae bacterium | reverse complement strand
TAGGGCAATCGCATCTAAATTCTTGCACAGCGCAAATACAGGCGTGATGGCTCACCGTCCGCGTCCCCGTCCGCTTCGCGCGGCCCGCGCGGACGCGGGCCGAGAGCAGTGGCCCATTTTCGGGGCCGATCGGGTATTGACATATTAGCTGCGATTGCCCGGCGCTAGTCTACGTGCAGCTTGCTTTAAGGGCGAATCTCTCACGATAGCGGGAGATTTGAACCGCCGAGAACGCGGAGAGCGCCGCGTTTTCTTGACGCCGCGCAGTATGGGTTGGCCGCGTCAGGCCCCTCTAGCTCCGCTGGCGCGGAAGTCAACGACCACCCGCTAAAGCGGGAGGCTTGAAGCTGCGCGTGAAACGCGCCTAAAGCTCTCCGACCCGGAAATCCTTGTCATCCGAAGGGATGTCTTCACCTTGCGACTCAATGTATTGCTTGATGATTTCGTCCGTGACATTGCCTGAACTGGCGGCAAAATGGCCGCGTGCCCAAAGGGGCTGACCCCAGAACTGTTTCTTCAGTTCACCGAATTCGTCCAGCATCCTGCGGCTACTGCGCCCTTTCAATCGCTGCATCAGATCGCTTACCGACAGGTTCGGGGGCACAGAGACAAGGAGGTGGACATGGTCAGCTGCGATATGGCCTTTCTCGATATACACCTCCAGCGTGTCACACGTCTGGCGGATCAGGTCACGCAGTCGCTTACCGATCGCGCCGCGCAAGACGGGCTTTCGGTATTTGGTGATCCAGACCACGTGATACTTCAAGTCGTAGACGGCATGGGAGGTCTTGCGGTAACTCATGCCGGAATTCTAGCAGAAGTCCATTCAGGTGTTGAAAACGGCCTGCCTAAAGGCAGGGGTTTCAACCCTATTTACAGACAATGAAATTAATGTTAGGAGAATGACAACATGCTTCGACCATTTTCACGGTATATGCTCAGTGCGGCCCTGCTGCTGGCGAGCCTCGCACTTGCTTCTCCCGTCTACGCCGGCGGCGTAGTCGGCAATGGCACGTCGGGCAGTTGCACCGAGGCGGCCCTGAATGCGGCGCTGGCCGGCGGCGGCACGGTGACGTTCAACTGCGGCGGGCCAAAGACGATCACCCTCACCAGCCCCAAGACGATCACGCAAAACACGGTGATCAACGGCGGCGATGTCATCACCCTCACCGGCAATCTGAACACGCGCCTTTTCCGCATCGAAGCTCCGGCGGTCGTTCAGTTCTCCAATATTAAACTGGACAAAGCCTTCAGCAATGGCAGCGATGGCGCCGCCATTTCCAACAGCGGCGCCCTCACGCTCACCCATGTCACGATCCAGAGTAGTATCACCGACATCAATCACAGCGGCGGCGCGCTGTTCACCGACGGTCCGGCCTTGATCACGAACAGCACGTTCCAGAACAACGTCGGCGGCAGCGCGGGCGCGATCTTCGCCAACTTCGGTAATGCGAAGGTGACGATCGTCGATAGTTTGTTCTTCGGCAACCAGGCGCAAAACGCGACAACCGGCTACGGCGGCGCGATCTGGGTCGGCGAGAACGCGCAGCTGACGCTGCGCGACAGCGCGTTTGTCGGTAACCTCGCGCATTTTGGCGGCGCGCTGTACGCCTCGCCCAATGGGGTACTTACACTCAGTGGGACTACCACCGGCTCATTATTCACCACCCAGCTCCAGTTTAATAGCAACGCGGCAACCGAGGACGGCGGCGCGATTTACAACAAAGGCAATTTGACTGCCAACAACATCTTGTTGACGGTCAACCGCACGCCGACACAAACCTTGCTGGCCGGATATGGGGGCGGGATTTACAGCGACGGCGCGCTCACGTTGACCAACGGCCTCCTGCAAGGCAATCAGGGGCGTTTTGGCGGCGGGCTGTTCGTCGGAAACAGCGCCACCAACATACAAGCCGTCATCGATCGCGTCTCTTTCATCAGCAACCTCAGCGGCAGTCTGGGCGGCGGCCTGTATACGAACAGCGACACCACGGCGATCACGGTGACCAACTCGGTGTTCGATCGCAACACCGCCGCGTCGGGCGGCGGCTTGGCGCGGTTCAACGCGGGTCTGCGCGTTTTCAATTCCTCCTTCACGCAGAACACGGCCATGTCGGGCGGTGGTCTGTCCCTGAATGCAGGGCCTGCACCCTCGAGCGGGCCTTACGTGCACGTGCAAAGCGTTACCGTCAGTGGAAACACGGCAACCAGCAATCAGGGCGGCGGGGTGTACAATTCCGGGCTGCTCGAATTGTATTTCACGACCATCGTCAGCAACACCAACGGCGCGTTCAACGTCGGAAATGCGAACACGCGCTTTAGAAGCACGGTGTTGCACAATCCCGGCTCGCTCAATTGCGATGGCGATGGCAGCGGGCAAATCAGCAACGACGCCGGCAATCATGTGACCGATAGCAGCTGCGGCCCGCAGTTCACGGTGGTGGGGAGCGATCCTAAACTCGGCCCACTGCAAAACGACGGAACAGGCGCCACCTACTATCACCTGCCGCAGGCCGGTAGTCCGCTCATCAACACAGGGTATAGCAACTGCCCGGAGCGCGACCAGCGTGGCGCGTCGCGGCCTGATGCCTGCGACATCGGCGCGGTTGAGTTTGGCGGCCGGCTGCCGAGGGTGTTTGTACCGCTGGTGATGCGCCAGCCGTAATCACGCCCCAGGAACGCCATGGACCCCGCCAGGCCTTCCCTGCACCGCGCCAACCTATCCGTATCCGCCGATCAAGTGCCGCCGGGCCATTCGGTCACACTCAGCTGGAGGGTTGTCGGCGTGGAGGCGAATGTGACCAGCGTGCACCTGACCAGTTGTATTGAAGATGGCCTGTATATGATCGAGCGCGCGGAAGCGCAGGGTTCACGCGAGGTGATCTTCACTCGGCCCGGCACGTTCACCTTCACGCTCACCGCCACTTTCGGCGATGGCGTCAAGCATAGCCGAGAGGTCAGCGTTCACGTAAAAGAGCGGAAGGCGAGGATACCCACAGCGCGGTGATTGCGGATCGGCAGCTTGGGTTGCGGCGCGCTTCGCCGAGCGACGCTATTCGTGATACTTCTTCTCCCCCGCCTCGATCTTCACCGACAGCCGATTCTCTTTCGGCGGGATCGGGCAACTCCACTGGGGACTATACGCACAGTACGGATTGTAAGCCATGTTGAAATCGATGAGGAACTTCCCGCCGCCCGCCGGCTCGATCTCCAGGTAGCGGCCCGACTCGTACGTCTCTTCACCCGCCGTCGCATCGACAAAGGGCAGGAAGAAATAAGCCTGCTCGGTGTCCTGATACACCTGCAACGCGGCCGACGCGCCATTCACCTCAAACGTGAACTGGCCGTACTTCAAATACGGCCGCACCTCGCCCGTGCTGGTGGCCATCGTGACCCGCGGCTTGTCTGGATACTCGGCAATCGTCGTCACCAGGCGCAACGCCGGGTTCTCCGGGTAGTAGCGCAACCCCTGGAAAGTCTTGCGTTGCTCCGGTGAGATCGGCGAATACGGGTCGTGCTTGAAGTAATCGTTTTTTTCGCGGCGCATAAGTTCAAGGTCGGACATTCCCTAGCTCCCCTCAAGAAAACAAAAGGCCCTTGATGACAAGAGCCTGGCTGGCGGAGGGGGTGAGATTCGAACTCACGGTAACCCAAAGGGCTACAACGGTTTTCGAGACCGCCCCAATCGTCCACTCTGGCACCCCTCCGCGACGGGGCGAATTATAACACGCCGCATAGACCACGCCAAGTACCGGCGACGAAAACACGATCTTCGTCTTTCATCCTTCGTCATCGGTCTTTCGGCCTCACTGAATCTCGGCGACATCACCCCGATTCGGGATCGATACGTTCGGCAACCCCACGGCGAGCAGCCCCTGGCGCAGCGCCTCGGCCGGCTCCAGCTCGGCGTGGACGATGAAGGTCTGTTGCGGCTTCTGCGTCATTTCACGGGCGAACCCCACCAACCCGTTGTGATCGGCGTGCGCGCTGTAGCCTTCCAGTTTGGCGATCTCGGCGGCCACATCGTATTCATCGCCGAAGATTCTCACGCGCTTCCAGCCGTCCAGCAGTTTGCGGCCAAGCGTATCCTGGGCCTGATAACCGACGAACAACACGGTGTTGCGCGGATCGCCGACGTGATGCATGAGATGGTGCAACACCCGACCCGCTTCACACATGCCCGACGCCGCGATGATCACCGCCGGCTCGTGGCGCTCGTTCAGCTCTTTCGATTTCTCCGCATTCCGAATATACGTCAGGCGCGAAAAGCCGAACGGATCGCGCCCGTCTAAGTGCGTGACGAAATCGGCCGTCTCTTGATCGTATACCTCCGGGTGCAGCCGGAAGACCTCGGTGATGTTTACGGCCAACGGGCTGTCGACGTAGATCGGGATCGGCGGCAGGCGATCCGCTTCAAACAGCTGATGCAAATCGTAGACCAATTCCTGCGTCCGGCCCACCGCAAACGAGGGCACGATCACCAACCCGCCGCGCTTGACCGTGCGCGCGATGATGTCGGCCAGGTCGCCGCGCGAGTTCTCGATCGGTTTATGAAAGCGGCCGCCGTAGGTGCCTTCGGTGATCAACACGTCGGCGCGATCGACCGTTTCCGGGTCGCGCAGAACCGGCAGGTTCTTGCGCCCCAGATCGCCGCTGAAGACGAGACGGCGCTGCCGGCCGCCTTCCGTCACCTCGAGCACGACCATAGCCGAACCCAGGATATGGCCGCTATCCTGGAACATCACCCGCACGCCGGGTATCGGCTCGAACGCGCGATGGTACTCCACGCTGACGAAGCGTTTCAGCGCCTCGATCGCATCGGCCTGCACGTACAGCGGTTTGAACGGCGGCTCGCCCTTGTCCGCGCGGCGCTTATTGACGTGGCGCACATCGCTCTCCTGAATTTGCGCCGCGTCGAGCAGCATGTAGGAGCACAGATCGCGCGTCGCCGAGGTGGCGTAGATGCTGCCGCGAAAGCCATTTTTCGCCAACATCGGCAGATCGCCGGAATGATCGATGTGCGCGTGCGATAGGACGCACGCATCGATCGAGCCGGCGTCGAAGGGCAGGTTCTTGTTGCGATCGTACGCCTCGCTGCGTTTGCCTTGATACAACCCGCAGTCCAGCAGCAAGCGTCGGCCATTGACCGTCAACAGATGCATCGAGCCGGTGACCGTGCGCGCCGCGCCCCAAAATCGAATCTCCATGTTTACCCCACTACAGTGAATTGCTGATGGTAGATTGCGGATGGCTGATTTGAAAATCCACAATCAGCCATTCGCAATCATAAATCGCTTCAGGCGGCGTACTTTGGCAACAGCACGTAAAACTTGCTGCCGACACCCACTTCGCTTTCAACCCACACGCGGCCCTTGTGCTTTTCGACAATGCCCTTGACGATCGACAGACCCAGGCCGGTGCCGCCGATCGACAGCGTCGCGTCCGACTCGACCCGGTAGAACTTGTCGAAGATGCGCAGCTGGTCCTCCGCCGGGATGCCGATACCCGTGTCGTGCACTTCCAGCACGACGAAACCTCCATCGTCACGCAGTACAACCTCGATCCGGCCATCTTCCGGCGTGTATTTGATCGCATTGTTGACCAGGTTGGTGACGACTTGTCCCAAGCGTTGGCTATTGCCCAGGATCGCCGATAGATCGAACACCTGAACCGTCAGGAGTTGCCGCTTGGCCGTTGCCATCGGCTGGAGCGCTGTGGCCGCTTCCTGCACCACGCGCGGCAGATCGATCGGCTCCATCTCCCAATCCAGACCGGCCTCGATGCGGCTGACATCCAGCAGATCGGAAATCAACTCGACGATGTTGCCGGTGCCATGCTCGACGCGCGCCACGAACTCCTGCTGCATCGCGTTGAGCGGGCCTACCCGCGCCAGCAAATCGATATAACCCCGGATGGTGGTCAGGGGCGTGCGCAGATCGTGCGAGACAATCGAAATGAACTCGCTCTTAATCCGATCGAGCTCCTTCAGGCGCGAGATATCCCGCAGCACCGCGCCGAAGCCGATCTCGCTCAGCTCCGAGAGCTGTCCCTGCAACGTGCGCCCATCGTCGAGCGGGATTTCGGCCCGCCAGGCGTGGCCGTGCGCCTGGCCCTGAGCGAACAAGTCGAGCAAGGCCGAATTCTTGATGACCTCCGATAAGCGTGCGCCGATCACCGCTTCGGTCAGGCCGAACGCCGCGCACGCCGCATTGTTAACCAGCATGAGGCGCAGATCGGGATCGGTGACGATCACGCCATCCTGCACATCGCGCAGAATGGCCTGCAGCTTGGCCCGCTCCCCTTCGGCGGCCCAGTATAAGCGGGCGTTCTCGATCGCAATGGCGGCATAGTCCGCCAGCGTGGAGAGCAGGTGCACATCGTGCTCGCGGAAGGTCTGGTTGGATCGTCTGTAATCGACGCTGAGCACGCCGATCGCCCGTCCGGCGACGATCATCGGTACGTTCAAGATCGCCTTGACCAGGAAGGAAGTCTTGACTTTGACCAGATCAGCGCCGCTCATCATCACCGGCCGGCCGGTCTGGATCACCCGGCCCATGAGATTATCGTCCACCTTGATCCGCAAATTGCGCGCGGCGTCTTCGTCGAGGTTCTTGTTGGCGCGCAGATACAGCTCGCCGGAATCCGGGTCGAGCAGCAGCAGGGAGCCTTCGTCGGCGCGCGTCAGGTTGACGGCGGCGGAGACCACTTGCGCCAGGATCGCGTCGACGTCCAGCAGCGCCGTGATCGTCTTGCCCAGGTTGTAGAGCGCGTTGAACTCCTGCGCCTGGCGCTCGGTCAGCGCCCGGAGCGCCTCGCGCTCAGCGACGGCTTGCGTGGCGCGCAGCGCACGGGCGATCGACTGGGACAGCTGTTCCGGCTCGAATGGTTTCACCAGCACGTCGCTCGCGCCGGCTCTGAAGGCCGACAGGACTTCGTCGAGTGCGCGATGGGTCGTGGTCACGACGATGGGGAGGGTCGACGCGAACTCCGGCAACAGCGCCAACCCGTTGTCCGAGCCAAGCTGCGCGTCGAGCACGATCGCGTGCGGCGGGGACGCCGCGATGCGCAGGCGGGCCTCGTTGAGGCCGGCGGCCTGCTCCACGGCATAGCCGGCCGGCCGCAGCACGCTTTCGGCCAGCCACGCCTGCGATTCGGCGCTGTCGTCAATAATCAGAATCCGTTCGCCTGTCATCGAACCACTTGTCCGTGAAGCAACTCAACGTCCTCGCGCATGTAGGGAACACATGCTATATGCCGGTTGACGCCCACTGGGGCTACACGACTCCGTGTTCTGAATCTGCGCCAACGTCCTAAACACGCATCGATCATAGCAGAAGTTGCTCGATTGGAAGAAAACCAGTTTGATTCCAAATGCATTTCACAGCCATAGACAAGGGTCGTTTAGCGGCGCCTGCAATTCTCAATTGGGTCGAATGGGCATGTCATTCCGAGCGAAGCGAGGAATCTCCGCGCCAGCCCGCTCCCGGGCCAATGGCTGGGAGAGATTCCTCGGCCTGCGGCCTCGGAATGACAGTAGTGAAAAGGAGAATTGCTGTAACGGCGTGAGTCCTATCGAATGGCCGCCATCCGCTGCTTGAACTCCAGCAATAAGCCGGTATCCGACGGATCGGCGCCGTTGAGCACGCCCAGGTAGCCGCTGATCCAATCGCCCAGCTGGATGAGCGACAGCATTTGCGCCAACGGGCTTTCGCCCCGCGCGGTGAGAATGTCGGTATCGCAGCCCTGCATCATCAGGATTTCGCGCGTGATCTGCACGCGCGCCGCATTGCGCGGCTGATCGGTCGAGCCGGTCAGGAAGATCACCTTCAAACGATTCGCCATCTTCTCAGGATAACTGCTCCCCAGCAGCGCGTTGTGGTCGGCTTCGGGCAGCGCCTCGAATGCGGCGAAGTTCTTCCCGTTCTCATTCACCTGCCCTTTCCAACGGCGCGCCACCTCGGCAAAGCGGCCGGCGCCGTACACAATCACAAACCGTCCCATTAGCTGGCCCGCCAGGCGCTTCGCCAGGTTCTTGACGATCGGCGCTTCAAGGCCGAGTTCGGCGTTCCACGCCCGCATCACGGCAGTCGCTTCTTTCAAGTGCTCCGTTTGATCGTCGATCCAACCCAGCCGGGAGGCGAAGGCCAGTAACGGCGCGAAGGCATAGCCCAGCGCCGCGCGCGGCTGCGATTGATACGGGATGTGCAGCAGCGGCGCGCCGAACTGCCCGGCCAGCTCGGCTATCTTGCCACCCGAGGCCAGCGCCATGAGCTGGCAGCCGCGCGCGCGCGCCTGCTGGAAGGCCGCGAGCGTCTCTTCGGTGTCGCCCGAATACGACGAGCCGATGACCAGCACGGACGCTCCGGCAACGAAAGCGGGCAGGGTGTAATCGCGCACGATGTGAATCGGGAGGCGGGCCTGCGGCGCGGCCAACGCTTGCAGCAGCGCGCCGCCAATCGCCGAGCCCCCCATCCCGGCGATCACGACCTGGCTGACCGGCCGGAACGATTCGGGCAGATCGACCGTGTGCGCGGCCTGCCACGCCGCCTCACACTGATCGGGTAACCCGGCGATATGCTGAAACATCCCATCCGGGTCGGCTTCACGAATCGTTTGCACATGATTCAGATCGATCATCCTTGACTCCTGACTTGAAAACGCGATAAGTCTTCACCACTTCCGTTTTTCTGCACGTAGCTTAACGCCCTGCCTGCGCCCCCTTGCGGGGTTGTGCGCGTCGGGTCTCATTTCAACGCCCACGAGGGGCTAAACTACAACATAGTTCAACATAGTTCAACTCAAACTGGCGCCAATGGTTACTTCTTCGCGTGTGCTATGCGCAGCGCAAGTTGATAGACTTCGCGACGCGACCAGCCGGAGAGGGCCGCCACCTCGCGCGCCGCGTCCGACAAACCGGCGCCGGCCAGCAGCGCCTGCTCCACGGCAGCGCGCACCTCGGCTTCGGTCCATTGGCCTGACTCGGACGCGCCGGCGATCACCAGCGTGATTTCGCCCAAGACCCCGCCCGCGAAGTGTTGGCGCGCGCCGCTCAATGCGCCGCGCCAGATTTCCTCGTGCAGCTTGGTCAGCTCGCGGGCAACGGCGGCCATACGATCGCCGAGCACGGCCTGGACGTCGGCCAGCGCTTCGGCCAGGCGGTGCGGCGCTTCGTAGGCGACGAGTGTGCGCCGCTCGCGGGCCACTTCTTGTAAGAGCTTACGCCGATCGGTCGAGCGGCGCGGCAGGAAGCCAAGAAACACAAAAGCGTCCGTCGGCAAACCCGATGCGACCAGCGCGGTGATGGCCGCCGTCGGGCCGGGGATCGGCGTGACGGGCACGCCGCGCTCGATCGCGGCGCGGATCAGATCATATCCCGGATCGGCCAGACCGGGCATACCGGCTTCGGAGATCAGCGCCACGTCGCCCGTTTCCAGCTCGCGCAAAATCCGCTCGATGCGCGCCGCTTCGTTGTGCTCGAATAAGCTGAGGATCGGCTTGTCGATCGCGAAATGTTTGAGCAGCAAGCCCGCCCGGCGCGTGTCTTCGGCGGCGACTAACGCAACCGCGCGCAGGGTCTCCAGCGCGCGGAAGGTGATGTCGTTCAGGTTGCCAATCGGCGTGCCGACGATGTAGAGAGTGCCCATGGCAATTTACCTCACCTATCCCCTCTCCAGTGCCGGGTGGGGTTGGGTGAGGTCTAGCGTGTCACCGCCGTACGGTGCGAGATACCGCTGAGGATGCCTTCGCGTCCCTCGAAGACGCCGGTGACGACCAGTCCGTCTTTGCCTTTGATCTCGTAGCGGCGAATATCCTTGACATGATCGCTGCCGCGCATCTTGATCACGATCACCGCGCGCTGGATCGCGCTGTCGATCTCGACGTAGCGCAGCAACACGATCGCGTCGACGATGTACGACAGCTTGCCCTGCTCGAAGCGCTGATTCTCGAAACGGCTCTCTTCGCCGATTAGCAACGAAGTGACCTGCTCGCGCTTGAGCGCATTGATGAGCGTGTTATACACGCCGCGCAGCTCGATCGGGTCGTTGGCGACGCGGGTGAAGTGCGTGACGCTATCGAGCACGACGCGGCGAATGCCGCCTTCGAGCAGCAGCCGGCTCAAGGCGCTGGCCGGCGACCGGAGACTATCCAGCAGCACCTGGGGCGAAGTGAAGTGCAGGCGCAGCAGCTCCTTCTCTTCAACCTCCTTCAGATTCCAGCCGAGCGATTCGGCATCACGGTGCAACGACTGGGGGAACTCTTCGAAGGAGATCAGCAGGCCCGGCTCGCCCTGGCTTGCGCCGTGCAGCAGGTACTGCAGCGCCAGCGTGCTCTTGCCCGTGCCCGGCGCGCCACGCAACAACACCGCCGACCCCGGCAAGAATCCACCGGCGAGCATCTCGTCCAGCCCGGCAATGCCGGTCGCCACGCGCTCTGGTTTCTTGGCTGCCATAAACGCCTCCTCCCTCACCTACCTCCCTGCTTCGCACCCCTCCTCCCTCTCCCAAACCATGGGAGAGGGAGG
>DATDPU010000025.1:0-65546 GCA_035292585.1 Anaerolineae bacterium | reverse complement strand
TTCACGTCTCGCGGGGTCAGATTACACTCAGGCGCCGGGCACGTTTCTGCTACAATCTCGGTGGGCATGGTCTCCAGTCTCCTTCCAACTTGCCAGTTGTTGGAGAAGGATACCATGCCTAACTTTGCGCTGTAATACTAGTCATCAGTCTTCAGTCGTGTATCCCATGCGCTTGAGCGCGCGCTCGTCCTGACGCCAGTTCTTGCGGACTTTCACCTGGAGATCGAGGTACACCTGTTTATCCACCAAGCGCTCGATCTCGTGGCGGGCGTCCGCGCCGATCTGGCGTAGCGTGTGGCCGCCTTTGCCGATCAGGATGCCTTTCTGCGAATCCTTTTCGACGATGATCGTCGCCGCGACATAGTCGAGCGTGGGCGAGCGTTCTTTGTATTCGTCGATGGCGACCGCGACGGCGTGCGGCACTTCCTGGCGCAGGTGGCGCAGCGCCTGCTCGCGGATCAGCTCGGCGGCGATATCGCGCTCCTGCTGATCGGTGACTTGATCGGGCGGGTAGTAGCGCGGCCCTTCGGGCAGCCGGGCGATGATCTGTTCGAGCAACTTATCGACGTTAGTGCCTTCGGTCGCCGAGATCATCATCCAGGCCCACGGCTCGGGCGGCGCGCCGCCTTCCGGCGTTGGCGCCAGCGCCCAGTAGGCCTCGGTGTGTTCTTTGACTCGCTCCGGTGAGAGCCGATCCATCTTGTTGAGCACCAGGATGATCGGCCGCTCTCCGTCGCGTTCGCGAATCAACCGGGCAATGTGCCGATCGGCTCCGTCGGGCCGCTCGGTCGCGTCGACCAGGAACACGATGATGTCCCCATCGGGGATGGTCTGCACCGCCGTCTCAACCATTACCTGCCCCAGTTTATGGCGCGGCTGGTGAATGCCGGGCGTGTCGATGAAAATCGCCTGCGCGTTCGGTCGGGTGAGGATGCCTCGGATGCGGGTGCGCGTGGTCTGCGGCTTGTTGCTGACGATGGCGATCTTCTGGCCGAGCATCGCGTTGAGCAGCGTTGACTTGCCGACGTTGGGTTTGCCCACCACGGCGATGAAGCCGCTGCGGTGGCCGGGCGGCGTTTCTTCAAATTCGGTTAACGAGACTGCTTCAGCTTCAGTCATGCGGTTGAGTATAGCATGAAAACTTTGCGTCTGGTTGCCGGCGCGCGGGGCTTTAAGCAGAACCCCGGTTTCTTCAGGAAACCGGGGTTCTAAGTTTTCACTTCGGGAGCAGGCGTAAGTACCCGCGTCCTCGCGGGCCGCGCGAAGCGGACGGGGACGCGGATGGTGAGCCATCCCGGCTGTATTTGCGCTGTGCGAGAATTTAGATGCGATTGCCCTGCTGGCGCGCGGGAGATCAAACAGAACCCGGTTTCTGGAGCAGTTCCCCGGTTGAGTTACGCGCTCTGCGTACGCTCTAGGGAAACCGTCGGCATCATGCGCGTGACGTATTCCGTAACCCGTAAAGCCAAGCGGAATTCGTTCGGCAGCTCACTTCGGCAGCAGGCGCAGGTACTTGCGTTTGCCCACTTGCAGCACGGCCTCTTCGCCAGGTTCGACAGCGTGTGTGATGCTCTTCACGGTCGCGCCGTTCAGTTTAACGCCACCCTGCTCGATCAGGCGGCGCGCCTCGCTCTTGCTCGTCGCCAGCCGAGTGGAGGCGAGCAAGTCAACGATGTTCGTCGGCTGCTCCAACCGCAGTTCAGGTATGTCGGCGGGCAGTTCGTGTTGCTGGAATACGGCGACGAAGTGCGCTTCGGCGCGGGCGGCCGCTTCGTCGCCGTGGAAGATCGAGACGATCTCGTGCGCCAATTGCATCTTGGCATCGCGCGGGTGCAGCGCGCCGCTTGCCAGGCGTCCTTCGATCTCGGCGATGTGCGCGGGCGTGTAGCGCGTGACCAGCTGGTAGTAGGTCGGCATGGCCGAATCGGGCAGGCTCATCACTTTACCGTACATGTCCTCCGGCGCGTCGAAAATCCCGATGTGATTACCCAGGCTTTTCGACATGCGCACGACGCCGTCGGTGCCGGGCAGGATGCTCATCAGGATGCCGATCTGCGGCTTTTGGCCCAGCGCCTCTTGCAGCTTGCGCCCGGCGACGATGATGTTGAACAGTTGCTCGCTGCCCCCGACCTGCACATCGGTGTGCTGGGCGACGGCGTCGTAACCCTGCATCAGCGAGTAATACAATTCGTGCAGGTAAACGGGGTCGCCGCGCTCCAGCCGCAGCGCGAAGTTCTCGCGCGCCAGGAATTGCTGCACCGTGAAATTCGACGCCATTTGGATCAGATCGAGGAATGACAGCTCGCCCAGCCATTCGGCATTATACCGGATATGGGTCTTGTCCCGATCGAGAATCTTAAACGCTTGTTCGGCGTAAGTGCGGGCGTTTTCGGCGATCTGCTCCGGCGTCAGCTGCGGGCGCAGCTTGTCCTTGTCGGATGGGTCGCCGACGAGCGACGTGTAGTTGCCAATCAGGAACGTCACGTCGTGGCCGAGTTCCTGGAACTGGCGCAGCTTGCGCATGGTGATGGTGTGGCCGAGATGCAGATCGGGCTTGGTAGGATCGTAGCCGCAGTACACGCGCAGCGGGCGGCCCTCTTGCGCGGATTCAATCAGCCGTTGCTTGAGCTCGGCGGCCATGTTCTGCTTGAGCGTCTCGTCGCCGTACTCAGCGCCCTGCATGAGCAAGGCGACTTGTTCATCGATCGACAACATCGGTCACTCCGAGTGGGAGTCTGAGAATGGGGAGGTATGGCAGGGATTATACCACTGGAGAAGGACGGATCGCCGTCTGTAAATTTACCGAACTCATCACGCCAGACCGTGATGCCGCTTCTGATCGCGGATGTAGCGCCGAACGGTCTCCAACGATTTCTGCGTGTGCCGCTCGTAATGGTAGCCGTCCGTCCAGAAACGATCGGCCTTCAGGTCGAGCGCGAGTTCTGGGAAGTGTTCCAATAGGCTTGTCGAGGTGCTGTCTTGTATGGCATGAACGATGGCGACCAAATCAGCCCACGGCGCTTTCTCGATGAGCAGGTGCACGTGCGTCGGAACGACGCCGACTTCGAGCACGACGAACTCGCCCTGCTTCGCAATTTGCGGCACAACTTCGCGAAAGTACGCCTCGACTTCGTCATAAATGGCCGGGATGCGCCGCCGCGTTTGGAATGTGACGTGATAGTAGACACGCGCGGGTGGTGTAGTTTGTTTGGGCATTGCCGGGCTATCTCTTCAATCGTCGATGTTCGTTTTGATTTGCTTTAGTGTTGAAAGGCTTTAGAGCTAATCCCTTCCCCTACAGGCTCTTGACCATTCGACCTCTTCCGTCTCCCAACCAAACGAAACGCGCGTCTGCCTTCACTTCACGACTTGCATCCGGTTGAGCCGCCGACACGCTCAAGGGTCAAGAGTTGCCCGGGATAGGATTAGTTTTGTTTTGAAAGGCTTGAAAGCTAATCCCATCCCACGCAGGCCCTTGACCATTCGACCTCTTGCGTCTCTCAACCAAACGAAACGTGCGCCTGCCTTCACTTCACGACTCACATCCGGTTGAGCCGCCGACACGTTCAAGGGTCAAGAGTCGCCCGGGACGAGATTAGTCTTGAAACGCTTTACAGCTAATCCCATCCCACGCAGGCCCTTGACCATTCGACCGCTCAGCCAGCCCATCCGAATGACGCATCAGCGGCTCGTTCTCCCCACAACACTCGACACCGATTGAGACGCCGACACGCTCAATGGTCAAGAGTCGTTTGGGACGGGATTAGTTTTTGCCCAATGGTCAAGAGTCGGCTGGGGTGGGATTAGTTTTGTTTTGACATGCTTTACAGCTAATCCCTTCCTCCACAGGCCCTTGACCATTCGACATCTTCCATCTCTCAACCAAACGAAACACGCATCTCCATCTCCACTCACTTCACGGCTCACATCCGGTTGAGCCGCCGACACGCTCAATGGTCAAGAGTCGCCGGGGACGGGATTAGTTTTTTTCTCTCCACCACTCACCCACCGCTCTCCCGTTCACCCCGCAGCAGTGCCTTCAAGCTGTCATAAGCGGCGCGCCGCACCCCGGCGTCCACCTGCGCATCGCGCGCCAGCGCCAGCAAGCCGCTCACCACCGCCTCGTCGGCGCGGCCCAACTGCCCCAGCGCAGACGCGGCGGCGTATCGCACCTCGGCGTCCACCTGCGTACCGCGCGCCAGCGCCAGCAATATCGATGCGGCCTCGTCGGCGCGGCCCAACTGCCCCAGCGCGTGCGCGGCGGCGCGCCGCACCCCGGCGGCCACCTGCGCATCGCGCGCCAGCGCCAGCAATATCGATGCGGCCTCGTCGGCGCGGCCCAACGGCCCCAGCGCGTGCGCGGCGGCGCTCCGCACCCAGGCGTCCACCTCTGCATCGCGCGCCAGCGCCAGCAAGCCGCTCAACACCGCCTCGTCGGCGCGGCCCGACTGCCCCAGCGCGTGCGCGGCGGCGCTCCGCACCCAACCTTCTACCTGCGCATCGCGCGCCAGCGCCAGCAATATCGATGCGGCCTCGTCGGCGCGGCCCAACTGCCCCAGCGCGAGCGCGGCGGCGCTCCGCACCCAACCTTCTACCTGCGCATCGCGCGCCAGCGCCAGCAGGCCCGCTGCCGCGCGAGAATTGCCTTGAAGTGAGCCGAGCGCGGCCAGCGCATCGTATTGAGCTAATTCATCGGATCGGGCGATCGCCAGCAGCCGGTCTACGATCGCATCGCGCAGCGCCACATCTACCTCAACCCGATCTGCCAGCGCGCGGGCGGCGAGCAACAGGTGGCGGTGCAGCACGTCCTCGTACTCGTCCGTGCGCTTGAAGATGCGGCTCACCAGCTCGGTTGGGGGCTTCTCGAACCTGTTCAGGCTACCGAGCAGCAGCAGGATGACTTCGCGCCAGTGTGGGTCGTGCAGGCGCGGCTGAATCTCGTCCCACATCGCGTCGATGTTGTGCACCAGCCGGCGCTCTATGTCGGCGGCTGCCAAATACTCCTGGAAGGTGAGGTGCGCGAAGGCGTAAATGCCTTCGCCGCGCTCGACGAGCAGGCCGGTGCGGCCCTTCGCCAGCCCGATGAATGCCTGCGCCTCCTGCCGCGCGTCTTCGTCGTCGAGTTGCAGCTTCGGATTGTCCAGCAGGAAGCGCCGCAGTTGCAGTTCGAGGTCGCCCTCCTTCACTTCCCGTGCGCGGCCCGACTCGCCGGGCTGCGCGTGCATCCAGCCGGCGAGCTGTTCGAGCAGGCGGCGGCGATGCTTGTAGTACGGGCGCTGCCGGTCTTCGACCCGCAGTCGCTTGACCTCCTCCCACGTCTCCACCAGCGCGGTCACGCACTTGTCGTACAGCTTCACCCGCTCGTGCGGCAGCTCCGCCTCGATGCGGTGCACCAGCGCGATGATCGTCAGCATCAGCGGGTTGGCGGCCAGCGACTTGATGCGCGGCTCGGCCATGATCGTCTTCGTCAGATGCTCGGCCCGCTCGCGCGCGACCGCCGGGTTTTTCTCGCGCGCCGCGTACCACTTCGGCACGAAGGCGCGGATGTCGTCGTCGCTCAGCGGCAGGATAGTATGGTGGACGAACTCGCGCCGGTCGAGCGGCGCTTCCTCGTACCCGACGCTGCGCGAGGTGACGAGGTAACGGTTGCGCGGATACTTGTTCGCCAGCGCTTCGACGGCGGCGGTCACTTCGCGGCGCAACCCGGCCCCGCCCAGCTCGTCCAGCCCGTCCAGGCACACGCAGCACTCGCCGCGCTCCAGCGCGCTTTCGAAGAAGCCGGGTTCGAGCGTGAGCAGCAGGGTCTCGCGCGCCTGCGTGTACAAATAATCGACGAGCGAGTAGTCGGCCTGACGCTCGGCCTGCTTGGCGACGTAGTCGTACAGCCGGACGAAGATCGGCAGGCGGTCTTCGTTCAGCCCCAGCTTGCCGCTCTGCATTTGCGCGAAGGCGATGGCGATGTACTTGAGCAGCGTCGTCTTGCCCGCGCCCGGATCGCCCAGGACGGCCATGCGTGGATACTCGCGCAGCGCAGCGTTGGCCGCGAGGCGGCGCTTGAGCGTCTCGCGCGGGTAGCGCGTCAACCGCTCCGCCGTCTCGGCCAGTCTCTCGCCGAACTCCTCGCCACGGGCGATGCGCTCGACCAGCGCGCCGCGCTCCGGCTCCAGTTGGACCTCGGCTTGCAGATGGATGAACACGTCTTCGATGCGCAGCGCCTGCCGGTCTTTCAATTCGGGGATGCCGACGAAGTCGAGGTCTTGATTGCAGTCGATCAGTTGCGCCAGATAGCGCTCGCGTGTGTCGTAGCGCGGCTGGCGCAACTGTTCCCACCACGCGCGCCTGAGCATCAACTCCTGGTAGGCGGGCTGCGCGAAGAGGCGATCCTGAAACGCGGACACGAAGACGGCGGTGGCATCGGCGAGGTCGGCGCGCGAGGGCGCGACTCCATCACCCTTCTCGAAGGCGCTGGCGAGCAGATAGGCGACCACGCTCGCGTCCGGCCGCTCGGAGATCAGCGAGGCTTTTTCCAGCTCAGGCGCGAGCCGGGCCAGCCACTCGCGGTCGGCGTCGGGTTTCAGCGCCAGCTTTTCCAGCACGCCGCTCACGCGACGGGCGACGTCCGGGTTGGGCGCGTCGCGCTCGAAGCGCGCCCTGGCCTCGGCGAAAGCCTGGCCGAACGCCTGCCAGCGCCTGGCCGTGTCATCCTTTCCGGCCAGCCACTTGGCATGCTCTTCGGCCGCATCCCAGACTGGCTGGGTCATTGCATCGGCGATTTTGCCGCCCGCGTAGCCGATGATTTTCTCGGTGGCTTGAAATAGCGCAAAGAGGATCAGCGCCGACGATGGATCGAGCATGGACCTTTCTCCTGCAATCGAGTTGCCTGACAAATTGTACTGCCTGCCCAGGAAGAAGCAAAGCTTTAAAACTAATCCCGCCCCAAACAGCTCTTGACCCTTGAGCGGGTCGGCGTCTCAACCGGATGTGAGTTGTGAAGCGAATGGAGATACGGACGTTTGCTTTGGTGGAGGGATGAAGATGTCGAATGGTCAGGAGCCTGTTCGGGATGGGATTAGCTGTAACGCGTTTCAAAACTAATCCCGTCCCAAACGACTCTTGACCCTTGAGCGGGTCGGCGTCTCAACCGGATGTGAGTTGTGAAGCGAATGGAGATACGGACGTTTGCTTTGGTGGAGGGATGAAGATGTCGAATGGTCAAGTGCCTGCTCGGGATGGGATTAGCTGTAGACTTGAATCGTCAAGTGCCCGTGTGGGATGGGATTAGCTTTTAGTTCTGTAATCAAGGCTTTGACAGTTACCAGTCGATGCGATACAATCCTTTGCCACACTGCTTGGCAAGGCAATCGGATTTGCCGCCCTGCGCCAGCATCGCCTCGTCAAAGACGAGGTGTAGGAAGTGCAGGGAAGAGGAAGCCATGACCAAGAAGTCGACGACTGTAAAAAAGAAAACTGCCGCGATCAAGCCAGCTCTGGCGAAGACGGCTCCGCCGCGCCGGCCACGGGCGACCACGCCGGCCGCGCCGGTGGTCGAGCGGCCGCACTTCGGCAGCGCGCAGATCCGGCAGATGTTTTTGGATTTCTTCGCCGAGCGCGGGCACACGATCGTGCCGAGCATGTCTTTGCTTCCGACCGATGACCCGACGCTGCTGTTCACCAACTCGGGCATGGTGCAATTCAAAGATGTGTTTCTCGGCATCGGCCGGCGACCGTATACGCGCGTGGCCGACGCGCAAAAGTGCATGCGCGTGGCCGGCAAACACAACGACCTCGATGACGTCGGCCGCGATGGCTCGCATCACACTTTCTTCGAGATGCTGGGCAACTGGTCGTTCGGCGATTACTACAAAAAAGAAGCGATCACCTGGGCCTGGCAATTGTTGACCGAGGTCTGGAGCCTGCCCCAAGATCGATTGTGGGCGACGTGTTTCGAAGACGAGAAGGGCGAGATTCCGCGCGACGACGAAGCCGCCGGCGATTGGCGGCAGCAGCCTGGCTTCGATCCGGCGCACCTGCTGTTCTTCGGACGGAAAGAGAATTTTTGGGAGATGGCCGATACCGGGCCGTGCGGCCCGGACAGCGAGATTCACTTCGATCGCGGGCTGGAATTCTGCGACCAGCAGGGCGTGCGGGGGCACGTGTGCCGCGTGAACGGCGACTGCCCGCGCTTTTTGGAACTGTGGAACCTGGTGTTCATTCAATACAATCGCATCAACCCGACGACACTGGAGCCGCTGCCGGCCCGGCACGTCGACACGGGCCTGGGTTTCGAGCGGATCGTAGCGGTGCTGCAACAGGCTAAGACGAATTATGCGACGGACCTGTTCATGCCGCTGATCCGCCGCACGCAGGAACTCACCGGGCAGACCGACGCCGAAATGCAGCAGAACATCGTCGCCTATCGCGTGATCGCCGACCACGGCCGGGGCGCGGCATTCCTGGTCGCCGATGGCGTGCTGCCCGGCAACGTGGGGCGCAACTACGTCCTGCGCATGATCATTCGCCGCGCGGCGCGCTTCGGGCGCAAGCTCGGCCTGGATTTTCCATTCCTGGCCGAAATCGCCGATGCCGTGATCGAGCAGATGGGCGATCACTATCGCGAGCTGCGCGATCGGCGTGAGCATATCGCGCAGACATTGACCGACGAAGAGGAACGCTTCCGCCGCACGTTGGACCTGGGCCTCTCGAAACTGGAAGACGTGTTGCACGAGGCGAAAAACCGGGTCGTGCCCGGCCAGGAAGCGTTCAAGCTGTATGACACCTTTGGCCTGCCGCTGGAGATCACGAAGGACGTTGCGCTGGAGCGCGGCTATACCGTCGACGAAGTGGGCTATCAGAAGGCGTTGGCCGAGCAGCGCGAACGCGCGCGCGCCGGCGAGAAGTTCGAGATGGATGACCAGTCGCTGGCGGTTTACCATCGCGTCTTGCGCCAGTTGCAGAGCAGCGGGGTATTGAGTGAAGCCGGCGTCGAGCACGATCCGTACACCGCGCCCGAAATGGAGACGGCGGTCGTTGGTTTGTTAGCCGAAGGCGGTGAGCTGGTCGATCAGGTCAAACCCGAAGAGAAAGTCGAAGTGATTCTCGCGGCGACGCCGTTCTACGTCGAATCCGGCGGTCAACTCAGCGACACGGGCGTGATCGCGCGCTTCGCCGAGCAAGGCAACGAGCCGGTGTGGCAGATCGAGGTGACCGACACGCGCCGGCCCATCCCCGGACTGATCGTCCACACGGGCAAGGTGAAATCGGGGCGGCCGCGCGTGGGAGAATTGGCCTGGGCGCTGGTCGATTTCGAACGGCGCTGGGATATCATGCGCAACCACACGGCCACGCACCTGCTCCACGCAGAGCTGCGCTACGTGTTGGGCGCGCACGTGCACCAGGCCGGCTCGCTCGTCGCGCCCGAGCGCCTGCGCTTCGATTTCACGCATAGCACGATGCTGACACAGGATGAGCTGGAGGCGCTTGCCGAAAACGTCAACAGCGCGATCCTGGCTAATTACCCGGTCATCCCGACGCTGAAATCGTACCAGGAAGCGGTCGCCGAAGGCGCGATGGCGTTGTTTGGCGAAAAGTACGGCGAGATTGTGCGCGTGGTGCGCACCGGCTGGCCGGACGACCGGCCGGTGAGCCTGGAGCTGTGCGGCGGCACCCACGTGAACCAGACGGCGGAGATCGGGCCGTTCGTCGTCATGTCGGAGGGTAGCGTGGGCGCGGGCGTGCGCCGGATCGAGGCGTTGACGGGGCGCGGCGCGCAGCGCTATATCTACGATCGGCTGAACAAGTTGACGGCGGCGGCGGCCTTTCTCAACGCGCCGCCTGAAGAGATCGATCGCAAAGTGTTGCTGCTGTTGGAAGAAAATCAGATGCTGCATAAGCAGCTGGGCAAAGTGCGCCGCGAATCGGCTCAACGCGAGATGGATGCGCTGTTGAGCAAGGTGGAGCAGGTGAACGGCGTGGCCGTGTTATCGGCCCAGGTGAAGGTCGAAACGACCGAGATGCTGCGCGAGATGTCGGACTGGTTTCGCGATCGCCTGCGCAGCGCGGTGGTCGTGTTGGGCGCGGAGATCAATCGGCGCCCCAGCCTGATCGCGGCGGTCACACCCGACCTGGTGACGCGCGGCCTGGATGCGGGCAAGATCGTTCGGCAGGTGGCGCAACTCATCGGCGGCGGCGGCGGCGGCAAGCCGACGTTAGCCGAGGCCGGCGGCAAAGATGTCGCGCGCCTGACCGAAGCCCTGGCGACGGTATCGCGAATCGTGGCGGAGTCGGTGCAGTAGAGGTTGGAGAGGGGAGATTGGAGACTATAGCCCCCGAAGCGCAGCGGAGAGGGGTTAGAGATTGGAAACCGGGTTTCTGCTTGACGTAGTGCGCCTCGTGGTAAAATAGCCCCGCGCGAAGTTCAACGCCGCACGTATCGATGCTGTGGAACAAATCCTCGAATTGCACGAACACGAAGACGTCAACAGTATCCGCGACCGGCTGGAGTTTGCCCAGTCGGATCGGGTGCTGTTGGTGATCCCGCCGTTCAGCGATGTGCTGCGGCGGCGGATCGATCTGCAGCTCGTTCAACGTTATGCGCAAGAAAAGCGATTAGAGCTGGCGGTGGTGACGCGCGACCTGGATCAACGCGCATTGGCCGTCGAGCTGGGTATCCCCGTCTTCTTCAACATCGAGGCCGGGCAGCGCCGTCAACGCTGGCGCCGATCCGACGACGATGACTTCGGCCCCTACCGCCCGCCCGACCGCAGTGAGGCGCATCGGGCGGCGCACGATCGTGACGCCCGCCTGGTCCCGGATGCGCAGCGGCAGAAAATCTGGCTATACGTCAAGTTTGGCTTGCTGGGCCTTGTCGCGCTGGCCGTGCTCATCAGCGCCATCACCGTGCTGCCGAGCGCCGAAGTGTATCTGGTGCCGCAATCGGAGCGGGTGGTCGTGAACGTGACGGTGATCGTCGATCCCGAATTGGAAGGGGTCGATATTGAGGCCGGTCGTGCGCCGGCCCGCGCCGTATTCAACGAAGTGAGAGGCTCGGTCACGGTACCTACGACCGGTAAAAGAGCGCTACCCGATACACGCGCGACCGGCGTGGTGTTCTTCGTCAACCAGCTCAATATCCCGGTTCGCGTGCAGAAGGGCACCGTCGTGCGCACCTCGGCGGGGGCCCAGGCCGTTCGCTTCGTGGTTGCCTCCGATGTGGAAGTGCCGGCGGGCATCGGCGCGCAGGCGCAAGCGCCGATCGAAGCGGTCGAAGTGGGCGCGCAGGGCAACGTGCCGGCGAACTTCATCAACGAGATCGAAGGGGTTGCCGCGCTGTCGCTGCGCGTGAGCAACCCGGATATGACGAAGGGCGGCGGCGATCGCGAAGTCGCCGCGGTCGATCCCGCCGATCTCGAAACGGCCCGCGCGCTGCTGCTGGACCAGTTGCAGCAGCAGGCGCGCGAGATCATGGCGAACAGTGACCTGGCGCCGACGGAGTTTCTGTTGACGAGCTCGCTCTCGGCCGAGGCGGTGCTCGACGCGACGTTCGACAAAGAGGTGACCGAGCAGGCGACGGAGTTGACGTTGCAAATGCGCGTGAGTGTTAGCGCGCTGGCCGTGGATAGCGAAGACGCCAACGCGATCGTCTTCACCGCGATGCAGGCGCAGTCGTCGACCGGCTACGCGCTCCTGCCCGATGGGTTGATCTTCCAGCGCAGCAGCGAAGAAGCGCTCGGCGATACCGGACAATATCGATTCGAGATGCAGGGCATCGGGTATGCGGCGGCCGACCTGGACGTGGGCCGCGCGCTCAAGGCGATTGCCGGGAAGCCGGCGCAATCGGCGGCCGAGATCCTTCAGCAGAATTTGCCGCTGCAAAAACCGCCGCGCATCACGATTTATCCGAGTTGGTTCCCCGTCGTCCCGCTGCTGCCGGTGCGGGTGCACGCGGTGGTCGATGCGTCGGGGTAAATTGCGGGAGCAGCCTGGCAACCTTCGCCGAACGCCAGACTTTCAGTAGTTATCATGAATGGCGTTCACCACCCCGGATGAAAATAAGCGTGGGCTGCCCCTCACCCGGCCTCTCGCCGGCGGGGAGAGGGTGAAGGCTTATCGCATTTTCGAGTCCGTTCGCGAAACCTACGGTCCCGTAGCCTAGTGGTCAGTCCAGTTGATTTTGATGGGTAGCCTAGGGCCTTGTGCCCGTCCAACGCCCACAACCCCACAAGGGGGCGCAAGCAGGGGGCTATGCTACGGCCCATCGCTTTCAAGCGGACTGACTACTAGGGCCGCGTGCCCGTCCAACGCCCACAAGTGGCTAATCTACCGTTTATGCCTTTGTTCTGAACAAGCGCCACTCACATGACCCGGTTGCTCGCGTTAGACATCGGCGCGAAGCGCATTGGCGTGGCCGTCAGCGACGAATCGCAACTGCTGGCCACGCCGCTGACGACGATCACCCGCGCCTCGAAACGCGAGGACTTTGAGATGATTGCGAAGCTGATCGCCGCGCACCGCGCGGAGAAATTGATCGTCGGTTTGCCGCGAACGCTGCGCGGCGAAGAGGGGCCGCAGGCCGCGCGCGTGCGCCGGTACGCCGAAGCGCTCACGGCGACGATCGACATCCCCGTTGTGTTCCAAGACGAGCGTTACACGACGGTGGAAGCCGAAGAACGCCTGGCCGGGTCACCCCGCCGCCGGCGCAGGCCGGGCGACATCGACGCCGCCGCCGCCGCGATCATTTTGCAGGATTATCTCGATGGACGAAGGACGGATGACGAAGGACGAATGACGAAGGCCGAATGACGAAGCTACCCCTTCGTCCCTGGTCATTCGTCTTGCGTCGCCCGGTGGAGGTTCGCTCACTTGAAACGCCGTACCCGCAGCTTGATCATCTTTTCTACCACGCTGTTGCTGCTCGGTTTTGCGGGCTTCCTCGTCGTGCAGCGTTTGCAGGGCGGCATGGTCAGCTTGCAGCTGGAAGCGCCCGACAACCTCCAGGATGCAGCCATTGCGGTCTATCTCAGCGCCAATCAAGACCAGCTGGAGCAACCTGCCGGCAGCGACCCGGCGCCGATCGAGTTTGAGATTCAACCGGGCGAAACTTTGAGCGCTATCGCCAATCGGCTGTTCCAATTGGGATTGATTAATGACGCCGAACTGTTCCGCCGCTATTTGCAGTACAACCAACTCGACCAGGGCATCGAAGCGGGCAAGTTCACGCTGAACCAGACGATGACGATCCCGATCGTCGCGCAGGCGTTGCAAAAAGGCACGCGCGACGAGCTCACGGTTACCGTGCCGGAAGGCAAGCGGATCGAGGAAGTCGCGCAGATCGTCTCAGGGCAGGTGGCGCAGGTCGACGCGGCCGAATTCGCGGCGCTCGCGCGCAACCTGTCGTTGTGGAAGACGCAGTTCCCGTTCCTGTCCGATGTACCCGATACTGGATCGCTGGAAGGCTTCCTGTTCCCCGATACCTACCGGCTGCCGCTCGAAACCGATGCGCGCGATTTGATCGAGCGGATGCTGACGAATTTCGATCGGCAGGTCACGCCGCAAATGCGCGCCGATGCGCAAGCGGCCGGACGCAGCCTGTGGGACGTGATCCGCTTGGCCTCGATCGTCGAGCGCGAAGCGGTTGTCGCCGATGAGCGGCCGTTGATCGCGAACGTGTATCTGAACCGGCTGGAGCAGGGTTGGGCGCTGGACGCCGACCCGACGATCCAGTATGCGCTGGGCGAGAGCCGCGAGCCGGGCAACTGGTGGCCCAACCTGACGCTCGAAGATTACCAGGGTGTGGTCTTGCCCTACAACACGTATCTCAATCCCGGTCTGCCGCCCGGCCCAATCGCAAATCCCGGTCTCAGCTCGATCCGCGCCGTCATTTATCCCCAGCCCAGCGATTACTTCTTCTTCCGCGCCGCGTGCAGCCAGGACGGCACGCATCAGTTCGCGCGGACACTGGAGGAGCAGGCTGCGAACGAGTGCCCGTAGGTTGGTAGAATGGTCATTGGCAGATGGGTAAGTGGATGAGGCGCTTTGCCCGCGCGTTTCACGCTTCACGTTTTGCGTTTCACATTTCGTTCATCCTTCTGCTGCTGCTCGCCTCATGCTCGGCCTCGACCGCGCCGGTGGTGAAGATCGGGTTGGTCGCGCCGTTTGAGGGTCGATATCGCGCCATCGGCTACGAGGCGATCTATGCGGCGCGACTGGCCGTTCGGGAGATCAATCGCGGCGGCGGGGTGCAGGGTGTGCGCGTCGAGCTGCTGGCGCTCGACGACGGCGGCGAGCCTGACCGCGCGATCGAGCAGGCGCGCAAGCTGGCGATCGATCCACAGATCGTCGCCGTCCTCGGCCATTATCGGCCCGATGCGACCGACGCCGCGATCGACGTGTACTGCGCGGAAGCGCTGCCGCTGCTCGCCATCGAGTCGGCCTCTTCGAGCGCTTGCCCCGGCGTCTTCACACTGACGCCGCTGATTACTGACACACGGATCACAGACCCCGAATCGTTCACTTTCATCGCCAGTGTGCTGCATCCGGCAGAGGTACCGGGCGCGGCGGCGTTCATCGCGGCTTACACCGCGATCCCCATCGACGGCGCCCAGCCCGGCCCCATCGCGCTTCAGACGTACGACGCCATGTACCTGTTGTTCGATGCGCTGGCGCGCGGTCACGCAGCGGGCCAAACGCCGACACGCGAAGATTTGGCTCAAGCGTTACCTGATGAAGAATTTTTTGGGTTGGGAGGCGCTTACCGATTTACAACAAGCGGGGAGCGGATGGGTCTTCAGCGGTACGTGTATCGATATAGCAAAGACCATCCGCCGGAACGAATCCAATAAGCGGCCTGGCTTCTGAAGCCAGGCCGTTCGTTTTGAATATACTGCCGCGCCAACTGCGTAAGTCTTATATTTAAAAAAGCTTAACGACCTTCTTTATGGATTGTCTAACTCATTTCTGACACCTTACATCTTGATTTTCATTTGACGTGTGGCAAAATGTGCTTGTCCGTGTCGCTCAGGCAGTCGCGCAACCACAACTCCATCGACCACTGCCGACTGCTGTGAACGGATGTTGCCGGAGGGAACGCAGCGTGAACGAGGTCATTTTGATCATTGACGACGATACCGAGTTTGTCGACTATCTCCAGCTCAGCCTGGAAGGATTTGGCTACCGCGTGGTCAGCGCGCCCGACGGGGCGAGCGGCTTGCATGTGGCGCGCGATAATCAACCGGACGTGGTGACACTCGACATTTCGATGCCCGGCCTGGACGGCTGGGAGACTTGCCGCCGGTTGAAGGCGGAGTGCACCGCGCCGATCATCATGCTTTCGGCGCGCGGCCGGGTGAGCGATGTGGTGCACGGACTCGAAAGCGGCGCCGATGCTTACCTGGTGAAACCCTTTCAGACGCGCGAACTATTGGCCCGATTCACCGCTCTGCTTCGCCGCGCCCAGGCGGTCCAACATTCCAGGTACATCGCCTCATCTTTATACAAGGCCCGCGATCTAGAGATCGATATGGTGTGACAGAAGGTGAGCGTGCGTGGCCGGCGGGTGAAGCTGACACCGACCGAGTTCAAGCTGCTTACCTGCCTGGCCAGCAATGCGAGGCGCGTGTTGCCCCACAGCGATTTGTTGAGAGAAGTGCGGGCAGCAAATACCTCGATCAGGCGAACTTCTTAAAGAATTACGTGCGCTACCTGCGCGAGAAAATTGAAGACGATCCCACGCACCCGAGTTACATCCATACCCAGTGGGGTGTGGGTTATCTGATGCCGGATTAACTGGTTCCGGCGCGGGTTGCAGGGTCTACGCAATCGAGCTGGGCGGCTCCGTCTGGGGACGTTCACCTTCGGAGACCTCTCCACTCGTTGCCGCGCCGATAGCGTCGTTTCGAGCGCGGCCTTTCTCGGCGTCTTCTTTAGCCGCTGCCTCCGGTTGCTTCTTCCGCTTCTTTTGTTTCTCCTGTTTCTCGATCTTCTTTTCCAACGGCGGCAGTTTGGCAATCTCGCGCCGCGTGATGACCGTGTATCCGGCGATCACGACAACTAAGAGCACGGCTCCGGCAATCACAAAAGGATTCATCACCTTCTCCTATTCAGGAACCTGGCGAAAGCTCAAAGCCTTCGCCAGGTTTACTCGATCACTCCGTAAAACAGCGGCAGCGGATCGACCGGCGTATCGCTGAAAGCTACGGCGCTCAAGAGTCGCCGCTCGGCCTCGGCGCACTTGTTTTCGTCGTTCGCGTGAATCGTGAACAAGGGCTGGGCCGGCTCGACCCGATCGCCGACCTTCACCCACACCTGGATGCCGACGCCGTAATCAATCGGGTCGCCTTTCTTTGCCCGGCCTGCGCCGAGGACAACGGCGGTCAGACCCGTCTCGAGCGCATCGACCCGCGCGAGGGTCCCGCCACGCGGCGCCAGTACCTCGCGGATGATCGCTGCGCGCGGCAAGCGATCGGGTTGCTCGACCGCTGCCACATCGCCCTGCTGCGCCTGTACCAGCGCGACAAATTTCTGCCACGCGCGCCCCTCTTTGATCAACGACTCGGCCAGCCGGCGGCCTTCCTCCACCGACGCGGCTTTCGTCCCCAACCGCAGCATGTGCGCGGCAACCGTCAGGCAGTGCTCGGCGAAGTCGGCCGGGCCGTGGCCGTGCAAGGTGTCGATTGCCTCGCGCAGTTCGAGCGCGTTGCCCACGGCTTGCCCCAGCGGCTGGTTCATGTCGCTGATCAACGCGACGATGCGCTTGCCTAGCAGTTGGCCGATCTCGACCATGATCGCAGCCAGGGCGCGGGCTTCGGCTTCGGTCTTCATGAATGCGCCCGAACCGGTCTTCACGTCGAGCACGATCGCATCGGCGCCGCCCGCGATTTTCTTGCTCATGATGCTGGCGGCGATCAGCGGCAGCGAGGGCACGGCACCCGTCACATCACGCAGCGCGTAGAGCTTGCCATCGGCCGGGGCCAGATCGACCGATTGGCCGCTGAGCACGATCCCGATGCGCTGGAGCTGGGCGCGGAACTCCTGTTCGCTGAGATCGGTGCGAATGCCGGGGATCGATTCGAGCTTGTCGAGTGTGCCGCCGGAGAAGGACAGCCCGCGCCCGCTCATCTTGCCGACCGGCAGCCCGCTCGACGCGACGAGCGGCGCGACGACCAGGCTGACCTTATCGCCGACGCCGCCGCTGGAATGCTTGTCGACGACGAGCGGCGCGACGTCGTGCAGATCGAGCACCTTGCCGGAATGCGCCATCGCCAGCGTCAGGTCGGTCGTCTCGCGCGCCGTCATCCCGCGCAGCAGCACGGCCATGCACCAGGCCGCCGCCTGGTAGTCGGGAATGTCGCCGCGCGTGTAACCCTGAATGAAGAACTCGATCTCGTCGCGAGTCAGTTCTCTCCCGTCACGCTTTTGCTCGATGATGTCTACTGCGCGCATATATCGCTCGCCCACCAAGCCGACGTTATTTGGAACAAAGTTTTTCATCCACGAAGCGACACGAAGTGACACGAAAACTGCTTATATCTTGGTGTTGCTTCGTGTGCCTTCGTGGATCGAACTTGTCTTATACCAGATGAAGTCCAGTGATACGGAACAGGCTTCGTTTCAAGAAATCTGTTTTAGCCCCCACCGCATGAACCGCCCGCCGGGCGGCGGCGAGAGTGATTCACGCTCCTCCCGCACAACGCTCTGGATCACATTGGGTCGCGGCGCGTCAAGGTACGCATCCACCGCAGCGCGGCCTGCCTCGATCATCTGGCGGGCCTGGCTGAAGTCGAACAGCGAGAGGCCGCTGAAGGCCGGGATGTTGATGTGGTGCAGCGTCACACCTGCGGTCAACGCATCGCGCAAGTCGTCGAGCAAGTGCTCGCGCAGCGCGACATCGAGCATCTGCAAGCCGACGTTGCCGATGCCGCGCAGCGGCTCCGGCTTGGCGATCAACGGCGACAGGTCGATGGCGTAAATTTCAGTCGCCCCGCGCTGGATGGCGACTTCGATCGCAGCGTAGGCGACCACGCCGCCGTCGGTGAGCTGGTGTCCTTCGAGCTCCACCGGATCGATCACCAGCGGGAAGGCCGCGCTGGCCACGACCGGCTCCAGTAGCCGCGCGCTTGTGTCGTCGCCATATACGATCAGTTGCGCCGTCACCAGGTCGGCGGTGGTCACGTACAGCGGGATAGTCAGATCGCCAAAAGTCGATTTATCACTCGTCAAGTGTTTCTTGACTGTCTCGGTCAGCGCGGCGTTGCTGACCAACCCGTTGCGGCCGAACAGCACGCGCAGCGCCCAGGTGATCACGTTACCGGGGAAGGCATCCTCGCGCTTTGAATCGATCCAGATGCGCGCGAGTTGTTCCACGCCGGCTGCATCAGGGTGCGCGCAGAAATACGCGCCATTGAGCGAGCCGGCTGAAGTGCCAACGACGAAGTCGGGCTGGATGTGGTGCGCCAGCAGTGACTGCAATGCCCCAACCTCAATTGCGCCGCCGCTCAAGACAAAGGCAATCATGACGCTCCTGTCTGTATTGGATTGAACAGCCGAACGTGCTTAACCTGCGGGGCTGATTATACTCCGGTTGCGGGGGTGGAGAAAAGGCCGCTCGAGTTGGGCCGGGAACCAAAATCCCCCGGCGCGGCCAGGGGATTTGATGCGGAATCGGTTGGCGATTACGGGTTGACGGTCAGCGTGCCTTCCATACCTTGTTCGTGATGGCCGGGAACATCGCATACGAAGGTGTAGGTTCCGGCAGCCAGGTTCGCCGTCACGCTCTGCGTCCCGCCTACGGCAATGCTGTTGATGCGGCTCACTTCCGCCCCGGCGGCATCGAGGATGGCGAAGTTGTGCTCAAGCGCGCCTTTGTTCGAGATATTGAACGTCACCGACCCGGCCGTGACGGTCGCGGTGTTGGGCGAGAAGGCGAAGTCGGTTGCTTCAAGCGCGACCGTTTGGGCTGCCCCGCCGCCGCCGCCACACGCAGACAAGACCAAAGCGGCCGCCAACACCATCAAAGCGAGAATGAAATAGCGTCGAGTCATACGAATTCCTCCTTGGCTTAGTGATTTCCTGAACAACTACAGCGAATTATAGCACCAATTCAGGCCTTCTGAGACGAACGTAATTCCCAATAGTCAGATTGCATGCCTGCACAGATTAGCAAAGGAGGCTGGTGCTGACTATAGATCCAGATATAGAAAAGAGGTACAAGTTGCGATACAGGTCGCGCCGTGAGCTCACCCTCGTGGCCCGGACAGCATCTCGTCGTAGATCGCCAGCAACTGCCGTGCAGCCGCGTCCCAGCTGAATTGGGCGGCGCGCTGAAGCCCGGCGCGCAAATAGGCATCGCGCGCCGAGGCATCTTTCAGCAGCCCGATCAGTCCCGCGGCGATGGCATCCACGTCGAGCGGATCGACCAGCAGCCCGGCGTCACCGACAACTTCAGGGATGGACGACACATTCGAGCCGATCACCGGCGTGCCGCACGCCATCGCTTCCAACAGCGGCAGTCCGAAGCCTTCGTACAACGAGGGATAGGCAAATACCGTCGCGGCCGAGTACAGCGCGGGCAGATCGGCATCGTCGATGAAGCCGGTGAATTTCACGCGGCTTTCCAGGCCGAGCCGCGTCACTTCGGCGTAAATCTGGTCGAACATCCAGCCGGCGCCGCCGGCGATCACCAGATTCACGTCGCCCATCCAATCCGATCCGATTTGCCACCAACGCCCCACCACCTGGGCAAACGCCTGGATGAGCCGCACGTAATTCTTGCGGGGCTGGATCGTGCCGATGGTCAACACCAACGGGCCGCGGCCTAAATCGTATCTGGCGCGCACGGCGGCCAAGGCAGTCCGCTCGCGCACCGGCTTGAAGCGCACGTCGACGCCGCTGAGCAGCACCTCGATCTTGTCCGGCGGCGTGCCGAACAACGCGACGAGATCAGCCTGGGTCGCCTGCGAATCGGCCAACACGCGGTCGGCGCGCGCGACGGAACGCGGCACGGCGCGATTCAAGTAGCGGCGCAGCGCGGGCACGGCCGATTCGGGGTCGCGGATGAACGAGAGGTCGTGGACGGTGAGCAACGTGCGTGTGCGGGATCGAGTCGGCGGCAGGGTGAAGTCGGGCGAGTGAAACAGATCGATTGAGCCGGTGATCCACTCGACCGCGATTGGAACTTGCAGCTTGTGCCAGAGGCGCGCGAGCCACTTGTCGTGAAACGGCAGACGGCGCAGGCGTGTACCGGGCGGCAGGCGCTCGAACGGCGGGCCGACCCGTTGCCCGGCGGCGTAAAACAACGTGTACGTATGCGGGGTATCCAGCTTGAAGAGGGCGCGGATCAGTTCGCGCGTGTAGCGGCCGATGCCGGCCGACTGGGTCACGGCCGAGGTGACATCGATGGCGATGCGCATGGCATGTTTACCTCACCCACCCTCTCCCCAGCCCGCCCCCGCCCTCTCCTGGCTTAGGAGAGGGCGGGTGAGGTCAATGTCCGATCTTCACATCACTGTACGTGATGAAACGGTTGGAGAAGAAGTTCCACAACATGACGACGATGACGACGAAAGCGAGTGTGAGATTATGGCCGAGCTGCTGGAGTGTGAAGTTCAGCGTGTCGGTGGCAAAGCGCGTGAGAAAGGCCAGCGGGCCATCGAGCGTCGAGGCCACCACGGTGTTGAAAAAACCGCCGAGCGCCGTGAAGAGGAGCGTGCGGATCGTCAGGCCGATGGCGTTCAGGATGAAGAACTGGCTGAACTGCTTGAGGACGGGCTTGGAACGCGACTCGGGATAGGTCCAGCGGCGGTTCCAGAAAAAGTTACTGGCGACGGCCAGCGTGAAAGAGATGGCTTGCGCAACGGTCGTCAATGCCGGTGTGGCCTGGAAGTTGAGAACGCGATACAAGAAGTTGAATGCGCCAAAATCGATGACGAAGCCGACCGCGCCCACGACGAGGAACTTTACAAAGCGCCTGGCTTCGCGGCGAGTGGTGGCGCTGAGGGGGGTTGAAGTCATGCTTTCACTGGATTGACGCAAGGCGCACTTCTTCGCTGCGCTTCGGGGCAGGGGACAAGCGACGAATCCTTTTCATCTTCGGTCGCTCATCTTTCGCCCGATTCATTTGCCGAACTTCACATCGTTGTAGGTGATCAGTCGATTGGCCACAAAGTTCCAGAACAGGGCGACGGTCACCGCAGCGACCTGCGCCCCGCCGATCGCCAGTTTCAAATCCATGAGCGGAACGAGCAGCGAGTCGACCACGGTGAAGACGGCCAGGTTGATACCCAGCCCGATCAGGTTCAACGCAAAGAACTGCATCATTTGTTTGCCCAGCGGCTTCGAGCGCGATTCGGGATAAGTCCAGCGCCGGTTCCAGAAAAAGTTGCTGGTCACGGCCAGCGTGAAGGAGATGGCTTTCGCCAGGGTCCGCTCCGCATCGCCAGCCAGTCCGGCCAGAAAAATCAATGCATACAACGTGCCCGTGTCGAGGATGAAGCCGATGCCGCCGACAATGGCGAACTTGATGAAGCGCTTGGCCTCTTTGCGATGTCCGGGCGGGACGCGGCGGCGCACTCGCTCGCGAATGTGAAACGGCGTGTGCACGTCGGCGATGTGCGCCCGGAGCGATTTGCGCTCAGCAGATGGTCTGGTCATCATACTTCAATCCAATGTGTAACGAAGTTTTCACCGCGGAGACGCGGAGGACACGGAGGTTGTTCTACAGAATTCTCCGCGCCCTCTGCGCCTCCGGGGTAATTAGAACTGCTGAATTGTTTCTGCCCGTCGCGCAGAGCGCACCCAGCACGCCGATCATCGCGCCGATGTTGAGGTGAACATTGTCCACGTACAGGTTATCGAATAGGTGATGCACCGCTAAATGCGTCCACGCGCCGAGCAAGCCGAGCGTTAACCCGCGCCAGACGCCGGACTGCGTTCGTAGCGCGCGGATGGTCTGCACGACGATGGCAAGCCAGAGCGCCGCATAGGCCGCCAGACCGGGCAAGCCGGTTTCGGCGGCGACGTTGAGATAGATGTTGTGCGCGTGGCCGAGCGGCATCGGCCAGTTCAACAGGCGATACTGTTCGTACACCGGCTGGTAGTTGGAAAAGCCGACGCCGGTCCAGGGCTGCGCTTCGAGCATCCGCACCGCCGCTTGCCAATGCGCCAAGCGTTCGATCACGGCGTAGTTCGCGTCGTTGATCTTCACGCCGCGCACATCGCGAAAATCGACCAGCGCTCCCACGTCGGCGAAACGATCGGAGATGGCGGCGGGCAGCAGGCCGGCGCTGCTCAAGCCCAACCCGATCACGATCAGCCCGCCGATCAACGCAACGCCAATCCAGCGCCGGCGCGGAAGAAACAAGCCCATCACCAGCAGGGCTACCGCCGCGCCCAACCACGCGCCGCGCGAGAACGACAGATACAACGCGACGGCGAGCACTGCCGTGATAAAAGTGAGCAGTAAGGCAGTGAACAGTAAACGCGAAAAGCGGTTATCTGTGTTTTCGGTGTTTGTCCGTGTCCTAAAGAGCCTCGACCATAACGCCAGCGCCAACCCGATCGCGATCGGCAGGTTGAGGCCGATGAAGCCGCCGAAGGGGTTGGGCTGCTCGAACGAGCCGTACGCGCGGTACACACCTTCAGACAGCAAGAAGCCTTCCGGGCCGATGCCCCGGATGCGCGCCTGATAAATCCCCACCCCGGCCTGGACGACAGCCGATAGCAGCAGGCCGAACACAATCCAGCGGATGCCGCGTCGTCCCGCCACGTCGCCGACGAACAGCGCAAGCAACACCAGCTCGATCCACTTCAACACTTCGGGCAAGCCGAAGGCGTAATCGGGCGCCCACAGCAGGGTGACGGCGGCCCAGCCGACGAAGATCGACAACGGCAGCAGCAGCGGGAGTCGTGGGAAGTTGAACTCGCGGCGCGCCAGGCCATGCAGCGCCCACGCGCCCAGCGTAAGTCCCACGCTCAATTGGCCCACATCGATGGGCAGCAGGCCGGGCAGGTAGGTGTTCTGCCAGGCCGCCCACGGCCCTAACACCAGCGTGGCGATCAATCCGATCCCCGGCTCGATGAAAGTACCGATTAGGATAACCCCCGCACCCAACGCAACGATCAACGTTGTTAAGGGCAGGCGCGCGATCAGCAGACCGCT
Organism: Anaerolineae bacterium; assembly: GCA_035292585.1. Taxonomy (GTDB): domain Bacteria; phylum Chloroflexota; class Anaerolineae; order Fen-1058; family Fen-1058; genus DASSFZ01. Next base: position 42,397 of record DATDPU010000025.1, on the reverse strand, counting down.
CAGCGCCGCCAAAACCACCAGGGCCGGTAGTATCCAGTCGCGCGAGAAAAGGGATGAGCGGTAGGTCATGAACGTATGAGGACGGATGGTTCAGGCGATGGGCACTAAGCGATAAGCCATTCGCTAAACGCGGGTGCGGAAGTAATCGATGGTGCGGCGCAGGCCCTCTTCCAGCGGCACGCGCGGTTCCCAACCAAGCAGCTGTTTGGCTCTGGAGATGTCCGGGCGGCGCGTTTGCGGATCGTCCTGGATGCGCTTCTCCGGCTGCATGATCGTGCCCGCCGAGTTGCCGGTCAGCCGGTTGATCACCTCGGCAAATTCCAAGATCGAGAGCTCATTCGGGTTGCCCAGGTTGACGGGTTCATGCTCGTCGGTCATCAGCAACCGATAAATGCCCTCGATCAAGTCGTCGACGTAGCAAAACGATCGGGTCTGCCGGCCGTCGCCGTGAATCGTGAGCGGCTGGCAGCGCAGCGATTGCGGGATGAAGTTCGGCACTACGCGCCCGTCTTCCAGGCGCATACGCGGGCCGTAGGTGTTAAAGATGCGCACGATCCGCGTATCCACATCGTGATAGCGATGGTAGGCCATGGTCATCGCCTCGGCGAAACGCTTGGCTTCGTCGTACACGCCGCGCGGGCCAATGGGGTTGACGTGCCCCCAGTAGGTTTCGGGCTGGGGATGCACCTGCGGGTCGCCGTACACCTCGCTGGTCGAGGCGAGCAGGTAGCGCGCGCCCTTGTCCTTGGCCAAACCGAGGGTCTTGTGCGTGCCGAGCGCGCCCACCTTGAGCGTGGGGATGGGGAGGTTGAGGTAATCGATCGGGCTGGCGGGCGAGGCGAAGTGCAGCACCGCATCTAACGCGCCTTCGACGAAAATGTAGTTGGTCACGTCGTGCTTGATGAACAGAAAGTCGTCATGGCCGGCCAGATGTTCGATGTTGCGAGTGCTGCCGGTGATCAGGTTGTCGATCGCGATGACGGTGTGACCCTCGGCCAGGAATCGATCACACAAATGCGATCCGAGGAAGCCGGCCCCGCCGGTGATGAGGATACGCATGGCGCTCCAGAGTTAAAGTGAAGAATTCACAACGGCGAGAGTATACCACAGGGAATCGCAATGAGATAAGGGGCGATCAGATACCGTGGAAACTTTGGAGGAAGTCAAGAGGCATAAAGACCTAACCAAGCTACATCTTTAGATTTCAACAAGATGCGTCCCGCCCACAAGGGGCTAGGACCACTTTGCGGCCAATAAAAACTGTTCTCAAGAGCAATCTCTATTGTGTTTTGTTCATCTCCGACCCATCTCACTCTGCCAATAGCACCGACGCAGCGGTCACCATTTTGCAGGCGAACGAGGATCCAATAGATTGTTCTGTCCAACGTTTGTTTAGCTATCAGTCTACCCAACTCGTCCCACCAAAGTGGAATCTCGGGTGGGCGAAGAATGTAGGTCATTAAGCCGCTTACTAAGTAAGCAATACCCCAACTAGTAACGAGATATGCTCCTGAGAATAGACCAAGGATGATCAGTTGTATCCATAAGTTCGAATTAACTGCAATCTGTGGAACGCCCAATCCAGCAGCGAGGAACGAAATAAGAGAAATAAAAAGCAAGGCTCCAATATTAACAATCACGCCGAGGAAGACATAGAGAGAAACTTCGCCCAGAACGGAGCGAGAGCTTTCGTAGTAGCTAACTGGATATCGAGACTGATAGAGACGGAGAGCGAGGTAAGCTGGAACAGTGAAGAGCAAAACCAGCGCAAGCGCTTCGGCATTCTCTGGCATATGCCATTACCTCTGCGAAGCCAACTTGGCCCAGGGGTTTTCAGCTTCAGGAGGTACGGAAAATGAAATAGTTTTGCCTCTAAGGAACCGTTTTGTTAATCGTTGATACTCTAGCTTTACCTTCTCGCGCAAAGCGGCGATTTGTTGTTTACCTTCTTCTACTGCTCGGGCTATGGTCTCAAGAAACTCTCTCTGTTGATCAGGTAGAAGGGCTTTGTTGAAAAAAGCATAGGCGCCTCGTTGCAGAGATTCCTCGGCTAAATCTGGATATGCGCTGAGTACAATCGCCGGACCTTGACTGTATCGTGTCGATTCCAAAAATTGGAGTACTCTCAACAACTCCAAGCCTTGTGCACCATCTTCTCCTAGGCGCAAGTCTACGGTTAGAGCAGCATATCTCTTTCCACGCTGAAATCGCTCTCTCGCTTCTTCGAGGCCGCTAACAGAATCAACTGCATATCTCACTTCGACAAGCATTGCCTTTAACTTGTTACGCCACTTATCTTCGTCATCCACTATGAGAATCGGCAGATCGTCAGACATTGCAGTCTCTTTCGCGGCAACGCCATTACTCTATTTCTTCTTCTTTGCAGGGTACTTTGCCGCCAAGATACTGTCTCGTACAGAATAAGCGCGATCGACCGCTGTGGCAACGGCTTGACGGAATTCATCCTCACGTTCGGCTAGATGTTGCTTCTGGAAGAAGTCGACGATCTGATGTTTCTTGAATGCGTCACGAACGTGCTCGATCGTGCCATAGGCTGTAACGATGATTACTTGGGTTCCTTGTTCTTCCGTGGCAGGCCGCAAATCTTCGAGGAGTCTCCAGCCATCGAAGTTGCTATCCTCCCAGTCTTTCAGGCGCAGATCGAGCAGTACTACATCGAACACATGATCCTTCAGTAGCCCACGAGCTTGTGGCAGAGTTTGTGCCATCATCATCTTGTATGGCCTATCCGAAAGCAAACCACGCAATTCATTCTCCCACTTCTTATCATCCTCAACCATAAGAAGCCTACCTTCGTGTGGCATGGTGCCCTCCTTGTGGCCTCAGATGGCGGCCAAGTGGCCCGACATGACCGTATTTACCAGCTCATTATCAAGTCTGCGGCTGTTCTCTTGAATCTCATCGATAAAAGTATTGACTATACTTACTAATGAAGTGCGGTCGTATGGCTTATCTATGCAATCGTAAGCCCCCATCTTGAACAATTGCGTCATTACCGGAATAGTCAGCCGTGTCGGAAATAAGGCAATCGTGTATCTAAGTGGGTGAGCCTCCTGGTCCGCCAGCAGCCTGAACTTATCGCCAGATGCCTCTGCGAGGGTTACGTTGATGAAGATAAGTGTGGGGATATGCTCAGTGCCCTTAAGGGAGTTCACTACCGCATCCAAGTCTGGATAGGTCATGCTTTCAATCTTGGCATCCCTCAAATAGGCTGCGGCCATCTCTCTCCAGCGTCTGTCAGAATCGATGAGAATTACTCGACACCTGGGTTTTTTCGTCATCATGTCATACCTCCGTTACGGACTGGCCAAAGGCAGCTTGACACGGCATGTAGTGCCACTTCCTGCTTCGCTTTTAATATCGATGTCACCGCCAATACCTGTCAGTATGGTTTTGAGCCACCACAAGCCATAACCACCTACTGCCTTACCTTGCGAGCCGGTATAAAACAATTGGAAAGCTTTTCTAATCTCTTCCTCAGAAGAAAAGCCGTGGCCTGTGTCAATAAACAGAACTTCAACCTGATCGGTCACAAAACGAGTGTTAACCCGAATCTTCCTTTCCGCTGATTCCTTCATTGCTTCAACCGCATTCGTCATGAGTTCAACAAATGCTTCCACCAGCCATTTGTTACCTCTTACAGCCGGTAAGTTATCGGCTACTTCAATTGAGAAATCGATCTCTTTCAAGATGTTATGGGCTTTCGCACAAGCATCATTCAACAATTGGTTAACGTCCACCGCCTCAACGCGCGATTCAGAGGCTTGCGCGGGAATGAAAAGTGCTTCACTCAAGTGAACAAGGTACTGCCGTTCTTCTTCAATTTGATCGAGCAGGGCTGTGGCTTCTACCTGTGAAGGATCAATGATTTTTCTCAGTTTATTGACATGTAGACCAATCAGTCCGCCCCGGCTGCCCACACGGTGGGCAACACCACCGGCTAATAAGCCGAGATATTCAAAACGTTGTTGTTCCTCATGCCTACGCAATTGCTCCACATACCGGGCATTTCGCAGGGCGATCACGACTTCCTCTGCAACCATTTCAAACAATGCCTCATCATCCTGATCAAACGCATTCATTCCGGTTGATTCAACACTTAATACTCCGATGACTTGACCTGACTCATGCAGTGGTGTCGCCATCTCCGACCGCGTGCCTTCAATATAGTCAAGATAACCCTCAAAGGAACGGACATCGCCTATACGAAGCGTGCGCTTCTCGACAGCCGCACGACCTGTAACTCCCTCCCCTAATCGAATTCGCCGGTAGTCCGCCAGCTCACGACCCTCAGTGCCTTTTTGTCGATGAATGACAAGCTCATTCTTTGCTGCATCTACGAGTTGGATGATAGCAAAATCACAGCCGAAGTGTTTCATTACCTCCTCAAGGATGCGATTCATACATCTTTGTGGATCTAGCTCATTGACAATTGCCCTGTTGATCTCGCGGACGGTCTTTAAATTATGAATCTGCGACTGCAAACTCTCGCTAATGTGTAAAGCAACGGCACCTTGGGAAGCAATTGTCTGAAGGACTTGCAGAGCCTCTTCGTCGTACACATTCTCTTCTAGCCAATTATACGTCGCCATCACTCCCAGTACATCGTTACTATAGAGCATCGGAGCGCCGATCCAGGACTTGGCCAGCTTTCCCACATAATCACGGCGGCCTTCGCGTTCATATATCTCTTCAATACCATGTCGAGCCAGCATGGGTTGGCGTTTCTGGATGATGAGCTCGGTCAGTCCTTTTCCACCTCGTCGTGGCACATAAGGTGGCTCTCCAACCTTTGCTGGCTTTCCATCTTCCATCACAAGCACAAAACTAACCTCATCAGTCACCTGATCATAAAGGGCGAGGTAAAAGTTATCAGCATCCATCAACTGTGAGACTTGACTATGAATTAATCCAACGATTTCATCTTTTGTGAGCTCGGCACTGCTAGTTAGCTTCTGACCGATTGCATTAAGCGCGGAAAGTTCTGTCGTCCTTTGATGATATTCTTCTAAGAGATGAGACAAGTTTAGGGAGATAGTGGTCTGATTAGCAAATAACCTAAGAATTTCTGATTCCTGCTCTTCAAACACATGTGGTTCACGGTAATTGATATACAATACTCCAGCAGGTCTCTGGCCCGTCACCAACAAAAGCCCTACAAATGCGGCGATTCCTTCACGTTGAATGAAGTCGCTCTTCAGCATGTCGGGATCTTCGCGATCTATATCATTTCTGACTACCATGCCCTCGCGCTTCACGAAAGCGGCCATACCACCTTCTTTGCGGGCCTTCACGCTCGGATCGAGCAAAGTCCTTAACCCATGTCCAACCACAAATCGGTTGTCAAAGAAATCTTCCCGATCGGGATCGTAGGGATATAAGACTGCGCAGTCTGCCTCAGCTAGCCTGCAAGCCTGTTCTACCGTCACCTGTAGCACTCTTCGCGGATGTCCCTCAGCCACGCTTGAGAGAATCTCTCTGCTCGCCTCCACCAATCTTTCCAGCATCGCGCGACGCTTCTCATCCGCCTCAGAGAGTTGCTGAAGGGAAGCAAGCATATCTCGAAAGTTTGGTGGAGGGCCAGAAGTCATTGAACTTCTCTCCTTTATTGCCAATCAACCAAAGCGATTGTATTGTAGCACAGAATGAATTAACGAAAGCAACCGAAATGATTAAAACCTAGTATGATTTCGTCTCGTGTTTAAGACTTATAAATGGCTCAAACCCATCTCAAAACTCAACCGGCTTGTTGCGCCCGGCTCGATGGGTACGCCGCTCTCAATTAACATTGGGAGCGGGAGACCATATTGTTTGACCAACCTGCTGACTTGCTCCTCCGTTAACCCCTGTCCATTGTTTAGCTCCAGCATCCGATCAAGGTGCCGGTATGCAGACTGTAGGGTCCGCTCAAAGCGGTTCTGTTCATCACGGATATAGTCCATGACTTTGCCATCGATGTTTTTGATTGCAAGGTGTGGATAATTGTAGGTGGTTTCGATCAGTCTATCTTGTATCGACCAGATATCGCCAGGTGCACTTAACTCTAGCAACTTAGCTCGAGTCAAAATACCTCGAATCAAGAGTCGAATGATTCGTTCTCGACCATTCTTTCCTGGCAATGGCGCGCCATCGGCAACCAAAGCAATGAGCGCACGTAAGTGATCGAGCAGAACCTTCGCATGGACGGACGTAATATACTCTCCGTGTTTAAGGGAGATCAGAGAACGGAGTTGTTCGAACGCATCAGCGAAGATGTCGATCTCAAAGACAGAGGAAACTCCCTGCAAGACTATGGCCACTCTCTCAACGCCGATGACGGTTTCCGTCAGGGGATTAACTACTCTACTCACATATCCTGTATCAGTGTCGATCTCTTCAGAGATAAAGAGATTATTCGCAATTTCCAAAAAGCGCGAACATGAACATCCAGGTCGACATTCCGAGTCACAATGCCGAGTTGCTCCCCGATCGACGTAGATCTCGGTCGTAACGCCAGCCTTCCGATAACGTGTTTGTGTGCCTAATCCATTTCCTTGAGTCCAGTGGTTTTGACTAAGTCCTATCAACCTACTCTCAGGCACCCCGGTTGCACGCCAAGCTTCATATGACTCATTGTCCACGCAATATCTCCCTACTCCATCGGGATCGGGTGCAAAGTATGTCACCCATAGCGTGTCAGGAGATATCTCGAGAACTGTAGTGATGAAATACCATAAACGCTCGATAGAATCCCGCTTGGGCTTACTTCCAAAAACGAAGGCACCCGGCATCTCGAATAGAGATAAGTGATAGGGGCTGAGGCCAACTTTACTTAGATCGAAATGCCGGAAACAAGTTTGCGAAAGGACGTACTTGTCATTATCCACCGCTCTGCTTCTTGAAACACCCTCCTCGATTTGAGCCAACCCCGCGCTCATGACGAAAGTCATAGGAAGTGAAGGGTGAAGCAAGGAAGTTCGTGACAGGAGAGCGAAACCTTGCTGCAAGTGATACTGGATGAAAGCTCGAGAAATCTCCCAGGTCAACATGAACGCACTTTAACGTCGCCCTTTTGGTCTAACGGCACTCCGGTGATTCTATACCGTATCTCACGATATGCAAAATTACGTTCATTCCTTGCATAACTGACTCAAAGCCAACTCTTTCATCAAGTATGAAATGGCCGTCCAGAACACGTCGCTAGAGCAACCGAGGCTGTTGCCCTTCGTCAACCGGCAGCGGCTCACCCGCGCCGACTTTGTGCGCCCAGCGCGTCGGCTCAGGCAGGCGATACCCCGTCGTGCAGGCGAGAACGAACTGGAGGCTGCGCGCCAGATCGATCAAATGACCGGGCGAGATGTACAACGGCGTCGTGCCGGGCCGCGTGCGCAAGACCGCGCCGATGACTTGGGGTGGGTGGTGTTGATCGGTGAGCGGGGTGTGATCGCCCTTGTTCGGACCGGGTTCGACCGCCTGGCCGTACAGGCGCGACTTGGCGACGCCGATCGTCGGGCGCGCGATCCACAGCCCCAGGTGCGAGGCGATGCCCAGGCCACGCGGGTGCGCGATACCCTGCCCATCGACCAGCACCAGGTCGGGCTTGAGCGCGAGTTGCTCCCACGCCGCCAGGAGCGCGGGCGATTCGCGGAAACTGAGCAGGCCGGGAATGTACGGGAAGGTGAGGGGAACGTCGGCGGTGACGGAAGCGAGCGGCTTGAGGTCCGGGTAGCGAAAGACGGCGATCGCCGCGCGGGCCGTATCGGTCTTGATCGAGACGTCGACGCCCGCGACGCTGTTCACCGGGCGATCATCCCACTTCAGCACCAGCCGATCGCGCAGTTCTTTCTGAAGCGCGATGGCTTTATCGGGCGAGAGGTTCCAGGGGTGGAGCATTACAGAGGTCTCACTGCCCTTTCTCGCTTTTTCCGGCCATGAGCGCTTTGAGTAGCCCCTTGCCCTTGTACTTGCCGCGCAGGCTGTGAACGTATTCTCGCGTGATCGGTTTCAGGATAATACGCTGCCCCTTCTCGTCTACCTCGATGTGGATGCGAGTTCCTTTTTTGATGCCGAACTTCCGCCGCATGGAAGAGGGGATTACGATTTGACCTCCGACGGTGGCGTATGTTTCCATAGTAATTTCCCCCAGCCGGCCCGTAGTAGTCAGTCCATCTGAGATGGATAGGCCGTAGCCTAGCCCCCTGCTTGCGCCCCCTTGCGGGGTCGTGGGCGGTGGACGGGCACAAGGCCCTATGCTACTGCGAGAGATACATGCGACATTCAGCGCTGTCGGAAGTTGTGGGCGCCTTCGGCGGGCACAAGGCCCTATGCTACCTATCAAAATCAGCTGGACTGACCAGTAGTTTAAAATAGGGCAACAAGTAAGTCAAGCGCAAAGGTATTACACCGAATTGAAAGGGAAATGAGAAGCCCCGCCGTTGAGGTGTTCAAGCGGCAGGGCTTTGAGATTCCCCAGTGTTTCGCCGTCTCAATTCACCGGCTGCGCCTCGGTCACCGCGCCTAACCCATTCACCTTCAGCGTCCAACGGCTGCCCGGCGCAAACTTCGCGAACGCATCGGCGCTGTCGACGCTGTAGGTGTACGACTTGCCGTCGGCGTTGAACACGACTTCATACTGTTCGGCCCGCCCCCCTTCGCGCTGGCCGGACACCAGCGCCAACTCAGGCCAGCGCGGTTGCACATCGTTTCCCTGCGCGACGACGGCATCGACTGCCGTCCATTCGTCGCGCGTGTACGAGCACCACTGCTCAAGGACGTTGTACTGGCAATCCTGCACGACCTTACCCGTGCCGTCGCCCTGATCGACGGTGTACGGTGTGCCGCACACCTGCTCGGCATTCGGCGCCGGCGCCGCTTGCGTACGGCGAACCTTCTCGGTGCACTGATCCTTGCGGGCATCGGACGGGATCAGATCGGCCCAATCTTCGCGCGCCACCGGCCGCAACTCCACGATCTCGATGCTGCGCTCCCAACTGACCGCTTCAACGCGGGCCGATGTATCCGTCGTGCGGGTGAGCAGAAAGATGAACACGGCGACGGCCGCCAATGCCAGAATCCCGATCAGCCGACTGTCACTTGAGCGAGCGGGTGTAGCGGTTGGCGTTGACGGCGCGGCTGCGCGCGTCGTGACGGATAACGCGCTGCCGCACTGTTTGCACTTGTTGGCGCTGGCCGCGTTTGCAGTGCCGCACGCCGGGCAGTTCACCTCGGCGGCCGCGCCAGGCTCAAACGCGCCGACCACGCGGCCTTGCGCGCGCTGTGTCGCGCCGCTCAACTCGGCGGCGCACTGCGTGCACTTTTGCGCGCCGATGGGATTGCGCGCGCCGCAGTAGGGGCAGTGCATGTCCGCGCCGCGCCCGGTTTTCGCCAATGCCTGTGCATCGGCGATGAGTTCCGACTGGGCGGGCAGCTCAAACTGATCTTGCTCGCTCATCGCGTTGCCGCAACTCGCGCAGGTTTTGTTCGCGCCGGCATTCTTCGACCCGCAACGTTTGCAGGTCCACTCCAGGTTCACGTAGCCCAATGTTTTCTGAGACATGTTCGCTCCCGACAAAATACTTCGACGCAGTGTAGCATACGGTTGAGCGGGGAAACAAGATAGCTGGGCCGCCTGCGCATTACAACTGCATCTCAGTCTGAACGCGGCGATTTCTCCCATTGGAAACGTCAGGTATACTTGAGCCATGCCGCTGCGCCGCCCAAATTTCTTTTACCATCTCCATCCGCCGACGATTCCCGAGCGCGAAGCCCGCTTTCGCTACACGTTTGGCTTAGGCGGCATTTCGGTGCTGCTGTTTCTGGTGTTGGCCGTCACCGGCCTGGTGTTGACGTTCTTCTACATTCCCACGCCTCTGGACGCTTTCGCATCGCTTGAGATCATTGCCTTTCAAGCGCCGTTCGGGTGGCTGATGCGCAACTTGCACTACTGGGCCGCGCAGGCGGCGGTGATCGTCGTTGCGCTGCACATGCTGCGCGTGATCTTCACCGGCGCGTACAAACCACCCCGGCGCGCGAACTATTTGATCGGCCTGGCGCTATTGGCGGGCACGCTGCTGCTCGACTTCACCGGCTACGTCCTGCGTTGGGATGAAGGGACGCAGTGGGCGCTGCTGGTAGGCACGAACCTGGTCAAAGAAACGCCGCTGATCGGCGAGGCGCTGTATCGGACGCTAGTGGGTGGATCGGAGATTGGCGCGGCGACGACGATCCGATTCTACGCCTGGCACATTCTGGGACTGGCCGTCCCGGCGGTGGTGCTCATCGGTTGGCACATCTTCAAAGTCCGGCGTGATGGCGGCATCGCGCATCCACCGCGTGAAGGCGATCCGCCGCCCCGCATCGATCGCGCCCGGTTGGTGCGAACTGAGACGATTGCGATGTTGATCGTGCTGGCGGCGCTGCTGGCGCTTTCGGTCTTGTTTCCTGCGCCGCTCGGCCCCACGGTGGATCTTCCGACGCGCGCCGATAAGGCGCAAGCGCCGTGGTTCTTCCTGTGGGTTCAGGCGCTGCTGCGCGCCATCTCGCCGGTGTGGGCCGGTGTGCTGATCCCGCTTGGCTTGCTGTCGATCCTGGCGCTGATTCCGTACGCGATCGATCGGAAAGCGGAAGGGGTGGCCGAGTGGTTCAACCGGCCGGGACGCGCGGCACAGGTGATAACGATCATGATTTTTCTGGGACTGATTGCCCTGACGCTGGTGGAACTGGGAATGTAGAATGAAGAATGTAGAATGAAGAATGAAGAATGAAGAATGAAGAATGAAGAAAGTTGATCGACGACTCGTTTATGCTGCGTTTCTCTTAACGGTTGCCAGCGCGTTTGTATTTATCCGAGAGTTCAATTCGCCCGCGCCTAAATCGATCACGCCGACGCTGACGGGGAAGCCCGAGCTGTGTCTGACCTGTCACGAGGGCATTGAAGAGATCAGCGCATCGCATCCGCTCGATGCCTTCGGCTGCGTGGTCTGCCACGGCGGAAACGCGCTGGCGCTCGACGCCGACCTGGCGCACACGGGCCTGCGCGGCGGCAAAAACCCCTCCGACTTCGGCGTTGTCGAAGCCTCGTGCGGCGGCTCGGAGTGTCACTCCGGCAGCGCGGTCGATCAACGCGATCACATTCAGCGCGCGCTGACCAGTGTGCAGGCGACGTATGCCGGCGCGATTGCGCAAGTACGCCGGACGTTCGGGGCGCAGCCGGATGCGGTCGCGCGTTACGGCGTGTTCGCCATCGCCGATGATCACGTTGCATCCGAGCTCGCCGTGCCAAGTCTCGCTCAGTTCGATCCGGCGGCGCTGGGCGACCCCCAACCGGTAATCGACTTTGCGGCAAGATGCCTGAATTGTCATTTATCCAACCAGCCGACCAACCAACCCTATTACTACCGCTCGACCGGTTGCGCGGCGTGTCACGTCGCATATGGCGGCGACGGGTTGTATCGCGGCGGCGACCCGACGATCGATCAGACGGCGCCGGGTCATGCCGCAGCGCACCGGCTGACGACGGCCATCTCTTACACGACCTGCAACACCTGCCACAATCGCGGCAACTACTCGCTGCGGCAGATGACGTTTCTGCCTCGACCCGATCTGCCGGCTGCGGGCGCGCCGCTGTCTGAAGATCGGCTGCGCGATTATTATCAACCGATCGGCCAGTTCACCCGCTGCGAGTGGGAGCTCGACTGCATCGATTGCCACACCTCGACCGAGGCGATGGGCGACGGCGATCTGTATAGCAGCAAATTCGACATTCAGTATGTCCAGTGCAAAACCTGTCACGGCACGCTGACCGAGCCGCCCGCGACGGCGACGGTTACCGACCCGAACGATGTGGAACTGCGCCGGGCGCGCCTGAATGGTCGTTACACACTCCAGGTGGGCGATACGGTGCTGCTGACTGAGCGCGGCGAGAAGCTCGCAGCCGTCCGTTTCGAGAACGGTAAGTTTGTGCAGACGCTGAAAGTCAGCGGGCAGCAGCTGGAAGTACCGCTGGTGATGGGCACAGCATGCGAGCAGAAACCCGATGAACAGGAATCGCGCTATTGCCACGAGTGTCATGCGTATACGAGGTGAGAGTTAGAGTTTGTAGGAGGCGACTCCCGTCGCCGATATGGGCCGGGAGTTTGTAGGAGGCGACTCCCGTCGCCGACCCGACTCCAACCGCCGATGTGAGTTTGAGTGGTGCAGATGAACCTATCGGGTAAAGACAATCCGAAATCAACCATCCAAAATCAGAAATCAGTAATGGGTCGCCGTGATTTCCTGTCGCTGGCGGGGCGCGGCGCGCTGTGGGCCACGCTGGGCGCGTCGGTTGTAGCGCTCGTCCGTTTTCTGAGTTTCACCGAACCGGAGCTGCCGGCGCGCTTTACGTTGGAGCGTGCGGACGTTTACCCGATCGGCGCACTCACCCCGGTCGCCGAGGGGCGGGCCTTCATCGGGCGTGATACGCAGGGGTTGTATGCGGTGATCGCCGCCTGCACGCACCTGGGTTGTCGGGTTACGCGCGAGGAACAGGCTTTGGCCTGCCCTTGCCACGGCAGCCGCTTCGATACCAGTGGTGTGGTCCTTCAAGGACCGGCTGCGCGACCGTTAGCACGGGCCGCCCTCACGCTAGGACTCGAGGGGCGAGTCGAGTTGGATTTGGGCCAGATCGTCGACGCCGAATATCGCCTGCCGCTCCCGTCCCCATTTCAACAGGAGACGCCAACATGATCCCGGTCGTTTCGATCGTCGGCAAGTCCGACGCCGGTAAAACCACGCTGTTGGAAAAACTTATCCCCGAACTCAAGCGGCGCGGATACCGCGTGGCGACGATCAAGCACGACGCCCACCAGTTTGAGATCGATCATCCGGGCAAGGATTCGTACCGGCATTTCCACGCCGGCAGCGACTGGACGGTGATCGCTTCATCGACCCAACTGGCGAGCGTGCGCCGGCTCGATCGGCAATTGGCGCTCGACGAGATCGCGGCGACGATCTCCGGCGTCGATCTCATCCTGACCGAAGGCTTCAAACGCGAGGCGCGCGTGCGCATCGAAGTCTCACGCGCCGCGCAGAGCACCGAACTGATCAGCACGGCGGCGGAATTGTTGGCTATCGCCGCCGATCATCCCATCGACATCGGCGCGCCGGTCTACGCGCTCGACGACGCGCCGGGTCTGGTCGATCTCATCGAGCGCGTAGTGTTGCGAGCTTGAGCAACCGGGTTTCTCGTTTTTGCCCGATTGAGGTATAAACGCTTGGGTAATTCTCGCGCGCCAGGTCTCGCAGCCCCTAATCAATCAACCTCAGGAGGCAAGCTATGGATATTCATTTGGCACCGACCCACATTTATGCGCTGAACCCCAGCCTCGATTTTGAAGCGGCCAGGCAACAGGCGATCGATAAGCGGCTCGGCGTGGTGGCCGGCGGCCTGGGAGGATTGCTCTCGCGGCCCAAGCCGGAGGAAGTCGAGCTGGCTTATTCTGAAGTCCGCTTCGAGCCGTTCTGGCGCGTGGTCTGTCTGGTGCGTTTTGCGTTCGAGCGAAACCGTGAGTTTCACGTGCCGGTGAGCGGGGCGGAGGTGCGCCAGGTGACCCTGCTGGGGCAGGAGTTCGAGGTGGCCGGATCGGCTCCAGCGCCCCAGCCGGGGCTGTTGCAACAGTTGCAGCAGATCGGCATCGGCGGCAGCGGCGTGCGGACGTTCAGCGTGCCGGGGGTGGAGCACTGCGTGGACGAGAACCGGCAGGAGCGCATCATCGACGCGGTGACGGGCCAGCCGCTCCAAATCGGCGCAGAGTACGTCCAGAAAGATAAGACCGAGTTGCCCGACCTCGATTCCCTCACCGCCAGCGATGCGCTGGTGGTGCTGCCGCAGACTTCGGCGGCGAAGATCGCCAAAACGTTACTGGCGACGATGATCAAGCCGGTTCAGGCGGATCGGATTTTGGAGGAAGTCACACGGTTCGAGACGCTCGATCTGTACTTCCGGCCGGTCTACGCCTTCGAGTTCGTGTGGAAGCCGAAGAATAAAACCGGCGTGGCCGAGATCGATGGCGTGACGGGGGTGCTCGGCAACGGCAAAGCGCTGCATGCCAAGAGCGAGAAGCTCACGTCGCGGGAGGGGTTATTCGACATCAACGAGAGCACGGCCACGTCGATCATGCCCAGCGCGACGAGCAACGTGCGGCTGGTGGTGGAGTAGTAGTGTTCGCTTACGGTTTGGGTAGATAGTTCAGTGCGCGCCGGATTTCGTCGAGGTGCGCGCGCTCGTGGCCGGCGTGTCCCAGCCGGATCACTTCGGCCAGCGTGCGCCGGCCGTAAATCGGATCGTTCAACCGCCGATCCAGATCGCGTTCGCGCAAGCGATCCAACCAGCGCCAGGTCTTCACGCGCCCGGCCTCCAGATCGCGCTTGAGCGCTTCAATCGACCGGCGCTTTTTCATCCCCACGTTGAACCCGTTGACCCCATTGATGACGAAGTGGGGCACGCTCAGCGGATAGAGCAGCAGGCAGGCGCGGGTTAAAAGCAGACGCCCGCTCTCGGCGCTGGCCAGATGCGCGAGCGTATCGTGTACGTCGGCGTAGCCGTTGTGAGTTGGGCGAGCGAGGTCGTCTGCCGCAAGCGTAGCGATCGTCGCCAACAAATCATTGCGTGTCAGCAACAACTCGGCGCGCAGGACATCCAGTCTTGCACCCATGGTGACTTTAGAAACCCGATTTTTGATTGGCGCGCGCACGCAGCCGGTCGGCGCACTCCGGCGGGACGTACAACCTGCCGAGGTTGGCGTGTACGCCGTCGTCCCAGCCGTGAAAATCGCTGCCGCCGGTCATCAGCAGGTCACGCTCGGCAGCGATGTGTTCCAGTCGCGCCATCTCTTCCGGTGTGTGCTCGGGATAATATACTTCGATGCCGTCAAGCCCCAGCCCATGCAGCATAGGGATCAGCGCGACCGTTCCGGCGCGTGGTGGATGGGCCAGCACGATCAGCCCGCCTGCCGCGTGTATTAAATCGATCGTTTCCTTCGCCGTGAGCCGGTAACGCCCGACGTAGGCCGGGCCAGCGTTGGAGATGTATTTGTCGAAGGCTTCTTGCGTCGAAGCCACATGCCCGGCTTCCAGCAGGGCGCGCGCGATGTGCGGGCGAGCGAGTGACGCAGCATCGCCGGCGATCTCCAACACGCGCTCCCAGGCCACCGGCATGCCCATCTCAGCCAGTTTTTTCAACATCCCCTGCGCGCGGCCCACGCGCGCGTCACGGATCGCCAGCAACTTGTCTTGAAGGGGCGCATAGGTCGGGTCGAGGTAGTACGCCAGGAAGTGAATATCGCCGTACTCGCCCTCGCTGTTGATCTCGGCCCCGGCAATGACTTCGACGCCGAACTCGCGGCCCGTGGTCTGCGCTTCCACGATGCCGTCAGTCGTGTCGTGGTCGGTCAGGGCGATCGTCGTCAAGCTCAGCGCCTGCGCCGCACGAACTAATTCCGTGGGCGAGAGCAACCCATCGGAAGTGGTGCTATGCATGTGCAAATCGATCTTGGGCACAACAACGCTCCGGTGTGCAACGCGCCAACCGGCTCATTGCAGCGGGGATGACTTCAGCGCTTCTCAATGATCAGCTTGATCGACGTGCGTTCCTGCTCGTCAATCGACACTTCGGCGAAACACGGGATGCAGACGACGTCAATGCCATCCTGCAACAGGTAATTGCGGGCGATAGCGACTGCTTTGACTGCCTGGTTGACGGCGCCCGCGCCGATCGCTTGTACCTCGGCGTGACCGACTTCGCGCATGACACCGGCAATCGCTCCGGCGACAGAGGTGGATCGTGATTTGGCGGAAACTTTGATGACGTCCATGCTGGTGTCTCCTGGTGCGAGGGATAGGCTCAAGCTGGGACTGGAGATCAGCCAGCGCCTGGGTCAATCCGACGCTCCAACTGGCTATGATTTTGACGGGGCGCACCACATTCTACAGTAAATATTGAGCAAGGGCAAGAGCCTCTGTTAGAGACAGGACTTACGCAGTTGGCGCGGCAGTTGCACTGCCGCCGCCTCAGCTGCCGCAGTACAACTGCGGCAGCAACATGCAGCTGCGTAAGTCCTGAGAGTGTAAAATCATATTCTTCAGCCGAATTTAAGTTAGCGAGATGATTCGAAAAGTTGGCTGCGCGCCTTGTGTTGTCCCGGCGCTTGCGTCTGGATGATTCTGTGCCCCGATTGGGGTGGGCAGAATGGGCAACGCCCAGATGTGTGAGTCGCCGAAGGAAGTACCGCATGCTCTTCTTGTAGCATTAGAGCAAGGATTGGCGTATTTAGTACCTGTTGGATTATCTCACCTACCTGCCTTGCGTTGGGTTTGCATGCTAAGTCCGCTAATTCAGGCAGTACCTCACCGTATGATTGACAGAAGATCGGCCAAAGCAGCAGGGGGGATCGTATGCGAATCGTCAGGCTTTACCTGGCGTTAGGGGATTGACACTCCTCCCGATGTCGGTTTATACTTTGCCCTAGTACCCCGACCGCCTAATTCTGCGGGGTTGGGACGGCAGTTGCACTGCCGTCCGCCGCAGTGCAACTGCGGCAGGAACTATGCAACTTCAAGTTGTCGAAGCACTAGATTGAGCTGGAGAATCACCTTGCACAATGCCAGCGGCAGTCGCCGCCCATCCTATATCTTAGCGCAAAAAGCACGATAGCCCTGCTGGGCGTCGTGCTTTTGTGTCCCTATTAGAAAAAAAGGAGGCTTGAATGGGTTCTGCGACGATCAGCAAGATCGAAAAGGCTATCCAGTACGCTCACGAACGTGACCGGTTCGAGTTTAAAGATTTCACGGTGAAGCTGCGCGGTCTGCACAGCACGCATACCGTCGTCTATCGAGAGGGTAAGTTAAGTTGTGACTGTGAACATTTTATTGGCCATGGAGACTGTAGCCATACCATTGCGTGTGAGAAAGTGCTTGGGACAATGGTGCCGGGCGCGATCTCGATGTTGACCAATTAACGTCTACAACTGAACAGGCAGGCGATACGGGCGAGGATACCTCGCCCGTTTTGTTGATGGATGTGGTACAATCCAGCCTGCGGCGGGGCGAAGGGGCCTCGCCGATTCACTGTTGGAGTTGAGGTGTGCTGCGACGTTGGCAGTTGTGGTTAGGCGTGGTGGTGAGCGCTGCCTTGTTGTGGCTGGCGCTGCGCGGGCTGAAATTGGAAGAGGTACTGGTCGACCTGCGCGCGGCGCAGTATATCTGGCTGCTGCCCGGCGTGCTGGTGTATTTTCTGGCAGTCCTCATTCGCACCTGGCGCTGGCACTACCTGCTCAAGCCGCTCAAAGAAGTTCCCGTCGCCGAGCTATTCCCCGTCGTGGTGATCGGTTACATGGGCAACAACATTTATCCGGCCCGCGCCGGCGAACTGTTGCGCGCCTATGTGTTGAAACGCAATGAACAGGTGAGCGCCAGCGCCTCGCTGGCCACGGTGATCGTCGAGCGAATTTTCGACGGCGTGGTGATGCTGCTGTTCGTGTTCGTCGCCCTGCCGATCGCGCCGTTCCTATCCGATGCACTCCGCTCGATCGTCGTATTCGGCAGCCTGCTGTTCCTCACGGCGCTGGTCATCTTCTTATTTCTCGCCGCCCGACCCGCCCTGGCCGCCCGGCTCTACAATCCCCTGATCGATCACCTGCTGCCCCAGCGTTTCCGCGCGCGCGCGCGCGGCCTGCTCGAGCGGTTTATGACCGGGCTGGCTTCCCTGCGCGACTGGCAACACGTGCTGATGGTTTTCTTCACTTCCATCTTGATCTGGCTGCTGGAGACCGTGAAATACTGGTTCGTCATGCACGCCTTCGATTTCGAAGTCAGTTTCTTCGCGCTCATGTTGATGAACGGCATCGTCAATCTGGCAACCACCTTGCCCGCCGCGCCGGGTTATATCGGCACGTTCGACACGCCCGGCATTGCCGTCCTGGTGGCGTTCGGTATCGATCAAGCCTCGGCCACGGCCTACACGCTGGTGCTGCACGCCGCGCTCTGGCTGCCGATTACGCTGCTCGGCCTGTTCTTCATGGCGCGCCAGAGCATTCACTGGAGCGATTTCGCCAAAGCCACGCAGGTCACCGACGCCGAGGCCGCCTTATGAGGATCGCCGTCATCGGTGCGGGCGCAGCCGGCCTGTCTGCCGGGTACGATTTGACGCGGCGGGGCCACGCGGTGACGATCTATGAAGCAGCGCCCGAAGTGGGCGGGCTGGCCGCCGGTTTCAAAGCACCGCACTGGGACTGGACGCTGGAGAAGTTTTATCATCACTGGTTTCAGTCGGATAAAAGCATCCTCGGCCTGATCGACGAGCTGGGTTGGAGCGACCAGGTCATCTTCCCCCGCCCGTACACCGTCATCTATTGGGAAGGCAAGTTCTACCCGTTCGACTCGATCTTCAGCAACATCCCGCGGTTCATCCTGCGGCGCTTCGCGTTGAGCGACTTCATCCGCTTCGGGTTGGCCGGGGCGTACCTGCGCTTCTCGCCGCGCTGGCAGCCGCTGGAAAAAGTGACGGCCGTGGAGTGGGTACGCCGCTACTTTGGGGAACGGATCTACCGGGTGATGTGGCGGCCTATGCTCGTGGGCAAGTTTGGCGAGGAGAATCTGAGCAGCGTCAACATGGCCTGGCTGTGGGCGCGGCTGCATTCGCGCACCACGCGCCTCGGCACGTTCAAGGGCGGCTTTCAGGCGTTTCTCGACCAGCTCGCGGCAGTGGTCAAGTCGCAGGGCGCGGAGCTGTGGCTAGGCTGCCCGGTGAGCGGGATCAAAAAGAACGCGGACAAGACATTGATAGTCGAGACGTCCTCCGGCGCATCGACATTCGATGCGGTCCTGTCCACATCCTCCCCGGCGCTGATGGCGCGCCTCGCGCCCGACCTGCCGGATGCGTATTCCGCGCAGCTGCGCCAGCTCAAGTCGATGGGCGCGGTGGTGTTGATCCTGGCGCTCGATCGGCCGCTCACCCAGTTCTACTGGCACAACCTGCCCAAAGAAGCCGGCTTCCCGTTCTTGTCGCTGGTCGAGCACACCAATTACATCGGCCCGGAGCACTACGGCGGCGATCACCTGGTGTACTGCGGCGATTACCTCGACCCCGGCCACGAGTACTTCAAGTTAAGCAAGGCGGAGTTGCTCGATCGATTCTTGCCGGCGCTCACGCGCTTCAATCCAGAGTTCGATCCCAGTTGGGTGAAGGAGTCCTGGCTGTGGAAGACGCCGTATGCCCAGCCGATACCGCCGCTCAACCACTCGCGTAACATTCCGGATATTCGCACGCCGCTGCGCGGGCTGTACTTCGCCTCGATGTCGCAGGTCTACCCCTGGGATCGCGGCACCAACTACGCCGTGGAGATCGGCCGGCGCGCAGCGAACCTGATTGCATCGGACTTAGAACGAGAGTAGAATCGGCACACCTCCTCGAAAGGAAGATCGTCATGAAATACATCGCAGTCGTCGGTGTGGGCTATGTCGGGCTGGTCACCGGCACCTGCCTGGCCGATCTGGGCAATTGCGTAACCTGTCTCGATATCAACGCGGAACGGATCGAGAATCTGAAGAAGGGCATTCTGCCCATTTACGAGCCGGGGCTGGAGGAAGTCGTCCGGCGCAACATCAAGGCCGGCCGTCTGTCGTTCACGACCAACTATGTCGAAGCCATCAACGGCGGAAATGGCCTGGACCCGGCTGAATTCGCCTTCATCGCCGTGGGCACGCCGAGCGCGGTCGATGGCGCAGCCGATCTGGAGTATGTGCGCCGGGCGGCCGAATCGATCGCCGAGATCATGGACCACTCGCTGATCGTCGTCAACAAATCGACGGTGCCGGTGGGCACGGGTGACTGGGTGGCCGATATTATCCAGAGCAAGCAGAAGAAGCCAATCTCGTTCAGCGTCGTCTCCAATCCCGAGTTTCTGCGTGAAGGCTCGGCGATCTACGACTTCATGAATCCCGATCGCGTGGTGCTCGGCTCGCTCGATCAGGACGCCGCCGAAAAGGTGGCCCAGCTGCACCTGCCGCTGCGCACGACGTTGGTGATCACCGATCTGCGCACCGCCGAAATGATCAAGTACGCCTCCAACGCTTTCCTGGCGACGAAGATCAGCTTCATCAACGAGATTGCGAATATCTGCGAGGCGCTGGGCGCGGACATCAAAGAGGTTGCCGCCGGCATGGGCTTCGACAAGCGGATTGGCCGGGCGTTCCTCGATGCCGGACTCGGTTATGGGGGTAGCTGCTTTCCCAAAGATGTATTGGCGCTGGCGCACATGGCCGAAGTCAAAGGTCGCCATCCGCAATTGCTTCAGGCCGTGATGGATATCAACGTCGACCAGCGCAAGAGCGTGTTGCATAAAGTGTGTGAGCTGTTGGGCGACGATTTGCAGGGCAAGCGGGTCGGCTTGCTGGGGCTGGCCTTCAAGCCCAACACCGACGATATGCGCGATGCACCCTCGATCGATATCGCGCGCTGGCTGATCGAGCACGGCGCGCAGGTGCAAGGTTACGACCCGGTCTCGATGACGACGGCCAGCCCGGTGCTGCCGCCGGAAGTGAAGTTCGCGGCAGATCCGTATGACCTGGCCGAAGACTGCGACGCGCTGATTCTGGTGACGGAGTGGAACGAGTTCAAGCAGCTCGACTTCGAGCGCATCCGGCAAGCGATGAAGACGCCGGTGCTGATCGACGCGCGTAACGTGTATGAGCCGGAGAAAATGCGGACGATGGGCTTCAAGTATCGCGGAATGGGACGCGGTTACCACGACGGGAAGTAGGGCGAGTTCGAGTGGGGAATTAGAGCTTGTAGGCGGCGACTACCGTCGCCGACGCAGAGAGGGAGGGTATGCCAACACAAAGGTCAACCGTGAAACTGAAGAGGCCGGCGCCTAAACGCTTATCGTCACGGTCGAAGACCGTTTCGCGCAACGGCGTATTGAAGACCGTGCTGGACAACGGACTAACGGTCCTGCTCAAGGAGAATCACAACGCCCCCGTGGCGACCTTCTGGTGCTGGTATCGCGTCGGGTCGCGCCACGAGCGCCTGGGCATCACCGGCATCAGCCATTGGGTCGAGCACATGCTGTTCAAGGGCACCAAGACCTTTCCCAAGGCGACGGTGGATCGCCTGGTATCGCGCGAGGGCGGCGTCTGGAACGGGATGACCTGGCTCGACTTCACCACTTATTTTGAAACGTTGCCCGCCGCCAAGATCGATCTGGCGCTCCAGATCGAATCCGATCGTATGGTCAACGCGCTGTTCCTGCCGCGCGAGGTGGAGAGCGAGCGCACGGTGATCATCTCCGAACGGCAGGGCAATGAGAATAGCCCGCGTTTCCTGTTGGGCGAGGCGCTGCAGGCAGTCGTCTTCATGGCGCACGGCTATCATCATGAGACGATCGGCTACCTGTCCGATCTGAAGTCGATGACGCGCGACGATCTGTACGCGCACTACCGGGCGTACTATGCGCCCAACAACTGCGTGGCGATCGGCGTGGGCGCATTCGACGCGCAAGACATGCTGGCCCGCATTTACAAATCCTTCGGCCGGTTAAAGCCCGGCCCGGCGCTGCCGAGCATGACCGCAGTCGAGCCGGAGCAGAAAGGCGTGCGGCGGGTGACCGTGGAAGGCGATGGGCTGACGTCGTATCTCGACGTGGCGTATCGCACGCCCGAGGCGCGTCACCCCGATTTCCCGGCGCTGGTGGCCCTGGATGCCATCCTGGCCGGCGCGTCGAGCCTGTCCATGTTCGGCGGCGGCTCGACCAATGCCTCGTCGCGGTTATATCGGGCGCTGGTCGACACGGAATTGACCACCGAGGTGTCGGGCGGGCTGGCGCCCACGCACGATCCGTACGTGTATGCGATCAGCGCCACCGTGCGGCAAGGCCGCACACTGGCCCAAGTCGAGGCCGCGCTCGACGCCGAGCTTCAGAAGATGATCGACCAGCCGCCGACGCAGGCCGAGGTAGACAAAGCGATCCGGCAGGCTAAAGCGCAATTCGCCTATGGCAGTGAGAGCGTGACGAACCAGGGTTTCTGGTATGGTTTCAGCGAAATGTTTGCGGACTATACCTGGTTCGAACGGTATCTCGATCGACTTTCACAAGTGACGGTGGAGGATGTGCACCGCGCCGCACAAACGTATTTGACCAAGAGCCGCTGCACGGTCGGCTACTACGCACCGAAAGCGCAAGGATGAGGTATGAAGGCTGAAGCCGCACTTCACGTATCACGCAGCACGCAGCACGACCCCTCCATCCCCGGCCCTGAAACCATCCAGCGGCGCGCGTACGCCAACGGCATGGTCGTGCTGGTCAAAGAAAATTTCTCCAGCCCGGTAGTAGTGGTAGATGGCACGCTGCGCTTCGGCGGCGTCAATGTGCCGCGTGAACAGGCCGGTCTCGCCTCGTTCATGACCGATGTGCTGATGCGCGGCACGCAGCAGCGTACCTTCCAGCAACTGTACGAAGAGATCGAATCGGTGGGGGCAACGCTCGACGTAAGCGCCGGGTTGAACGTCTCAGGCTTCGGGAGCAAATCGCTGGCCGAGTCCCTGCCGTCGATGATCGAACTGCTGGCCGATGTGCTGCAGCGCCCGACCTTCCCGGAGCCTGAAGTTGAGAAGGTGCGCGGCGAGATTCTGACGGATGTGGAAGAACGCGCCAACGATACGCGCCGCATGGCCGGGTTGACCTTTCGCGAGTTGCTCTACCCCGATACGCACCCTTACTCGATCAGCGGGCTGGGCTACGCCGAGACAATCCGCTCACTCACACGCGACGACCTGGAACAGTTCTATCGCGCACGGGTTGGCGCGCACGGTATGATCGTCGCCATCGTCGGCGCGGTGAAGGCGGATGAGGCGTTTCGCTTATGGGAAGACGCCTTCGGCAACTGGGCCGGCGCGCCCACTGGGTCTGCGCCTATCCCGGATGCGCCGCGCCTGACGGAGACGCGCCGTCGCGCGGTGAGTGTGCCGGGCAAGACTCAAAGCGATCTCGTGCTCGGATGTATTGGCCCACGGCGAACCGCGCCCGATTATTTCCCGGCGGCGTTAGGCAATACGGTATTGGGTGTGTTTGGGTTGAACGGTCGCATCGGCGAGAAAGTGCGCGTGAAAGGCGGCATGGCGTATTATGCCTATAGTTCGGTCGAAGGCGGATTGGGGCCTGGCGCGTGGAGTGTGATCGCCGGCGTGAATCCCGCCAATGTCGATCGCGCCGTAGAGCTGATCCGCACGGAGATCAAGCGCATCCGCGATACGAAAGTGTCGGCGAAAGAGCTGGCCGATAACAAGGCTTTCATCACCGGCCTGCTCCCGCTGCGGCTGGAGACGAACGACGGCGTGGCCGACCAGATCGCGAACATGGAGCTGTACGGTCTGGGGCTGGATTACCTGCAGCAGTATACCGACATGATCAACCGGATTACCGGCCAACAGGTGCAGGCTGCCGCGCAGAAGTACCTCGACCCGGCTGCTTACGCGCTGGCGGTTGCCGGGCCGGCGAATCACTAATCACTAATCTCCGAGGTTTGATTTTAGAGATAGGAGATTGGAGCTTAGAGCCTGGAGATGGCCGTGTTGTCCACCGGCGCCGACATCGTCCACATCCCGCGTGTCCAGAAAGCGCTCGACCAGCACGGCGAGCGCTTCTTGAAGCGCGTGTTCACCCCGCGCGAAGTCGCAGCGTGCCGGGGCCACGCCAGCGAGTTCGCGGCGCGCTTCGCCGCCAAGGAAGCGGTGAGCAAGACGTTGGGCGTCGGGATGCGGATCATGGCGCGCAACGGGGTCGGATTCCAAGATGTCGAAGTTCTGCCGGATGGCAATGGCAAGCCGCACGTCCATTTGCACGGCCGGGCGTTGGCGCGCGCACAGGAACTCGGCCTCAACGAGTGGGCCGTCAGCCTGACGCACGAGCGCGAGTATGCGATTGCGTTTGTCGTGGCGACGGGTTAGGGTGAGCGTCTGGATTCGTTTATCCGTCGTCCATCCGTTGCCTATCCGTTGCGGCTGTGGTACACTCGCTGCACATCGATCCGCGAGGCTAGGCATGACTAAGAAAGGCCGCGTCTTCTCTGGCGCCCGGCCGACAGGCCGCCAACACCTGGGCAATTACCTGGGCGCGATCCAAAACTACGTTGCGTTGCAGGACGACTACGACTGCGTGTATTGCGTGGTCGATCTGCACGCCTTGACGACGCTGGAAGAGACCGAGAACCTCAAAGAATACACCCGCGAAATGGTCCTCGATTGGCTGGCGGCCGGCATCGACCCGGCCCAGGGCACGATCGTCTTCGTCCAGTCGCACGTGCCGATGGTGACCGAGCTGCACACCATCCTGTCGATGGTCACACCGCTGGGCAAGCTGACCGACCTGCCGACCTTCAAAGAGAAGGTGCGCCAGCAGCCGCACAACGTGAATTACGGCCTGGTGGGCTACCCGGTGCTGATGGCCGCCGACATCACGTTGTACAAGGCCGACGTGGTTCCGGTCGGCGTCGATCAGCAGAGCCATCTCGAATTCACGCGCGAGATCGTCCGCACCTTCAACCACCGCTTCAAGCCGGTGCTGATCGAACCGCAGATGAAGCTGACCGAGTTCCCCAAGATCGTGGGGTTGGACGGCCAGAATAAGATGAGCAAGTCGCTCGACAACCACCTCGAGCTGGCGGCGGCGCCGGAAGAGACAACCCGGCGCGTGATGTCGATGGTCACCGATCCGCAGCGCACGCATCGCAACATCCCCGGCCGGCCGGAAGTGTGCAACGTCTACTCGCTGCACCATGTTTTCTCGCCGAACGAAGTCGGGCCGATTTATCAAGACTGCACGACGGCCGGCATCGGCTGCGTGGACTGCAAGAAAGTGCTGGCCCGCAACCTGAACGCCGCGCTCGAACCGTTTCGCGCCAAGCGCGCGGAACTCGCCGCGCAGCCCGGCCTGGTCGACGAAGTGCTCGACGACGGCGCGCAAAAAGCCAGCGCTATCGCCGCGCAGGTGCTGGCGGAAGTGAAGAACGCGGTGGGGTTGCCGTAGCTTCTCAAGGAGAAGGTGCGATAACAGATACGGTTCTAGTTACCATGCATTGAGCTAACATTTTGAATGGAAGAGGCAGCCGTTATGACGACTCTCCATATCTCAGATCAGTTGGCGCGGGAAATCCAGAATGAGGCCCAGACTCGTGGCTTGCCCGTCGAAGATTATCTTCAAACTGTGGTTCGACGCGAGCGGACATTGGCCAGTCGCCGCAAGATTGAACAGGAGCAAGCCTGGTGGCTCAACCAACCCCTGAGCGAACGCGCCAAATATGAAGGTCAGTTTGTGGCAGTCCATAACCAAACATTGCTGGATCACGATCAGGATGAACGGGTCTTATATCAGCGTATTCGCGCTAGATTCGGAAATACGGCGGTGCTGATTATGCCTGCCGATGGGCCGCGTGAAATCCGCATCTTCAGCCCGCGTTTGGTACGAGAATGACGACGCCTTATAGCCAAGACTATGTTCCACCTGCACCGGTGTTGCTGGTCAGCTTGACTGCGCCAGCCGAGACCTCGCAGGTCGGTCCTTATCCAGCCTTGATCGACACAGGCGCTGATGGCACGTTTGTCCCCACCGCGCTTCTCGAACGGCTCAGTGTTCCGATCGTGTATGCGACCAACGTTCGTTCTCACCTGGCAACCCGCCTGCGCCGAGTCTCTGTGCACAAGGTCGATGTGCTGTTCGATGGAGTCCGTTTGCCGGATGTAGAAGTCGTGAGCGACGATTCGGGCGACGAGATCATCATCGGGCGAAATGTACTCAACAAGCTGCAACTGTTTCTAGATGGTCCGAAACGGGTCACGGACTTGAGGTAACACACCGCTGTCTGAATTAAGGTTTCAGTGGCGCGTAAGAATCTTCGTGTACTTCGTAGATCATCCTAAAGAAACCAGGTTTCTCGGAGAAACCTGGTTTCTGAGGAGCATCCCTATGGATATCCAACTCGCCGACCAACGCATCTTTGCCCTAAATGAAAATTTCAGCCTGGAGCAGATCCGGCAGCGCGCGATGGATCGCCGCACGAATGCCGTGGCCGGCGGGTTGGGCGGCTTGATTCAGCGGCCCAAGTCCGAGGAAGTCCTGCTGGTCGATAGCCAGAAGCGCTTCGAGCCATTCTGGCACGTCGCGTGCCTGGCGCGCTATGTGTATGATCGCTCGCGCAAGTATAACGTAGCGGTCAGCGGGCCGGAGGTGCACGAGATCACCCTGCACGGCGAGAAATATCCGGTGGCCGATCTGGGCAAGGGCGGCTGCGTGGTCACGCTGAGGGTGACCGAACACTGCCGCGAAGAATCACGCCAGGAGCTGTTCGCCGACGCGCAGACCAGCACTCCGCTCACCGATGTCGCCCCGCTCGTGCGCGGCGCGAAGATCGAGATCAATGATCCGCACATGCTCGCCGCCGAGGGCGCCATCATCGTCCCGCCCGAAACGCGCGCCTCGTTCGTCGTGCGCCAGCTGCTCAACCAGATGCTCAAGCCGGTGCAGGCCGACGCCGTCCACGAAGAGTCGCTCATCCTCGAAGCAACCGATCTGTATTATCGCCCGGTCTGGGCGTTCGAGTTCCACTGGAAGCCCAAGGACAAGCGCGGCGTCGTCGAATTCGACGGCGTCACCGGCCAGATGCGCACCAGCCAGTCGTTGATGCCCAGGCTGACCAAGATGATCTCGCGCGACGCCCTGTTCGACCTGGGCGCGGACACCGTGGGCATGTTGATTCCCGGCGGCAACCTCGCCGTCAAGATCGCCAAAGTCGCGCTCGACTCGAAAAAGCAATAACCCGTTGCAGGCCAACCACCGTGCCGCTCCGCGTTTGGGCCGAGTTCCTACCGTACGAAGAAGCTGCGGCGCCTGCCACGCTTCAACTCCTGCGCCGTTTCGACGTGTCGGTGTGCCTGAGCGTGCCCGACGGCGCGTTAGGCCATCCCCTGGCGCGCCTGCTGCACGCCTACGCCGATGCAGGTCTCGCCATCGCCTTGTGGCTGCTGCTGCCCAAGTCGATCGGCTACTGGCCCTCGGAGCGCAATGCCGCTGCCTTCTCGGCGCACCTCGATACGGTCTTCGCCTGGGCCGCGGCGCAGCGCGTGCGGGCGCCGTGGATCGCCGTCGATCTGGAGCTGCCCTTGCCGCAGGCGTTGGCCTATCGGAATAGCCAGGGTTTGAAGCAGATCCTCGCTGCCTGCCGGATCGCGCTTGCCAATCTCAATGCGCGCCGCTTCGCCCAAGCGGTCGAACAATATCGAGCCATCCTCAGCAACATTCATGCCCACGGCGCGAAAGCGTTGTGCGCTGCGCACGATAGCCTCGTCGAAGATTTTGATCTCGGCGCGCCGATCGTGCAGGACTTCCTCGAAACGCCGGTCGTCGATGTGGAGTGGGATGTCGTCTCGACGATGATTTACAACTCGATGATCGTCGATGAACATCACATCGCGTTCGACGATGCGCGTTGGCTGCAATACGAGCTCGCCTGCCAGTTGAAGCGCGCGTTTGGCGCACGGGCGGGTCTGAGCCTGGGGTTGACCGGCGTGGGCGTGCTGGGCGACGAAGCGCATTACACCGACCCGACCCAGCTGGCTCCCGACATCGCCGCCGCCAAAGCGGCCGGCATCGACGATATTGCCCTCTTCAACTTGGAAGGCATCTTGCGCTCGCCCGATCCGGCGGCGTGGTTCCAGGTCGCGCTCGAAACCGCGCCGCAAACGCCGCGGCGAACGGCGTGGGCGGCGAAGGAGCGCGCGAAGCGGCGCCGGCTGGCTAGATCGATCGGCTGGTGGCGGTGGCGCTGATCCACCAGCGCGCGGATGGATTTTGCTTCGACCCGCACTCGAAGCGGCCACATCGAACGAGATGTGATAAACTTTTCACCGCATCACCAATCACTACTCACTGTTTACTTTTCACTTGCTCTGACTAT
Organism: Anaerolineae bacterium; assembly: GCA_035292585.1. Classification (GTDB taxonomy): domain Bacteria; phylum Chloroflexota; class Anaerolineae; order Fen-1058; family Fen-1058; genus DASSFZ01. The sequence continues at coordinate 14,422 of DATDPU010000025.1, read as the reverse complement.
GCCTGAACTCCCCGAAGTCGAAACCGTTGTCCGCAGCTTGCGCAAGCCACTCGTTGGCCGCCGGCTGAAGGGCGTCACCATCTTCTGGAATCGAACGATCGCCCGGCCTTCGCCCGCGAGCCTCGTCAAGTTGCTGCCGGGCCTGCGCATCCGCGCGATCCAGCGTCGCGCCAAGTACCTCGTTTTTGAATTGAGCCGCCCGCCTGCACGGCGCGTCGCCGGTTGTCTGCTGATCCATTTGAAGATGTCGGGCCGGCTGGATGTGGTACCCCGCGAACAGGCTATTGACAAACACGATCGCGTGATCTTTGATCTGGACGACGGCCGGCAGCTCCGCTTCAACGACACCCGTAAATTCGGGCGGATCTATTGGGTGGCCGATTCCGAAGAGGTCACCGGCCGCCTGGGGCCTGAGCCGTTGAACGACGAGTTCACCCTGGATGCCTTCCGGCAGCGACTCACCGGGCGGGCGGGCCGGTTGAAGCCGCTGCTGCTCAACCAGACCTTTATCGCGGGTCTGGGCAACATCTACGTCGACGAGGCGCTCTGGTTAGCGCGCTTACATCCGCTGCGCCGGGCTGATTCGCTCAACTCAACTGAAGTGCGCGCGTTGTATCGGGCGATCCGAACCGCACTGCACGATGGGATTCAGCGCAATGGCGCATCGTTCGATTGGGTCTACCCGGCCGGCGAGTATCAACATCATTTTCGCGTGTATGATCGAGCTGGAAAACCCTGCCGCCGCTGCCGGCAACCCATCCAGCGAATCGTGGTCGGCCAACGCGGCACACACTTCTGCGCTCAGTGCCAGTCTTTAGGAGGTGGCTGAACAAGCCCCCCGACCTTCAAGGTCTCCAGACTTAGCGCCTGCCTAAAAGTTGCACGAAGCCCGCGTCCACCGCGAGGACGCGGTGGACAGAGCGCCATCGTTCGAGGTTTTCAGGCAGACTCGTAGAGGGTTAAGCGATGGATACAGGACAGTTCTTACTACTCGGCGGCGTGATCTTGATCGGGGCGCTGCTGGTGGCGGGCGGCGCGCTGGCCGGACTGCGCTCACGTCGGCGGAATGAAGAAAGTGGGGACGATCCCTTTAAACCGGCCGCGGCAGAGACTCCGCGTATCGAAGCCGCCGCACCGGCGCCGCCGAAGCGTGAACCCGCTATCCGGTTAAGCGAGTGGCAACGCAAGCTTCCGCCTGACGTGGTCGTGCTCCACCGCGACTCGGCCAGCGGCGAGTGGGTTGTCGAAATCGAGGGACAGCGCTATCGCCGCCTGAGCGACATCCACGATGATAAAGCGGCGACGAAGATCCTGAGCGCGATCGAGGGGCTTAAAGTGTTCGCCGGTCTGACCGCGACCGCACTGGCCGAGCCTGCCCCGGCGGCGGCTCAACCCACGCCGGGGCAGCCTGAATCGGCGGCATTGCCGGCGCCACCCGTCGGCCCGCGCAAGCTGCGCTCGGCGACTTATCCCGCGCCGGAGGGAAGCATCATCTCCCAGATCGAAACCATCCTACAGCGCGAACTGACCTTGCATCCCGAGTTCGGTAATCGCGCGATTCACATGGGCGCGGCGCCCGATGGCGGTCTGCTGATCGAGGTCGATACGAACTTCTACAAGTCCCCCGATGATATCCCCGATCCGCGCGTGCGGGCGCTAGTGATGTTGGCCGTACGCACCTGGGAGAAGTCGAGTTAGACCCTAAACTTCCACCGCAAAGACGCAGCGAGCGCAGAGATTTTGCACAACTCAGCGTCCTCTGCGCCGCTGTAGTGAAGCTCGCTATTCTGGAAATGATGGGGGCGGGTCTCAGAGACTGTTTGGAGAATGCTCTTCAACCGCGTCCTCGCGGTTGGCTGCGAAGCGTGCCCGCGAGGACGCGGGCTATGCCAGCAGTGTGGAAACGAGCGGGGCGGGTCTCAGACCCGCCCCGAACTCGTCCTTGCGCTTAATACCGCTCCAGTTGCCGATCGAACTCCGTCAACACCTGCTCGGCCAGCGTTTGCCGCTGGCCCTCCGGCAGAAACGCCGCGCGCAGCGCGTACTCGTTCATGCGGCGCAGGTGATTCATGCGAATGCCCATCGCCATCAGCGCAACCAGGTACTCGTCGGTCAGCGTCGTATCGGAGACGCTGGGGTCGTCGGTGTTGAGGGTCACCGACACACCCAGCATGTACAGATCGCGCAGCGGGTGGTGGCTGAAATTGTGCATCACGCCGGTCTGCAAGTTGCTGGTGGGGCACACCTCCAACGTGACGCTGCGTTCGCGGAGCAGCTTGATCACGTTCGAATTCTCGATCGCCCGCACGCCGTGCCCGATGCGCTTGGCCCCCATCTCGGCCACGGCCTGCCGCACGTTCTCCGCGCCGCCTGCTTCGCCGGCGTGGATCGTCACGCCCAGCCCGGCCTCGCCCGCTTCGCGGAAGACCGGCACAAACGGCTTCGCGTCGAAGTTGACCTCGTCGCCCGCCAGGTCCACCCCCACGATGCCGCGCGCCTGCCGCGCGATCGCGATGTTGACGATCTCCCGCGCGTTGGCGATGCCCTCGTGACGGACGATCGTCGTAATCAGCCGCGCGGTGATGGCATAGTCGGCCTGCGCTCGATGCACCGCCTCGATCACCCAGTCGGTCACTTCGCTGAAGGAAAAGCCCTGCGTGCGCGCCAGCGCGGCCGGGTTGAAGCGCAGCTCCAGATAGCGCACATTGTCTTCGGCGGCGTCGGCCACCGCCTCGTAGGCGACGCGCGCCACGGCATCGGGCGTCCTGTAGAACTTGCGCAGCAAGCGGAACTTTTCAAGGAAGCGGTGAAAGTCGGCCGGGTCGTTGGTGATCTGCACGTAAGGCCGCAAGTCTTCGATGGTGTACGAGGGCAGGTCGACGCCATGCTCGTGGGCGATCTCGACCAGCGTGGACAGCCGCAGCGATCCTTCCAAATGGCGGTGCAGGTCGGCTTTGGGCAAGCCGTGCAACACCTGCCGCAGGTCCGACAATCGCTGTGGGGCGTTTTCGCCGGACAAGGCTCTGGCATCGGTCATCGAATGCCGCCTGCCCGGCCGAGCGGGGGGGCCAGGGGGACGCTGAAGTAAAACGTGCTGCCCTGGCTCAGCTCACTTTCGACCCACACGCGCCCGCCGTGCGCTTCGACAATGCGTTTGACGATCGCCAGTCCCACGCCCGCCCCGCCAAAGCGGCGCGTGGCCGAGCCGTCTACCTGATAGAAGCGCTCGAAGACGCGGTGCAGCTGCTCGTGCGGGATGCCGATGCCCTGATCCGATACGCTGGCCAGCACGGCTTCGCCCTGCCGGCGCAGCCCGATCGTGATCGCGCCGCCCTGCGGGCTGAACTTGATCGCGTTCGCCAGCAGATTATCGAAGACTTGATTGACGCGATCGCGATCGGCGGTGACCGGCGGCAGCTCGGGTTCCAGATCGGCGTGGAGATGGATACCGGCGGCGGCGGCGGTGACCTCGCAGCCTTGCAGCGCCAGGCGCGCCAGGTCGGCCATCTGCACCGCGCTGAGTTGCAGCGACTCGCGCTCGATCTGCTCCAGGAAAATGATGTCGCTGACCAGGCGCGTGACGCTATTGGTTTTCTCGGCGACGATCGACAGGCTCTCGCGCTGGCGTTCGTTGATCGGTCCCATGTCTTCTTCGAGCAGCAGTTCCACGTAGCCTTTGACGAAGGTGAGCGGCGTGCGCAGCTCGTGGCTCACGTTCTGCACCAGCTCGTCCTTGAGCCGATCGGCTTCCTGTAGTTCGCGATACGCCTGCTCCAACCGGCGCGCGCGTTCTTTGAGTTCCTCGTACAATTGCGCGTTCTCGATCGCGACGGCGGCCTGCGCGGCGGCAATCGCCAGCAGGCGCTCGTCATTTTTGGTGAAGGCATCCGGCACGGCTTGATCGACGGTGAGCGTGCCGATCACGCGCTCCTTTAAAGTCAACGGCACGCACAACAGCGAGCGCACGATCGGATCGAAGAAGATGAAGTCGGGCATGGTGTACGTGTCGGCCACGTAGATCGGCTGGGCGTTGGCGGCGGCCCGACCGCTGATGCCTTCGCCCAGTTTCAGTTTCGCCTCGCGCTTCCACTTGGCTTGAATGCCCGCCGCCGCCCGGATTTCCAGCGTTTGCGTGTCGGGTATCAGCATCGCCAGGCTCACGCCCCGGCAACCCAGCACCTGCTTCAGCGTGATCACGATCGAATCGAGCACTTCGCTCAAGTCCAGCGAGGCGCTGATCTGTTGGGCGAACGTTTGCAAGGTCGTCATCTCGCGCAGCCGTTGCTGTGTCTCCTGGTGCAAGCGGGCCTTGTCCAGGATTACGGCCGTCTGCCCGGCCACGGTGAGCAACAAGCGCACATCGTCTTGCGTGAAGGCGTTGAGTTGGGTGCTTTGCCCGTCGAGGACGCCGATGACCCGTTCGCCCACTTTGAGCGGAATCGCCAGCTCGGAACGGACATCCGGAATGGCGGACAGGAAACGCGCATCCAGGCGCACATCACCGCAGTTGATGGGCTGCCCGGACTGCGCCGCCGCGCCGACCAGGCCGTGTCCCAGCTCGATCCGCGCGTGGCGCGCCGCACGCTCCTCCAGCTTGGAGGTGGCGTACAGCGTCAGCCCTTTACCCGCCGCATCGAGCAGAAACAGCGCCAGGTAATCGAAGCCGAGCGCATGTTGCAGCGCCGCGACGGTGCGCTGGCTGACCTCGTCGAAGTCCAGGGTGGAGGTGGCGGCCACCGACATCTCGTGCAGCACCGCCAGCTCGTAGAGCCGGCGCGTCGTTTCCTGATATAACCGCGCGTTATCGATCGCGATCGACAGCTGGTCGGCCAGCGTCTGCACCACGTCGACGACATCGGGCTGGAAGAAGTCGGTGCGCTGGTGCTGCACGGCGAGCGCGCCCAGGATAACCTCTTTGTGACGCAGCGGCACGACGAGCGCGGAGCCGTGCGAAGTTTCCTCCGCCACCAAGGGGATGTAGTTGGGATCGCCCGCCACGTTGTTGGAGATGACGGGTTGCCCCGTGCTCACCGCGCGCCCGATCAGCCCGCGCGCGATCGCTTGGCGGTAGCCGGTCTCCGCCAGATCGGCCCATTCACCGGCGGCGCTGCGCAGAATCGCCTCACCCAGCTGCCGATCGACCAGGAACAACCCGACGGAGCGATACCCGAAGCGTTGGTGGATCAGGTTGGCCGCCCGCCCCAGCAGCTCGTTCAAGTCCAGCGTCGCCGTGGTGCGGCGCGCGATCTCGTTGATCAGCGCCATTTGCATCGAGCGGCGCGACTCGGCCGCGAACAGGCGCGCGTTCTCGACGGCGGTCGCCAGGTGATTGGCCAGCGTAAACAGGGTGGCCGCGTCTTCTTCGATATACGCCCGATCGAGCAGCGACTCGACCACCAGCGCCCCGACCGCCTCGTGCCGCACGATCAACGGCGCGCCCATCCACGACTTCACCTCGGCCGTCTCGCGCGTGCTCGGTTCTAAAGCGAATCCCAGTTGTGCTTGCTCGCCGAGCACGATCAACGATCGCTTCTCGCGCAGCAGCCGGCCGAGCAAGGAGTCGGGCGGCAGCGGGAGGGTCGGGCGCAGCATGGCCGCGATCGAGTCGAAACCGTGCGCGGCGTGAATGCGCGCGTGCCCGCTTTCAAATAGCACGATGCTGGCGCGGTCGTAACTCACCACTTCAGGCAGGTGCTGCAAGGTCACGTTGAAGGCTTGATCGAGATCGAGGGTCGAGGCGAGCGCGCCCGAAATCTGGCGCAGCGCTTCGGAAATGCGGCGGCGGGTGTACTCGGCTTCGTACAGCCGCGCGTTGTCGATCGCCACGCCGATCTGGTCAGCCAGCGCCTTCAGGAATTCCACGGCGCCGGTCGAGAAATCGTACGGCGTGTAGTGCATCACGCTGAAGATGCCCACGACCCGGCCGCGCGCGCGCATGGGCGCTAACACCATCGCCTGCACGCCTTCTTCGGCGAAGCGCGGCACCGCCAGGCGCGGATCGCCGCGCACGTCGCCGGTGACCACCACTTCGCCGGTGACGGCGGCGCGCCCCGACAAGCCCTCGCCCAGCCGAATCCGCATGCCCTGCGCCAGCTCGCTGTAGCGCCAGCCGCGATGCACCCGTATCGCCAGCTCGCCGGCGGCTTCATCGATCAGGCTGATGGCGCCCGCCTCGACGCCGACCACGTCCAGCGCTTTGTCGAGCGCGATGCGCAGCGTCTGCTCCAAATCCAGCGATTGGCTTACCGTGGCGGCGACTTCGTTGAGCGCGGCCATGTGGTCGGCGCGCCGGGCCGCCTCTTCGTGCAAACGGGCGTTGTCGATGGGCACGCTCACCTGCGCCGCGAGCGCTTCGACCAGGCGCACATCCTCTTCCGTGTAGGCATTCGGCTGCATACTATCGAGGCCCAGCACGCCGATCAGTCGGCTGCGCGCCAGCAGCGGCACGCCCAGCCAGCTGCGGATATACTCGAGGCCCTGCATCTGCGTCCAACGGGGATCCACCTGCGTATCGCCGATCTGTAGCGGGCGATGCGTGCTCATGATTTCACGGAATGTCGGCAGATCGGCGAAGTCGCGTTTCTCCAGCTTCAAAGCGGTGTCCGGATGCCCGCGCGTGTCATAGATGCGCAGCTGGCCCTCTTCGATGAGAAACAGCGCGCTGCTGTCATACTGCAGCACGCGCTGCAGGTGGTTCATGAGCAACTGCGACATTTCACCTAATTGCAGCGTGGAGCTGATGATGGTCGCGATTTCCTGGAGCGTGACGGCTAGCTGTCGATCGCGGCGCTCGCGGTAATGCTCACACACGAGGAACAGGCCGCTCTCCGGCCGAGGACTGATCCACAGCGTCACCGCGCTGGCCGGCTGGTCGTCATACGTGACTCGAACATCGATTTGGGCCGGGATTGAATCGGGTTGATGCAGCACGGCGAGCAGACGTGGGCGATCGTCGGCGATGACGAAGTCGGAGTAGGGCCGGCCGGTCAGCCGGTCACGATTGGCCCAACGGATCATGGCGTTGGCATCGATCAAGCAGACGAGTTCCGGCAACTGGCGCAACAGGTCTAGCCCGTCGACGGCGTAAGGCCCGGCATCCATCGGGGTTGCGGGTGTTGCCGATTGAACTTTCCGGATCGGTCCGCCTGACACGCTGCTCACTGGGTGCGCTCCTGGAACAGCCAGCCCCAGTAGCGATACGCCACGGCGAGGCTGATGAGACCGGCGACGAGCAGTGACAGGTGGTAGATGAACAAAACGCTGCCATCTTCAAGGCCGGGTTGGCGCAACACGACGATGCCGATGGCCAGGGCCACGGCCGCCATGGCGACATAGAACCAACGATAGTAGGCTTTCATCTTAGTCACCGCTCCCAGCCGGCGGCTGAGTGTGGCGAAGATGTACAACAAAACGAACACCGCAATCAGGCCCGAGACGCCAAGCGGGATGTTCAACAAAATCACCGCCGCCCTCCCATCACGCACTTGTAGGAGGCGACTCCCGTCGCCGACACGACCGTCGTCGCCGACACGACCGTCGTCGCCGACTCGACTCCCGTCGCCGACTCGACTCCCGTCGCCGACACGACTCCCGTCGCCGACGTACTCACCGCCGCCCTCCCATCATCAGATGCAGCAACCACGCCGATAGTCCAATCAAGATCGCGCTGCCGACCAGCATCAAGGCGTCGGCCAGGACGTCACCCCTGAAGTCGCCTTGCAGCGCGTAACTCACCGCGCCGGCCAGGAGCAGAATCACCGGAACGATAAACCAGCGGTAGTATGACCGCTGGCGAGCTGTGATTTCATAGAAGCGGGCGATGGCGGCCAGGATGGTGATGAGCGCCGCAACGATGCCCCAAAAGATGACGGTGAGAACGCCGGCCAGCGGGATCATGGTGGATTCAGGGCGGTATGCGTTTTGAACGGAAGCGCGGCGCTTGTCAGCGGCGCACGAAAGCTTCGACGAACGACTCGGCCATGCGATGGGGACTACCGCTCAGGATACCCTCACGGCCCTCGAACTTGGCGCGGACTTCGAGGCCGTTGCCGGTGATCTCGAACTGGCGGATATCCTTGGCGTGCTCGCTGCCGCGCAGCTTGAGCACGAGCAACGCTTTGCGCACCACGCTGTCGATCTCGACGTAGCGCAGCATCAGGACGGAATCCATGACGAACGCGGCATCCTCGTCGGTGAGATCGCCTTCGCCGATCAGCGCCGGGCTTTCGCGCGTCAACAGGCTGGTCAGCCCTTCGCGCTTCAGCGCATTGACGAAGGAGTAGATCACCCCGCGCAGCTCGACCGGATCGCGGGAGATCCGCTCGAAGTGGGACAGGCTGTCGATCACGATGCGCTTGGCGCCGATCTCGCGCACCAGCGATTCGATCCGTCCGCCCACCTGCTCTAGATCGGCCTGGCTGACTTCGGGGCTGGTCATGATCACGCGCAGCTTGTCCGCCTGTTCGAGCTCCTGGAAGGGCCAGCCGAAGGCTTCGGCGTCCCGATAATACTGTTGAGGAAATTCCTCAAAGGTCAGAATGAGGCCCGGCTCATTGTACTGCATGACGCCGCTGGCGATGAACTGCATGCCGAGCGTGCTCTTGCCGGTGCCGGGTGCGCCCTCGACCAGGTTGGCCGTCTCGCTGAGAAACCCGCCGCCCAGCATTTCGTCCAGGCCGGCGATTCCCGTTTGGACTCGGTCGTTCATCGCATGCCTCGAATGATGTGATAGATTGCTTTCACGCGAAACTGGCGGTCGTCGCAGGCTAGAATGAACTGGTCGACCAGCTTGCGCATGGCGGCATCGGTCGCCAGCGAATACACCCACAAGTCGCTGACGCGATGCCGCTCCAGGACGCCGGTGCCCACCAGCTCGCCCAGCTCGACTTCGATCGCGCTGGCATCACGCCCGACGTAGCGCGCCACATTCTCGGCGGTGTCCGAGGAGTGGGGATTCTCGTAGAAGAAGCGCACCAGGTCCCACTTGATGAAGGAATTGACCTTGGTCTTTAAGAAGTCCAGCAGCTCGGGATCCATATCCCCCATTAGCCGGGCCGCCAGATCGCTACCGGCATTGGTCATCGACGACCTCCTTGCAAAAACGTCCGTGGAGCGCGGCATTCGCACCAGGAACTCACATCATTTCGTGGGCTTGCCTTGGAGCACACGGCCGGGCGCCGGCAGCGGTTCGGCGCCCGGGCGGCCGTGGCAGTGCTTGTACTTCTTGCCGCTGCCGCACGGGCAAGGTTCGTTCCGGCCGATCGCTTCCACCGCCTTGCGCACCGGCTTTTGGCCCTTGCTCGTCGTGCTGCTCAGGTTCGAGCGCAGCGGGCGCGCGGCCGGCGCGCTGGCTCTGGCCGGCGCGGGCTGGGCTTGCACGCGGAAGATATCGCGCGCGACCTGGCTGCGGATCGAGGTGTTCATCTCGTCAAATGTTTCGAAGGCTTCTTTCTTGTAGGCGATCAACGGATTCTGCTGGCCGTACGCGCGCAACCCGATGCCTTCGCGCAACACGTCGAGGTCGGTCAGGTGGCGCACCCAGTGCGAATCGACGGCGCGCAGCAACGTGATGCGCTCCGCTTCGTTGATGAGCGCGCCGAGCTGGTGCGCCTTCTCGTCGTAGGCCCGCTCGGCGTACTCGATGAGTTGATCCTCGATCGCCTCCGTGCTCAAGCCATTCCAGTCATCGGTCGTCAGTGTGGCGGGGAGGGGGATCAGGCCGCGCGCCGCCGCCATCAGCCCATGCACGTCCCACTCGTCGGCGTGCTTGGCCGAGGTGTGCTGAACCAGCATGGCGTGGATCTCATCTTCGATCATGTTGAAGATGATCGGGCGCAGCTGCGTCTCGGTCAGAATCTTGCGGCGCTGGGCGTAGATCACCTCGCGCTGCTTGTTGACCACGTCGTCGTATTCCAGGACGTGCTTGCGGATGTCGAAGTTGTAGCCCTCCACGCGCGTTTGCGCCTGCTCCATCGACTTGCTGAGCAGGCTGTGCTCCAACGGCACGTCCTCGTCCATCTTGGCCCAGTCCATGATGCCCTTGATACGATCGCCGCCAAAGCGACGCATCAAGTCGTCTTCCAGCGAAATGAAGAAGCGGCTGGAGCCGGGGTCGCCCTGGCGGCCGGCGCGGCCACGCAGCTGGTTGTCGATGCGGCGCGCTTCGTGCCGCTCGGTGCCCAGGATGTGCAGGCCGCCCAACGCGACGACGTGCTGCTTTTCCTCGGCGCACTTCGCCTCGGCAGCCTTGAGCGCCGCCTGCCACTCCTCTGGAGTGACCTGGGTGAGGTCTTTGCCCTGCCGGCGCAAGGCTTCGCGCGCCAGGCCTTCCGGGTTGCCGCCGAGCAAGATATCGACGCCGCGACCGGCCATGTTGGTGGCGACGGTCACCGCGCCGGCGCGGCCGGCCTGGGCGATGAATGTCGCTTCTTTCTCGTGCTCTTTCGCATTCAATACGTTATGCGAGACGCCCCGGCGCTTGAGCATGCCCGCTAGCCGCTCGGACGTCTCAATCGCCACCGTGCCCACCAGCACCGGCCGGCCGGCGTTGTGCAGCTCTTCGATCTCGTCCACCACGGCCCGGAACTTGGCTACCTCGGTTTTGAAGATCACGTCGACGTAGTCCTCGCGGACCATCGGCCGGTTCGTCGGAATGACCGTCACCTCGAGGTTGTAGATCTTCTGGAACTCTTCCTCTTCGGTCTTGGCCGTGCCGGTCATGCCGGCCAGCTTGCGATACATGCGGAAGAAATTCTGGAAGGTGATCGTCGCGTAAGTCAGCGTCTCGCGCTGGACGGTGACGCCCTCTTTGGCCTCGATCGCCTGGTGCAGCCCTTCACTGTAGCGCCGGCCATACATCAGGCGTCCGGTGAACTCATCGACGATGATGACCTCGCCGTCCTTGACGATGTAGTCCTTATCGCGCTTGAATACGGCGTGGGCGCGCAGGGCATTGTCGAGGTACGGCAACAGCCCGGAGTTTTCCGGCGAGTACAGGTTATCCAGGCCGAGCGCGCGCTCCATCTTCTCGACGCCTGCTTCCGTCAGCGTGACGTTGCGCGTTTTCTCTTCGATGACGTAATCGCCGTCGGGTTCGACATCTTTCTCATCGCCGTGGGTGCTGTTCCGCAAGCGACGCACCAGCTCGGCGAACTTCTTGTAGTTGTCGCTCGATTCTTCCGCCGGGCCGCTGATGATCAACGGCGTGCGCGCCTCGTCGATCAGGATGTTGTCCACCTCGTCGACGATGGCGTAGTACAACGGGCGCTGCGCCAACTGGTTGAGGCTCCACACCATGTTATCGCGCAGATAATCGAAGCCGAACTCGTTGTTGGTGCCGTAGGTGATATCGGCCAGGTAGGCTTCGCGGCGCGGCGCGGGACGCAGCTTATCGAAGCGGTCGTCTTCGGACTTGAAATCCGGGTCGAAGCGGAAAGCGGTCTCGTGCTGGATCACGCCCACCGTCAGGCCGAGCGCGTGATAGATCGACCCCATCCACTGCGCGCCGTACTTGGACAGGTAGTCGTTGGGCGTCACCAGGTGCGCGCCGTAGCCCAACAGCGCGTTGAGATACAACGGCAGCGTCGCGACGAGCGTTTTGCCTTCGCCGGTCTTCATCTCGGCGATCTTGTTCTTGTGCAAGACCATGCCGCCAAGCAGCTGCACGTCGAAGTGACGCTGGCCGATCGTCCGCTTGGCCGCTTCGCGCACGGCGGCGAACGCGCGCGGCAAGAATTGGTCGAGCATAGCCTGCTCGACCTTGAACAACTCGTCTTCGTGCTTCTTTACGTCGAGATCGAGCCGGCGGCGGGCATCGGAGTCTTCTTCGGCCAGGGCGGCGGCGTGCGCGGCGTCGAGCCGGGCCTTGAGCTCGCCGGTCTCGGCGGCGATACGCGTGCGAAACTCGTCTGTCACGGCGCGCAGATCAGCGTCGGACAGGCGCTCGAGCTCGGCTTCAAGGGCATTAATTTGGTCGACCAGGGGGTGAAGGCGGGCGAGTTCCTTCTCATTCGGATCGCCGGCAACCTTCGAAAACAGATTCTTGAGCATTTAAGTTTCCTTTGGCGGACAATTATAGCACATTCAAAATGGCGATAGTTAAGGTACTGTAGTCATCTAATGTCTACCGATCTACCAAATCACTTCTCCTACTTCAGCTCGTCATACACGTGTTCCAGCCCGGCCCGGATGCGGCGCTGAATGCGCTCGCGCTCGCCCTCGGCGACGGGGAAGCGCGGTAGAAAGCCGGCGACGAGCGGGGCGACATCGGGTTTGGATTTGCGCGCCTTGATCAAGCCGCGCACCTTGTTGCGCACATCGCGCAAATAGGCTGACATGATCTGCGTATCGGCCTTCTTCGCCACCGAGCCGCGCCCCGGCACGATCTTCTTAGCCGGGAAGTTCGGCCGGCGCAGCTCGGCCAGCCGATCCAGCCACAGCCGCGTGTTCGCTTCGGACATGACTGGATGCACATTGAGCGTGAACAGATCGCCGACGAAGACGACGCCGGCATCGGGCAGCACGACCCAGGCGCTGCCGGGGTTGGCCCCGCCGACGTTCCACACCTCGATACGCGGCTCGGCCAGGTGCAATAGCAGTTTGCCGGTGAAGCCGATTTGAGGCTGTATCACTCTTAAGCTGAGCGCAATCTCTTCGGCGGCGGCGGGCGTGCCGTGGTGCGATAGGAAGTCGGCTACCTGTTGCCGAAAGGTGTCGCCATAGCTGCGCATTCGATCGGCCGTGAACTCGGTGGCGATCACCGCGCCCTCGAGCCACTGTTGACCCAGCACCCGATCGCGGTGGCCGTCGGTGTTGATGATGTAGCGCACCGGCAGATCGGTAACCGAGGCAATCTGCGCGCGCCAGGCGCGCGCATCGGACGGCAACAGCGGCGCGTCGACCGCGATCACACCGATCGGCGTGATAATCGCGCCGACGGTGACGCCGCGATACTCGGATGAGACGTACACGGAGTTAGCGATTTTGTCCATTTCGCCTCAGCTGCCCAGCTGGGAATAGGCCCATTCGAGCGCGGCCTGAATTTGTTCAACGCTCGCCGCCGGGCTGCCCGCCTGCGCAAAATCGGGCGAGCCGCCGCCTTTACCGTTGAGGCGCGCGGCGGCGTTGCGCACCAGCGCGCTCATATCGAATGGGAGATCGGCGGAGCGCGCGAAGACCAGCGCCGGTTTCTCTCCGGCCGCGCCGAGCACTGCGATGGTCTTGGGACGAGCGATGATGTGCTTCGCCAGCTGGCGTAGCGTCGCCAGCTCGCGCGCGGGCCAGGCGCGCACGGCCACCGCGTAATCCTCACACCGCCGCACGTCAGACAGCACTTCGCGCAGTTCGAACTCGGCGACGCGCGCATCCGCCTCATCCAGTTGCTTGCGCAGCGCTTTGTTCTCTGCGACAAGCCGCGTCGCGGCCTGGTCGAGTTCCCAGAACCCGATCGAGAGGTCGGCGGCGACCCGGCTGATGAGCTCGTTCTTGCGCCGGTAATCCGTCAACGCGCGCTGGCCGCAACGGAACTCGACGCGCGTCTCCGGGCCGCGCCGATCGAGTTTGATGATCTTGATCTGGCCGACTTCGCCGCTCCGCGCCACGTGCGTGCCGCCGCAAGCCGACCAGTCGAAGTCCGCGATCTCGACGATGCGGATCGACCGATCGACCGGGGGCGGTCTGCGTAGCGGTATCGACGCGAGCTCATCATGGCTGACGAAATGCGCCGTCACCGGCCGATTCTCGGTCACGATCTGGTTGGCCAGGTCTTCGACTTCGTCCACCTGGGCCGCCGGCAGGCCGGTGCGATTCAAGTCGATCGTCACCGTGCCTTCGCGCGGATCAGCGCTGAGGTGGAAGGCGACGGTCTCCGCACCCAGGACGCGGATGAAGGCTTGCGACAGAATGTGCTGGCCGGTGTGCTGCTGCATGAGATCGAAACGGCGCGACCAGTCGATCGTGCCGTTGAGGGTGTCGCCGAGAATGGGAGCGGCTAATAGATGTAAGACGGCCTGAGAACCGTCTTCGCGGGTGATCACAGCGACGACATCGGCTTCGTTCAAGCGTCCCCGATCGCTGGGCTGCCCGCCGCCTTCGGGATAGAACGCTGTGCGATCGAGCACCACGGCCGGCTTACCCTCGACCTCGAGCCGCTCGATCACCTGAGCCGTGAAGCGGGTGCGATACGGATCGGCGTAGTACAGGCGGTCGGTCATAGGATGGTTGGTAAGTCGGTAGGTTGGTAATTGGTCGATTTGTAGACGGGTCAACCGTGTAATCTACCAGTTACCTGTCAACCGCCACGACATCGTGTGTGCATTTTGAGCCAATCTCTAGTCAGGCCAAGCGCCACGACATCGTGTGCGGTTACGTCGGAATTCGGGTAGTAGATCATGCACGGGTTCCTCAATCGGAAACTTGCGGGTGG
>DATDPU010000024.1:0-2561 GCA_035292585.1 Anaerolineae bacterium | reverse complement strand
CCCTGAAAATCGGCGACGTGGACTCGCAGACGGGCAAGGTGCAAGTCAAACACGGGCGGCTGGGCGGGGCGAAAGGCGGCAAGGGGCGAACGGTTTTCCTGGGCAAGGCGACGCGGCGGGCGTTGTGGCGCTATCTGGCCGGACGCGAGGACGGGGAAGCTCCCGAGGCGCCGCTGTTCACCTGCAAGTATGATCGTCCGATGAACAAAGACGCCCTGCGGCTGCTGATCGTGCATCTGGGTCGGAAAGCGCAGGTCAAGAAGTGCCATCCACATCGTTTCCGGCACACCTTCGCGATTACATATTTGCGCAGTGGCGGTGATTTATTCACGCTTCAGGCGCTGCTGGGTCACAGCACATTGGAAATGGTGCAGCACTACGCACGTATAGCACAGATAGACGTGGAGCAGGCACACCGCCGCGCCAGCCCGGCGGACAATTGGCGATTGTGACATGCAGACCAAGCAGACGAATCCTTGAGATGGTGTATAATCTGGTGTATAGGGAGGTGCGGCGATGTCGCAGATGATGCGCAAGCAAATCTACATTCAGAAACGCCAGCAGGCGCTGCTGCGGCGGTTAGCTCGGGCGCGCGGCGTGAGCGAGGCGGAGTTGATCCGGCAGGCGATCGATCGCGAAACCAGCGCTGGCTCCGCGCCTGCGCACACCGATGCGGCGGCGCTCGACGAGATCGTGCGGTTCGCACTCGCGCGGCGCAAGCAGGGCGCGGCAGGCAAGTCTTACCAATGGAAGCGGGCCGATGCCTACGAAGAGCGCCTGAGCCGCTACGACCGGCCCAAGTGAGCGCCCATGCCGGTCTTGATTGACACCAACGTGCTGGTGTATGTGTTTGATCATGGCGACCCTGCTCGACAGGATCAGGCCATCCGCGTGTTGCAGCATCTGCAACTGAACGGCAGCGGGCGGTTGAGCGCGCAAAGCCTGGCGGAGTTCTGCGCCGTGACGACGCGTGGGCTTCAGCCGTTGCTCACCCGCGCCGAGGCGGCTGTGCAGGTCGAGCGTTTTGCGCGTGCCTTCCGGGTGCTGGATGTGACGCCGATGATCGTGCTCGAGGCGGCGCGCGGCGCGCGCGATCATGGTCTGGCGTATTACGACGCGCAGATTTGGGCGGCAGCGCGGCTCAACCAAGTCGCCGTCGTCTTCAGCGAGGACTTCAACACGGGCGCGACGTTGGAGGGCGTGCGCTTCGTCAATCCCTTCGCCGCGAACTTTGCTCTGGAGGTGTGGGCCTGAACAAGTTTGGCTTCCACTCCTTCAGGTGTGATGTCGCATATGATGCCGCCTTCGTCGCCCGCGTAGAATGCGCGCTTGATCGCCAGTTTCTCGTTGTGGGCCATGAGAATGCCCTTGTCCTTCAGCGAGTGATTCGGAACGCCCTCAGTTCGGAAATGGTGTCCTTGCCCGGCCGCGGCTTCTAGTACACCTGCCGAAGCGTACAACAACATATCGCGGCTGCTGGATCCAGCGTCGCTGTTCAGAAGGATGGAAGGAGAAGTCTACAGGAGTTCGGCCAGTGTGGTGAACGGCGAACGGTAGCCGGCCTGAATCATTCGGTCGAGTAGGGAGTTGGCCTCGCCTAACGGGAGCAGCCCTGCCTTCACCGCCTGAACCAGTACGCCGAGCGTGCCGGAATGAGTCATCTTCAACTCTCGTGCGGCTTTGCGTGCACGCGCATCGTTGGTGAGAAACGCCCAGCCGCGCTTCGCCGCAATCGCCAGGCACGAGGCCTCACCGCGATGCAGCGCCTCTGGCAACTGGCTGAACAGGCGCAGTTCCTCGTCATCCATCGAGGCCAATCGCAGCCAGCCGTCGGGCGTCAGTGGGTGAATGTGAGATTCGATGCCGGCATAGAAGTTGAAGCCTTCGCTGAGGCCGTCTTGAATTTCGGCGTAAACGTCGGTGGAGATGTGAACCTCGCCCAGCAGGCTGTGAAGCACGTCCAACCGGCTAATGGCGGCGAAGTTGGAGATGACGGTCGTGTTGGCGATGGCGCTCATCGAGGCTTGCGGTCGGCCAGGATGCGTTGCATGTCAGCGACTTCTTGCCGGGCCTCAGCGTCGTCGGCGGGACCGAGGCGAAGCTGAACCCCGCGTTGGACGAGCAGCGCCTTCATCTGATCGAAGCTCATACCCGCCAGGTGAGCGGCCTTGGCTACCGAAATGTCTTCGGTCTGGTAGCGATAAATGGCGAGCTCGACGCGCAGTTGCGGCTTTTCCACCAACAGCGAGCGCAGCGCGTCCTGGATCACTGCATTTTCATCGGGATACAACTTTGCGTTCACCAAAGTTTGTGGCTCGATCATCGTCTTCTTCCTGCTCTATGAGACGCGCAAACGCGTGTCAGATTGTTGAAGCAAGTATAGCACTTTTTGAACCGAAGCGTGAACAGTGAGGAGGTCGGGGGTGCATTTCAGTTCTGGGGCGAACTTCTGGCTGGCGGTTGGAAACCGCGCCTATAATCCCGCGAAGCCGACCTGCATCGGCTGGAGGTGCAGTCCGCGCAGGCGGCCTTCGCGTTAGGGTTGCCGCGACTTCCAGTCG
>DATDPU010000023.1:0-23981 GCA_035292585.1 Anaerolineae bacterium | reverse complement strand
TTCTCTTCATTGACTTCAAACGCACCGATGTCCACCGTGCCGCCGACGATCCGGGGAAAGCTCGGCCCTCGCTGGTCGAAGGGAAGCGGCTCACTGGTGTTGCCATCTCCATCCTGATCCGCCGAGTCCGGGGGGATGAGGTTGTTGTTCCCTACGCTGATAGCTGGGCTACCTGCCAGTAGGGCGTGGGACTGCGTCGGGCCGCCATTGTTGGCCAGCGGGCCGAGTTGCGGGTTGATATTGCTCAGCGAACCACTGGCTGACCCCCAGGCACAGCTGCGGCGATTGTGATGAGCAAGGTGACAACGCGCGAACAGTTATCACGTGAACAGATCAACATCCAGCGCGAGGTGGAATACATCGTGCGCCGCGCCGCCGAACGCGATGCGCGCGTCGTGACGCTCGGCCCACTTGTCTTCTTTTCGACAGAAACCGGCGATGCCTGGTTGCTCGATCCGAGCGATCATCTGGCGCTGTGTCTGGCGCGTGACGGCGACCCGCGGCCGGTCAACCTCACAGAGTCAGAGGGAGCCTTTGCGATCGGCTGGGAGATGACCTATCAGATCAGCGGCGGTCGATTCATCGTCGCCGACCAGTCGGGTCAAAGCAGGATGACCAGCGGCTTTGGCAATCTGATCGCTCTGCCCCTCCAAAAGAAGCCACACGAGAACGGCAACAGCCTTTTCTTGGACGAGAGCTTTGTCCCGTATGAGGACCAATAGACGTTTCTCTCGTCGCTCCTTCGAATGACTCGCCGAGGAGTCGAGACGTTGGCCCGAACGTTCACGGGCGAGAATCTAAATGCTCTGAAGATCACATCCGTACAGCTTGGTTCAGCATGTGTCCAGTTCATCTGGACGCGTTTTGCCATTTGACCTTCCATGTAACCCTGGTGCATAATGACCTACAGCCTTATCTCTCCACATAGAACACAATCGACCACTTCGGCCAGTCATTTGTATCAGCAATAATCCGCCGGTTGTTTTCACCGCAGGACGAGGAATCTGGCTATGGCACATCCGAGCGTCGACAGCGCACGGCGAGGCCCTGACGGGGAACAATCTTCCAATGGTCGGCAGTCGGGTTTAGTGCCTGCCGTGTCCGTCCCGAAAGGGGGCGGCGCGATCCGCGGCATCGACGAAAAGTTCTCGGTCAATCCGGCGACGGGAACCGGATCGCTCAGCGTGCCGGTGTTCACCTCGCCCAGCCGGCAGGATTTCTTTCCGCGACTGTCGCTCAGCTACGACTCCGGCGCAGGCAATGGGCCATTCGGGCCGGGCTGGAGCCTGTCCGTCCCTTCGATTGCTCGCAAAACCGATAAGGGCCTGCCCCGCTACCAGGATGACACCGATCCCGATACGTTCATTCTGTCGGGGGCCGAAGACCTCGTCCCCGTTTTGGTTCCACGCGGGGCCGCCTGGGAAAACGATGCCCTGGAAAGGACGCTGAACGGTGAAACGTATACGGTTCGGCGCTATCGCCCCCGGATCGAAGGGCTGTTCGCCCGCATCGAGCGTTGGCAGCACCGGACGAGCGGCGATGTCCACTGGCGATCCGTCACGCAGGATAACGTCACCAGCATTTACGGCTTGAGCGCCGGGTGTCGAATCGCCGACCCGGACGATGCCACGCGTGTGTTCAGCTGGCTGCTTGAGGAGACGACTGACGACAAGGGCAACGTGATCCGCTACGAATACAAGCCGGAGAACCCGGATCAGGTTGACCCATCGCAGCCGCAAGAGAAGAACCGGCTGACGCATACCTACGCCCACCGCTATCTGAAGCGCATCTGGTATGGAAACCCGCAGCCCGACGCGCGCGAGGGCTGGCTGTTCGAAGTCGTGTTCGATTACGGCGAACACGATCTTGCCAACCCTGCGCTGGACGAGGCGCAGGTGTGGCCGATCCGCCCGGATGCGTTCTCCAGTTTTCGGGCCGGCTTCGAGATCAGAACGCAGCGCCTGTGCCGCCGCACGCTGATGTTCCATCATTTCGAGGAACTGGGCGCAGCGCCGTGCCTGGTTCGCTCGACGGACTTTCGCTACGCAGAAAGCCCCGTCGCCTCATACCTTATGGCCGTCACGCAGACGGGCTATCAGCGCGCGGAGCAGAGCGATGCTTACGATACGAAATCGCTCCCGCCGCTTGAATTCACCTACAGCCAAGTCGCCATCGACGAGACGATTCACTTCGTCGACGCCGAGAGCCTGGAGCACTTGCCGAACGGCCTGGGCGATGGTCGCTACCAGTGGATCGATCTGGAGGGCGAGGGTCTGTCGGGCATCTTGACCGAGCAGGGCGAAGGTTGGTTCTACAAGCGCAGCCTGGGCGATGGCCGATTCGCGCCGGCTCAACTCGTCACCACACAACCATCGCTGGCCGATCTGCACAGCGGCCGGCAGCAAATCATGGACCTGGCCGGCGATGGTCAACAGGATTTGGTTTTGCTGGGCATGGTCGTGTCGGGTTTTTACGAGCGCCAGGAGGATCGCTGGCAGTCTTTCATCCCCTTTCAGTCGTCCCCCAACGTCGCCTGGGGCGATCCCAATCTACGGCTGATCGATCTCAACGGCGACGGCCACGCTGACATCCTCGTTTCGGAAGAAGACGCCTGGCTGTGGTATCCCTCGCAGGCTGAAGCCGGGTTTGGCGCGTCGGAATGTGTCCGCAAATTCGACGACGAAGAGCAAGGCCCGACGCTCGTCTTCGCCGATGCCAGCCAGTCGATTTACCTGGCGGACATGACCGGCGACGGGTTGGTGGACATCGCCCGCATTCGAAACGGAGAGGTGTGCTACTGGCCTAATCTTGGCTATGGCCGCTTCGGCGCGAAAGTGACGATGGCGAACGCGCCTGTGTTTGACTACGCCGATCAATTCGAGCAGCAGCGGGTTCGTCTGGCGGACATCGACGGATCGGGCACGACCGACATCCTTTACCTGAGCACGGACGGCGTCAAGATTTGGTTCAATCAGGCGGGCAACAGTTGGAGCGCGGTCAGGCTGCTTGCCACCTTTCCAGTTGTAGTCGATCCGGCGTCGGTGGCGGTCGTCGATCTGCTCGGCAACGGCACGGCCTGCCTGGTGTGGTCTTCGCCGCTGCCCGCCGACGCGCATCAGCCGATGCGCTACATCGATCTGATGGGTGGCGCGAAGCCGCACCTGCTGATCGCGATTCGCAACAACATGGGGCTGGAGCGCACGCTGCACTATGCGTCGTCCACCCGCTTCTATCTGGACGACCGCGCCGCCGACAAGCCGTGGATCACCAAACTCCCGTTTCCCGTTCACGTCTTGGAGCGTATCGAGATCGTCGATGCGATTGCCGAGACGACGCTCGTCTCTCGCTATGGTTACCATCACGGCTATTACGACGGCCAGGAACGGGAGTTTCGCGGCTTCGGCCTGGTCGAGCAGTGGGACGCCGAATCGTTTGCCGGCGATGCGAACGGTGACACGCTCGATCTGCCGCCGGTCTATACCAGAATGTGGTTCCACACCGGCGCATACGTGGACGGACAGCACATCGCGCAGCAGTTCGGCGAGGAATACTACGCAGGCGACGCCGGAGCCGCGTTGTTGCCGGATACGGCGCTGCCCGCCGGATTGAACGCGGAGGAAGAACGGCAGGCGTGCCGTGCGCTCAAGGGACACGTGTTGCGGCAGGAGGTTTACGCTGAAGACGGCGCTCCTGAAAGCGCGCATCCCTATCAAGTCGCCGAGTATGCGTATCGACTCAAGCAGCTGCAACCGATGGCCGATCAGCCGCATGCCGTGTTCTACGCTTACCAGAGCGAATCCCTCACGTATGCCTATGAACGGAACCCGGCCGATCCCCGCCTGAGTCACAGCCTGACGTTGGCGATTGATGCGTTCGGCCACGTCACTCAATCGGCTGCGGTTGCCTATCCGCGCCGCAGCGCCGGCGCGCACCCTGAACAGAGCCGGCTGCTCATCACCTGCAACGAAGCCGACTTCGTCAACCTGGCGGGTGATCCCGCGTTTTATCGGGTCGGCGTATCGGTTGAAACTCGCTCCTACGAATTGACCGGTGTACCGCACACTCCGGGTGTGCCGTTTACGATTGAAGCGCTGCTCGATGCCGCGCAGGCCGCAGTCGAGATTCCGTACGAAGCATCGCCCGCGCCGGGCGGGTTGCGTAAACGGCTGATAAGCCGTGCGCGCACGCTGTACTATCGAAACGATTTATCCGGCCCACTGCCATTAGGACAGGTGGAATCGCGCGCGATGGTGTACGAGCAATCGCAGCAGGCGTTGACGCCCGGCCTGATCACGCAGGTATACGGTGCGCGGGTCGATGCGACGCTCCTCGGCGGCGACGGCGGTTATCGATTTGAGGACGACGCCTGGTGGGTTCCTTCGGGCCGGCAGGTGTTCGATGCCGCCGCGTTCTATTTGCCGGTTCAAGTCATCGACCCGTTCGGCAACGCCTCCACGCTGGCATACGACGGTTATCGGCTGCTCATCGCGCAGACGCAAGACCCGTTGGGCAACACTGTCACCGTTCAGAACGATTACCGCACCATGCAGCCGGCGCGGGTGATCGACGCCAACGGCAATCGAACCGCCGTCGCATTCGACGCCTTGGGTTTCGTCGTGGCCACTGCCGTGATGGGCAAAGACGGGGAGGGCGATCCGGCGAAGATGGGCGACACGCTCGACGACCCGACGACGCGCCTGGAGTACAGTCTGACCGAGTGGCTGGATCATGGGCGACCGAATTTCGTGCGCACGCTGGCGCGCGAGCGACACGGCTCAGACAATCCGCGCTGGCAGGAATGCTATACCTTCATCGATGGCAGCGGTCGCGAAGCGATGACGAAGGTGCAGGCCGAACCGGGGCCTGCTCCGGCGCGCGATCCCGCTACCGGCCAGGTGATCATCGTCAACGGCGCAGTTCAGCTGGCGCACACCGAATCGCGCTGGGTCGGCACGGGCCGCACCCTCTACGACAACAAGGGCAACCCGGTTAAGAAGTACGAACCCTTCTTCAGCGATATGCCCGCCTTCGAGACCGAGCGCGAACTGGTCGAGTGGGGCGTCACCCCGATCCTCCACTACGATCCGTTGGGTCGCCTGATCCGGGCAGATTTACCGAACGGGACCTTCTCCCAGATCGTGTTCGACGCCTGGCGGCAAATCACTTACGACGAAAACGATACTGTCCTGGACAGCCAATGGTATCGCGACCGCCAGAGCCTGAACGCCAATCACCCCGATCGTCGCGCCGCGCAGCTCGCCGCCGCCCACGCCGATACGCCCGCCGTCGCTCACCTGGATGTGTTGGGCCGCGTCTTCTCGACCGTCGCCGACAACGGCCCGGCAGGTCAATACGAGACCCACACCGATCTGGATATCCAGGGCAATCCGCTGGTCGTCACCGACGCGCGCGGCAACGCGATGATGCGCTATGCTTACAACCTGCTCAACCAGCCGTTGCGCTCCGTCAGCGTGGACGCCGGCGAGCGTTGGATGTTGAACAACGTCGTCGGTAGCGCGATTCGCCGCTGGGATGATCGCGGCTTCACGCGGCGCTGGACTTACGACGTCTTGCAGCGCCCGACTCATGTATTCGTTCAAGGAGACAGCGCGCCGGAAATTCTGGCCGAGCGCGCGATCTACGGTGAAGCGCACCCGGATGCGCTGCGTCTCAATATGAGGGGACGTGTCTATCAGCAATTTGACAGCGCGGGCGTGGCCACGAGTGACGAATACGACTTCAAAGGCAACCTGTTACGCAGCCGCCGCCAACTGGCGATTGCGTATCGGGCGACGGTCGATTGGTCGCCGCTGTTCAGCCTGACTGATGTAGCTGACATCGCGGCAGGGTCAGCGCCCCTGCTCGAAAGCGAAACGTTTACGCAGAGCACAGCCTACGATGCGCTCAATCGACCGATCAGCCTGATCGCACCCGACGCCAGCGAAATCCGCCCGACGTACAACGAAGCCAACCTGCTGGAGCAGGTGGCGGCGCGCTTGCGCGGCGCGGCGACCTGGACGCCGTTCGTCGCCGACATCGATTACAACGCGAAAGGCCAACGCGAATTCATCGCGTATGGCAACGGGGTGAGCACGACTTACGCGTATGATCCGTTCACCTTCCGCTTGACTCGCCTGACCACCACGCGCGCCGCCGATAGCGCCGTCCTTCAAGATTTGAGCTACACCTTCGACCCGGTTGGCAATATCAGCCAGATACAAGACGATGCGCAGCAAACGGTGTTCTTTAATAACGCGGTAGTGACGCCCAACACGAAATACGAGTACGATGCGCTGTACCGACTCGTCCGGGCTGATGGGCGCGAGCATGCCGGGCAGACCGCGCAGCGCGATCAGTCCGATCCGCCTTACTTGAACGTGCCACATGCGAACGATCCGCAGGCAATGCGTCGCTACGCCGAGCAGTATGAGTACGATGCGGTCGGTAACATCCTCAAGATGATCCACCAGGCGAACGGCGGTAACTGGACGCAGCATTACGCCTACGCGGCCGACAGCAATCGGCTCTCGTCGACCAGCTGGCCCAGCGACGACCCACCCGGCCCGTACTCGGCGCGCTACGCTTACGACGCGCACGGCAGCCTGATCCAGATGCCGCACCTGCCGGAGATGCAGTGGGACTTCAAAGACCAGCTGCAGCAGGTCGAACTGGGCGGCGGCGGCGCGGCCTACTACGTGTACGATGCCGCCGGGCAGCGCGTCCGTAAGGTACACGAACACAACGGCTCGACGGTGGAAGAACGCATTTACCTCGGCAGCTACGAGGTCTATCGCAAGCGCACCGCCGGCAGCCTCACGCTGGAGCGCGAAACGCTCCACATCCTCGATGGGCAGCAACGCATCGCGTTGGTAGAGACCAAGACTGTCGACGCGGCCGCGCCGGTAATCTCGCTCAATCTCTTATCGCGTTATCAGCTCAATAATCATCTCGGCTCCGCCTGTTTAGAAGTGGATGGCGCGGGTCAGGTGATCTCCTACGAGGAATATTACCCCTTCGGCACGACCGCTTATCACGCCGCGCGCAGCGATGTGGAGGTCAGCTCGAAGCGCTACCGCTATACCGGCAAGGAGAAGGACGAAGAAACGGGGTTGTATTACCACGGAGCGCGCTATTACGCGTGCTGGTTAGGGAGGTGGACGACTTCGGACCCCTCCGGTCTCTCGGATGGCATCAACCTTTATCGATTCAACCGCAACAACCCGATTCGCTTCTTGGACCCCAACGGCCGTGGGGTGTTCGATCAAATGAGCAATATCGCGTACGGAGTCGGTGGCGCCGTAAGCAACAAAGTTCAATCGGCATACCAAGGGGTGACAACACTTGCGTCCAACGTCTATAACGATCCTGCTGGAACGGCCATTACGATGGCAACAGAGTCACTCCCTGGGAAAGTTCTTACCGGCGACTTTTCAGGCGCTTGGAACGATGTGTGGGAAGAGGGAGCTTACGCTGCGGCAAATGTCGGCAATCTCTTAAAGTCCGGCGTCGGAGTATATCAGGCCGAGTACATCTATACGCTCTTGACAGGCAATCAACAGGAAATTCAGGCCGCAACCGAGCAAGCAATAGACGACTATGCCGGGATGATAGATACCGCGAGCGATATCGTTACTCTCGGAACTAAAACCGCGCTTAAAGTAGCGACCAAAAAATCCATCCTGAACGTTGCTTCAGCCGCTGCCGTGGGAGCGGTCGTTCCCGGCTCGAAGAAACCTCCAATCCACGTCGTTCCTGGGCCTAATCAAGTCATGATCCGACCTATAGGCGCCGTTGCAGACCGCCCGACAGTATTAGTTCAAATAGGCGAGGAGCAAAAGTTGGCTGCCAAGAGGACGGGCAGAGGTGGTCCGTCAACTGGCGCCCAACCCGGTGACTGGGAGTTCTTCGAAGGATGGTTGGAAAGCGACATGCCGGGAGTTTTGCCAGAGGGATGGTTCAACAAATCCCGAACTGCGCGAAGCGCAGGAAGTGAGACAAATTGGTTTGGAGACTTTATTCCTGCGGGCTTAGACAGGTGGGGCACTCTCGAAAATTACGTGTTGCATGAGACCTTGCTGGAGTTTGAGCCTGCTTTTCTTGACAATCTGCCGAAGATGGATTGGAGGGATGCCAGGGAAACGGCACGCGGCTTTGGATATGAGCAGCCATTTCACACGGTCGAAGAGCTGTATGATCGCTAGCCTGCGCCGGTTGCCGGAGTGTAATCAATCCCAACTGCTTACCACTAATCCGCTTCCAAGCATGAGCGCGATCTTCAACAACTGTCCGCGCCCCGGCGGCTTGCCAAGTCGCGTGGGTCTCGGCAGGCGGCTTAAGGCGGGGCGCACCGGATGCGTGCCGATTCGCCTGGCGAAAGAGATGCACATCACGCGTTTACGAACAGGCGCTTAATCTCAACATGAACCAACCGATAAACCAAGGAAAAGGAGCACCATGCAACTCCAGGGCCGCACTCTCCAGGCACGCATGCAAGGCGACGACGTTCGACAGCTCCAAAACGAACTGCGCCAACTGGGGTACGACATCGGGGATCGAGACGGCGTCTTCGGCAGCTCGACCCGCCAGGCCGTGCTCGACTTCCAACGCCGGCAAGGGCTGGAGGCGAGCGGCGGCGTCGACGAGCGCGTGGCTCAAAGCCTGAGCGACGAACTTGCCCGGCGGCCACCGTCGATAGCCGTTGATTCTCTGCAAGCGTCGTCACAGGCGGCTACCGTGCGCGGCAGAGTCGTGCGCGCCGACGGTCGCCCCGTGCCCGGCCTGACCGTGCGCGCCTTCGACAAAGAGTTGCGCGCCGAGAAAGCCATCGGCGAAGCCACGACGGGCGATAACGGCGCGTACGCCATCAGCTACACTCGCGATCAACTCAGTCGCCCCACCAAGACGAATGCCGATCTCGTCGTGCGCGCCTTCGAGAAAGGCAATGTCGAAGTTGCCGTCTCTGCCACTATCTTCGAGGCGCCTGCCGAGCAGGTCGTCCATCTCGTCTATGGCAACCAGGCGTATCGCGGCCCGTCGGAGTATACGCGCGTGCGCGAGGCGGTGACGCCCCACCTGGGCGGCATCGATCTGGCCGAAGTGACCATGCAAGACGTCGCTTACCTGGCCGAGAAGACCCGCTTGGAAGCGCGCCAGATCGCCTGCTTCGCGCGCGGCGCTCAACTCGAAAAGAGCACCGGCATCGCCGGGGAAGCCTGGTATGGGTTGTTTCGCAAGGGGATGCCGACCAGCCTGTCGGGCGCGCTCAAGCAGGAATCGACCGTGCAGCGTCGCGCGCTGCAATCGGCCATCGACGATAACCTCGTCAGCGCCGAGTTGCAGAATTCGCTGGAAGACACCGTGCAGCGCTTGCGCGGGCAGATCGTCGAGCAGGCTTTCGTTCGCCCGCCCGCTCCGCACGCCGCTTCGTTGGGCGACGTGCTGAGTAAGACCGGCCTGCCCCAAGCACAACAGCGCGAGTTTCTCGATCGGTATCTGCGGCACGACGGCTCGATCGAATCGTTCTGGGATGGATTGCGCAAGGATAGCGCATTCGGCGCGGCCAAAGTCGGCCAGCTGCAAGCGACGCTTCAGTTGAGCACGCTCGCGCTCAATCACCTGCCGCTGATCGATGCCTTGCAGAAGCAACACAAAGCGAAGCAGTTTTCCTCCGTGCGCGATCTAGCGAAACGGAAACAATCCGATTGGGAGGCGCTCCTCCGCAGCGGCGTCGGCGGGACGCCGACGATACCCGGCAAAGATGACGACGCCCGGATTGCGAACTACGCGCGCACCATCACCTGGATGCTCGAAGATGCTTTCCCGACGACGGCGCTGGCTGCCGGCCTGAAGGGCACGCCCCACGGCGACACGCTCGACCGCTTCCTGACGAACAACCCGACCTTCGAATTCCGCGAGACGAGCGTGGACGCTTTCTTGTCGAAGACGCCCAACGCGCTCAAGGGTTTTCAGAAACCGGAGGAGGCGCGGGCGCAACTCAAAGCGGCGCAGCGGCTGTTCAACGTCACGCCGCGCTACGGCAAGGCGAACAGCGCCGCGCCATTGCTGAAAAATGGACTCGATTCGGCCTACGCCATCCGCCAGATGGGGCAGGCGGCCTTCTTCAAGACGTATAGCCCGCAGCTTGGCGCGACGGGGGCTCGGTCGGTTTACAACAAAGCCGGCCAGACGGCCGGGCTGACGCTGACGCTGTTTGCCCAACATTCGCCCGCCTTCAACGGCGCCGGTTTTTACGTCACCGGCAGCCCCGTTTCGAAAGCCATGAGCCAGGTTCCGAATTACGAGAGCCTGTTCGGCTCGCTCGACTTGTGCGGCTGCGAGCACTGCGAATCGGTTTACAGCCCGGCGGCCTATTTGGTCGACGTGCTCCACTTCCTGGAGGGGCGTATCACCGGCAGCCAATCCGCGCTCGATGTCCTGTTCGAGCGGCGACCGGACATCGGCGCGATCGAACTGACGTGTGACAACACCAACACGCTGTTGCCCTACGTCGATCTGGTGTGCGAGATACTCGAAAACGCCGTGTCGCCCAGCGGCCAGGCGTACCAGACCGAAGGCAGCGCCGACGTGTTGCGCGTGCAACCTGAACATCTCAATCGCGCGGCCTACGACACACTGGCGAGCGACCGCGCCGTTTACCCGTGGGGCCTGCCGTTCGACTTATGGGCCGAAGAAGCACGCACCTATCTCGATCACCTGGGCGTGCCGCGCGACGAACTGATGCAGCACTTCAGCCGCGAAGACGGCGAGCCGGCTGCCCGCGACATCGCGTGCGAGACGCTGCGCCTGACGCCGCTCGAACGGCGCATCATCACCGGCGCCATCACCGGTCGCCTGGCGGACTTCTGGGGCCTGCCCGGCGGCAACCTGGTCGCCAAACTTCAATCGGTGTCGAACTTCCTCAAGAAGTCGGGTTTGACGTATGCTGAATTAGAGGAACTGCTGGCCGTCCCGTACATCAATCCCAATCGAACGCTGCGCATCGAATTTACGGATGCCAGTTGTAACCTGGACACGGCCACCATCGCCAATCTGAAGCCCGACGCGCTGGATCGCATCCATCGCTTCGTGCGTTTGCAGCGCAAGTTAGGCTGGCGCATTTACGAGTTGGGTGCGGCCGTGCAGACCTTGCCGCCTCACGATTTGACCGACGCGCTTCTCAATCGACTGGCGAACGTCAAACGCTTGCAGGCGGCGCTCGACGTGCCGCTCATCGAGATGTTCAGCTGGTGGTCGAACATCAGCACGACCGGCTACGCCGACCAGCCCTCGCTGTACGAAACGCTCTTCCTGGATAAGACCATCCTCAGCGAGGACGATCCGGTGTTCGCGATATTCGCGCTGAACGCAGCGGGGAGCGAGCTGGCCGGCGCGGGCGCGACGCTCGACGACTATGCGGCGACCATCGTGGCGGCGCTCGGCATCACCGAGGAAGAATTGACGCAACTCATCGCCGCCGAGCTGGCCGGAGATCACACGCTCAATCTCAATAACCTCTCGCGTTTATACCGCGCCGTTTCGTTGGCCGAGGCGCTCGATTTATCGATCAGCGAATTTCTCTCGCTGCGCGCCTTGAGCGGCGCCGATCCCTTCAACCCCGACGCTCTCACGGCGACCGTCCGCTTCGCCGATACCGTCGCGCGCATTTCCGATGCGGGCTTCAGCCTCGCCGAGCTCGATTACCTGCTGCGGCACGTCGAAGCCACGCCGGGCATTGCTCCCGGCGATGACGTGCTCGCCCTTTTCCTGGACGATTTGCGTAACGGCTTGAGTCGAATTGCGACTGAATACAGCCGCACCGATGACCCGCTCCGCGATCAGGTCAACCGGCTGCTGGCGTTGTTGTTGAGCGCGGACGATCTGGCGACGGCCATGACGCTGCTGGATGGCGATTCGACGTTGTCGGCAGCCGAGCAGGAAACCTTCGTTCGGGAACACTTCGCCGTCTTCATCAAGGACATCGATGCGGCCATCGCCTATTTGATCCCGGCCCGCCCGCCGACCGATGCGCAAATCGAGAGTCGCTACAGCCGCTTGCTGGACGAGTTGCTTGTCTACTTGCGACGCAGCAACAGCGAAAACCTGATCGAGCAGCAAGTTGCCGATGCGTTCGATTTGGAAATGGAAACCAGCGAACAACTGCTCGTCGAGCTGGCGCCTTCGCTCGATCCAAATACGCGCGGCCAGGCAGCCATCGTCGACTTCCTGGCGCTCACTCCAATCGCCGGCGTCGATCCTCAACCCGACATGACGGCTGCGAACTTCCCCGCCGCGTTCGGCCAGTATCGCCGCTTGCACAAGATCGCGTTGGTGCTCAACCAATTCGAGATTCCCGCCGAAGATGTCGCTTACTACTTCGACAACGCCGCTCGGATGGGCTGGCTCGATCTGAATAAGCTGCCCTTGACCGCAGGCGCCACCTATCGCACCGCGCTGTTCGACGCCTGGGAGGCGACGGCGGTGATGATCGAACTGCGCGACGCGCTGCCCCCCGGCGAGCCGACGCTGTTCGACCTGCTGGAGATGTTGGCCACCGGCGCGACCGAAGCCGATTTCCAAACCGCGCTCGTCGAGCGCACCGGCTGGCCGCTCGAAGACGTGGTCTTCCTGACGGGGGCCGGCGGGTTCAAGCTGGCCTTCCCCGGCGATTGGCAGGATGCGCTCGGCGTCAGGCAACTCGCCCGGCTCAACGATTGCTTCGGCAGCATTGCGCGTATCGGCATGTCGGCCCAACAGGTGTGGAGTTGGAATACGCCGGGCGTGACGGTCGATCAGGCGCTCGGTATCAAGCAGGCCGCGCGCTCGAAATACGACGAAGCACAATGGCTCGCAGTCGCTCAACCGCTGCGCGACGATCTGCGCGAAAAGCAGCGCGCCGCGCTTGTCGCTTACGTCGTGTATGCGATGGCCGCTCAGGGGATTCAAGACGCCGACGATCTGTTCGGCTACTGCCTGATCGATCCGGAGATGAGCGCCTGCTTCCAGACCTCGCGCATCAAGCAGGCGCTCAGCTCGGTGCAGCTGTTCGTCCAACGCTGCCTGATGAACCTGGAGGCGGACGTGACGCTCACGGCGGAGGATGCCGACGAATGGGCCTGGATGAAGAACTATCGCGTCTGGGAAGCCAATCGCAAAATCTTCTTGTATCCCGAAAACTGGATCGAACCCGAACTGCGCGACGATCAGTCGTCCTTCTTCACCGAGCTGGAAAACGAACTGTTGCAGAACGAGGTCACGCTCGATACCGCCGAGCAGGCTTTCCTCAACTACCTGGAAAAGCTCGACGCCGTGTCGCGGCTGGAAATCAGCGGCCTGTATCGCCAACGGGACGAAGACACCGATACCGTACACGTCATCGCCCGCACGCGCAACACGCCGCACCTCTACTACTACCGCCGCTGGGTGGACAATGCCTACTGGACGGCCTGGGAGCGCGTCGATCTGGACATCGAGGGCGATCATCTCTTGCCCGTCGTTTACAACCGGCGCTTGTACCTGTTTTGGGCCATCATCCATGACATCGACAATGATGAGACCCCCCAAGACCTGTGTGATATCCAGTGGGCCTGGAGTGAATATAAGGCCGGGAAGTGGCGCGCGAAGCAAGTGGCCGATAGCGTGTTTACCTATTCCGTTTACCCCGGCAATCTGGACTTTCGCATCCTGAGTATTTCATTCAAGTCCCGCCAGGTTGACGGCGAGTTGATCATCACCGGCGTGTACAGCTATCGGCCCGAGCCCCATGTCGAGTTCGTCGAGTTCAAGTTTATCGGTTGTGACCACACCTTGCAGATGTCGGAGGTCGATGTCTCGACCGAGCTCATGCTGCCGCAAGGCTCGGAAGTGGTCGCCATGAAATTCGTGGAGAAAGTCGGCGTTCATCCTTTCGAGTTGTCGGCGGGCGAATCGGCCATCGACGACTGGGTTCCCATGCTCGATAAAACGCCGGGCACGTTCAAGATCGCTTACGGCCATCAGTACACAAACTTCGGCGCGCACGCCCCGTTCTTTTACGAAGACGACATGCGCACCTTCTTCGTCGTGCCCACCGAGGAGTTTGCCGATACGGTCGGCGCCGATGTACCTGCCGGCGAGACGGAAGGCAGCGGCGGCTGGTCGATCGGCGAGTCGATCACGCCGGGGCTGATGTGGGAGACCGAAGAATTCTATCTGGACAAGATCGAGGAATACGAACTCGACCAGGGCATCTTCGATCCCATCGGCCCCGGGCCTGGGGACGACGGCGGCGGGCGCAGCCTGGCGCGTATGGCGAGCGCCGCGCGCCTGCCGGACGCAACGGCTAGTCGTTCGATTCAGGCGGCGAGAGTCGTGGGCACGCCGGGTGACATCGGCGACATTCTGGAGCCGAAGGACAATTATTACGATTTGTTCGGCGTGGTGAATAAGCGCTGTCTGTTCGAGCCGTTCTACCATCCGTACGTGTGCCTGCTGATCAAGCAGTTGAATCGCTACGGCATCGACGGCGTGTTGAATCCCGACCCCGATCCGGGCGGCGAGGCCGAGGACTTGCGCCGCCAGTTGATCCAGGACAAGTATTTTCGAGGCGCTTACGATCCGACGACGAACGTGGTCGAGCCTTACCCGCTGGATGAGATCGATTTTTCTTACGCGGGCGCGTATGCGCCGTATAATTGGGAATTGTTCTTCCAGGCGCCGTTCTTGATCGCGAATCACCTGAGCCAGAACCAGCGTTTTGAAGAGGCGCAACAATGGTATCACCACATCTTCGACCCGACCGATCGAGACGTCGATCCAGCCGATCCATCGGATACGGCTCACTTCTGGAAAGTGCAACCGCTGTACGAGCATACGGGCGACACGTCGATTCAAGAGTTGATGTCGCTGTTGAGCTATACCGGCAGCGATCCCGAATCGCAGCAGTTGCGCGAGGAGTTGGAACTGCAAATCGCCGCATGGCGCGAGCAGCCCTTCAGCCCGCATGTCATCGCCCGGCTGCGGCTGTCGGCCTATCAAAAAGCGATCGTCATGAAGTACCTCGACAATCTGATCGCCTGGGGCGATAACCTCTTCCAGCGAGACACGATCGAATCGATCAACGAGGCCACGCAGCTGTATATCCTGGCCGCGCAGATACTCGGCGATCGCCCGGAAACCGCCCCCGCGCCTGAAGATGTCGTCAAGACGATCAACGGTGCCGAAGTCAAAACGTTCAACGACTTGCGCGGCCACCTGGATGATTTCTCCAACGCGCTGGTCGAGCTGGAAACGAGCGTGTCGGGTGCGTTCGGGGGTCTGCGACCGATCGTCGGAGCGCCGACGCCTCCCCCGCTCGGCCCGACGCTCTTTTTCTGCATCCCTGAGAACGACAAGCTGCTCGGCTACTGGGACACCGTCGCCGATCGCCTGTTCAAGATTCGGCATTGCATGAACATCGCGGGCGTGGTGCGCCAGTTGCCGCTGTTCGAGCCGCCCATCGAGCCGGGGCTGCTGGTCAGGGCCGCCGCCGCCGGTGTAGACATCGCCAGCGCGCTCAGCGATCTGTACGCGCCGTTGCCCCATTATCGCTTCCAGGTGATGCTGCAAAAGGCGATCGAGTTCTGCGCGGATGTGCGGTCGCTCGGCGGCGCGCTGCTGGCCGCGCTGGAAAAGAAAGATGCGGAAGGGCTGGCGCTGTTGCGCGCGGGACAAGAGACGCGACTGCTGGAAGCCGTGCGACAGGTGCGCGAACAGCAGGTGGATGAAGCGCAGGAGACGCTGGCCGCTCTTCAGGCGAGCAAATCTTTGGCCGAGGCGCGTCAGCAATACTATGCAAGTCGCGAATATACCAACGCCAGCGAGAACGTGCAGCTGACGTTGCTTGGCGCTTCAATCGTCCTTCAAGGCGCGGCGGGAATTTCCGAGCTGGCTGCTTCGTTCGCCCACGGCGTGCCGGATGCCTACGCGGGCGGTGCGGGAACCATGGGTTCACCATTGGCGTTTTCCAAAGTCGCCGGCGGTTCAAAAGTGGGGGCGGCTTTACAGGCTTTTAGCCGCGCGACGAGCATCGGCGCGAGCGTCTCCAGCGCGGGCAGTTCACTCGCCGCGACGACTGCCGGTTTCGTCCGTCGCTCTGAGGAGTGGAAATTCCAGGCCGAGCAAGCGGCGCTGGACATCAAGCAAATCGAAAAGCAAATTGCCGCCGCCGAAATCCGCTTGGCTATCGCCGAGCGCGAGCTGGCCAATCACGATCTGCAAATCGAGAATGCCAAAGCGGTCGAGAGTTTTATGCAGGACAAGTTCACCAACCAGGAACTTTATAGTTGGATGGTGTCGCAAATCTCAGGCATCTACTTCCAGACGTACCAGATGGCGTACGATTTAGCCAAGCGTGCCGAGAAGGCTTATCAGCACGAGCTCGGCGTCACCGATTCTGTCTTCATCCAGTTCGGCTATTGGGACAGCCTGAAGAAAGGGCTGCTGTCCGGCGAGAAGCTCCACTACGATCTGAAGCGCATGGAATCCTCGTACCTCGATCGCAACAAGCGCGAGTACGAAATCACCAAGCATGTGTCGCTGGCGTTGCTCGACCCGGCGGCGCTGGTGAACTTACGAGAGACGGGGACGTGTTTCGTGAACTTGCCGGAGGTGATCTTCGACGTGGATTACCCCGGCCATTACAAGCGGCGCATCAAATCGATCAGCCTGACCATCCCGTGCGTGACTGGGCCATACACCAGCGTCAACTGCACGCTGACCTTGCTGAGCAACCAGATTCGGGTGAAGGCTGAAGCGGGCGCGACCGAGTCGCTGTTTCAGTTCAACGTCGGCGGCATTCAGTCGATCGCGACCAGCAGCGCCCAGAACGACAGCGGCCTGTTCGAGCTCAACTTCCGCGACGAACGCTATCTGCCCTTCGAGGGCGCCGGCGTGATCAGCAACTGGCGAATCGAGTTGCCCACATCGTTCCGCCAATTCGACTCCGACACTATCTCGGATGTCATCATTCACGTGCGCTATACGGCGCAGGATGGCGGCTCCGTCCTCAGGCAGAGCGTCGAGGCGGCGCTGGCCGATGCCTTCAATACGATGCTGTTGGATGCCGGGCGCACCGGCCTGTATCGGCTGTTCAGCGCCAGGCAGGAATTCCCCAACGAGTGGCATCGCTTCTTGCACCCGTCGTCGTCTGCAACGGGTCACAGCCTGCCGCTGGCGCTGACGAAAGAACGTTTTCCTTATCAGTTCCGGGACAAGACGATCGCGATCAAATCGTTGACGCTGTTCGCCAAGCTCAAAGACGATGCTGAAGTTGGCAACACGCAACTACGCTTGTCGGTCACTCCTGTCGGGGACGGCGCGGAGAAACCGCTAGCGGCAGCAGGCGATGAATTCGGCGGCCTGCCTCAAGCCAGCTGGGAGTACGCCAGCGAACCGGAGATTCCTGACGATTGGCGGGTGACGGTTGCCGCTGCGAGCACGCTGGATTTAGATGCCCTGGAAGACCTGGGTATCCTGTGTCATTGCCTCATTGAGGATTGACAGTTCCTACCTTTTCGGGCATACCAGCATTTGCATGCTAACGTTCAAGGTCTTGCTGCATCGATCTTCACCGGGCCACCCTGATTCAACCAGCCCGATGGTCGAAAGTATACGTCTTTCGAGTGGAACTCACACCTGCCCCACACCGGCAGGTGCTGGGGTAACCCGGAGGCCGCAGGTTCGAATCCTGCCCCCGCTACTCCAAAGCATCGCAGATGATGAATCTGCGGTGCTTTTGCTTGCCTGCGAACGACTTCTATAGGCGCTTCAGGATTCGGGCTGCATCTAGCCACGTTCTGCCAGCGATGCACGATAAGGTGGCCCAACAAATGGATGCGCTTTTCGCAGGTGAAGGAATCCAGATCGGATTGGGTGGATACACTGGAAAGAGTAGAGCAAGAAGCCTCAAAAACCCAATAAAAGGGGCGCATTGGACGGCGTCGACTGAAAAACAGGGCTACCCGCTTCCTTCGGAGCAGTAAGTTGTGGGTTCGATTCCTGCCGGGTCGCCCCGCGCCCCGGCAGGTCAGCGCGATCGAATCAGGCTGTCAGTTCTCCATCGTCCGGGGCAGGTGCTGGCGACATCTTCCCGCGACCGACGAGGTTGATCCTCAACAACCGCTTGCTATTGGCATCCACCAGGAAGACGGCGAGGGCGAAGTAGCGTTCGCTTGTCGGCCCGAAGAAGACCGTGAACACCGGCGTCTCTTCCGTCTTCGAGAGCGTTATTGTCTGGGCCGCCGGCATGATCGTGAAGGCATCCGTGATCGAGCCGGCCAGCAACTGCGGCGCGACAGCCACCGTCGCTTTATCGGCGGGATAATTCTGCGGCAGGCGGACCGAGTATGTCGTCTCCTGCAACTTGAATACTTTCCCCTCCATCTGCAACGGCGGCAATAGCACCAGGTCCTTGCCTTCCAGCATTTCCTTCAGCAGCGCCTGCGTGGCGTTGATCAATCCATCGCGCGTGTTCTTGTCGTCGGTATCCGGCAACAAGGGAAAATGGAGATGGCCGTAGGGCAGTTTCCCATTCTTCTCATAGCACACGCGGGAAGTTCGGTAGTGCGCCTCGTTGGAGAGGAACTTACCCGTCGAGCCGCTGAGAAGCTTATCGCCCGGATCCGGCGCGCCCGTGTCGCTCGCGTCGAGCGGGATCGGCACGAAGGCATCGGCGTTTCCCGGCAGGCTATCGAAGCGCGTCTTGCTCTCCGTGGCAAAGCCCTGGTTGAACACCAGCGCCTGCGTCGACGAGCCGGGAGCCGGCATCGTCGGCAGGTAAATCAGCGCCGAGAAGGGCAGCCGGGATTCGAAGAAGGAAGGCTCCGGCTTGGTCACCGGGAAGTAGTTGGTGGGTTGTTTCGGGGTGAAGACGCTGTTGTTGTCGATGCCGTTGCCGCGCTTCGCGCTGGCGTAGCGCTCGATGTCGTAGCGGCCCTCGCGCCCCTGGCTCGAGGTCATGAGCAGGTCAAGACCGGCAACCAAGTCTTTGACCGCGTCTTCGACGATACCGTCGTCGAAGTCTGCGTAGCGAACCGGCAGGATCAACGTCTGCACGTTGGCGCTCGACGTACCGTCGAGCGAGATTCGGATATTGCTGCAGGCGATGGCGGCGACGCCCGATGAGTTGCCCCGCTTGGGAAGAACACCGATGTCGAACGGATCGAAACCCAGCAGGAGCACGCGCTTGCCGCCGCCAAACTTGATGCGCTGGATGTTGCGTGACGCGTACTCGAACTCCTTGACGATGGCCTTCGTGTTCGCCTCACCGATGCCGAGCACTCGGCAGTGCTTGCGCAGGCTGGTGACGGCCTGCAGGCGCGACCAGTAGAGCGCCCGATCGTCGCCTTTGCCGGCTTGAACAACCTCGACTGCCATGTCCCACAGTTCCGCGCCGCGCTGCCGGGCATGATCCTTGAGCGCCTGAACCTTCGTCGCATCGAAGCTGGACAGGCTGCCGACGAAGTTCTCTAGAAATTCGCGGTAACTCGGCTTGTTCGGCAGCGCCTGATCCAGAGTTGCCTGCGTCTCGAACAAGACGCGCAGGTATTCCTCCTTCGTCTCATTGGCATAGGTCGCCGGGTTGCCAATCGGCTTGCTGCCGACCACGTTGAGCGTCAGGGTCTTCTCAAGCGGAGCGATCGAGATGTTGGGATCGCCGGAAGTCACCGTGAGCTTGATCTTTGGGTTAATGTTGTGGGGCGGCACGAGGACGCTGCTGGCCGCGGTCGGTCGCTGCGTCTCGGCGCGGTTGGGTGTGAGGGTGATGCCGTTGAAGGCCTGGGGTTGATCGCTGCCGGCCTTCAAGGTAAACGAAAGCTCCTCGCCCAGCTTGAAATTGGACGCAAAGAAACGCATGAAGCGCTCTTCGGGCGTCAGCTTCGTTCGACCAACCGCCGGGTTCTCGCGGTTCGGCAATGAGCCGCTGAAGATATTACTTAAGGGGTCGATGAAGGTCTGCACCGCAATCTTGATCTTGATCGGTACATCCTGCTTGACCTTCGCGCCGTCGGGCAGCTTGAACTTAAGCTCAAGCGGCATCTTCTGGCTGGGCATTCCGATCGGCTCGTCGCGTTCCAGGAAGAACTGCGTCAGCCCGTCGTAATCGACGGCGACAACCGTCTTGGCCACACCGACCGGCGCGTAATCTACAATCGCATGCGGCGGCAGCCCCACTGCCAGGAAGCGATCGACGACGAAGTTCAAGTCTGGAGACGGGAACAACGCGAAGCCCTTCGACTGAGTCGTGGCAAGCGCGCGCACGACGGCCGCGCCTTGCACCAGGCCGGTGACGGAACCGTCTTCCAACACGGTTGCGACGGCCGGGCTGCCTTCCTCTAAATCGAAGCGCACCGGCTTGGGCGAGTCAAGCAAATTGTTGTCCTGATCGCGCGCCGCGAATTTGCCGCGTTCTCCAACGTCTAGCTGCAGGAAAGGCGGATCGATGTGAATCTTGAGCAGCGGGTTGGGGTTGCGGTTGACGCTGAGGCAAAGGAAAGGCGTGAAGGTTGTCTGCGCCACTTCCGGCTCGCTTCCCGACGCGAACCGGGTCAGCGTGAAATCGAACTCCCACGGCAGGCACGCCTGCCCCTGCGCCTCGGCGAAGTAGAAGCCCCAGTAGCCGTAATCATCCATGAATGGCATTTGAGTGGGCAAATGCCGCACTCGATCGAACGCGCCGTCTAACGGCCGCACGCTGCGAATCACGGGTAAGAAAGACACGCCCGTGTCCAACTCGAAGCCGCTCGTGCCGGCCTTCAGAGTCAGGCCGGCAGAGGCCAGTTCAATCAGGCCGCCGTCGGGTTGCAGCAGCCCCAGGAGAAACGATACCGACAACGTCACATCGACCGAGACCTGCAACTCGAACAGAATCGCGCCGGGGAAGCCCGAAAACGGATCGGGCAGCACGTCGGAGAATTCGTTGAAGGGCTGCTCGAAATCGACATCGTTGAAAGGATCGAACACCGCCACGAGCGCGACCGAGATTTGAACTTGCAGCGAGACGCGCACCACCAGCAGCAGCGACAGTGCGCGGATGCCGAAGATACGCCCGACCTTCACATTGATCGGCAGATCGACCAGCACGTCACCGCCGCGATCGAAGAAGGGCAAGAGGCGCACTTCGTCGAACAGCGGAATCTCGAAGCCGGTCGAAGCGATCTGAAAAGGAATGCCGGGGATGAGGAATCGGCTATCCAGAACCGGCGAGCCGACCTCCAGGTATTTACCGGTGGTCAGGTCTACCGCTTCGGTGCGATTGGCGCCAGCGCCGACCAGACGTTGGCCGGGGACCGGCTGCAATTGCAGATCGGGATTTTCCGGCATATCGCCCGGAACCGGCTCACTGGCGTTCGCCAACGACAACGGCAGCTGGCTGATTTCGTTGCCGAAGGCGGCATCGACCAGGCGCAGGCTGTACGCGCTGCTGGCTGCGCTGTCGACGTTGACCAGACCGAAAACCATGCCGTCTTCGACCTTTTGCGATTCGACCGGAATGCTACCGCTCGCTCCGGTCACTTCCAGACGCGTGCCCCGCAGGTTGCGCCCGGCAACCATCACCAGGTTCGCCCCGCCTTTCTTCAACTGCGCGGTGAAGCCCATCGGAACCGGCAGCGCCTTGGGAACGACGGTGAGCATGCCCCGGCTGCTCTCAGTGAGCAAGTCTTTCTTGGCATTCGGGCGCACGCTGGCGACGATCTGAAGCGGCAAGCGTTCCAGGAGATCCAACCCGCCCTCTTTGAGAGCCGTCACTCGCAAGCTGAAGGTCACGATGTATTCTTGCGACTCGCCGGCTGGCTGCACATTGAGGTTTTCGACTTTGATGCGCGCCACGTCACGCCCGGGGCCGCGCACGGCGAGCGTGCCTTCGTTCACGGCTTTGTCAAGATTGCGACCGCGCAGCGTGACCAGACTGGGAGTGTCTTCCAGAATCGTCAGCGGCTCAACTTTGGAGATACGCGCCTGCGCGGCTTGCTTGGGGCCGAGATAGATGAAGCCTTCGCGCAGCGAGCCGGTTTGCCCATCGGGGTTGCGCACTTCGACGCGTACCGGCCCGGTTTTGTCGGATGTGGGAACCTGCGCGGAGAGTTGTGTGCCATCTGCTTTCAACAGTTCAACTTGGGACGAAGCGACTTTGCCGAACATCACGATCGCGCCCGACTGAAAACTTGCGCCGATGAGAGTCACGACTTGCGGCGAATCCGGGTCTTGCTGCGCCGGCCCTTCGTCCGGCGTCACCTTCTGGATCAGCGGCGGGCCGTCGTATTGAAACGCTTTGGCGAGCGCACCCGATCGTCCAGCGGGGTTGGCGACACGGACGTTTACCGGGCCGGGCATGGTCTGACGCGGGGTCGTGACCATGATTTGCCTGTTGTCCACGAAAGTGACCGGCCCGGCATCGACGCCGCCGAGTCGGGCGGTGCAGCCCTGGGCAAAATTCTCGCCGAAGATCGTCAGCGGTGTGCCGCCCGCTATCGGGCCGCGCACCGGCATCACCGAAGTCAGCATCGGCGCGTCTTCTCGAATCGCTGTGAAGTTGAAGGTGAGGATCGCCGTCGCCCCTTGCGTGGGCGGCTTGGAGCCGCGCGATTCGCGGACGGATACGACCAGCGCGAGAGCTTGGCCTTCGCTCAAGAGCGCCGGGGTGATGTTGAAAGTTCCCGACACGCCGCCCATGTCGTCGTAGGTGGGATCGTCTTCCATCGCGTTGATGGCGATTGGAATCGGAATGGCGTTGTTGCCGTTGATCTCGATAGTGCCCTTGAAGATCGACCGATCGAGCGAAACGGTCGCGCCGAACGGGATCGTTTTGGCGAGCGTGGTCGTTTGGCCGCCGGCGGCGATGGTGAACGACCAGGTCTCACCGACGCTGACGCCTGAATAACCGATCGTGACGAGTTTGATGTTGAGTGGTACGTCGCTCATGGCTTTTATCTCCCTGACTGACTGTTCGGCTGATCCAAAGATGCGCAAAGCGCCGCCGCGCTTCAACCAGCGTGAATACTTTATGCCTGCGCGCGGGCCGTTTCCAGTTCAAAGAATGCTCATTTCTTGCTCAGTTTGGATAGAATTGGTTAGGATCGCCTCTCCAGTTTGATCGACTGAACTATCGCGAGTCCTTTGCTGTTAGCCATCGCGAGGGGCAGCCCGTGTTCGATGCGAACAAGGCCCGCTGGGCTGACTTCAATTCTTGCACGCCAGAATCTATAGTTGCGCCTGAATGGGCAACTCATTGGTCGATGAGCGGCGGCCAGCGCCTCGTTGCCCAACCGAACTGATCTAGTAGCCATCTGACCAGAACGCGCCGCCCCACAACTGCTTCTTCACGGTGGGAACGCGCTGAAGCACTTCGCGCGCCGTCAGGCTCTTGATCACGCGCACGCGCTTGGTCGGACTAGAGGTCGGAACCGATTGTACGCGAAAATGCACGTGGTCTTTGTCCGTGCCGATTTCCAAGAAGATGACTTCATAGCGGTTGGCAAGCTGGAGGCACACTTCCCCCAGCACACGGTCCACCTCTGGAGTGAGCACCGCACGCCGGTATTTAGCGGGACAGCCGATGTGGTACGGCAAGACCGAGACAGGATGGCTCTTGTGAAGGTGTTGACTTTGGCTCATGCCCTCATCTTACCCGATGAGTGCGGCAAGCCGCGGGGAATGTACCCGTCCGATTCAATCCGGATATCCACCTATTGTGGGGCAAAGCTACTGCTCTTCCTTTTCAACTTTTTGGCTGGTGGTCGGCCCGCTTCGCCAGGCAGTGCTGCGTAACAACTGCGCCGACCTGGTGTGCGATAAACAGCTCGTAACATGAAAGGCACCCCCGCCACCGTGTGCACGCAAAGGTTGTCAGACGGCCAACGGCCGGGCCGCCCGTCGAGCGCACAGGATGTCCCAGTCGCCGCTGAGCCACGCCGCACGGGCTTTGGCCGTGTGGACGGCGCCTTCCACATTCCACTGGGCACCGGGGC
>DATDPU010000022.1:0-4487 GCA_035292585.1 Anaerolineae bacterium | reverse complement strand
ATGACGAACTCTATCAAGGCGGGGACGCTCGATGGCGTTGTCACCGACGTTTCGCACATTAGCGCCGCAGTTGCTGAAATGGACGTGTTCAATCTTCCCTTCCTTTACAAGGACACCGACCACGTTCTTCGTTTCGCCAATGGCCCAGTCGGTGCCCGGCTGAAGCCGAAAGTCGATGAAGCCTTCGGCTGCGAAATGCTGGGCTTCGCCTCGGACGGCTCGCGTAACCTCTGGAACGGCAAGCGCCCGATCAAGACTCCGGCGGACGTAACCGGGCTCAAGTTCGGGGTCCAGGCGAGCAAGATTCAACGAGACACCATCCTGGCATTCGGGGGAATCCCGACCGTCGTGGGTCTCAAGGACTTGTACACGGCCCTGCAAACCGGCCTCATCGATGGCAGCGACAAGACCATGGCCGACATCCTTCAAGTGAAGCTGTATCAGGTCACGAAATATCTGACGCTAACGAACCACTACAGTATCGTGAGCGCGCTGATCGTCTCCAAGAAGTTCATGGACAAGCTCGAGCCAAAGGATCGCGAGATCGTCAGGGAAGCTGCAAAACCTGCTGTCCAGGCCCAGATCGATGAGGTTCTCAAGAGCGAGAAGGACACGATCGCTTTCTTGAGGCAAAAAGGCGGGATGCAGATCATCAACATGGAAAACCCCAAGGCCTTCTCCGGCAGGCTGGACGCCGTTTACAAAGAGGCGAGCGCCAGGATCGGGGCGGACCTGGTCAATGCGGCGCGCACGTTTTCGTAATGGCACGGCCTGGCCGATAGCCGATAGCTGCTGCAAGACTGCTGATACCGCGAAGCGCCTCTCGTGGTTCGAGTTCAGGCGTTCTTGGCTCGGATTGGCCTTTGGATAGAAAATGGGCTGCTTGCGGTCTGCGCCTTGCTACTCTGTTTCCTGGTAGCAAGCGTCTTCCTGGAAGTTCTGATCCGTTACGTCATTCACGCGCCAACGGCCTGGACCGAGGAAGTCGCGCGATTCATTCTCGTCTGGTTCGGTTTGCTCGCCGCAGCGGTAGGCGCCCGTAGAGGAATGCATTTCGCCGTTCGATTCGGCGTCATGTACTTCAACGAGCGCACGCGCTGGCTTTTCCGGCAGAGCGTCAATGTTGCGGTCATTCTTTTGCTCTCGATCATCCTCAAGCTATCCATCGATTATCTCGACATCGTCTCGAATCAGACCGCCATGGCGACGGAAATCAACATGCGCATTCCGTATGCAGGGATCCCCGTCGGAATCGGCGCTATCCTGACGATCTACGTTCTTGAATTCGCGGATGCAGTCCTCTCGGTCTGGACCGGCCGCCGGTTCAGCGCAGTCGAAGCGCGAGAAGAGGAAGTCCACCGCGAATTGCACGGCGAAAGCCTGCCCTAGACGCCTGTAACGACCGTGTCCCAGCCGGCTTGAGGCATCATGGGAATTGCAAGTACCGCGCTCGTCATCGCGTTCTTTGCCTTCACGGCTGCTGGCGTGCCAATTGCCTTTGTTCTTGGCGGCGCGGCCCTGGTCGGCATCTTCCTCGCTCCGAATGGCCTCGAATTGCTGCCAGGCCTGCCGCAGCAGATATACGATGCACTGAGTTCCTTCAACTTTCTGGCCATTCCACTCTTCATCTTCGCCGGCGCGCTGCTGTCCGAAGGTGGAGTCGCCAAGAACCTCATGGAATTGGCGTCGAGAACCATCGGCCGCGGGCGTGGCGGACTGGGTGTATCGGTCATCGGGTCGACGATGCTTTTCAGCGGCATTTCGGGGTCTTCCTCGGCTGACACAGCGGCCATAAGCAAAGTGGCGAATCCGAGCCTCAAGGAGCAAGGCTATCCGGCGCCGTTCCGCGCCGCTCTCCTCGCGTCCTCAGGATGCGCCGGCACGCTCATCCCGCCGACGAATGATCTCATTCTGATCGGGATCGTCGGCAACATGTCCATAGCCGGGCTATTCGCCGCCGGAATATTTCCGGCGATCGTGAACGGTCTTGGGCTCATGGCCTGGGCGGTCTACGTCTCCCGACGCAATGGCTATGGCAACGTGTCCATCCCGTTTTCCCTGAAGGCGACCCTTTGGTCGTTCGTCAAGGCGGGCCCGGCCATTTTGTTGATCCTGATCATCTTGGGCGGAATCCTCGGAGGCGTGTTCACGCCCACCGAGGCGGCATCCGTCGCAGTGGTCTATGGTTTCTTCCTGGCCGCGTTCGTGTATCGAACGCTCACCATCGACAGGCTCGTGGCGATCCTCCGCAACACGATCGAGATCAGCGGGATGGTGCTATTGGTGATCGCAATGTGCGCTATTTTGGGCTACGTGCTCACGATCTTCCAGGTTCCGGGCATGCTTGGACAGTTGCTTGATGCGTGGGCCCCTAATAAGTTTCTCTTCCTTCTCCTTGTCCAGATCCTGTTTTTCATCATCGGCATCGTCATGGATACCGTCCCGGCAATCCTGATCCTCGTTCCGATGCTCACACCCATGGCCGTGGCGCGCGGCATAGAACCGATCCATTTCGGAATCCTGATCGAATGCAACGTGGCCCTCGGTTTCATCACCCCTCCCATCGGCAACGTGTTG
The DNA here is from genome assembly GCA_035292585.1 of Anaerolineae bacterium. Classification (GTDB taxonomy): domain Bacteria; phylum Chloroflexota; class Anaerolineae; order Fen-1058; family Fen-1058; genus DASSFZ01. The sequence continues at coordinate 1,910 of DATDPU010000022.1, read as the reverse complement.
TTCACCGCCTGCGCCGTGGTGGGCGTTTCCCTCGAGCGGGTGGTGAAGCCGATCCTGCCAATGATCGCCGTCCTGACTGTGACCATGCTGATCATCACCTATGTGGAGGACGTTTCGATGTTCCTGCCGCGCCTGCTCAAACTCGTGGACTGATCCGGCGTGGAACACTGTGATATTCTCGCGCTTCAATTGCGCCCGCCAAAACGCCCTCCCCGCCTTCAGAACTGAACACCGCGATTTAGCGATCTTCCCGCGCTCGGCCGCATCCGCATGCGGCGCTCTATAACGCGAGGTTATTTCCATGAAAGAAAAAGTCTTCGTCGCCCAGCCGATCCCGGAGGTCGCTCTCGAGGTGTTGCGGGAAGTCACCGACGTCTCCGTCTATCCATACATGGACCGGCAGATCACGGTAGACGAGCTGGTTGCCAACGCCAAACATGCGGACTGGCTGTTCGTCTTGCACGAAACGAATGTGACGGCCGAAGTCATCAACGCCAATCCCAACCTGAAAGGGATCGGCGCCATGGCTGCAGCTCATCCGAACATCGACATGAAGGCAGCCAACGCGCGCAAGCTTCCGGTCATCCTGGAGGATCCCAAAGCGACCTTTCCCGGCGTATCGCCCACGACCGCCGATCTAACCATGGCGATGCTGCTCGGCTTGGCTTACCGGCTTCCGGAATCCGATCGTTACACGCGGTGCGGTAAGTTTCGCCAGGAACAAACGATAGCCCTGATGGGCATCGGCTGCCCGGGCAAGACAGTCGGCCTGATCGGAATGGGCAAGGTCGCCGTGCATCTGGTGCCTCGAATCCGCGCTTTCGACATGCACGCGCTTTATACGAAGCGGACCCGGCTGCCTGCTGAGCGGGAGAAGGAGCTGGGCGTCGAGTGGACCCCTGATCTCGGCGACCTGCTCAAGCGCAGCGACTTCGTCTGCGTTGCCTGTGACTACAACACCAGCACGCACAAGCTTATCGGCAAACGTGAGCTCGGTCTGATGAAGCCGGAGGCCTATCTCATCAACACCGCACGGGGCCGGATCGTCGATGAGCCCGAGCTCATCCGCGCTCTGCAGGAAAAGCGAATCGCCGGCGCAGGTCTGGACGTCTACTGGAACGAACCGCCGCTCACACAGGCCCCGTTTGTCCCGGAAGAGCTCTGCAAGCTCGACAATGTCATACTCGCGCCCCACAACGGCGGCGCGACCTGGGACGTCCGCGGCCGCAAGGCGAAGTCAGTCGCTCAAGGTCTGGTTCAACTGATGCGAGGTGAACGCCCGGCGGCGCTGCTCAATCCGGAAATCTACGCGAACGGCTAGCGACGACCGTTGATTCCGAACATGGCGCGGACTCACTGAGCAAGCGGGTCCGAAGGTCCGGAGCGCGCAAATGCCTTTTGAATAATCGCGCCCGCAGCAACCAGTGCCCAGACCCCCTCCAAGACCACAAACGGCATAAAGCTGATCAGGTATGAGGAGTAGCACGCCAAAGCGGCGCCAACGAAATTGAGCGTTGTATAAGGGTATCCATCCGAACGCATGAGCTTGAATAAATTCAGCAGGAACGCGAGCAAGAGCAGCGCAACGCCCGCAAAGCCAATGAATGTCGCTTCGGTCTCATGCGTCATGATTTCGCTGGGCCCCTTGTAGATGCAGCCTGACGTGAATTGGTTGACAAAATAGGCGGTTAATCAAGCGCCATTTTGCGCTTGCCAATGTCGGTCCTCAAGCGGATCAAGGCGTAAGCCGAGACGGGTTGGCTCAATCTGCTTCCCACCACGGTAGCTCACGCGGAATCGAAGAATCCAGCCAGACGCCGGGGCTGCCGTCATACTTCGCGCTGGAATTGAATATAGCTGCGCGTGTAGCGGTCCAACACGATGCGAAACACGCGGTCGATGATCGCGCC
>DATDPU010000021.1:0-6957 GCA_035292585.1 Anaerolineae bacterium | reverse complement strand
CGCTCGTGGGCAGGCCGCCGCCCGTCCTTATAGCTGACAATGAAAGGCGGCGGCTGGCACTGCCGTCCGCCGCAGGCCCACGGGGCGGCTTCGCACTGCAACTGCGGCAGGAACTATGCAACTTCAAGTTGTCGAAGTACTAGCCATCCCCCGGCTACTTCACCGCTTCCACCATGACGGCGCAGACCTTGTATTCGGGAATCTTAGCGATCGGGTCCAGTGCGGCAATCGTGAGCGAGTTGGTCGGCGCCTCTGGGAAGTGGAAATTGGCGTACACCATACCTGGCGGCACCCGATCCGTGATCCAGGCCTCGGCTTCCAGGCTGCCGCGCCGCGAGGTCACCCGCACGCGCCGGTTGCCGTTCAGACCCAGCCGTTCCGCGTCCGTGGGGTTCAGCTCGACGAGTGACTGGCCGTACACTTCCAGCAAGCCTTTCGCGCGGCGCGTCATTTCTCCGCCGTGCCAGTGATACAACACGCGCCCCGTGCTCAGGATCATCGGGTATTCATCGTCGGGCAGCTCGGCGGGCGGAATGTGCTCGATCGGCATGAACTTGCCTTTGCCGCGTGTGAACTGGCCGAGGTGCAGAACCGGCGTGCCCGGATGATCGGCGCTCTTCACCGGCCACTGCAAGCGCTCGCCGCGCTCCAGCCGCGCGTGGCTCACGCCCGTGTAGCTCGGCGTCAGCGCGGCAATTTCTACCATAATCTCCGAGGTACTGGCATACTCCCACCCGGCAAATGGCCCGTTAATGCTTTGCCGACCGTCTGCCGCCAAAATCCGCTTGGCCAGTTCCGCCGTGATCCGCCAGTCAGCGCGCGCCTCGCCTTCCGGCGCGATCGCCTGGCGCACCATTTGCACGCGCCGTTCCGTGTTGGTAAACGTGCCGGTCTTTTCGGCAAAGCTCACGCCCGGCAACAACACGTCCGCATACGGCGCCGTCTCGGACGGGAAGATTTCCTGCAACACGATAAAGTCGCACTCGTCCAGACAGCGCCGAATGTGATGCGTATCGGGGTCGCTCATCACCGGGTCTTCGCCCAGGATATACAGCGCCTTGATCTTACCCTCGCCCGCCGCCGGGATCATCTCGGTCATGGTCAGGCCGGGCTTGTCACCGAAGGCGACGGAGGACGAAGGACGAACGACCAAACCTTCGTCTTTCGTCGTTGGTCTTTCGTCCAAGCCCCACGCTTCCGCGAACTTCTCACGCGCCTGCGCATCGGTCACGGGTTGGTAGCCGGGGAACACGTTCGGCAGGCCGCCCATGTCGCACGCGCCCTGCACGTTGTTCTGACCGCGCAGCGGGTTCACGCCGCCGCCCGGCACGCCCATGTTGCCCAACAGCATTTGCAGATTCGCCAAATCCATCACGTTGCGCACGCCGACGATGTGCTGGGTGATGCCCATCGCCCACAGCACCGCCATCGGCTTGTTCGTCGCCAGGATTTCGGCGGCCTGGTACAACTGCTCGACCGGCACGCCGGTGATTCGGGCCGCTTTATCCGGCGGGTATTGCGCGACCGCCGCCTGGAACTCCTCAAAGCCTTCGGTGCGCTCGGCGATGAAGGTCTTATCTTCCCAGCCTTGCTCCAGGATGATATTCATCAACCCGTTGAGCAGCGCCACGTCAGTGCCGGGTTTCTGCCGGATGTGCAGTGTGGCAAACTCGGTGATATCGATCTTGCGCGGATCGGCAACCACCAGCTTCATTTTACGCCGTAACACCGCCTGCCGAATCTTCGCGCCGAAGACCGGATGCTGCTCGGTCGTATTCGATCCGATGATCAGCATCGCCTGGGCTTCGTTCGCGACGTCGTCCATCGAGTTCGACATGGCGCCCGAGCCGAATGAGGTGGCCAGACCGGCCACGGTGCTGCTGTGTCAAAGCCGGGCGCAGTGGTCGAGGTTGTGTGTCCCGATCACCTGGCGCGCGAACTTATTCATCAGGTAGTTCTCTTCGTTCAGGCACTTGGCCGAAGTCAACACACCGATACTATCCGCGCCGTAGGTGTCGCGCGTTGCGCGCAGCTGGCGCGCCGTGATGTTCAGCGCGGTCTCCCAATCGACCTCGACCCACTCTCCGCGCCCTTCGTCCTTCGTCCTTTGTCGTCCGTCCAGTAAATACTGCCGGACTTTCGGCTTCTTCAGCCGATCGGGATGATGTACAAAGTCGTAACCATAGCGCCCCTTCACGCACAACGCCATGCCATTGACCGGCGCATCGGGGCTGGAGGTGACGCGGATGATCCGGTTGTCCTTGACATTCAGATCGAATTGGCAGCCGACGCCGCAATAAGTGCAGGTCGTTCGCACGAGCTTGTCGGGATGCCCCAACCCGATCGACAGCTTGTCGCTCAACGCGCCCGTCGGGCAAAAGGCCGCGCACGCGCCGCACGATTCGCAGCGCGCCTCGAGCATCGTCGCATCGGCCCCGGCCACGATGTGCGTGTCGAAGCCGCGCTCGGCCAGGCCCCACACGAAGCGGCCCTGCACCTCGGCGCAGGCTCGAATGCAGCGCGAGCACAGAATGCACTTGTTGAGATCGACCGACACGAACGGATTGGGGTCGCTGTTCACCGGATAACGCGCTTTCGGCGTGAGACCTGCGGGCGGGTGAGCGTCGTAGTGCTTGACCCAGCGGGTGAGCTCGGTTTCGCCTTGATCCGATTCGCCGGAGTCGACGTAGTTCGACAACAGCAGCGACAGCACTGCCTGGCGCGACTCGGCCAGCGCCGGGCTTTCCGTGCGCACCACCATCCCGTTGTTGACGGGCAAGGTGCAGGAGGCCTGCGGCAGCCGCGCGCCCTCCACTTCGACCACGCACAAGCGGCAGCCGCCGTACGGCGTCAGGTTCGGGTGGTCGCACAGCGTCGGGATGGTGATACCGGCCTGGCGCGCGGCCTGCAGCACCGTCGTCCCGTCTTGAACCTCAATCGTCTTGTCATCAATCGTCACACGGACCATAATTCAACCTCCCGCAAATTGCGGTTTGTCGCAAAACCTCGAGTAGACAGTCCCTTTAGTTTTGATGGGTAGTTTAGGGCCTTGTGCCCGGCAAACGCCCACGACCCCGCAGCGGGCGCAAGCAGGGGGCTAGGCTACAGCCCATCACTTTCAAGTCATCTGCCGTTTACTGCATCGGTTGCCGAATCACGGTCTTCAGCTTCTCCGGCGCGGTGCGGCGCGGATCGCTCAGGTAAATCTCGTGATGCTTTCCGCGCAACTGATGCCCGCTCTCCTCGATAAAGCGGTGGATGCCTGCGATGGTCGGGCCTTCGGCCGCATACGGGCCAATGTACATGATCTGCGCCGCCAGCCCTTCGTGATAACGCTCCAACCTGATCTGGGAGAGCGCGGGCAACTCGCGCTTCTTTGCAGCTTGTTCGACCGCCTCGCGCACCTGCGCTTCGGTTACAAAATCCGGCTGCATGATCATCGCCGTCCACAGCCAGGCGCCTTTGTCGGCGATGCTGAACTGCGCCATATCGGGCGCCCACCACAGCCCTTCCAGCGGCATCACGCCGTAATCGATCGCCGCCTTGCCCTTTTTGAGCATGAACTTAAGCGTGTAGGACGCACTGTATAACGCTGCTAGCGCCTGCGGGTATGCCCGCGCGGTGTTCGGGTCGCCCGCGCCATCGATCATCAAGAAATTCAACGGCGGCACATCTACCGCGACGACCTGTTTGGGCGAGGGGTTATACAGCTGCTTAAGTTCCTTCTTGAAATCGATCTTCGTCATCGCGTCCCCCCCACCGTTTACCTGCCCACGTTCACCGCTCACTGATCACTTTTCACTGATCACATTCTCACGCGAACTCATGTCCGAAATGCTCTAACGTGCTCTCGAGCGGCATCGCGACCGATTGGCCCAGCCCGCAGAACGCCGTCGCCCGCAGCAGATTCGCCAGTCGTTGCAACTCAGCCACGTCGCCGGCGCGACCCTGCCCGTTCGCGATTCGCTCGACGATGAGACGCGCCTGGCGTGTTCCTTCGCGGCACGGCGTGCACTTGCCGCATGATTCCGATTCGAAGAAGTGCAACAGCCCGTACAGCAAAGTCACCGCCGACGCCGACTCGTCGAGGATGAACATCGCGCCCGACCCCAGCGCGAGGCCCTGCCGCGCCGACGCAAAATCGAGCGGCACGTCGAGCAACTCAGCCGGCACGATCGTCCCCGCCGCCCCGCCCGTCAGCGCCATCTTGAAGGAGGAGCCGGGGCGCATCCCGCCGCCAAACTGATCGATGATCTGCCGCAGCGTGAGACCGAACGGCGCTTCGAACACGCTCGGTCGCCGGACATGACCGAACACGCTGAACAGCTTGACGCCCGGACTGTTCGCTATCCCTAACGAGCGATACCACTCCGCGCCGCGCAACACAATCGCCGGCACGCTGCACAAAGACTCGACGTTGTTCACGACGGTCGGCTGGCCGAGATAGCCCTGCGTCGTCGGATACGGCGGGCGGATGCGCGGCTCGCCGCGCCGGCCTTCCAGCGATTCGAGCAGCGCCGTCTCCTCGCCACAGATGTAAGCGCCCGCCCCGCGATGGACATGCAGCCGGAACGAGAAGCTGCTGCCTTGAATGTTCTCGCCCAGCCAGCCGCGTGCTTCTGCTTGCGCGATGGCGCGCTCCAGCCGCCGCGCGATCCACTCGTACTCGCCGCGAATGTAGAGATACCCTGCGTTTGCCCCAACCGCAAAACCCGCCAGCGCCATGCCTTCGATCACTAGTTGCGGATCAGCGTCCACGACTACCCGATCTTTGAAGGTGCCCGGCTCCGATTCGTCGAAGTTGCACACAATATACTTCTGCGCGCTCTCGGTCTGCGCGACGAACTTCCACTTGCGCCCGACGGGAAAGCCCGCCCCGCCGCGTCCCTGCAAACCCGATGCCTCGACGAGGTTCACCACATCGGACGGGGTGCTGCCCAGCGCCTGCTTCAACGCCTGATACGCGCCGGCCGCGATCGCGCTGTCGATCGAATCGGGATCGATTTGGCCCAGGCGCGCCAGCGTCACGCGCACTTCGCCGGGCAGCGCTGGCGTGTAGTCCGGATACTCGCCACGCCAGCCGCTTAACGCCGCGCGCGCGCGATCCGGCGACAACGGGCCGCAGGCTTCGTCGCCGACCAGCGCCGCGGGGGCGCGGTCGCACAAGCCGAGACAGCTCGTGCGCTCGACCGCCCATTCGCCGCCGGCCGCCGTTTCGATTGCCGCGTGCACGGCCGCGCTTCCCTTCAACCGGCAAGCCGGGCTATCGCATACCCGAACGACCTTCTTCGAGCGCGGCTGCGTCGAGAACATCGAGTAGAACGTTGCCACGCCGAAGGCGTGCCGGTCGGGTAGCTTGAGCGCAGTGGCTACTGCGCCGATCGTGTCCGCGCTCAGATAGCCGCGTTCTGCCTGTAGCGCGTGGAAAATCGACACGATGTCGGCGCCATGTTTGGCGGCCGCTGCATCGACAATTGGATCGGGTTGAGCCTTGCGATGTGGTTTCGATGTCATCGCCTATGCCTTTCATTCATGCGGGGCGCGAAGGATTACACACCCTGGAGTTGCGCAGCTACTTCTTGCGCAAATACACGAACCAATACACCGCCCCCACCATCACCGCGCCGCCGATGATGTTGCCCAGCGTGACCGGCAGCAGATTGTTGAGTAGGAAGCGATCCCAGGTGAGATTGCCAAAGTCCGCCGCGGTCTTCCCGACCGTAGTCCAGAACGAGTCCGGCGCGCCGGCGCGGATGAAGAGTCCCATCGGGATAAAGTACATGTTGGCGATGCTGTGCTCAAAGCCGGCCGCGACGAAGGCCGTGATCGGTGGAATGATCGCCAAAATCTTGTCGGTCGTCGTGCGCGCGCTGTAGCACAGCCACACCGCCAGACAGACCAGCGCATTGCACATGATGCCCAGCGCGATGGCCTGAACGAAGTCCAGCCCGGTTTTCGCATTGGCGGTGTTCAGCGCAGCCGCGCCAATCGAGCCGTTGCCGAACGTATACTGCTGGGTGTAGAACATGATCCCCGCCGTCGCCAACGAGCCGACAAAGTTGCCAACGTATACGATGATCCAGTTCCGCAGCAACGCGCTCGTCTTCACCTTGCCGCTGGCCCAGGCCATCACGATCAGGTTATTGCCGGTGAACAGCTCGGCGCCGCCGACGATGACCAGGATCAGCCCGAGCGAGAAGACCAGGCCGCTCAGCAGGCGAATCACGCCGTAGGGCAGCCCGGTAGCGAAAGCTCTGGCGCCTTCGGCCGTATTGATGGTGATGCCGCCGGCGCTGATCGTCGTCGCAAAAATCGCGCCCAACGCGATGAACGCACCCGCCAGAACCGCTAGTACGAATAAACTGACCGCATCCAACGTCGCCTTTTTCACGCCCAACTGCTCGGCCTTCATTGCCATCGCGGGCGGGAGCAAGGCATCGACGCTGATGCCGTCAGGCGCCGGTGCAATACCTACGACCGGTCTTGTATCGACAGATTGCGTGATCATCGTCACACCTTCCTTGAGATGAAAATGATTAGCGAAACCGGGCATCTCTGGATGCCCGGTAGCCTACTTTAATAGAGGAAAGGCTCTGTTTATAGTGGCAAATGTCCTATACTGAGTGAAAAATGTCACCTCGTGAAAAGTATCACATAAATTGGCGCTTCGGCCTTGGGCAAGCTGCTCAACATCGGTGCAAGCCGTGTCACCTTGCACCTGCGCTGGGCGCGCGGCCTACCGGCCCTGACGGGCGATGCCCAGGAGTGCAGATATCCGTAGTTAGCCTTTGGGTTGCGGCCCGCTTTAGGGCAATCGCATCTAAATTCTTGCACAGCGCAAATACAGGCGTGATGGCTCACCGTCCGCGTCCCCGCGGACGGCCCGCGAGGACGCGGGCCGAGAGCAGTGGCCCATTTTCGGGGCCGATCGGGTATTGACATATTAGATGCGATTGC
>DATDPU010000020.1:0-69165 GCA_035292585.1 Anaerolineae bacterium | reverse complement strand
GGACAGGCTATCGACATCGAGCAGGTCGAAGGCGGGCAGGCCCTCGGCGCGGAGGATCTCGGCCAGGTAGGGGCCGAAGGGATTGCTGGCCGTGTCGTTCACCACCACCACAATCGGCGGCGGGGACGAAACAGCGAAAGTCATATTCTGAGTCATAACGAACGAGGCTATGACCAAGACGATCGCCGGCATGCCTGCCGTCAACAAGCGATTGGTGCTTCGTCGCATTAAACCGAGACCTCGCAAACATACAAATAGTCAGCGGGCGATTGGCGCGCGCTGTCAGCATTTCAACGTATGCAAGTCTATCGGTGGGTTGTGAGAGGAGGGACGGAGGAGCGTATGAATCGAGTATGAAACTACTTGCCAACCCAATAGACGGGAAATGGGGGCTTTATTGCGCCGGGGCGATTCGTACCGCTGTGTCCGTCGCCAGATTCGATACGCTCAATGAAAGCATACCCGCCGCATCTGTTATCAGCGTCTGCGTGCGGCTCGGCTGGCCGGTCGTCGTGTTGTACCAGGTTGCGACGACGGTGGTATTGGGGTGTCCTAACGCGAGGCGAACGATGCCGCTGACAGCCTGAATCGAGCGGCGATCGACCACTGCGCGCCAGGACTGTTGCTGATTGTCGATCCACAGGTGAGCGCGACCGGCCTGCATGTCCTTCTGCCCGAAGACGCGCAGGTTGCCATGCGTGGTCGTAGCGTCAGCGTCTTGATAATGGCCGTTGGTCAATGGAATGCCGGACATGAAGCGCTTCCACGCGCCGAAGATGTGGTGGAGTGATTTGTCGAAGATGTGGTCGGTGTACCAGTACAGCGGATACACGCCGCCTGGCCCGGCCCGCGCCCACGTCAGCTTATGGAGCCACACGCCGTTTTGATCGTTGGCAAGCAACGGTTCCTGATGATCGGTGCCCTGCGTGCCGTCGATACCTTGCTCGCCCCACACTACCGGCTTGCCGAAATCGGCCGCTCGCGCATCCAAATCGTACTCGTGGAAGAAGCGCGCCGAATCGTTCGCCAGCTCGTCTTTCGGCTCGATCCAGCCCGTGCCGCGCACGTAAGCATGAAAGTCGCTGTAGCTGATCGGCGCGCTCGCCGGATCGTTCCACGCCTCTTCGGCCAATGTCGCCCACGTCGACGTGGTCGCCAGGTGCGGATTGCCATCCGCCGCCGCGAGCGTGGCGAGACGCGCCGTCAATTGAAAATGATCGCCAGGGCCGGGCGCTTCTTCATTGACCAGTTCCCATGAATGAATCGAGCGATACGCGCCGAAACGCGCGCTCAAATACCGCCAGTGCGCTTCGTGAAGCGCCTGTGTCGGTGTGTCCCCCACCGCGTTGAAGTGATTGCCGTTCGGATCGGGCAGACCGCCCGACCCCAGGTGATTGAGCAGGTATTCCTGTTTCTCGCTGATGACGAGTTTGAAATACAAGCCGCGTTTCGCCGCCTCGCCGAAGATGGCGTCCATGCCGGCGCTGCGCCTGGGATCGAACGTGAGGTGCGCGTTGAACTTCGGCGAACGCAGCAATTGTGGGCCGAGTGCGCCGCCGGACAGCACTTCGTACACCGCAATTTCGTCGACGTAGGCCGCGCCGCCGGTGGTGTTCTCCAGGATGAGCGAGACGTTTGGAATAAAATCGCCGCTGGCGACGAAGTCGCCGGTTGCCACGTGCCAGGGTGTATCGCCGTTCACGTGCGGCACGACTGCGGCAATCGATTCGGTCTGGCCCGGCTCCGGCCAACCGGTGAGTTTCACCGTCGCGCCGAATGGCCTGCCCGATTTCGTCGGGCCGGTCACCCCTTCGCTTCGCCAGCGCACGACGACGCGATACGTTCGGCCGGGAGTCAGCCCGGCATGCCCCGTCTCGAATCCCTGGAACATGATCGGATTGTCTTCATCCAACTGGAGCGCAGCCAGGCCGTTGCCGTAGGCGCGGTCGAGCGTCAGGCCGGTGGCGGGCACAGTGCCTGCGTAGGGCAGCGTGCGCGACGCCCAGGGATACCAGGCCGATCCCCATAAGTGTCCCGAAACCCACCAGCGAAAGAACTGCTGGTTGCCGTCGCCGATGGCGTTGAAGGTATCGACCGCGTCGTACGCATAGCTGTCGTTCGAGAATCCGATGCCGTGACCGGTTCCCAGGAACGGCGTGCCGTCCGCAAACTCAAAGTAACGCGAGTCGTTGGGCGCGACGCGGATCGGGCCGTGGTTGTTGGCATTCGTCGGCGCGCCTACTGTGAATGCGTAATCGCTGGATCGCGCGAGCCCCTTTGCCTCGCGCGCCTCGATGCGATATTTCCAGCTGCCCGTTTGAGGCGGCGCGAAGCGCACCGTCCACACCGGCGCGCCGATCGGATATAGCCACTCTTGCCCGCCTTTGAGCGCGCGCTGGTAACGTTGATTCAGGAACGCAGGTCTGCGGTATGCAGTGCGCCAGTTGTCGGGCGTGAAGAGCGCGTCGACCGTCACGCCGTCGAGCCGGCCCAGCCCTGGCGCGGGCGCGTCGTCGTAAGGAAACTGTGGACTCGTCGCTGCGCTGTTGTTGAGCGCGAAGGTGATTTCGATCATATCCCAGCGCGGCACATTCGCGGCGCTGGCGCTCACGTTCGATATGCCGAGCGGCTGCGAGGGAACGTAGCGCACGAGCCGCTCCGCCGTGACCATCCGTTTGTTCGCATCGACGGCCTGCGCCAGAATTCGATTGAGGCCCGGTTGGAGCGCAATGCTTGCGCTCCAGTTCGACGTGCCGCTCACCGAACCGAGCACGCCGCGATCCGAACTGACACGTACCTGCACGCCTGAACCACTCGCGTTGCCGCTCAAGGTCAGTGTGGGATTGCCCGTCGTCGATTCGAGTTCAGAAGGTGTGTTGATGATGAGGCCGGGGAAGCGGCTATCGGTTGCCGACCAGGCCAGCGTCTTCGTCGCGACTGCGCCATCGTCGTCGGCGATGCTCACCGTCGCCACGTAGCGGCCGGGCAGGGCCGCGCGATGCGTGCCATTGGGCGACAAGGCGCGCGTCCCATCGCCGAAATCCCACATCACACCCGTGATCGCGCCGTCGAGATCGTCGCCAATCACCTGGAACTGTTGCTCTTGGGGCAGGCTGTTCAGCGTGGAGGGTGTCAGCGTGACCGCTTCAATTTGCGGCGGCAGATTTGAGCCTTTGACAAACAAGGCCAGATCATCCACGTAGACGGTCATGCGTCGCCCTGATCCGCCGAAGTAGCCGATCTGGATGCGCGTTAGATCGGTCGTCGCCGTGAACGCGAGGGATACTTTGATCCAATCCTTGCCCAGCGCGGCGCGTGTCAGCCACGCGGTCTGCTCGGTTGTCTGCCAATCCCAACTCACTGCGGCGAAGCGGAAGCCGCCCCAATCCTCCCCCGATTCTTCGGCGATTTTGATCCAGCCGGTGAGTTTGTAGCCGCGACCAACTTCGGTATCGACGATCTGCTCGAGGCGGCTGCCGCCCGACCCGCTGTATCGGACGCGCGCCGACCACTGTCCGGTGTGTGCTTCATCCAGCGTGGCCGCGGCGCCGCTGGCTGTCCAACCGGACAGGGCGCCTGATTCGAAGTCGCCATTGCGCAGCAGAGTGTCCGGGCCTGAAATGGCTTCGCGCAGCGTGACCGGCAGATAAATGGTATGGGTGATCAGTGCCGTCGCCAGTGGGAGAGTAGATGCTGGGGAATCATCCTGATCGGGCGAAGTAGGGTGACCAGGGAGAGCCGCAGGCTGCGCCGGCCGGCTCGCGTACCCGACCAGTGTGACGAGCAGCAGCGCGCCGATCAGGCCCGCGCGTGCAAGCGTGCGCCCTGACAGTTTCAAGGCTATGGGCATACGATGTCGTCAGAACGACTTGAGGATGACAGGCAGATAGACGTGATACCCGTTGAGAATCACGGTTGCCGATACGTTGCTGGACGAAATGCCGTTGTTGATGTTGGCCGTGTTGGTGATGGCGGCGATTTGGGCGATGTTGACTTGCGTGACGATTTGAATCGTGCACGTCGCGCCCAGCGTCAGCGTGTTGGAATAACTGATCTGGCGCGCCCCGGCATTGTACGTCGCATCACCGGGGCACGTATCCGAGTCCGAGATGTATGTTAGCTGCGTCGGCAGTGTGTCGATCACGGTCGTCGCTTTGCCGCTGCCGCCGACGGTGATGGTGAAGGTGATGTTGTCGTTCTGGTCGCCGTAGCCGGGCGAGGCCGTTTTGCTCGACGGCGGCACGCTCGGCTGGCTGTTCTGGCTCTTGAGCGCGATGATCGCGCCGTCGATGCTCTTCCAATAAATCGTGCCGTTGTTGAACGCGGCGCTGCGCACGGGCGTCGTCCAGTATTGATCGTAAACGCGCTGGTTGTAGTAGTAGATGTAGAAGCCCGGATCGATCCGGTAGCTGTCGCCCGGCACGTACATATCCTGCGGGCAGGAATGATTGCTCGAATTGCGATTGGAGCAGCTGCCGCTGGCCAGCGTGTTCAGCACCGGCGTCAGCTCTTGGGTTCGAATCGGGTTGCCGAAGCTGCCGCCGTAGCTGGCCGATCGGTCGGTGATGCGCACCCCGCCCAGCGCCATCCAGTGCGCGTGAAACAGGCTATCGCCGGCCATCGATAACGGGCTGTGCTCGTCGGTCGGCAGGCGCAGGCTGCCCTCGTTCTTGTGAGAATCCACGAAGCGAATGTCGCCTGTTTGCAGGTTCATCTCGCCCAGCGTCGTGTCTTCGCGCCCGTCGCAAGACGACAGGCACGCTTGCTTGTTGCGCCACAGCAGGTAAGCGACCTCCGTCCCGTCGCTGAAGCGCTTGACGACGGCCTGCGGCGGCACCGATTGGAAGTCGCCGCCGTTGCCGATCGAGCCGGGCAGGACGGGAGCAATGTACTTCTTCTCGCCATCCGATAACTCCAGGACGAAGAACGATTCATGGTCGGGATTGGCGCTCAGGAAACTCCGAATGCCGGCGATCGAGTTGGGCGCGCCACCGGTGGGTTGCCACATCTTATCCCAATCGCTGTACGAGCGCACCAGCACCACGTCGTTGGCGTCGGACACCACCGGATAAGTGTCGGCGAAGATGGTATTGCCGCGCAGCGGATCGGGATCGCCGTTGACCGTCACTCGCCAGCGGCGTGCGCCGGTGCTAATTTGCAGCGCGTGGACGGATTTATCTTCGGCGAGGATAATGATCAGGCCGCCATAATTGGCCGAATAGGCGGGAGAGGCTCGCAGTGCGGCCCCGGCGTCGTACGACCAGTTTTGCGCCAGGCTGGTTTTGTCGAACCCGTAGAAAACATGCGTGGTCGTGCCCACGTATACGGCATTACCGACAACCAGCGGGGCCATGACGACCTCGCCTCCCGGTCGATTGGAGCGTTCGACGTGACCATCGTTGGCGTTCAGTCGATAGAAGTTTCCATTGGTCGAGCCGAAGTAGACGCTATTTGTATCCGGATCGTACGCGCCAGCGTTGTTGATCGATCCGCCAAGCGCCGCCGTCCACGCCACTTGACCGGTCGCTTCAGAGATCGCGCGCACCCGACCGTCGCTATGCCCCACGAACAACAAGCCGTTGCCGACCACGGGCTGAACGCCTTGGGGGAGCTGTAAATGGCCGCTGGCCGGGCCGGCATCGCCGCCGTTGACCGGGCCGTTCCAGATCCATTTGAGCTGCCACGGGCCGGGCGCCTCGGTCGCGACGTAGCCGGTGCGCTGCACATTGCCAGCCAATTGCATCCACTCGCTGGCTGCCGCTTGATTATTTGTCCCGCTCACTTGCGCGAGCGGTGCGGCAGCCAGCTGGCGAGATTCGAGCGCAGGCGGTATTTCAACCAGGCTGTTCCGGGCTGAGGATACTGCGCCTGAAGCCGGCCAGCCGATTAACACGGCGAGCAGGCACGCTAAGACAGAGACTCTACGTCGCATAGGAAAGCTCATAGGTTTACACAGTTTGGAGGTGAAATCGGCTCGATTGTATTGAATTCGCTGACATTATTCAATAGGAAATCTGCATGAATAAGCGCGCGCCAGGGTTAAGCACGGTCCTGCACGCGTCGAACCACGACGACGACCGCCGCGATGATGATAATCGGAGCTGCGCCGAGAAACAAGCTGGTGAGCGCATGGTTTTCCAGATTCGGCTGGCCCGCCTGCGCATTGGCGGGCAGCGAGCCGCTGCTGAAGGTAGGCCAGGGCGTCGTCGTCGGAATAGGCGTCGGCGTGGGCCAGGGCGTCGCGGTTGGCATAGGCGTAAATGTCGGGAGCAGGTTGACCGGCGGCCCATCGAGTGTCTCGCGGCTATACCAGACCTGGTAATTCGCCCGGTCGCTGATGAACCGATCCTCCTCACTGCGCGTGAACCACGTCAGATGCAGCGTATTGCCATCCACCACCGCGTTGGGCCACTCTGGATAAAGACCGTCATCGATGACCACTTCGGGCGTCGACCAGCTGCGTCCATCCCAGACCAGATGAAGCAACAACGGCTTGACCCGCACTTGGGCATCGCTGGCGCGCAAGCCGGACAAAAAGAGATGCACCCGGCCCGCGCCGTCAGTAACTGTCGAGTAACCATCAAATAACGTTTCGTTCACGGAGCGTGCCAGCACGCCGAGTAATGGCTGCGGAGCATTCCAGGTGTTGCCGCCGTCTGGAGACGACTGGTAGTAAATCGTCTGACTGGCGGTTGCGCGATACACGGCGATCGGGTTGCCATTGCCGGTCACGCCCAGTGTGGTTTGCTGAATCAAGTCGGTTGGGAGACTGAAGGTGATGACCGGTGTCCAGGTTATGCCTCCATCATCCGACCGACGATAGGCGCCCCACAACGGATCGCTTGCCACGTTGCGATCGAGGCCCTCATCCCAGGCGACGTGAATACGATCCCGCTGATCGATCTTGATCTGCGGCTTGTCGGTGCCTTGTGGCATCTGCGAGAGGTTGATGGGCGTCGACCATAGATCGCCGCCGTCGCTGGAATGGCGATAATACAGGTCAGAACACAGCGAGCACTTCTCCCTGGGTTGTTGGGGGTCATCCGGCGTGTTTTCAGTCCAGACCGCGTGCAAGGTTCCCCGGCTATCAGTGGCCAGCTCGGTGTAGTAGGGAGTATTGCGTCCGCTATTGATACGGCGCGGCGGACTCCAAGCAGCTGCCGAGCTGGCCTGTTCCCAAAGCACGCTGATGTGCTCGACGCGCATGGCGCTGCGCAGCAGAATGTGAAAGCGTCCGTCTCGGCCTAAAATAATACTATTGCGCACGGCGAAGCCGCCAAAGCCCGGATTGCTAATATCGTTAATGGGCGACCAGATGCCGTCAGGCAATAAGGCGCGGTGCATCAATAGGTCGTAACCGGCTAATTCGCCTGGCCGCTCTTTGCCGCTCGACCAGATAATGTGAACCGCGCCATCGGGCGCGACGACGATGTCCGAAAACCACGAAGACGGCGGCTCCGAGACCAGGACCGGTGTGCTCCAGCCATTGCCCTGTGCGACTGCATGCGAAGTGCTCAACCGCAGCGACATCACGGTGAGCAGGACAATGAGCATCGCGCCGATACGCAGGCGATATGGGGTCGTGGCGGGGTGATGGTTGTGTCGCAGCATACTGCCTCTACTTTACGGCACGGATTGCACACGATATATCACGGTCTGGCCGTTGTTGAAAGCGGGAGTGAGCGCGGGTAAATCGGCCAGTTCGTCGCCGCCGCCTGCGCGCGATACGACGTAGGTTACGCCGGAGTCCATCAGGATCGCCATGCGTTCTGCGTCGCTGGCCTGTTCGCCCAGAACGACATCGACCATTTTCTGTTTGTCGAGATAACGCAGTGTGCCGGTCCAGTGCGCCAGGAACGATCGCGCGTCCGACCAGGTTGGCACGTACTGGCCGAAGTCCAAATCGGCCAGCACCACGTCGGACGAGGCGGCGTTCTCCGCCAGCCAGCTCAAGGCGGCGATGTCGGATTGCGGCAGGAAGTACGGCGTTTCGTAGCGCCGCAGATCGATGAAGCGCCAGGCCAGCAGGTACACGTTGGTCACGAGCATCAGCACGACGAGACCGGCGGCCATCAGGCGGCGCTTGTGCGCCCATGCGACGCGGTCGAATAAGAAACGTGTGGCGAGAATCGCAATCGGTATCTGCCAGCCCAACAGTAGATGAATTTGAAAATCGACCGGCAGATAGACCAACATGAAATGCGAAAGGAACCACGCCGCGACGAACAGCTCCACATCGCTCTGGCTGCGCAGCATGCGCGGCCGAAAGGCGAGCAAGGCCAGCACGAACGGAATACCGAGCAGGATCGGCAAGTTCAGCGGGCCGGGCGTGAATGCGCCGGCCAGATCGAATTGCTCCAGCACTTCGCCCCACACCGGGTTCGCTTTAACGAGTAGCAGCGAGTATGCCGCGGGCGGCATCGACAGTCCAAATACGATCAAACCCGACATGAAGAGAAAACGCGGGAAGCGCCGGTCGCGCAACCACAGCAACGCGCCGAACAGGCCGAGCACGGCGTAAATGGTGACCAGATCGTAAGCGTGTTGCAGACCCAGAATCAAGGCAATGATTCCGGCGGCGATGGAATAGCGGTGTTGCTGCTTGCGTATCGCCGTCAGCACCAGTCCAAATGTGGCGACGAGTAGTCCGAGCGCCAGCGCGAAGTGGGGAAACCCCATCAGATTAAAGAACGTATTTGGCTCAGTCGTGTAAATGTCAAACGGGAAGGGCGCTTCCGGCAGGCGCATCGCATACTTGACGACGATCCAGACGATACCCAATCCGCCGCCAAACGTGACGATCAGCAAGCTGACGCGCCGCCGCTTCTCTTCCTCGAACGCGATTCTCAAGAAGCCGTAGCAACACACCAGGCAGACGACGATGGCGACCAGACGCAGCATCATGTACAGCCCGGCATAATC
The DNA here is from genome assembly GCA_035292585.1 of Anaerolineae bacterium. Classification (GTDB taxonomy): domain Bacteria; phylum Chloroflexota; class Anaerolineae; order Fen-1058; family Fen-1058; genus DASSFZ01. The sequence goes on along the minus strand of DATDPU010000020.1, from coordinate 60,243 downwards.
CAGTCCGGTCAATTGGCCGAAGCGGCCCAGCGCCCACCACAATAGATTGAAGAAGGCCGGCTCGTTCGGCTCGGCCGTCAAGCGATCGGCGGCCAGGTTCGCCGTCGATAAGTCGCGCATCCACGAGAAGTATTGCACGTGGTCGGGCACGTTGATGACCAGACCCATGAAGTGTTTGTCAGGCGGCGCGCTGATAGCCGCGAACACGTACGGCGCGGAGGACAAGAGCAGCGCGGCGACGATGACCAACGCGGCGAAGCGCCATGCTCGCCTGTCGATGGCAGCGGGCGTAAGCGCCGTCGAAGCGGGCGGAGTGGCTGTCAGCGGTTGTCGAGTTTCAATAGTTGCCATGTGCCAGGAACCTATACGGAATACGCTCTACGGAAACCATTGGAATAACCGACATGACGTATTCCGTATTCCGTAAAGCCAAGTCGAATTCGCTCTAATAAAGCAACGCGCTGGCCGCATATCCAGTCGCCGTCATCACACCGAATGAATCCGCATCGATGGTGATGAAATCGCCGGGATGTATCTCCAGGTAAGTGATTGGCGTGCTGCCGGCTGAAGCGTAAGCGCGCGCCGTGGACGCTGAACCGAGAAACGGTAACAACTCGTCGTCCAGAACGATCAAATAAGCCGTCTCACCCTGAGCGAGCGGGTGTCCCAATAGATCGGATGCCGCTAACCGTTCGTCACCCGCGCGGTCGATAGCCGCCTGGCCTTCACCCGCTTCCCACTTGGCGATGATATCGAATCGAACGAGTGGATAATCGGCAAAGTAATACTCGGCGTGCCGCCACTGCGATGTGATAAGGATAGCGCGGCCGGCTGGAAAGTCGTGTCGAACGGTGACGACGCGCTCTTGATAGAGCCGATCTTGCGCGCGGATCGTGTCCCACGTCAGCAGTTTGAACCGATCGCCGCCGAACGGGTAGGTGGGTAATGCTACGAAGATGATCGCGCCGAGCGCGGCTAATCCTCCAGCGACTCGCCACAGCATTGCCTTGCGCCCGACTGTCAGCCGCCGTAGACTTTCAGCGCTGATCAGCAGCAGCGCAGGCAAATAGACGAAGACCAGCCCTTGCTGCCCCATGTGAATGAACGTGTAATATGCGGCGGCCGGCGCAATCCACCATAGCCAGAACGCAATTTCACCACCAAGCCACGAAGGCGCCAAGACTCTTCCGGCTTTAGCGGGAATTGAACCGCAACGAACGCAAAGGACGCCAAGGTTTTCTAGAACTTTGCGCTCCCTGCCCCGCATGCTGTTGGCGGGGTTGCGCCCTTTGCGGTTAGACTTTTCCATCTGATCCAGTAGAGCCGTTTTCCTTAAGTAGCGAAAACCGTACAACACAGCAGGCACGATCGCTGCGCCCCAACCGTAGAGCGTGTACCTGCCGAGCTTCGTCAGGTTGCGCGCCAGGCCGGCGAGACCGCCGGTGAAGATCGTCGTCGACTCGTTGAAGCGTTGAGAGAAAGCATTGAAGACTTCCAGGTAACGCCCGATCCCGCCCACGCTCATCACGAGCGGCACGACCCATAACACATCGACGACGATCATCGCTGCGAGCGCTGGCCCGAGCTTGCGCCAGCCGAGTCGCCAACTCGCCCACAGCGCCAGAGGCAACAGGAAGACCTGCGTTTGCGGCCGCAAGCCGCCGGCGACGGCTATCGCTATCGCGGCGGGAATGGCGAATCGCGCGTCGCCCTTCCAGAGACGATACAGCAGCCAGACCACGCCGATCACCGCGAACGTATCCAGGCTGTGCGGTAGCGCCACTTCGCCGTAGAACCAGAACAACGGACTGGCAGTCAGGAACAGCGCGGCGATCAATCCCGTTTCGCGCGAAAACAGATCGCGGCCGAGCAGGTAGATCGCCATCACCGCCAGGCCCGAGCTGATCAGGCTGATGGCGACCCACGTCGTCTGCGGGTCACGGAACAGCGCATTGACGACCTGCCCCAGCGCGACGTATAGAATGTAACCCGGCACGTGCGGCTGATCGCTGGCAATGTCGAAGCGGTCGAGCGCAAGAGCAAAGTTCACCGAGTCCCAGTGATACAAGATTTGACTGGTGAACGGCAGGCGCGTGAGCATGCCGAGCAGAAACAGCGAGACCCCTAGCAACCGCTCACTGGCTACAGCCGAAACACGAAATGCGCTCCATGTCTTCAGCGAGTCCCATCGCGCGTGAGTCATCGACCTGTCTCGTCTAGTGCGGACTCGATGCAGATGCGCCGGCGCTGACGCGACTCGACAGCCCGTACTCGGCCAAGCGCAAGCTGCCGAGCCGCCTGACCAGTAATCCAATGAAAACCGCGCAGATGACGATCAAAGGCAATAGGCTGGCCCATCCGCGCAGGCCGAGCAGCATGCCCAGGTTGCGCGCAATATCGCCGTTCGCCAGCTTCGGCAGCGCATAGTTGAACAATGGATTGAGTGTGTAATCAGGATACGATTGGCCGCCAATCGTCAAGGCCCAGACCGCGGCGAGTGACCACAGCCCCATCATGCCGACGACAATCATCGACCAACGACGGCGCAATGCCATCGCCAAGCCGAAGGCCAGCGGCACGGCAGCGAAGGGCAGCATCGGAACCAAATAACGTGGGCCGATTGAATATCCGCCCTGCCACATCACCGACGAAGCGTTGAACACGAAGAAGCTGGCGATGGCCCACCCGCACACAACCCACTCGGCGCGCCAGGCGCGTGCCTTCCAAAAGTCGATCAACCCCGGCCAGGCCAGCAGCAGAATCGGCGCGATGAAGTACAGCCCGCGATACGAATCGAGCGTGATGCCCCACACCGCTTGAAACGTCGGGTAGGTGAGACTGAGAAAACCGGTGCTATGCTCGGCGCTCCACAACGTCGAGTATTCGTAGCCCAACTTGAACGGCGCACCAAAAATCGCCGCGTTGTGCGCGCCGAGCAAGACGAGCGGCGGCAGGCCGACCACGATCGCGCCGAGTATCCAGCGTCGATCGGGCGTGGCGTACACTGCATAGAGCGCAATGGCGACGGCGATCAATCCGGCGGGAAATTCACTGATGACGGCGTAGCTGAGCAGGAAGCCGATGACCGGCATGGCTCGCGCGCCGATTCGCCGCCGTCGCATCAAAAACGCCAGGTAGAACGCGGCAAACAACAGAACGGCGACGAACTGATGGCCGTAAAACGCGCCGGAGTAGGGGAAGGCAATCGTCGCCAGCCCGTAGATCAGCGGCGTGATCGTGCAGACCAGGCGCGGCAAACCGATCTGCGCCAGGAACGCGTAGAGCATCACGCCCAGCGCGGCAGAAGGCAGCATGACTAACACGAAGGTCGATGCGGCCAGTCCCAACGCGGCGTGGATCTTGTCTTCGAGGAGACCGGTTCCTTCTGAATTCAACGTGTCGGCGAAGGCAGGACTATTCGCCAGGCGCTGAATGATGCGCTCGATGGCGGGAATGCGCGTCGCGGCGTTGACGACGGCGTAAATGGGCGCCGCCGCAAACGATAACCCCGGCGCTTTGTCGCTGTAGGTGTGGCCGTTGATGGTGGCGTAGTCGCCGGTGTTTTCGGCGTAAGCGTCGATGGCCAGCGTGCCTTTCTCGACGACTGCGCGCACCAGATAGAAGCGCGAATTCTGATTCCAGTCCGCCCAGCGCGGGAGGAAGTACGTGTAGCACACCAGCAGGATGGCGAAGAGGAGTAGCGCGTCTCGTCTCACGTAAGCGGTCATGCTTCGCTCCGCACCAGGCTATGGCTGAGCACTTCAAGATACGATCGAACGTTCAGCCTGGCTCGTTCGCGCCGATCTGACTTGCCGAACAACGCCAGGCCACCCCAGCAGACGGTCTTGATCAGCGAGGTGATCCAGACGGCCGAGGCAAACATGCCCGCCGCAACCCGGCCGTAGTGCTTGCGAAAGAAGCGCGTCTTGCTGCCGTAAATCTGGCGTCGCTTGCGCGCAAAGGTCTGCTGCGCCGTCGCGCCGTTGAGGTGATACACCCCCGGTTCGGGCAGCCACCACGTTTCCCAGCCCGCCTGTCGAGCGCGATAACACCAATCGGTCTCTTCGGTGTACATGAAGTAGCCGGTGTCAAGTCCGCCGATCTGATCGATGACGGCGCGCCGGATGAGCAGGCAGGCGCCGGAGATCCAGTCCACGCGGCGCGGCGAGCGATCGTCCGGCAGCGAGTGATAGGGAAACAGTGGGCCGCGCAGCCGGCGCGCTACATCGCCTAACAACAGCAGCGCTTCGCCGGCAGGAGTCGGGAAAGCGGCGGCCGAACCCTGGAACGTGCCATCAGCATTGAGCAACCTCGGCCCAACAATTCCGGCGCGCGGTTGTGCTTTCAAAAAGCGAGCCAGCGTTGCGATCGAGTCGGGCGCGGCGCGTGTATCGCTGTTGAGCAGCAGCACGAATTCTCCCTGCGCGCGCTGCATGGCCTGGTTGTTCGCCGCTGCAAAGCCGGCGTTGTGCTCGTTGACGATCAGCAGAGCGTGCGCGAATCGTTCGCGCACGAGCGCCGCGCTGCCGTCCGTCGAGCCATTGTCGACGACGATCGTCTCAGAAGACAGGCCGCGAGACGCATCGGGCAAGGCCGCGAGCGCGTCACGTAGCAATTGTTTGGTATTGAGATTGACGACGACGATTGATATATCCATTCAGCAATACCGGAGCAGGCCGAATCGTGGATCGCGCTAATTCCCTCAGCTCGCCAAGTGTAGAGTAGGGACAGAAGGTTAGATGCCCGTTGTGAAGCCGTTAGAGGAATGTAGTAGCGGGATCGCGATAAATGGCTAAAGGACTTTAACAAGATCACGAACCAGGCTGTTCAAATGCTGCCCAATCACCCGCCAATCATAACACTCGCGGACGCGCTGCTGGCCGGCAGTCGATAAGCGAGCGCGCAAGTTGGGTTGCGCCAACAGGCGGATCGTGGCCGCCGCAAAATCGTCGCCGCCATCGGCAACCAGCACGTGCCGATCGTGTTCCAGGTCCAGCCCTTCGATGCCCTTGGACGTTGAGACAACCGGCGTGCCGAGCGCTAACGCTTCGAGCACTTTCAAGCGCGTGCCGCCTCCTTTGCGCAGGGGCACGACCTCGGCCCAGGCCTGCGCGATAGCGGGCCGCACATCCGGCAGATAGCCCGTGAACTCGACGCCATCGAGGCTGGGAAGCGCAGCGCGCTGCGCCGCATCGACTTTGCCGGTGACGCGCAGCCGCGCGTTGGGCCGCTGCGACCGGATGCGAGGAAAGCTCGCGCTCAAAAAATACGCGACGGCATCTCGGTTCGCCTCGAAGGACAGCGCGCCTGCATAGAGCAGTGTGTCGGGTTCTGGATCGCCCCATGTCCCGGCGCACCCCGCCACGTCTGCGCCGTTAGGAATGACGATGACCGGCGTGTCGCGCGGCGCAAGATTCTGGATGTGTGCCTGTTCCCGCTTCGACACGACGGTGCACGCGTCGAAATCGCGCAGCAGGTTCGAGACGTACGCGCGGTGTTTGATCCAGGTGAACCAGGCGCGCAGGCGTCGTCGCGGATGGCGTTCGGCAATAGACTGCTCCAGCAGATAAGCCGCCTCAAGTTCTTCGAGGACGCGCGGCGCATCGGCGATGTCGCGCGCATAAGGGGCGACATCGATTTGGAAGGCGATGACCAATTCTGGATGCAGCGCGGCGACTCGTTCGCGCACGCGGTCGGCGAATGCCGGATTCCACTTCGCGCGTACCGAGGCAGGTTCTGGCCGCCACAAGCTGGCGAGGACATCCCTGCGCCGAAGTGTCCACGCGCGCTGCGGCACGGCGTGGGCCGATGCGCAGACCTGCTCCAGGCGGGCGCGTTGTTCCGGTTGTACCGATTCCTGGGCGAGCGCGACGAGGTGCACCTCGTGTTCGCAGGCCAGCGCGCGCAGCAATTGCGCGATCCGTATGCGCGAGCCGTTGTCGGCCGGTTCGGGCCACCAGGTGGAGAGCGCCAGAATGCGCATCACTTACACCTTCAAGGCCAGCATGCCGAAGCGCTGGCGAATGAAGTCGCGCCACGCTCGTCGCATGGCCGCGCGTTGCGGAGCGCGGTATCGCCAGCGCGGCTTGACTTTCCAGCTCAGCCAGGTGCGCAAGTCTTGAATCAAGATCGCGTGCAGCCAGGCGCGCAGTGGCGCGTTCGTCAGGCGCAGGAAGAGCAGGCGATTGCGCGTCATGTAATAGGTGATGCGCGGTGAAGTATCTTGCTGGGCCGGGCGAATTTTGTGCCACAGCCGGCCGTTGGGCGCGTAGACGATGCGCCACCCGCCGCGCGCGATGCGCACGCACCATTCCGTCTCCTCGAAATACATCCCGAACCGCTCGTCGATGAGGCCGGCTTGCTCGACGGCCGCTCGCCGTACGAGCAGAGCGCAACCGGTTACGAAGTCCACGTCGGTTGACGCATCGAACTGGCCTCGATCCACTTCGTCCAGGCCGCGCATCGCGCTCGTGCCGCGCCGCCAATCGATGAGGCCGCCGGCCGACCAGAGGGTATCGGGCCGATCGTGATAGTAAATCTTCGGCCCGACCACACCGATCCTCGGCTCGGCCTCGCAAGTCTCGATCAAGACATCGAGTAGATCGGGCGCGACTTCCGTATCGTTGTTGAGCAGCAGCAGGTAATCGGCGCCAGCGTCGAGCGCCGCCCGCAGGCCGACGTTGTTGCCCGCGGCGAAGCCCAGGTTATCTCCCGTTTCGAGAATATCGACGTTGCGGAACTCGCGGCGCACCCTCTCAACCGAGTCATCGGTTGAGCCGTTATCGACGAGCAGCCAGCGCGCGTTTGGGTACGACAGCGCTTGCAGCGACCGCAGGCAAGCGAGTGTGTCGTCGCGCCGGTTGTAATTCAGAATGATGAGGGCGACAGCTGGTGATGCCATGCGGCTGGTCGCTCTTTTTTGAGTCATAGGGGCTCTTCCGGCTTTGACGGGGGGCGATGATTACCGCAATTCTTTGGACGCAGATTCGCGCGGATTTCGCAGATCGAGCATTTCGATCCGCGTTCACACCGCACCTGCAAACACCGCAGGTGGGTGCAGGTGTCCGCGTTCATCCGCGTCCCATTTTCTGCTCGATCGGGTAGAGCTGTCATAGCTCTAGAGCTCTGCCGATGCAGGCAGCGCGGGCGAAGGCGCTGGCGCGTCGGCCTCGTCGCCGGCGATCACGTACCGATGATGTAATAACATGATCAGCCCGATCATCATCCACCCCCACACGGTGTAGTCGTAACCGGCGATGCCTTGCGTATACGCGAATGGAATGAACCAGTCTCCCAGCGCCATCGCGACGATGAGACCTGCATACCCGCACAGCAGGCTGATCGCCAGGGCATAGTCGAAGCCACGGCTGCGTATGCGGCGTGTGGTCTCCCAGGCGGCGCGACCGCCCGCGAGCAGCATCCAGGCAAATATCGCCAGGCCCAGCACGCCGGTCTGCGCGACAACGTCGATGTAGTTATTGTGAGTGGCCATGCCCTGGTTGGGCACGTAGGTCATATAGTAAACGGCGTAACCCGCCGGCCCCATGCCGAGAAACAAGTGCTCATGCGTGAACTGCCAGTTGATTTCCCAGGCCGCGGCCCGGGTGTTGCCGCTTTCTACCTGCTCCTCTTCAAAGGAGCGCGACAGGGAATCCCACTTGGCAAAAACGAAGATCATCCCGGCGATCAGCGCCACAGCAAATAGCGCGCGTGAGCGCAGCACACTCAGGCCCAGCAGTGCAACGAGTGGCGGGAGCCAACCGCTCTTCCAGGTGATGCCTTGACCGAACTGGTAAATGAACCACGCTGCGGCGATCGCCAGGAAAAAGAGACGCACCCGGCGGGAGAGTTTTTCGTTAAAGAGCGCCTGTCCGGCTGTCAGCGTGATGATCCACAGCGGGAACAGGCCGCGCGTATTGGGGAACGGTAGATTCAGGTCTCCAAACGACCGAATGAGGCCGAGGATACCGGCAACCAGGAAACAGCCGATGAAGCGGCGTATGTGCTTTGCGGTCTTGAGCTGATTGGTGATGAGCAGGGCCGCTACCGGCGACAGCACCATCGTGCTCAGCGCGCCCAATTGCGCGCGGGGAAAGGATTCCCAAACCCTGACGAAGGGATCGCGCGTGATATTACTCCAGATCAGCGACACGATGGCCACCGCGGCAAAGGCCAGCAGCGGGCGGTTGAGCGGTGATGGTAGCAGGCTGACGCGTTTGCGCTCGACCGGCATACGGACGAACCAGGCGAGGCCCAGTACAGCCGTCAGAGCCAGACTGATCGTGATAGGACTTTGGCTGCCGGTCGCGAAACCGACTGGCAAGAACAAGGTCACTAAGAGTAGCAGCAACACGCCCCAGTCCAGCTTGAAGGCCAGCACGATCAAAATCGACACGCCAATCGCGCCCATGATGAGCAGCGGCACTGCCTTTAACAGCGAAGACTGGCTGATGCCCCAGGAAAGTCCCAGGCAGGCGAGGATGATCGCCGCTCGCCGCAAGAAGCGCTGGATGTCGGAAGGCCACAAGGTGCGTAATAAAGTCGACATTGTTCTAAGTCTTTGGCAGGAAATGGGGCACGGACGAACACGGATCACGCAGAAAAAGCAGGCAAATCAATGTTCATCCACGTTCACACCGCGCCTGCAAACATCGCAGGTGGGTGCAGGTGTCTGCGTCCTATTCCCTTTCGATTCGATAGAGCCGTTCGCGTTCAAAGCGAGCGAGTACGTATCGAGAATGCGTTGGGCCGTGTGCCGCCACGAGAACTGGGCGGCCCGGCGGAAGCCGCGCTCGCGCCACGCTTGCGCTTCGGCCGGCATACTCAACAATCGCGTCAGGTGCTGGGCGAGCGCAACGTCATCTTCGGCATCGATGATCAACCCGGCATCGCCGACGACTTCCGGGATGGCGCTGCGGTTGGAAGCAATCACCGGCGCGCCGCACGTCATCGCCTCCAGCAGCGGGATGCCGAAACCTTCGATCCACGAGGGAAACACGAAGATTTCGGCCAGGCTGTACAGCGCGATGAGGTCTTCACGCGGCGGGTTGATCAACAGGCGCGCATGGCCGGCAGCTACCGCTGTCTGCACGATCGGCAACGGATCGGGGCGGCGCGAGAAGAACACGATCTCGTATCGTTGGCGCAAGGTCTCGGGCAAGCTGGGCCAGGCGCGCACGAGCACACCTGGATTCTTCAACGCATCGGCCAGCACGAACGGCTTGTCGAGATGGTGACGGCGGCGCACCTCGGCCAGCCGGGTGGAATCCTCGACACGTTGCAGATCGGGCGTCGGCGCGTGCGGCACAGACACGATGCGATTGGGATCAAAACGACTATAGCGCGCAATCTCGCGCCGGGCATGTTGCGATACGGTGACGACCAGGCTGGCCTGGCGCAAAGCTATCTGAGAACACAGGTACAGGTACACAATCATCGCGCGGCGGCGGAGCGTCATCGGTGTGCCTGAGCTGTGCAGGGTCGAGCGCAGCGGCATGATGGTGAGCGCATCGTGCAAGGTGACGATCGTGCGCGCGCCGCGCGGCCCGAAGCCGTAATTGGCCGGGAAATGGGCAATCTCCACGCCGTCGCGCGCCATCTGCCGCCGCATGAAAAAGTCATGATAGACACTTGAGACTGGCTGCTTCCACGTGAGATAACGCACGGTCACGTGCGCAGGCAGATCGGCCAATTCAAAAGGCCGCTTGGTATCAGCATAGAGATAGATATGATGGTCGCGGGCGAGATCGATCAGGGCTGGGACAAAGTGGGCCACGTAAGTGTGGACGCCTCCGACCAAACCATGTGATAAGTAGCGAACGTCGATGCCGATGCGCATGTGTGCGGCTCGCAGTGTTGAACAAACCCCTACACGGCCTTTTTAGCTGGCAGCACTTTGCCGATCAGGCGGCGACCCAGCCAGCGCAACATGTTCCATTCCGATTCGTCAATCAGGCGCAGCAGCAAGACCAGCCCGCCGTAGACGAGTGCGCCCAAACCAATCAAGACGAATAAATTCGAGTTGCCGGCCAGCCAGACGATGGCTCCCATGCCGGCGGCAGCCAGCGCCGTGCGGACTAAGACGGAGGTCATGTTCGGCAGGTGCAGCTTGTCGCGGAGCAAGAGATGGAATTGCAGCGCGCCGATCAAGTCGGTGACCACCGTGACTAGCGCCGCGCCCACCAATCCGAAGCGCGGAATCGCGTACAGATTCAGAATCACATTGGCGGCGGCGTTAATCGAGTAGATGCGCGCGGCATTGCGCTCTGCGCCGATGACCGTCGTCATGTTGCCGCAGAAGCTATTGTACATGACCAACGGCAAATCCCAGATGAGGATCTGTAGCGCCAGCCCGGAGGGCAGGAACTCGTCGGTGTAGAGGAATCGCATCAGCGGGTAGGCGACCAACATCCCGCCGACGGCCATCGGCAGTCCCTGGAGCAGGCTGAACTTGACCGAGCGATGATACCAGCGCTCGACTTGGGTCCGCTCGCTGACGTACACGCGCGACAGGGAAGGCAGAACCGCTATGCTGAAGGCGGTGTACACCAGCATGAGCGTTCGGATCAAGTTGTAGGCGGCGTTATACCAGCCCACCACCTCCGGCGGCTCGAACATCGACAGCATCACCGTGTCGATGCTGTAGGCGATGGTCAAGGCGAGCATAATAATGCCGAAGGGCAGGCCGGACCGAATCAGATGCGGCCACAGGCGCAGATTGATCTGAAAGCGATCGGGCGCCAATTTGTGGCGCTTGATCGCCCACAGGGAAAACCCGATCTGTATCGGCATGGTCAGCAGGCCGGCGAGCACGACCCACAGGAAATCTTTGCCGGCAATCAGGAACACCGTGCAAGACAGGATGAAAGCCAGGCGACCGACGACGGCGGCGGTCGCCACATAATCCAGGCGCTCGTTGGCCGCCAGCACCGTTTCGAGCGGAACGGCGAAAGCCGCCAACAAGAACGTACAGGTGTGTAGAGCGATGCCCAGCACCAATATCTCAGGATAGCCGGTGATGACGGCGCTTACGGTAATACCCACGATGGCGACGATGGCCAGCGCCAGGCGCAGCACCACCAAATTCCAGAAATACAACTGTGTTTTGCTGCGATCGCGGGCAATCTCGCGCATGACGTACTGGGTCATGCCGAACTCGGCGAAGATTTGGAACAGGCCGGGGAAGGCGAGCACGATCGAATATTGCCCGAACTGGCTGTCGCCCAGCCGGCGCACGACGTAAATCGTAAACAGGACGTTAAGCGCCTTCAGCGCAAGTTCGCCCAGCGTAATGAACGCCGTATTTCGGGCGATGATGCGGCCAAGTCCTTGGCCGGGTTGACTCTCAGGGATATTCTCGGTCATGAATGGACCTTTCGCTCAATCGTTTTGTCCAGGCGGTGATCTGGAACCGCCACTCTTCTCACGCTTCTGTCACTGTGGATGATAAGCGCAGCGGCGTTGGCGCGTCGAGGGCGCGTGACGCGGCCCCAACCCGCTTCTGGAATAGGTCCAGCGTCAAGAGATTCCATGTCAGCCAATTCGGGTGGTCGCATAGCTGTTGAAAATCGGCGGCGCTCAGAACGGCGGGCCGCGCGATGCTGCGCACCAGGTCCCGCAGAACGCCGTGTCTCATCCACTCAAACAACTCATTATCGAACCCACCCGATAGCTTGGGCCGGTGTGTCGTTTCTAAGTGCAGGCGATCAGCCAGCAGCCGTTTCGGCAGCCATTTTGCCTGGCCGCCCTGAACATAGCGGATTCGCGGCTCGAAGGCGAGCGTGGCCCGGATGAAATCACGGTCCAAATAGGGCGTCACCATCTCCAAGCCGTAGGCGCGGAAGAACTGAAGCACGGCTGATTCCTCGTCGTGAACATCGTGGGTCAAACCGTTGAGGTGCACGCGCTCCGTCACGCTGTCGCTGTGGGTATAAGTCTCGAACACCTCCAGCCGGTAGGCCATGACACGTTGGATGGCGTCCGGGCCGAAGCTGTTCAGGACAACGGCAAGGTCGGAGGTCATGCCTCGGAGGTTGAGTGGATGGTAAGGCGATAGCGGATCGTGGATGTGCTTGAGAAGTCGGGCGGCATCGCGCATCCCGTGGGACTTGTTGGGCAGTCTGCGCCGCAGCAATCGCTCCATCGCTGCTAACGCGAGTCGCGCTCCCGGCGCGTGCTGGAGAGTTTCGATTTGCAGCAGGCGTTTGGCGTTGGGCCGCCCTAGCAGGCAATCGGGATCCGATCCAGACAACAGGTAGTCTATGTTGGCACCGTGAAGCGCTTGGGCCAACATCAAGAAGCACGGGTCTTCCTCGTTATCGATCGGTTGCGCGACAACATCAATCGACTGCTCCAATAGAGCAGGGTAATCCTCCGGCCGCAGGTCGAAGAACCGGTGCTCAGAGTTCAGCCGATCGATGGCATGTTGAGCATAGCGAACTTCCTCGGCAAAGCTGGGCACGTGAACGCGATAACTGACGGTGCGCAGCGGTTCTGACGGGTGGAGGCTGGTCTTGACCCAGCTCGCCATCAATGAGGAGTCCACACCGCCGGAGAGCAAAATGGCGAGGTTCTGCCGTCGATTTTTGATGGCGGCAACATAGGCGTTAACCAGCCGTTCGGCTTGATGGCCGAATGCGTCAACCACCTGCGGTGTGACTGTTCGAATCCGGCGCTCTGGAATCAGGTCGTCAATCGTCTCAGCCTGGCGCAGCTGCCACTGCTCGTCATGGAACAGCGCCATTTGCCCACACCGCAATTTGTGGATGCCGGCATAGTAGGTCATTTCGCCGGGAATCGTCCGATACAGCCAATGGTGCGGCGCCGCGTCGGGATTCAGCTCCAGTTTGCCGGCCAGAGGAACTAAGTGGCGCAACGTATCCGAGCAAATGATCCGATCGTGGTTGCGCGTGTAGTAGATTTGCGATATGGAGGGCAGGCTCTGGTAGACGCAGAAGGCCGGTTCGCGCCGGCTGACGCTGACGATGAGCGGATTGCCGTGTATGGCCTGATACTTGATACCGTACGGCCCGGCGCGGCCGCTTGAGCCTAGTTCATGCGCCGACAGTGGCTCGAATGATTCGGTGCGCGCAAAGCCTTGTTTGACAATGAGGGCTTCTTCGGCCTGGGCCAGGTCGGGATGGGAGTTGAGCAGGAAGAGTGTGCCGCGCTGTCCATACTCCCAACTGAAATAGGCAAACCCCAGCTGGCGCGCCCAATCAGCCAGGCCGGCCGGCAGCAGCCACGGCTGCCGCACCCAGCCGAATACGACGAATCGGCTGGCGGAGTTGACGGCCCCGATTGGCGATTGGTTGCCCAAGAGTAAGTCCAGATGCCTGTTCATGTTCCGATCCTGGAATGTGCTAGAACTCAATCGTAGAAGCGCCGCAGCATCATCTCATACGTCATGAGCGGAGCAATCTTGCCGACCGTCCATTCTTCCAATCCCGACAAATGCCGCTGCATCAGCGTCCGTAAAAAACTCGGCTGGAAGATGCCGCGCTCGGCCGTGCGCCGGTCGTACAAAATACCTTCCGCCCAATCGCGCAGTTCATGCCGAAGATAGTTTTCGTAATCGGCGTACAACGTATGGCGCGCATGAACGAGCGTTGGGTAACGTTTTTCGAAGCGATGCCTGAGCCGGGTGGCCGCTTCATGCGCGCCACGGATGAACCGATGGGTGGTGGGTAGGAACTCGTCATGATCGTACGGAATCAACGCCAGCCGAGGCGTCTCGCGCTGAATCACCGCCCGATACAAATTGCGGTCGGCGCGCAACTGCGCCGGCAGCGAATACAGGAAGTCGAACAGGTCGTAATCAAAAAAGGGAAACCGGACTTCCATGTGCGACCGGTACATGGTGATCATGTTATGGGTCAATCGCCCACAGTGGTTGCGGATGAAGAAGTATTCCGCGCGCACGTCAGGTCGATAATCGAGACAGCGCGCCAGCTCGGCCCGAAACGACTCAAACGCCAGCCCGCGAACGCGCGGCCACATCGGCTCGGTGTATAACAAACGTTCTTCGGCCTCATCGATAGACGGCCAGGTGAACTCCTGGCTGAACAGGTAATAGATACGCGTCAATAACGCCGCGTCATTGGCCGGCGAGACGAGCAGCGGCTCGATGGAGGCGGGATGCCCCATCACGGTGCCGCCATCCCATCCCGACAGTTGGACATCGATCAATTGGCGGGCCGTAGCGAGCGTGCTGATGCCATGACCATGCAGCCAGCTATGAAAGCCCTCGGTGAGTTCGAGGTGAAAATCGGCATGCTCTCTGACCCACCGGCCGTCGGGCAAATCGAACCACTGGTGCTGGCTGCCGACGGCCTGCGCGATGCGTTGTGCGTAGTGCGTATCGCGGCAGTGACGCATGCCATAGGTCAAGGTGACGACCGGCCGGCGCTCGATGAGTCCGAGTATCGTGCGTGAGTCCAGACCGCCGCTCAGGTACACGCCGGGGCGATAGGCATCACCGGCTAAGCGCCGCACTGCGCGCCGCAGCAGGCGGCCGGCTTCCTCGGCAGCCTCTGCCGCTGTCACGTTGGGCCGATAAGCAATGTCGTCGAATGTCCAGTAGGTCTTGAGGCTGCAGGTGGAATCGAGACAATCGTAGCGCAGGACGCTGGCCGGGGGCAGCAAACGAATCTCCTCAAAGAAGGTTCGTTCGCCTAACAGGCGCTGAAAACGCATGTATTGGGCCAGGGCAGCCAGGTCTAACGTGTGCGGCACACTCTCATCGGTCAAGATGCCTTTGACTTCCGGTGCGAAGATCAAGCGCCCGCCTCGGCAGGCATAGTACAGCGGATAGAATCCGAATCGATCGTTGGCGATCAAGATCTGGTTGCGCGCCGCGTCCCAAATGGCAATGATGAACGCGCCGTTGAGTCGATTGACAAACTGCTCGCCAAGTTGTTGGTACCCGGCGAGCGCAACCGTTTCGGGCGACTTGACGATCTCGTTCTTTTCAGTCGCGGCGTCAACATCGTACAGCTCGCCGGCCATGACCAAAGCCATGCTGTGATCCGCATTCCACACCGGCTGCGGGCGCGCGTTGAACAGGCCGATGCCCACTCGGCCGAGCGCCAGGCCGCGCGTCTCGTCGGCGTGTACATCGGTCACGTACCATTCGCGATGCGACAGGGCCGCGCCGATTTGATTCGCCAGGGTGGTGACCTCGCGCGGAGCGTGTGGGGCAATCACTCCGAAAACGCCGCTCATCGAACTCGCCTATTCTCCGTAGAATCGTCTCAGCATTAACTCGTAGGTCATGATCGGCGCAATCTTGCCGACGGTCCACTCTTCCAGGCCGGAGACGTGGTGTTCCAGCAAAGCGCGCACGAAAGCGCTGTTGAAGAGACCGCGTTGCGTCGTCCGGCGATCGAACAAGATGCCCTCGGCCCACTCGTGCAGCTCGCCGCGCAAATACGCCTCGTAATCGGCGTACAACGTTGGGCGCGCATGAAAAATAGGCCGGATGTGGCGATTGAAACGCCGCTTGAGCTTCACGCTGAGCGCGTATGTCTTGGGGGCCAGTCCGTAGGGCGCCGGCAGGAGTTCATCGTGGTCATACGGAATGTGAGCCAACGGCCGGGTTTCACGATAGACGAGCGCGCGATACAAGGCGCGATGGCCGCGCACCGGCGCTGGAAGCGAGTATAAGAAGTCGAACAGGTCGTAGTCGAAGAAAGGGAAACGCACTTCAACGTGCGAGCGAGTGAACGTGATCAAATTGTGCGTCAGCCGGCGACAGTGATTGTTGATGTAGAAATATTCTCCGCGCACGTCGCGCCGGTAGTCTAAGAAAGGCTGCAACTCGGCGCGGAACGAATCAAAAGCCAGGTCGCGCACGCTCGCCCCGATCGGCTCGCAATACAGGAGTTTCTCGTCGGCCTCCGTCATCGACGGCCAGGTGTATTTCCGATTGAACAGGTAGAACAGGCGCGTGAGCAGCGCCAGATCGTCTACCGCGTGCATCTGAAGCGGCTCGATGCTATCCAGGTGCCCCATCACCGTGCCGCCGTCCCAGCCGGTCAAATTCACCTCCATTACCTGGCGGGCCAGGGGCAGGGTGCTGATACCGTGGGCGTGGATCCAACTATGGAAGCCTTCGGTCAGTTCGAGATGAAAGTCGGCGTATTCTTTGACCCACTCCCCGTTGGGCAAATCAACCCAATGGTGTTCACTGTTTACCGCGCGCGCGATGCGGCCTGCGTAATACACGTCGCGGCAGTGGCGTGTGCCATACGTGAGCGAGATGACGGGCCGTTTTTCGACCATGCCCAGGATGGTGCGCGAATCAAGGCCGCCGCTCAGGTAGACGCCGGGGCGGTGGCGATCGCCCGATAAACGCTTGACGGCGCAGCGTAAGAGCCGGCCCGCTTCGATCACGGCTTCGTCAAATTCGATCTGGGGTCGATACGGAATATCGCCGAATGTCCAGTAGGTCGTGATCCGATGTTCAGCGGTCGATAGGTCGAAGACAAGCGTGGAGGCAGTCGGCAGGAGCTGGATGTCCTGAAAGAAGGTCCGTTCGCCCAAGAGGTGCTGAAAGCGCATATACTGCGCCATCGCCGTCAGATCCAACTCGCGCGGTAGAGTCGTGTCACACAGGACGCCTTTCATCTCCGGCGCGAAAATGAGGCTCCCGGCACGGCAGGCATAGAACAGCGGATACAGGCCAAAGCGGTCGTTGGCGATCACGATCTGCTGACGCCGCGTGTCCCAAATGGCAACGATGAATGCTCCGTTCAAGCGCCGGGCGAAATCCTCTCCTACTTCTTCATACACATCGAGCGCCAATTGCTCATCCGAAGACTGGCCGCGCTGTTGTCTTAAGGCGTCTCGATTGTATATCTCCCCGGCCATGACCAGCGCTATGGTGTGGGCCGCGTTCCACACGGGTTGCGGAGTGGCATTGAAAATACCGATGCCGATGCGGCCAAGAGCGACGTTGTGCTCTTCGGCCACAGTGTGTTCAGCCACGTACCAGTCCCGGTGAGATAGGCTGACGGCAATTTGATCAGCTAATGGACGGGCCGCGATGCGCCGTCGGGGGTCTGCAATGCCGAACACGCCACTCATGAGATGGTCTCACTCCTCCAGTGTGTTACACTAACATGCACTGGTTAGATAAGTGGGTGATTCAAGTTAGAAGAGAGTAGAAAGAGCCAACTGGCGCTGCGGCTGAACCAGCCAAAACAAAAGGCCGTCTCTGTGTTCGACGGCCTTCGTCGGCGATCGTTTTAGAGCGGTTTCCAGGTTGATTTACGGAATACGCACTACGGAAACCTCTGGAATCGCGCGTAGTGCGTATTCCGTGACTGTTCTCGTCAGCCAGCCTTCGATGGCGGCAAACAATTCAGCCTGGCTACGGAGTAGCGTAAAAAGATGATCCGATTGGGGAATGACGATCATCTTGAACCGCCCCGTGGCTTGCAGCTCTTTGAGCGTGTGGCCCAAGAGCGTCTGTAGATGTTCCCGGCCCGAGCTACCTTCGGAGTGAATGACGAGCAGGCGCGTGCCACGGTCGACCAGGAGACGCATGCCCTGGATAGTCTGTTCGGCAAGGGCGGGGTCTTGGGCCGATTTTCGGCTGCCCGGCCACACCCGCTTCAGTCGAAACAGGAGCGTCGAGACCTTGTTGCCGATGATGCCGCGAAACAAGTTGCGGAGAATGCTCCGATAATCCGCTTGCCCGGATAGCAGCTTGCGCCAACGGCTCGCATCGGCCAAGGCGCCGCGCCCGTAATAGTTTTGATAATAGCGCGCGACCTTGCGCTTTTTGTCGTATTCGGTCCATTGCTCGTTGCCGCCTTCGGGATTGATCAAGACAGCGCCCACCACGCGCGCATCCTGGCACGCCGCGCGGAACGAATTGACGGCTCCCGAGCAGTGCCCCATCAGCAGAAACTCTCGAATGCCGTGGCTTTGAGCGAGAGTGTTCATGGCATCCTGCACTTCCAGGATCGCGCTCTGCTCGAACGGCACGTGATCGGCGCGCGCCGGGCTATCGCCGATGCCCGAAAGATCGAAGCGGAGCACCGTGAAGCCCAGATCGGCCAACCGCCGCGCGAGTTTCACGTAAATGCGATTAGGCCCGATGCGGTGAATCAATCCGGCGTTCAGCAGGATGATGGCTGGCTGTTGCGCGGCTTGCGGCGCGCGCGCCGGCAAGGTGAGGATGCCCAGCAGTGTTTTCGATCGGCCCAGGAGGATGACTTCTTCTTTCATGTGCTTACCTCGGACAACCATTTGATAATCGCCTGAAGCGTGTGATGGGGCACTAATCCCTTGTCCGGATCTTCCGTCCAAATCATCGGACTGTCCATTTGCTGAAGTTGCACGCGCGCGCCCAGCTGCGTGAGATGTTCGCTGAACCGCGCGACTGAGGGTTGTTCCTCGCGCTGAACGATGAAGACGTGGCCTAACGGTTTCTGCACCAGGGCCAATAAATCCATCGCTTCTATCTGGGAGCATAGCGTCGCGGGCAGTGGAAAGCCCATCAGCTCTGTGGGATGATCGCGCGGCGCCGCCTGCTGCGCCTTGCCCAGAAAGTGCCAGAGTTTATCCTGGTGCAGCTCTCGCAATTCGTGCAGATACGCCTGTCCCTCGACGATGGGTTCCCACAACACCACAGTCGCAATATCCGCTCGCTGCGCCGCGACCGTCGCCGCCAGCGCTGCGCCGAGCCGCAGGCCAATCAGTCCGATTGATCGCGCGCCGCTGTGTTTCCGCAGCGCGTCGATGGCAGCTGTGATGTCGGCTTGCCAACGATGGATGTCGCCCAGCTCATCCGAGCCGGCCGAATCGCCGCAGCCGGTGTAATCGAAACGGAGTGCGGGAAAGCCGGCGCGCGCCAACCGAATCGCCAGTTGTCCCATCGCGCGGTGGGCGCGGACATACTCGTGCCCCATCGGATGGCAGAGGACCAGGCCGAGGGCGCGCGGCCCGGCAGCTGGCGCGTGATAGTAGCCGAACAACGGCGAATCGGGTGCTCCAAAGTAGAATGCTTCACCGGCAGTTGAACCTGTCGTCATTGATCTCCAATCATGGCGCATTCCACCTTGGTTTACGGCTTACGGGATACGCAATACGCGCGATTCCAGCCGTTTCCGTAATGCGTATCCCACTCCGCTACGCTACGGGGACTGTCGTTCCGTAAATCAACCTGGAAACCGCTCTAGTACCCCGACCACTTAATTTTGCGGGGTTCGGACGGCAGTTGCACTGCCGTCCGCCGCAGTTCAACTGCGGCGGGAACTACGCAATTTCAGATTGTTGAAGCACTAGTGTGCTCCACTGGCGAGTCCGGCGCTCTCCAAGATTTCTTCATCGGTCAGTGGCGCGATGTTCAACCCGAACGCCTGGTTGAAAGGCTCGACGAAGAGCGCATTGGCGATCACGCCCGACATGATCGTCCCCGCGTGACCTGGCGCATCGTCCAATCGCCCGCTGTGTGGCTCGTTGCCTTTGGCGAAGGTTGAGATGGTCTCAGCGCCCATGTGCAATGCGCCATTGGCATCGGCGCGCGCCGCGAGCGCGACCAGCAAGGCTTGTGCATCGATCATCGCCACGCCGCGCTCCTGCGCCATCGCTTTCAGTTGCGTATTGATCGAGTCGACGATTGCGCTCACGCGGCTGCGTCCTTCGGCGTCGGGATATGCGGCTGCCGTATCGGGCGCAATCCCTAAATCCCCTATCGTCACCAGTGCTATCTTCACCGGGCCTGCTGCCCGCACGGTATCGACCATGGTCGTAACGTCGGCGACGATGCTCTCGATCCCGGCCTGGATCTCGTCGTCACTCAAATCGCCGTTGTATATCGATGCGTAATTGCCGTTCCACACGGCGAAGTCGTTGACGCCGACCCAGACCAGCACGTGCGACACTTTACCCTCCGCTACCTGCCGGGCCAGTCCTGTGTGCGCGTTGAATCGGATGAGATCGTGCGTGAGCGCGCCGGAGTGCGACCAGTTGTACTCGTAACCGGTTCGCCGCCACTCGTCCCAATCCCCCCACGCGCCGAAGTTCAATCCGCGCCGCTGCGCCAGCAGTTCCAACCAGTTCAGCGTCGTCGCGGCGTACTCCCCACCGCGATTATCGTCGGCGCGATACTCGTCGGAATTGCTGTCGCTCAATACGCCAACCCCCACCATCTCGGCTGGAACGCCGGTGGGCAGTGTCGGCGCTGAGGTCGGTTGAGGCGCGGAAGTCGCTGTGGTTCCCACGGGTGACAGACTCGTACGCCCCAACCGAAAGCCAATCGCTATTCCTGCTATCAACGTCAGCGCCATCAGGGCAATGAAACCGGCGCGTTTCAAATATGTATTCATGGTTGATGCTCACCTGTCGCCCATCGAAACGGCCCGGCGCACAGCCCGAAACAAACGGCTGACGCCCCCTGCGGATCGCGGCGCTTCGCTCGGAGCCGGATTGGCCTGCTGTTGTTCGTAAGACGCCGCCAGCTGGCCGAGTGTCTGCAACCGAATCAGCGCCGGGTTGATGCGGCTGCCCGTCAATTGTTCGAGCCGAGAAACAACTTGAACGGAAGCAAGTGAGTGTCCGCCCAGGTCGAAGAAGTTGTCGTACAGACCAACCTGATCAAGCTGGAGCACGTCTTGCCACACGCCGGCGACAAGTTTCTCCATTTCGGTCGTGGGCGCGGCGTAGCCCTCGTCGCGAATGCCGAGCTCTGGCGCGGGCAACGCCTTGCGGTCGATCTTCCCGTTGGGCGTGAGCGGCAACGTCTCCAGCGCGACGCAGGCCGACGGGATCATATAATCCGGCAAGCTGTCTCTGAGGTAGCGGCGGATCTCGGCGGTGTCAGGCGCAGGCGCTTGGTGCGTCGTGATATAGGCGGCGAGGCGTTTGTCGCCCGGCGTGTCCTCGCGAACGATCACGACAGCCTGGCGCACGCCAGGATGCCGGCTGAGCGCCGCTTCGATCTCGCCCAGTTCGATGCGGAAGCCGCGAATCTTCACCTGGAAATCGACGCGGCCGATGAACTCGATATTGCCATCGCGGCGGTAACGGACGAGATCGCCGGTTTTGTAGAGAAGGGCTGAGGGACACTTGCACCCACTGTGTGGTTGCAGTGCGGTGTGAGGGATGAAGGCTGAAGGAAGTTTCTCCCTTTCAGCCCTCATCCCTCCGCCTTCATCCTTTCTAAAGGGATTGGAGACAAACCTCTCCGCCGTCAACTCCGGCCGGTTGAGGTAGCCGCGCGCCACGCCGTCGCCGCCGATATACAGCTCGCCGGGCACGCCGATGGGCGCGGGCTGCCGCTGCGCGTCGAGGATGTAGAACTGCGTGTTGGCAATCGGGTGACCGAGAGGAATCCACTCGGCGTCCGCCTCGATCAGGCACACGGACGACCAGATCGTGGTCTCAGTCGGGCCGTACATATTCCACAACGCGCCGCCCCGCTCAAGCATCTGGCGGGCCAAATCAACCGGCAGAGCTTCGCCGCCGCACAGCATCTTCAAGCCGGGGCTGTCGCTCCATCCCGAATCGACCAACATGCGCCAGGTAGCAGGAGTCGCCTGCATGAGGGTTGCGCCCGACTGGTTGAGTAACGCCAGCAGGCGCGGGCCGTCGACGGCAACGTCACGGCTGGCGATGACGACTCGCGCGCCGGTGATGAGCGGCAGGTAAAGCTCCAGCCCGGCGATGTCGAAGGACAGCGTGGTCACCGAGAGCAGAATATCTTCCGGCGATAGCCCAGGCTCAGTCTGCATCGACAGCAGGAAGTTGGCCAAGGCGCGATGCAGAATCTGCACGCCTTTGGGTTTGCCGGTCGAGCCGGAGGTGTACAGGACGTAGGCCAGATTCTCGGCGGTCACCTCGCTCTCGACCGGCGACGTGCTCGCTTGAGCGATCGTGGGCCAGTCGGCGTCGAGGCACACGACGCGCGCCGCATGTTCGGGCAACTCGGCGACCAGGTGCTGCTGCGTGATCAGCACCGGACACTGCGCGTCGTGAAGCATGAACGCGATGCGCTCTTTGGGGAAGGCCGGGTCGAGCGGGACGTAAGCGCCTCCCGCCTTGAGGATCCCCAGCAGGCCGACGAGCATGTCGAGCGAGCGTTCGACCGAAATACCGACGAGCGTTTCGGGGCCGACGCCGAGTTGCTTCAGATAGTGGGCGAGTTGATTGGCGCGCTCGTTCAACTGGCGATAGGTCAAGCGCTCACTCTCGCAGGTCGCCGCGATGGCGTTGGGCGTGCGCGCGACTTGCGCCTCCAGCAAGTGATGAACACACAAATAATCGGCATAGTCGGTTCGCGTGTCGTTCCATTCGACCAGGAGCTGATGCCGTTCGGCCTCGGTCAAGAGGGGCAGATCGGACACACGCCGATCGGGATCGGCGACGATGCTCGTCAACAGCATCTGGAAATGCCCGGCCATCCGCGCGATGGTCGCTGCATCGAATAGATCAAGGTTGTATTTGAAAGCACCCCCGAATGTATTGCCCAATTCGACGATTTGCAGTGTGAGATCAAACATGCCTTCTTGCTGCGGCAAAGGATACGCTTTGAATACCAACCCGCCGACTTCGACGTGATCCTCTGACTTGCCCGGCACGAAGAGAACAGCGAGCTCGTCGAAGCGATGTAAACGTTGAAGGTCGAAGGCGACCTGGAACAGCGGCGAGCGGCTGGGATCGGGCCTCGTCATCAGCTTCTCGACCAGCAGCGTGAAGGGATAGTCCTGGTGCTCAAGCGCGTCGAGCACGGTCTGCCGCATCTGATTGAGGAACGCCGTGAAGGTCGGGTTGCCGGACAGCTTGGCGCGCATCACATTCGTGTTGATAAAGTCACCAATAATACCGGCGAACTCGGCGTGACTCCGCCCGATGGTCGGCGAGCCGACCCATACATCCGCCTGGCCGGTATACCGATGCAGCAACACCTGAAACGCAGCCAGGAGCAGCGTATAGGGTGTCGTCTGCCTGGCTTTGGCGAGCGTCTTGACCTGCGCGGCCAGGGCCGCGCTCAACATGAATTCATGGCTCGCGCCGTAAAACGTCTGCATCGGCGGGCGCGGTCGATCGGTCGCCAGGTCGAGGGGAGCTGCTTCGCCAGCCAGCTGCTGAAGCCAATAAGCCTCGTGCTGTTTTCCTTCCGAACCGACCAGCATCTCTGTTTGCCATTTGACAAAGTCGATGTACTGCCGGCTGAGCGGCGGCAGGCTTGCGCGCGCGCCGGCCTGCTCCGCGATGTAAGCCGTGCGGAACTCGTCCAGCAGAATCCAGGCCGACCACCCGTCGAACGCAATGTGATGTGCGACGATGAGCAGGACGTGATCCGTGGCCGAGCGTGTGAAGAGGTACACGCGAAAGATGGGGCCGTGTTCGAGATCGAAGGGGCGCTCATAAGCCCGAGTGATCTCTTGCCGCAGTTCTGGCTCGGTGAGCGCTGAAGCGTCCACCTGTTCCAGAACCAGCTCGCGATAGCCGGGGATCACTTGAACGGGTATGCCCTCTTGCATGGTAAACGTCGTGCGCAGGCACGCGTGTCGATCGAGCAGCGTCTGAAAAGCACGCGTCAGCGCCGGAATATCGACCGCTGAACAAATGCGCGCCGTGAAGGAGACGTTATAGGCCGGGCTGTCCGGCGCCAGCTGGTACATGAACCACATCGACTGCTGCCCGTACGACAGCGGCAGCACCGCCTGCGTGGCGCTCAACTTCTTCTGAAGCAGCTGCGCCAGCAGCTCGCGTTTCTTTTCGGGCGAAAGGTTCGTCAGGTCTGCCTGCACTTCACTCATGCGCATTCTCCGCCGGAACGATCAAGTCCTTCAGCAGCGAATCCACCTCTGCGTCGGACAAGGCCTCCAGGTTTGCCAATAACTGTTTTGTCTCGGACTGCTCGTCTCCCATCGCGGGCGCTACGGGCAGTGCGGCCGAATCGGGTGCGCCATCCGTCAAACGTTCGAGAACCTGCGCCGTGAGCTGGACGATAGTTGGCCCTTGCAAGAACTTCACCATTGGCACGACCAGCCCTAGATCGGCTTCGATGCGGTTCTTCATCTCTACGGCCATCAGCGAGTCGAGGCCGAGCTCGCTGAGCGACTGAGCCGGATCGAGCTCGGACACGCGCATTGTCCGCATGACCAGAGCGGCCAAGTAGGTCTGCAATGCGGCGGGTCGATCGGGTGCGGCCAGCAACGCCTCGCGCGTCAGCCCGGTCCGGGCTGTGTGCGCCGTAGTCTGCGGCGCGTGCAGCAATTCGCGGAGCACAGGCCGATCAATGTTCTGGGTCTGTTGCGCAAAACGTTCCCAATCAAAGGGTACGACGCCAACCTGCACGAACGTCTGGGTCAGCAATTGCTCCAGCACGCGCATACCCAGCGCCGGCTCGATCAAGCCGATGCCTTGCGCAGCCCACAAGCGCTGCACCTGGCTGCCCACCTTCGCTGCCATGCCGACCTCGGCCCACGCGCCCCAGTTGATGCTCAACGCCGGCAGCCCCAGCGCGTGCCGATAGTGCGCCAGCCCATCCAGGAAAGCGTTAGCGGCGGCGTAATTGCTTTGACCGGGTGAGCCGAGCAAGGCCGCTCCCGCCGAAAACATAACGAAGAAGTCGAGCGGAATGACTTGTGTCAGGGTGTGTAAATGCCATGCGCCATCGACCTTGGGAGCCAGAACCGCCTGAAAACGCGGCCATGTCATCTGCGACATCGGCCCGTCGTCAAGCGTTCCCGCGGCATGAATGATACCGCGCAATGGGGCCGCCAACCCGGACACAGCGCGAGCGACGTCGTCCCTGTTGGCGACATCGCCGAGCACCATGCTGACTTTTGCGCCCAGCCGTTCGAGTTCGTCCAGTGTTTTTTGAGCGGCATCGGACGGACGCGTGCGTCCCATCAATACCAGATTCCGCGCGCCGCGCTCGACCAACCAGCGCGCAACTGTCAGGCCCAGACCACCCAGCCCGCCAGTGATGAGATAGGTAGCAGCGGGACGAATGCTGAGTTGGTTCGTTGGTTGCGTAATGACGATCTTGCCGATCTGTTTCGCCTGCGCCATGAACCGAAAAGCGTCGCGAGCGTGCTCGATCGAGAAAGCCCGCAACGGCAGCGGCTTGAGCGCGCCGGATGCGAAGTCCGCCAACAGTTGGCTTAACATCGATTGAATCAGCTCCGGCTGGCGTTGCGATACTTCGGCCAGATCGTAGGCGTGATACGTCAGCGTCGAGTTGAACTCTGCCACTTGCTGCGTTGTCCAGATGCCGCGCTTCCCGATCTCTAAGAAGCAGCCGCCATCCGCCAGTACCGACAGGCTCTTGGGAATGAAGTCGTCGGCCAGGGAATTCAACACGATGTGAACGCCAGCGCCATTAGTCAATGCTTTGATCTCATTAGCGAAATCCAGCGTGCGCGAATTCAGCACGTGCGGCACGCCGATGGATTCGAGGTAGGCGCGCTTCTCCGGGCTGCCCGCTGTGCCGAAGACCTCGGCGCCGGCTCTTAGAGCCAGTTGCACTGCTGCCAGGCCGACACCTCCCGCAGCAGCGTGAATCAACACTCGGTCGCCCGCTTTGATATCCGCCAGATGATGCAGGCCGTAGTATGCAGTCAAGAACGTCGTTGGAATTGTGACCGCTTCCTCAAAGCTCAAGTTTGCCGGCTTGGCGAACACCAGGTTGCTTGCAGCGATCGCGAACGTCTTGAACGTGCCAGGCGCGAGCGCAATGACTTCGTCACCTGCTTTGAAACCGGTCGCGCCCTCGCCGATGGTTTCGACGACGCCCGCGCATTCGTTGCCCAGCGCGATAGCCGGCCCCGGATAGAGTCCCAATGCATTGAGCACGTCCCTGAAGTTCAGACCCGATGCCCGCACCCGAACTTCGATGTCATGTGGGCCGGGTCGTTGGCGTGTGGCGGGTTCACGGCTGAGATTGTCCAAGATGCCATCGGCAGGCGCTTTGAGTTCAAATGCCTGTTGCCCGGACTGGGCCGAATTGTGACTCCACTTGGGCATGCGCGCCAGTCGCGCGACGTAGCGCTTCCCATCGCGGAATGCGACCTGATTCTCTTTATCTGTTCCTGACAACTCCGCCAATACTGCTTGTGTTGCGTCGCCGGATGGATCCAGATCGACGCACGTGCAGCGCAGTTCAGGATGCTCCAACGCGATTGTTCGGCCGAGACCCCACAGCGGAGCTTGCGCTACTGACACTGGCGCGGCATCAGATTCAACCGACTGCGCGCCGCGTGTCGTCACCCACAGTCGCGCGCCATTCAGAAGCGCAGGGTTTGCCTCAGCGTAGCGGGCCAGGGCCTGCGTCAGGTATAGCGTGCCGCCATAAAGTGACACTTTGATAGCTGCCAATGCGTCGGCGGTTATCTCCCTTGGGGCATCTAGGCCCCAAAGATGGATCGCGCCGCGATACGGGCGTTCGCTGTGCTCGATTGTATCCGCTAGGAGTTGTGTGAAATCTGCCGGGCGTGCCGGATCGATCTGCCAGCAGTCCGCTTCGAGCACCCGGTATTGATCGCCGGGCCGCACCAGAATGCACGTCTCGCCTTGCGCACGCAGTTGTGCGGCTAACCCATCGCCTATCCCGCCTTGATCGGCCAGGATCAGCCAATTGCCCGGCGCGCGTGCGGCACTCTCTGAGGGCAGCATCTGTGGCCGCCATTCGATCGCGTATATCCAGTCGTCAACGCGCGCGTGCGCAGCTTGCCGGATCGCCCCGCGGCTAGCCCGCTTGAGACGCAGGCCGCTAATCTCTGCGACGACTAACCCTGTTTCGTCAAACAGGCGCACCTCTCCAGTGAGCACCTCGGCTCCCTCCACATCGGCGTCTACACGCGCCTGTCCCCACACCTGAGCCTGACCGGGGCGGTACACGCGAAATTCCTCCAGGCCCACCGGCACGTAGACCGTGGTATCCGTTGCGTAAGTATCGGGGAGTGCTGCGCCCAATAGCTGGAAGCACGCATCGAGCAAGGCCGGATGAATCTGATAGAGACTCGCTTCGGGAGCGAGTGTTGCGGATAAAGCGATCTGCCCCACCGCCGCGCCCTCGCCTCGCCACAGCTGGCGAATGTTCCTAAAGCTCGCACCGTAGTCGAGTCCTGCGTCGGCCAATCGGCGATAGTAGTCGTCTGCCAGGATTGCCTGTGCGCAGCGCTCACGAATATCTGCCAGTGACACGGAAGCCGATGTATCAGCGCCGGAATTGGCGTGGATCTTTCCAGTGGTGTGCAGCCTCCACACAGGCTCTGGTTCGTCTTCAAGACTGAACACTTGAAATACCGCAATGCCATTCTCGACAGGCGATATCGTCACCTGCACGACACGCGCGCCGTCCGCCGGCAGAACCAATGCTTCTTGAATCTCGACTTCCTCTAATACGTGCGAGCCGTGCCCCAGAACCTGCTGCGCGGCCGCCATGCCCAACTCCAGGTAGCCGGTCGCTGGAAACAGCGGCACGCCGTATACGCGATGATCGTTCAAGAAGGTGGGCCAGTCTATTCCCAAATTCGATTCGAACACAATATCTTTCAGGCGAGGTGAGCGTAACCGTTGGCCGAGCAGCGGATGGCCGCCAGGTCGATTTTCCACTTGGCTGCGCCGGCTGTCTAGTGGTTTTCGCCCGCTCTCCAGCCAGTAACGCTGGCGCTGGAAGGGATACGTTGGCAGCACAACTTTCTGCCGCCGATAGTCCCGGTCGAGCCCGGCCCAGTTCACGTCCGCGCCGCGCACGTATAATGCGCCAAGACTGTCGAGCATGATCCGCCAATCGTCTTGGCCTTTGCGCAATGAAGGCAGCCACGCGGCCGTTGCGTCGGGCGAGCAGCGTTGCGCCATCGACAACAGCGTCGGGCTGGGGCCGATCTCGACGAACGTATCGTAGCCCAGCTCGTGCAACGCCTGGATCGAATCCGCGAAGCGCACCGCCTGGCGAATGTGTCGCCGCCAATAGGCGGCGCTGGTGGCCTCGCCGTCGCTAGCCAGCCGGCCAGTCACGTTGGAAATCAAGTCGCTGCGCGGGGCAGAGTACGCGACACTCGCCGCCGTCTGCTCGAACGCATCAAGCATCGGTTCCATCAACGGCGAGTGGAACGCATGCGACACGTTGAGCGCGCGCGATCGGAATCCCTGCGCTTCCAGCGTCTGGAGCGCCAGGCGCACGCTCTCGCATCTGCCGGAGATGACGACAGCCTCTGGCCCGTTGATAGCAGCGATCGCGACGTCTTGTGTGTAGGGCGCGATTGCTTGCGCGACGGTCGCTTCGTCGGCGAATACGGCCGCCATTTCGCCATCGCGCGGCAGCGCCTGCATCAGCCGCGCCCGCTCCACGATCAACTTCAACCCATCTTCGAGACTGAACACGCCGGCCACGCACGCCGCGACGTACTCGCCGACGCTGTGGCCCATCACGGCGCTGGGCGCAATCCCCCACGACTGCCACAGTTCGGCCAGCGCGTATTCGAGCGCGAAGAGCGCCGGTTGCGTGAAAGCAGTCTCATCGATTGATGATTGATGACTATTGATTGTTGATTGCTCAGGGTAGAGAATGGCAATGAGCGATTGATTAAGGTAAGGGCGCAGCAGCGCATCGCATTTATCGAGCGTGGCGCGGAACGTCGGCTCGGCTTCGTATAGCTGCCGGCCCATGCCCACGTACTGCGCGCCCTGGCCTGTGAACAAGAATGCGATCTTGGGTCGTTTCTTGGATGCTTCACCCGCCGTCAGGTTGGCCAGCCGCTCGCGCAGTTCCTCCGGCGATGCGGCGACCAGCGCCGCGCGCTGCGCGAAGTGCGCCCGCCCGGTGTTGGCGGTGAAGCAATAGCTGGCTAGTGTGTGAGTTGGTGTGTTGGATAGTTGGCTGGCGTGGCGCGCAGCCAGTTCCTTCAGCGCCTGCTCGCTCTTGGCCGAGAGGGACAAGATGTGCAGCGGGCGTTCACTGACCCTCATCCCGGCCCCTCTCCCTGTGAGGGAGAGGGGTTGGGGGTGAGGGTTGGTCTCCGGCGCTTCCTCCAGCACCACGTGCGCGTTCGTGCCGCTGAATCCGAACGCGCTCACGCCCGCGATGCGGGCACGCTCGCCGCGCGTCCAGGCCACAGGCTCAGTCGGGATGACGATTGGAAAATCGGGCCAGGGGATGCGCGGGCTGCGCTCGCGCAAGTGCAGATGCGGCGGGAGCTCCTCGTGCTGCATCGCGAGCACGACTTTGATCAGGCCGGCGATGCCGGATGCCGATTCGAGATGGCCGATGTTGGTCTTCACTGAGCCGAGCATAAGTGGTCGAGTGCGGCCTGTACCTAATGCCGCGCCAATCGCCTCGACTTCAATCGGATCGCCCAGCGAAGTGCCTGTGCCGTGCGCTTCGACATAGTCCACCGCGCCCGGCTCGATCCCGGCGAAGGCCAGCGCCTTGCGAATGACGGCTTCCTGCGCCGGGCCGTTCGGCACGGTCAAGCCGCTGCTGTGCCCATCCTGGTTGACCGCCGAGCCGCGAATCACCGCCAGGATATTATCGTGCGCGGCCTGCGCGTCGGACAGCCGCTTGAGCACGATCACGCCGCAGCCCTCGCCGCGCACGAAACCATCGGCGCGCGCGTCGAAGGTTTTGCAGCGGCCGTCGGGCGCCATCATGCCCCACTTGTTGAAGCAGATGAAAGCTTCCGGCATCAGGATAGTATTGACGCCGCCCGCCAGCGCCAGATCGCTTTCGCGATTGCGCAGGCTCTGGCAGGCCTGATGCAGCGCCACCAGCGACGACGAACACGCCGTATCGATGGCCATGCACGGCCCTTGCAAGCCGAGCGTGTAAGCCACCCGTCCCGGCGCTGCGTTGAGCGCGCTGCCCGTCGCCACGTACACGTCGAGTTGATCCGGCCCGCCGGCTTTCGCCAGTTGCGAGTAATCGTTGGTCGTGATGCCGAGAAAGACGCCGGTGGGACTACCACCCAATGAGTCGGGCGCAATGCCCGCGCTCTCCAGCGCTTCCCACGATACTTCCAGCGCCAGTCGCTGCTGCGGGTCCATCGTGGCGGCCTCGCGCGGCGCGATGCCGAAGAACTTGGGATCGAATTGCTCGATGTCGTCGAGAAAGCCGCCGTACCACGCGGCGTCGGTCTCCATCGTTTCGGCATCCACGCCGATCAATTGCCGGCGCTCCGCCGGATATTCGCGCACAGCATCGCGGCCCTCGTGCAGCAGTTGCCAATAAGCAGCCGGATCGTGCGCGCCGCCGGGGAAGCGACAGGCCAGGCCGACGATGGCAATCGGCTCGGTGCGCGCCCGATTGGCGGCGTCGAGCTTGGCCTGAAGATCGTCGATGGCAGCCATCGCGTTCTTCAACAGCGCCTTACGATCGCTAGATTCCGAAGATACACTCATGACAGGTTCCTCAATTCAATAGGCTTATCGGAAATGGTAGCCTAGCCCCTCGTGGGCGTTGCAATCGTGCGAGAATGCGCATGAGGCCGCACTACCCAAATGATCGCGCATGCGATCCCACCGGCGATGATCAACACGCCGAGAATCTTCAGTGGAGCCGGCGCGCTGTGCGTGATCAGATCGATTAAGACCAGCACGCCGATGGGCTGAATGTAGGTGAACGGCGCGATAACCGATACAGGCGCAGCCTCAATCGCTTTGTCGAGCAGATACAGGACGACGTAGCCCAGCAAGCCAATCGCAGCCATGATCGCGAGGCCGGGCAGCGTGAGCGCGCGCCAGAACAACGGCAGGCCCGCGCTCAACGGGATGAGCACGCACGCCGCCGTGTAAAACAGGTTCGTGAGCGTGCCGTCGTCGCGGAGCAGGCGCGTCATCACCAGGTACAGGCTGAAGCACAATGCCATGACCAGCGGCAACAGCAAGGCCGGAGTGAGCAGGGCTCGATCGGGATACTCGACGATGAGCGTCCCGGCGAAGCCGGCGAGCGCGGCGATCCACAAGGCAGGATGAATGCGCTCGCGCAGCACGAGCGCGGCGAGCAGCATCGTCAACAACGGCGTGATCCAGAACACTGCCCACGCGTCGTTCACCGGCATGAGACCCGCCGCGACGATGAACGCCACCGGCATGCCGAGCATCAACAGCCCGCGCGCGACCTGGAGCTTCAGGTGGTGGGTGCGGACGAGACGGGTTCGGCGTCGCGGCCCCAGTATCAGCAGCATGAACAGCAAGTGCGTGGCGTAGCGCATCCACACGATCTGATAGGCCGAGTAATCGATCGGCGCCAGGCCGCCGAGCACCTCGATGGCGGCCCAGAGCAGAACCGACGCGCACCACAGCAGGATGCCGCGCCGCAGGTTCGCCGGGTTGATCGCAGAACTTGAGATCACTTTCCTCTCCACATCTGAAATCTCGGATCGCCGACTCAGGTTTAAGCGGCAGTTGCACTGCCGCGCCGCAGTACAACTGCGGCGAAACCTCATTTCAGACAAGCTCTCAATTCAACTGGCCCAGGCGCTTCATCAATTGCTCGGCCAGCTCGTCTTCAGACAGATCGTCATGCTCGGCGACGGCAGCCCCGTTGCCCGGCGCAGCCATCGACGCGACCGGTTCGGCAGCCGGCGCGGTGGCTTGCGGCGCGAACCGCGACAGCAGGTAGTCGGTCAACGCGCCGACGCTCGCATAGTTGAACGTGAGCGTCGAAGGCAGCGACTGGCCCACGCCCGCTTCCAGTCGGCTCTTCAGCTCGACCGACATCAGCGAATCCATGCCCATCTCGAACAACCCTTGTTGATCGTCGATGCGCGCGGCATCCAGGCCGAGCACTTTCGCCACCTGCGCGCGGACGTGCGCGACGACGACGGCGCGTCGATCAGCGGCCCGCGCTGACTCGATCTGTCGCAGCAACTCGGGGCGAGTCGGCTTGGCGTCTGCTGTCTTTGCTGACTTCGACTCTGCCGCACGCTGTGGCGCATCGATCAGCGCCAGGAAAGGCCGCGCGCGCCTGGCTTCGTAGGCGGGCTTGAGTATACCCCAATCGACGGCTGCGACCGCGATTTGCGCCAGATCGCTGCCGAGCAAGTTGTCCATGATCTCAAGCGCCTCGTCGGAGGGCATCGGGTTCAGACCGAACTGCTTGAACGATTGCTGATCGGCCTCGGAGGCGACGCGCATTTCATCCCAGATGCCCCAGTTGATCGCCAGCGTGCGCCGGCCGCTCGCGCGTTGAACGTGCGCGAAGGCGTCAAGGAAAGTGTTCGCCGCCGCGTAGTGCCCCAGGTTGCGAGACCCCCACAGCGCCGTGGTCGACGAAAACAGGACGAAGAAATCGAGCGGCACATCGCGCGTAAGCTCATCGAGCCAGCGCGTGCCGACGACCTTCGGCCCAAGCATCGCGCGCAGGCCGTCGAGCGGCATCGAGCGGATGGGCCAGCCCGTCATCGCCACCGCCGCGTGCACGATGCCGCGCAGCGGCGGCAGGTCGCGCCCGAAGCGTGCGATCAAGGTTGCCATCGCTGCGCGATCGGTCACGTCGACGGCGACGACCGTCACGTGTGCGCCCGCCGCTTCGATCGACTGGATGGTCGCCAGCCTGGGATCACTGTCGCCGGGCAAGCCGCTGCGTCCGATCAGAACGATGTGACCCACGCCGCGTTCGGCCAACCGATGTGCGATCTTCAGGCCCAGCCCGCCCAACCCGCCGGTGATGAGATAAGCTGCGTCCGAGCGGATAATCGCCGGTTTGAGTGTCGCGGCTCGGCTGCGCGCCAGCCGCGCGACGTAGCGCTGTGAGCCGCGCCAGGCGATCTGGTCTTCGCCGTCTGGCTGCGTCACTTCCGCGATCAATGTGGCCGCGTCGCGATCAGGCGTGCTATCGATGTCGAGATCGATCAGCCCGCCCCACATTTCGGGCTGTTCGAGCGCAATGACGCGGCCCAGACCCCACAACGGGGAAGCGGAGAGTTGGAGCGCCGCTGGGTTGGATGGTTGGATAGTTGGATGGTTAGTTGGTTGAGCGTGGCGCGTGACGAGCCACAGTTGTGTGTGCGTCGCGCCGCGCTCGATGATCGCCTGGGCGAGTTGCAGGGCGTCGGCGCATAGCGCAGCTGGATCGGACTCGGCTGGAACATCGAGCGCGCGCAGGTCGATCACCTGGCTCGCAGCGGCGAGCGCCTCATCGTAGGCCGCGCCCGGCGCAATCACGCGGCAGCCTTCGCCGCGTTCCGCGATCGACTCGGCCAGCTGCGCGGCGACGCCGCCCCTGTCGGCCAGGATCAACCAGTCATGCTTCTCCGCCGCCGCGCGAGCGAGCAGGAGCGTTTGATAGGCGGGCAGCTTCGCCTCGTCGCCGGGCAGCGCAACGGGATCGACCAACCCGACTGAGGGCAGTAGATTCAGCCAACGCTCGGACGTGAGCAGCGGATAATCGGGTCGCAAGTCGGTGTCGCCGAAGCGCCACCAGCCTTCCGTCAGCCCGAAGGTGATGTCCACCCAGCGACTGCGCTCGGCGCCTTCGAGCAGGATGAGCAGACCGTCCGGCGCGAGTAGTTGCCGCGCGTGTACCAACGACTGGCGCAAATCGACCGTCGCATGCAGGACATTTGCGGCGACGACGATGTCGAAATGTCCTGCGCTCAAACCTTGCTCCGCCGGGCTGCGCTCGACATCGAACACTTGATAGCGGACGAAATTGTAGGCGCGGAACTTCTCGGCGGCGCGCGCGGTGAACATCGGCGTGACGTCGGTGAAGACGTACTCGGTTCGATCCGGCGGCAAGATCGGCAGCAGGAAAGAAGTTGTCGCGCCGGTCCCCGCGCCGATCTCCAACACGCGCAGTGGCCGATCTTCCGGCCAGGCGGCGATGGCGGCGATGGTTTCGCGCACGAGGCCGTTGTAGACGCGCGCGAATGGCGACTCTTGATACAACTTCTCGGTCAGCGCGAGTGAGCCGTTGGGGAACAGCAGCTGCAACGGATCGGCCCGACCACTCAGCACTTCAGCCAGCGCCGCGCCACAGCGACCGGTCAGCGTGACTTCCGCTTCGCAGATGCTGCCGAAGCGTTCGACGAGCGCCGCGTGCTGCGCCTGCGGATCGTCTTCCGCGAGCGGCGCAACAACTTCCCACTCGCCGGCGTTGGATTTCAGGACGCCATCTTCGGCGAGAATGCCGAGCAGCCGCGCGAACAGGCGGCGCTGCCCAGTCACAATTCCCAGTTGCACGGCGAGCGCTTCGGTCGAGACGCGATCGCCGATGACTGGCGACCAGCCGAGCTGGCGCAGCGCTTGCCGCACGTACGCGGCCGTCAGCGCATCGAGCGCGGGCAGCAGCTCTTGATACACACTCAAGTCGTGCTGCGCGCTGGCGACATCGAAGCGTTGGCGCGTTTGTGCGGCGATATGCTGCGGGTCGCTGCGGAGCATGGGGAGATGGCTTTGGCTCGCCTGCCACTGCACTTCGTAGAACCAGTCGGGATGTGAGTGCCGGCGCGTGAGGCGCTCCAATGCGCCGCGCGTGGCGCGTTTAAGATGCAGCCCTTGCGCCTCGGCGATCAACGCGCCGTCCTCACCAAACAGGCGGAGATCGCAACTGAAAGTCTCTTTGCCGCTGTCGATGCCGTGCATCACGGTATGGTTCCACACGCGCTCGCCGGGCCGGGCGTACGACACAAAGCGATCCAGGCCGATGAGCAGGTAGGCCGACTGGTCGTCTTCATCGGGCAACGGCGCGCCGAGCAAGTGGAAGCAGGCATCGAGGAAAGCCGGATGGAAGCGATAGCTATCGGCCTCGGCTGTGAGCTCGGCGGGTAGTTGAATGAGGCCGAGCGCTTCACCTTCGCGCCGCCAGATCTGGCGCAGACCCCGGAAGGCCGACCCGAATTCCAGACCCAGCCCGCGCACGCGCTCGTAATACGCCTCGCCGTCGATCTCGTCGCTGCAACGGCTGCGCACGTCGTCGAGCACGAGCACGGCATCGGTCGGCGGCGTCGCCGGTTCGAGTTGCGCCTTCCCGGTTGCGTGCAGCGTCCACGTTCCGGCCTCGTCGTCGCGGCCATAGACCTTGAACTCGGAATATCCTGCGTCGGCTTTATCCAGGATCAATTGCACCGTGCGCACGCCGTCTTCCGGCAAGATCAGCGCTTCGTGAATCATCAGGTCGTCAATCGCATACGCGCCGCCGAAGGCCTCCGCCGCGCCGGCCAGCACCATCTCGATGTAGGCGGGCGAGGGCAGGATGACCGTGCCAAAGATGCGATGATGGTCGAGGAACGGCGGCCAGGTCGCACCGAACTGCGTCTCGAAGACGACGGCATCGGGCGGCAGCAGCGGCGAGTGCAGGCGTTGACCATGCACCGCCTGATGCGCGGCGGATGAATCGCGAACTCGGCTCATTGGTTTCTGCGTTGCGGCGGGCGTGTCGCTGCCCGTCTCGAACCAGTAGCGTTGCCGCTGGAACGGATAAGTCGGCAGCGGCACGCGGCGACGCGCGTAATCCCGATCGAACCCGGCCCAATCGATGTCTACGCCGTGCGTGTACAGTGTGCCGAGGCTGGTCAGGATTGTTTGCCAGTCGTCGTGGCCCGACCGCAGCGAGGGAACCCACACGCCGCCCGACACGCAGCGCTGCGCCATGCCGATCAACGTCGGGGTAGGGCCGATCTCGACGAAGAGCTCGTAACCCTTTTGATGCAAAGTCTCAATGCTGTCTGCGAAGCGCACGGCCTGCCGAAGGTGTCGCCGCCAGTAGCCCGTGTTGGTCGCCTCGCTCGCGCCGACGAGTTGCCCGCTCATACCCGACACGAAATCGATTTGCGGCGGCGCGTAGCTCACCGTCGCGGCGGTCTGCTCGAAGGCGTCGAGGATCGGCTCCATGAGCGGCGAGTGCGAAGCCGTCGGTATCGCCAGGCGGCGCGAGCGAATGCCATCCTGGCGCAGCGCGTCGAGCACGGATTGGACGGCCACTTTCTCGCCGGAGATGGTGACGCTCTCCGGCCAGTTGACGGCGGCGATGGATACTCGCTCGGCGAACGGCGCGAGGGCTTCGGCCACACGCGCTTCCGACGCGAACACGGCGGCCATTTCGCCCGTGGGCGGCAGCGAGGCCATGAGCCGCGCCCGCTCGGCGATCAACTTCAAGCCATCCTCTAAACTGAAGATGCCGGCGACGCAGGCGGCGACGTACTCGCCGGCGCTGTGACCCATGACCGCGCTCGGGCGCACGCCCCACGCTTGCCACAGTTCCGCCAGCGCGTACTCGATGGCGAAGAGCGCCGGTTGCGCGAGAGCCATGTCGTCAATTGCTGATTGCTGACTATAGTCCCCGGAGCGAAGCGGAGTGGGATTGCTGATTGCTGATTGCTCAGGGTAGAGAATGGAGGTGAGCGATTGGCTAAGGTGTGGGCGCAACAGCGCATCGCACCTGTCGATGGCCGCGCGGAAGGTCGGTTGCGTCTCGTACAACCGGCGTCCCATGTCGAGGTACTGCGCTCCGTGTCCCGTGAACATGAACACGACTTCGGGTCGCCGGTTCGTCGGCGCTTGACCGAGTAGCGCACTCTCCGGCGTTTGCCCGGCAGCGATTTCGGCCAACCCCGCTTGCGCCGCAGCCGCGTCTTTCACCACGAGCGCCAGCCGCTGATTGAAATGCGATCGGCCCGCGTTGGTCGTGAAGCACACATTGGGTAGTTGGATGGTTGGATGATTGGCTAGGCGGCTGGCGTAGCGATGGGCGAGTTTACGCAACGCCGACTCGTCGCGCGCGGATAGCGTGAGCAAGTGCAAAGGACGCTCGCTCGGATTCGTGACGGGCGATTGAGCCGGCGCTTCTTCGATAATGAAGTGCGCGTTCGTCCCACTGAAGCCAAACGAGCTGGCGCCCGCGATGCGCTTGCCGTTCGTCGGCTCCCACGGCGTGAGCGCGGTCGGAATAGTGATCGGCAGTTCGTCCCATGGAATGTGCTCACTCAAGTGCTTCAGATGCAGGTGCGGCGGAATCTCTTTGTGGTAGAGCGCCAGCACGGTCTTGATCACTCCCGCCACGCCCGCCGTCGATTCGGTGTGCCCGACGTTAGTCTTGACCGATCCGATCATCAGCGGCGCCGATCGGTTCTTGCCCAGCGCTGCGCCGAGCGCCTGCGCTTCGATGGGATCGCCCAACGACGTGCCCGTGCCGTGCGTCTCGACGTAGGACACGTCTTCGGGCTGTACGCCAGCGTTCGCCAGCGCGCTGCGGATCACCGCCACTTGTGACGGGCCATTCGGCGCAGTCAGTCCGTTGCTGCGACCATCTTGATTGAGCGCCGAGCCGCGTATCACGGCCAGCACGTGATCGCCATCGGCCAGCGCGTCCGGCAGGCGCTTCAACACGACGATGCTGCAACCTTCGGAGCGCACGAAGCCATCCGCCGCCGAGTCGAATGCTTTGCAGCGGCCATCGGGCGCCATCATTCCCGCTCGCGATAGCGCGATGGTCGTATCGGGCGAGAGGATCAGGTTGACGCCGCCCGCCAGCGCCATGCGGCACTCGCCGTTGCGCAAGCTTTGCACAGCCAGATGAATCGCGACTGCCGAGGATGAGCAGGCCGTATCGACCGAGACGGCCGGCCCGCGCAGCCCGATGACGTACGCAATGCGACCAGACACCACGCTGTGCGCGCTGCCCGTCGCGGTGTACATATTGACGCCGTCGCGATTGCTCGCCACCTGCATCTGGTAATAATCGCCGTTGCAGATGCCCATGAACACACCGGTGGCGCTGCCGCTCAGGCGATCGGGCGCGTAGCCGGCGTGCTCCAGCGCTTCCCAGCACACTTCGAGCGCGAGCCGTTGTTGCGGGTCCATGCTCATCGCTTCGCGCGGCGCGATGCCGAAGAATTGCGGATCGAACTGATCGACGTCGCGGAGAAAACCGCCCCAGCGTGAGGCGATCTTGCCCGGCCGATTCGGATCGGGATCGAAGTAAGCGTCGACGTCCCAGCGCGTGTTGTCAACTTCGGTGACGGCATCGACGCCGTTGCGCAAGAGCTGCCAGAAAGCTTCGGGCGAATCGGCGCCGCCCGGCATGCGACAGCCGATGCCGATCACCGCGATAGGGGCAGTGATCGGCTGCGCCGCCGCTTCCAATGCCTCGACCTTCTCTTGGAGTTCCATTGCCAGCAGCGCCAGGCGTTTGGGCGACATGCCGCTGATGCGATCTAGAAATTCACTCATATCGGCTCTCACAGTTTTGATGATCTCCCTCTTCAGGGTTGGCGAGTAGCTCGGCTACGTTTTTCACCGCTGAGAACGCGGAGAGCGCTGAGTAACCCAAGGATCTCTGCGATCTCTGCGTACTCTGCGGTAAGTCCCACACTCTGAGGGAAACTAGCTATGTCCCATCTTCTCGGCGAACAAGCGATCCACTTCCTCGTCGGACAGTTCTTCGATGCTGTCGAGCACACCGGCTGCGCCCGTTCCATTCGCCTGCGCGCTCGGTGTGGCGTCTTGAGCCGCCGGCGCCGGTTGCTCGCTGTGTGGCAGCGCCTCGCGCAGCAAGTAATCCGCAATCGCCTCGATGGTCGGATAATCGAACACCAGCGTCGCCGGCAGCTTGCGCGTCAGCGCCAACCCGCTGCCGAGCCGGTTGCGCAGCTCAACCGCCATTAGCGAATCGAGGCCGAGCTCGCTGAGTGGCATACGCTCGTTCACCTTCGCCGCGTCGAGGCCGAGCACGCGCCCGGCTTGCTCGCGCACGAAATCCGTAGTGAGCGCGCGCTGTTTGGCCGGCGGTGTCTCGTTGAAACGGCGCAGCCATTCGGATGCTTCAGACGGCTGCTGGCGTGTAGTCGTCGAGGGACGACCGGCTGCCGAAGGTCGGGCTGTGGCTGCCAGCTCTGCGAGGAATGGCGGAACCTTACCCGCAGCGAACTGCTGCGCGAACATCGCCCAATCGATCGGCATCACGCCGACTTGCGTTGCGCTCGATTGCATCAAGCGCTCGACGATGTGCACGCCTTGCTCCGACGCAATGCTGCCGACGCCTTGCGCCGCAACACGCGCATCCACGCCGAGCCGCGCCGCCGCGCCCACTTCAGACCATGCGCCCCAGTTGATGCTCAACGCCGGCAATCCCTGCGCGCGTCGCCAGTGCGCCAGCGCGTCGAGGAACGCATTCGCCGCCGCGTGATTGCCCTGTCCCGCCGAGCCGAGCAGCGACGCGACCGACGAGAAGAGCATGAAGAAGTCGAGCGGCGCGTGCTGCGTGAGCGCATGCAAATGCCATGCGCCAGCGACCTTCGGGTTCATCACCGCGACGCAGCGCGCCCAGGTCTGCTGCGTCAACGCGCCGTCGTCGAGAGTGCCTGCCGAGTGGATGATGCCCTTCAGCGGCGGCAGGTTATTACCCATCAGCGCGAGAACGTTGGCTACGTCCTCGCGGCGCGACACATCGCCTTTGGCGACGACGATGCGCGCGCCCAATTGCTCGAGCTTGCCAATGGCGCTGTGTGCCTCGTCGGACGGATCGCTGCGCCCCATGAGCACAACGCATCGCGCGCCGCGCTCCACCAGCCACCGCGCGAACACCAATCCCAGCCCGCCGAGGCCGCCGGTGATGAGGTAGGAAGCATCGGGTTGGATGATTGGATAGTTGGGTAGTTGGTTACCTGATACTTGGTTACTTAGGTACCTGGCTACTTTGTTAGTTGGCTGTGTGACGACGATCTTGCCGATGTGCTTGGCCTGCATCATGAAGCGGAATGCGTCGGCGGCAGCGTGCAGCGGGAAGGCGCGATAGGGCAGGGGCTTGAGTTCGCCCGCATCGATCAGCGCGACAAGCTCGATCAGCATCGAGCGGATCAGCGCGGGATCGCGCCGGGCGGTCTCACTCCAATCGACGATGTGATAGGCGATGCCGCGTCCCAACGCCGCTGCCTGACTCTTGTCGAGCAGACCACTCTTGCCGATTTCGAGGAAGCGACCGCCGTCGGCCAACACCGCCAGGCTCCTGGCGATGAACTCACCGGCCAGCGAATTGAGCACGAGGTCCACGCCTTTGTCCTGCGTGAGCGCCATGATCTCGTCGGCGAAATCGAGCGAGCGCGAATCCATGACGTGCGGCACGCCCAGCGACTTGAGAAACGCGCGCTT
Source organism: Anaerolineae bacterium (assembly GCA_035292585.1). Lineage (GTDB taxonomy): Bacteria > Chloroflexota > Anaerolineae > Fen-1058 > Fen-1058 > DASSFZ01. Next base: position 20,196 of record DATDPU010000020.1, on the reverse strand, counting down.
CTCTTCGCTGCCGGCTGTGGCAAAGATTTCGGCCCCGGCGCGCTGCGCCAGCTGCACCGCCGCCATCCCGACGCCGCCCGCAGCCGCGTGGATCAGAACGCGATCGCCAGCCCGCAGGTTGCCCAGGTGATTCAGCGTGAAGTGCGCGGTGATGAACGGAATCGCAATCGTCGCGGCTTCTTCGAAACTCAGACGGGCGGGCTTGCGGACGACGAAGGCAGCGGGCGCGATGACGTAACCGGCGAAGCTGCCGCCCGCCAGCGCGATCACCTCGTCGCCGATGTGGACAGCGGCGACGCCCGAACCGACAGCGCTGACGCGCCCGGCGCACTCGCCGCCGAGCGGCCCTGGATCGCCGGGATACATCCCTAGCGCGTTCATCACGTCTTTGAAGTTGAGGCCAGTGGCGGCGGCCTGAATCTCAACCTCGCCAGGGCCGGGCGCTCGTCGCGACAGCGGCGCGAGCGAGAGATTGTCGAGCGTGCCGCGCGACGTGATGACGAGCTGAGTGGGTTGGGTGGTTGGATAGTCGGATGGTTGGATGGTTAGTCGCACGAGGCGAGCGACGTGCCGCCCCGTGCGCCTCAGCGCGATTTGATCCTCGCCATCCGGCGACAATAGCTCGTCCACAAGTGCGCTGATTTCGTCTGGCAGCGATGGATCGAGATCGATGCAGGCGCAATGCAACTCAGGATGCTCCAGTCGGATCGTCTTGGCGAGTCCCCACAACGGCGATTGAGTGACGTGGGTGGGATGGCTGGATAGTTGGTTGGTGGGCTGGGCGCTGCGCGTGACGTAGATCAGCCCGCCGAAGTCATCCCATCCGGCGTTGATGATGGCTTGCGTCAGGTGCAGCGCGCTGGCCGTTCCAAGCTGCGGATCAGGTTGATCGTCCTCGTCTGGCTCGGGCACGTCGAGACTCCACAGGTGAACGATGTGACACCCGTCGCTGCCCGCTTCGAGCAAAACGCGCGTGAAGTCCTCCGGCTGCATCGGATCGATCTGCCAGTTTCCCCGGCCGAGGTTCGCGTAGGCCGCGCCATGCTGAACGATCGCGCACGACCCGCCCCGCGCCCGGAGTGTTTCGGCCAGCCGCGCCCCGCTGCCATTCTGGTCGGCGAAGATCACCCAGGACTTCGCGCTCCGCTCCGCATCGGCTTGTGGGCCGCGCGCGGCAATGATCGATTGTATCGCGAGCACGCCATTGTCTGCGTTGAGGGGCAACGCGATTGGCTGCGCGAAGCCCAGGCTGGACAGCAGCGCCAGCCACGCCGCGCGCGACAGCAACGGATACTCAGGCCGCACGTCCGCGTCGCTGAACTTCCACCAGCCTTCGGTCAGGCCGAAGGTCAAATCGATCCAGCGCAATGGGCGGTTGACTTCGATCAAGAGCAGCAGGCCGCCGGGCGCGAGCAACTGCTTCACGCGCTCGAGCGTCGCGCGCAGATCGGCGGTGGCGTGGATCACGTTGGCCGCGACGATGATGTCAAAGCGCTGCGCCGCAAAGCCCTGCGCGGCCGGGTCTTGCTCGATGTCGAGCGTCTCGAAGCGCACGAATGGGTAACCGCCAAACTTCTGCCGCGCCCGCGTGGCGAACATCGGCGAGATGTCGGTAAAGGTGTACTCCACTCGATCGGCCGGCAGCGCCGGCAGCAGGAACGAGGTGGTGCCGCCGGTGCCCGCGCCGATCTCCAGGATGCGCGCCGTTCGACCCGGCGGCAGCTGCTCCAGCGCCGAGGTGATGATTTCGCGCGCGAGCGAGTTGTACGTCTTGGCGAAACCGGAGTGCTGATAGAGCTGCTCGGCCGCGTCGAACGATCCGCCGGGGAACAGCAATTGCAGCGGATCGGCTTCGCCGCGCAGCGCCTGCGCCAGATTCGACCCGCAGCGGCCCAGCAGCTTCGCTTCGGCGGAATCGGGAAAGCGAGCGGCCAGCTCGGTTTGCAGCGGCTGGGGATCAACCGGGTCGGGCGTGCGAGCGACCGCCCACTCATGTTCATCGCGTTGCAGGATTCCTTCTTCGCCCAATATCTCTAGCAGACGACCGAACAGACGGTGATGCGCGGCGATGATGCCGAGTCGCTGTGCCAATCCTGCGACGGCCATACCTTCACCAGCGCGCGGTTCCCAACCGAGTTGCCGCAAGGCTTGAAGCGCGTAGGCGCTGCTCAATGTTTCGAGCCGTGGCATCAGATCAGCGTACGCCGACAAACCGTGCTGCGCGCTCAACGGCGCGACGCGCGGTTGAACACGATCGGCAAGCGATGCGAGATCGGGCACGAAGTCCGCCGAGTTGTCACGCGCGAGAGGCTTCGGTTTCCATTCAACCGTGTATAGCCAATCGGCGAAATCGCGCGCGCGAGGGGCGGGCGCGAGTCGTTGCAGCGAATCTCGATCGGCGCGCTTCAGACGCAGGCCGATCAGTTCCGCCACGATCTGCCCGGCCTCGTCGAGCACGCGCACGTCGGCGACGAGCGTCTCGTTGTTCGATCCATTGTCATGGCGAAGAGTGACGTGACTCCATACTTGCGCGCCGGGCCGTTGATGTTGCATGACGCGCTCAACGTTGATCGGCAAGTAGGTATCTTGCGAGCCAGGCGCGGCGGCGGCCAGAATCTGCACACAGGCGTCGAGCAGCGCCGGGTGCACGTGGTAAGCGCTGGCTTCGGCGACCTGCGCTTCAGGCAGTCGAATATCGCCCAGCGCTTCGCCGTCGCGCCGCAGGATGCGCGCTACGCCGCGCAGGCTCGGCCCGAAGTCGAGGCCGTGATCGAGCAGGCTGGCGTAATGCGCTTCGGCGGAAATCGACTCGGTGCAGCGCGACTGAATCTCGGCGAGCGCGAGGCTGTCAGTCGCGCGGGCGATACCCGATCGCGCTCGGGCGGAAGCATGCAACGTCCACACATCGTCGTCCGCGCCGCCGGTGGCGCTGAAGAATTGAAGCGCAATCGCGCCCCCGTCTTCCGGGCTGGCGATCACCTGCGTGATGCGCGCCTCGCCGTCGGGGACGATCAATCCCGCATGGATGATCACATCTTCCAAGCCGGTCGCGTCACTGTTCAGGACGATCTTCGCCGCCGCCGTGAATGCTTCCAGGTAAGCCGTTGCAGGCAACAGCGCGGACTCAAAGACGCGATGATCGTTCAGCACGGACAGTGTGCCGGCGTGCAGTTCGGACTCGAACACAATCTCCTTGAGCGCGGAACGTACACGCTGGCCGAGAAGGGGGTGGAGAGAGAGTTGGTTGGTTGGCCGGTTGGCTGGTTGGTTGCTGGTGGCCGGCAGCCAGTATCGATCGCGCTGGAATGGATAGGTGGGCAGGGCGATTCTGCGGCGCGAGTATGGCTTGTCAAAACCCACCCAGTCCACAGCGACGCCGTGAACATACAGCGCCGACAGGCTCTTGAGCACAGCCTGCCAATCGTCTTGACCTTTGCGCAGCGAGGGCAGCCATGCACCGGTGTCTTCTGGCAGGCAACGTTGCCCCATGCCGATCAGAGTCGGGCTTGGCCCCATCTCGACGAAAAGCTCGAAGCCCAGCTGCTGGAGCGCCTCCATCGATTCGTGGAAGCGCACCGCCCGGCGAATATGTGTGCGCCAATAGGTCGGGTTCGCGATTTCAGCCGCTGCCGCCGTTTTGCCGGTCACATTCGAGATCAGCCTGATTCTGGGAGCGGAGAACTTCACCTCGGAGGCGATGCGCTCGAACTCATCGAGGATCGGTTCCATCATCGGCGAGTGGAAGGCGTGCGATACGACGAGTTTCTTCGTTTTGATGCCGCGCGCCTGAAGTCCATCGAGTACGGCCTGCAATGCCACACTCGCACCCGAGATCACAGTATTATCCGGGCCGTTGACTGCGGCGATCGAAACGTCTGCCTGATGGGGCGCGAGCGCTTCGTGGACAGTCGCTTCATTCGCGAAGACTGCGGCCATCTCGCCGCGCGGCAGCGACTGCATCAGCCGGCCGCGAGCGGTGATCAACTTCAAGCCGTCTTCGAGGCTGAACACACCCGCGACGCAGGCCGCGACATACTCGCCGGCGCTGTGGCCCATGACCGCGCTTGGAACGACGCCCCACGAGCGCCATAACTCGGCCAGCGCATATTCGAGCGCGAAGAGCGCCGGTTGCGTGAAAGCCGTCTCATCGATTGCGGATTGCGGACTACACTTGCCCTGGCGGGCAGTGCCAGGGTAGTCCCCGGAGCGAAGCGGAGCGGGATTGCGGATTGCGGAATCGGGATACAGCACGGACAGGATCGACTTGTTTAGATGTGGCCGCAGGATCTCGGCGCAGCGATCGAGCGCGGCTCGGAAGACGGGCTGCGTTTCGTACAACCGGCGGCCCATGCCGACGTACTGCGATCCCTGGCCGGTGAATAGAAACGCGATCTTGGCCCGATCAGTGCTGTGCGTCTCGCCGCTGATCAAGCCGGTCGTCGTCTGGCCGTCGATGAAGTCGGTCAATCGCGCGTGCGCCTGCTCGGCCGACTCGGCGAGAATCGCCAGCCGGTTGCTCAAGTGAGCGCGGCCCGTGTTCGCGGTGAAGCAGAGATCGGTTAGTTGGCTAGTGGGTTGGCTGCTTGCGCCCCGCTCTGCGGGGTTGGATAGATGGTTGATGTATCGAGCGGCGAGTTCTTTGAGCGCAGCGTCGCTCTTGGCCGACAGTGTCAGAAGGTGAAGGGGGCGTTCCTCGACCCTCACCCCTGCCCCTCTCCCTATGAGGGAGAGGGGGCGAGGGTCAACCTCTGGTGCTTCTTCTAGTACGATGTGCGCGTTCGTTCCGCTGAAGCCAAATGCGCTTACGCCTGCAATGCGGCGCGCATACTCCTTCGGCCAGGGCATAAGCGTCTGTGGCACGACAGCCGGAATCTCGTTCCAGGGAATGAACGGGCTGGGCGTCTCAAAATGCAGGTGCGGTGGAACCTCGCCGTAATGCAGCATCAGCACGGCTTTGATCAGGCCCGTCACGCCCGCCGCCGCTTCGAGATGGCCGACGTTGGTCTTGACCGAACCGAGCAGGAACGGTCGATCAGCCGCGCGCCCTTCGCGCAAGACTGCGCCCATCGCCTGCACTTCGATGGGATCGCCAAGCGAAGTGCCTGTGCCGTGCGCTTCGACGTAACCGACCTCATCCGGCTTGACGCCGCCATTCACCAGCGCCGCGCGAATGACGGCTTCTTGCGATGGGCCGTTTGGCGCGGTCAAACCGCTGCTCGCGCCATCTTGATTGACCGCCGTGCCGCGAATGACGGCCAGGATGCGGTCGCCATCGGCCAGCGCGTCGGACAAGCGCTTGAGGATCACCACGCCGCAGCCCTCGCCGTCGCCGAAGCCGTCGGCGCGCGCGTCAAACGTCTTGCAGCGGCCATCCGGCGCGAGCATCCGCGACTTCGAAAACGCGATGGTGTTATCGGGCGCCAGGAGCAAATGCACGCCGCCAACCATCGCCAGGCGGCACTCATCTCCGCGCAGACTTTGCACCGCCAGATGAACGGCGACCAGCGACGACGAGCAGGCCGTATCGAGTGCGATGCTCGGCCCTTGCAGTCCGAGGATGTACGACAGGCGGCCGGCTGCGATGCTGTGCGCGACACCCGATCCGTAATACAGGTCGAGCCGCGCTGGATCGCCGCCCTTGAGCTGCAAGGCGGCGTAATCGCTGCTGGCAATCCCGACAAACACGCCCGTGCGAGAGCCGTTCAACTTGTCGGGCGCCTGGCCCGCGTTCTCCAGCGCTTCCCACGCGACTTCGAGCAACAAGCGCTGCTGTGGGTCCATGCTGATTGCTTCGCGCGGCGCGATGCCGAAGAACTGCGGATCGAACCGGTCGGCGTGATCGATGAAACCTGCCTGGCGCGTGTAGGTTTTGCCGGGCACATCGGGATCAGGATCGTAAACCGCGTCTACGTCCCAACGGTCGCCCGGCACGTCGCGGATCGCATCGACGCCGTCGCGCAGGTTGCGCCAGAAGGATTCTGGGTCGTTCGCTTCGCCGGGGAATCGGCAGCCGATGCCGATGACGGCGATCGGCTCGCGCTGCGCGCGCTCCAGTGCATCCAGCTTCGCCTGCATCTCTTCCAGGGCGAGATAGGCTTGTTTCAACGGTGATAGTTGCTCATCTTTACTGCTCATGTATGTCCTTTGCGCGATGGTGAAGCGTCATCCCGAACCAACCATCTCATCCTGGGCTACTTCATCGCTTGCAGCTTCTGCATCAGCAGCGCTTCCACTTCTTCGTCAGATAAACTCTCGATCCCATTACTTCCTGCCTCTTGCTCCTTGCCTCTTGCCTCTTGCTTCTTGCTTCCTTCGTCTTGCGCCTCTTCGAGCTTGAGCACGTCGTGCAGCAGATAATCCGCGATGGCTTCAACTGTTGGATAGTCGAAGATCAGCGTCGCCGGCAGGTTGCTCGTCAGGCCGAGACCCTTGCTCAACCGGCTGCGCAGTTCGACAGCCATCAGCGAATCGACGCCCAGATCCATCAGCCGCGCTCGCCGGTCGAGCGGATCGGATGGATCGAGACGCAGGATGGCCGCCACGTGCCCGCGCACGAAATCAATCAGGATGTCCTGGCGCTCATCGGGCAGCGCGTCGTGCAGCTGGCGCAGCAGGTCGATGGCGAGCGCCTGCGCCTCAGTCTGGATGGCGGGCGCCGTCTGCTCCCCGACGGTCGGCAATTCATTTGCTTCGGCGACCAGCGACTGCGGCGGGCGGGCCAAGAAAACGTGCTGGCCCAATATCTCGGCCGGCGATCCTGCTTCAGGCAGGACAACTACCTCAGCGAAACCCTCGGCGCGGAGCACGGCGGCCCATTGCTCCGGCGACAACAGCGGATGATCCTGATCGGCGCGGAGCGCATCCTCAAAGCGCTGCCAGCCTTCGATGAGACCGGTCGTCAGATCGAACCACGATTGGTGCGTCGTCGTTTCGAACAACACCAGCCGGCCATTCGGCGCGAGCAGCGCCACTACGTTGCGCAGGGTTTCGTTTAGGTTGGCCGTGGCATGCAGCACGTTCGCCGCGATGACGACATCGAAGCTATGCTGCCCGTAGCCTTGTGTCTGCGGAGCTTGCTCGACGTTGAGCAGGCCGTAGCGCACGAACGGGTAGTCGGCGAACTTCTCGCGCGCCCGATCCAGGAATAGATCGGATACGTCGGTGAAGTGGTAAACCGTTTGATCAGGCGGCAGCGATGGCAGCACGTGATGCGTGGTCGAGCCGGTGCCGGCGCCAATCTCGACCACGCGCAGCGGCCGGCCCGGCTGCGCCATCGACTTGACGGCCTCGCCGATGATGCGGTTGAAGTAGCGCGCGACGACCCAATCCTGATACAGCGCCTCGGCCCGCGCGAACGATCCGCCGGGAAACAACGTTTCGAGCGGGCTGTCGCGTCCGGTCAGGATGCCCTGCACCTTGTCGCCGCAGTCGCGCAGATAGTCGATGAAGGCGGGCATATCGGCCAGTGTCCGGCGCGCTGCGTCCCACAGCGGCTCAAGTGCGACGATCGGCAACGGCGCTGGACTGGTGAATGCGCCATCCGCCCCGGCTTGAAGCATCCCTTCGTTGGCGAGTTTCTTCAGCCAGCGGATCAGCAGTCCTCGATAGGTCGGCAGGATGTTGAAGCGGCTGATCAAACCGTCGACCGATTCTCGCTCGTCCGACCGGGCGAAGGCGCCCAACGCACTGAGCGTGTTGGCGGCGTAAGCCACCGCCAGCCGGTGCATGACGCGCCACTTGTCGGCGTAGGTATGTGGCGCGAAGTCGAGCGGCGCTTGCTGCGATTGGCGGCGCGCGGAATCGGCGGGAGAAGACTGGAAAGAGTTGGATGGTTGGATGGCTGCTTGCGCCCCGCTCTGCGGGGTTGGATGGTTGGATGGTTGATCGATCCAGTAGGATTTGTGCTCGAAAGGATACGTCGGCAGCGGCATCTTGCGGCGCGCGTAGTCCTTGTCGAAGCCGGCCCAATCGACCGCCGCGCCGTTGACGTACAGCGCCGCCAGGCTTTCCAGCAGCTGTTGCCAATCGGCCCAGCCTTCTCGCAACGAGGGCAGCCACAGCGCGGGATCGGTATCCGGCACGCAGCGTTGGCCGAGCGCCAGCAGTGTTGGGTTGGGGCCGATCTCGACGAAGAGACGATGACCTTGCGCGTATAACGTGCGCAGGGCGTCGACGAAGCGCACTGGCTGGCGCAGATGGTGTCGCCAGTAGTCGGGGTGCGTCACTTCGTCGCTCACCGGCCGGCCGGTCATGCTCGACACGAGCGCGATCCGCGGGGGCGAGAAGCGAACTTCCCGATCGACCGCTTCGAAGGCATCCAGCATCGGCTCGACCATTGGCGAATGCGCAGCGCGCGTGATCGGCAATGGCCGCAGGCGGATTTTCTGCTTCTTCAGTTCGGCGATAGCCTGCTGCATCGCGGCGCGGCGGCCGGAGATCACGACTGTCTCCGGGCTGTTGATCGCCGCGATGGACACGTCGGCTGCATACGGCGCGACCACCGCAGCCACGCGCGCTTCGTCGGCGAACACGGTCACCATCTCGCCGTCGTCCGGCAGCGCCTGCATCAGCCGTCCGCGTGCGGCGACCAGCTTCAGCGCATCTTCGAGGCTGAACACGCCCGCGATGCAGGCCGCGACGTACTCGCCCAGGCTGTGCCCCATGACCGCCGCCGGCTCGATGCCCCACGAGCGCCACAACGTCGCCAGCGCGTACTCCAGCGCAAACAGCGCACACTGAGAGTAATCCATGTCCTCGATGATGGCTTGAGGATTGTGGACTACACTTGCCCTGGCGGGCAGCGCCAGGGTAGTCCCCGGAGCGAAGCGGAGTGGGATCGCCGTCTGCGAATCTGGATACAGCAGCGCCGTGATGGACTCGTCGAGATAGGCGCGCAAAATTTCGTCGCAGCGATCCATTGCCGCGCGGAAGGCCGGTTGTGTCTCGTACAACTGGCGACCCATTCCGGTGTACAGCGAGCCGTGGCCGGTGAACAAGAAGACGATGTGGGTTGGATCGTTGGGTAGTTGGAGGATGGGTCGAGCGAATATATCCACGGACGCTTGTCCGTTGAGGAAGGCCGTGATGCTCCCTAGCGCCTGCTCAACCGATTGGCTCACGACCGCCAGCCGATGCGCAAAGTGCGAGCGACCGGCGTTCGCGGTGAAGCAGAGGTTGGCCAGTGGGATGGATGGTTGGCTGCTTGCGCCCCGCTCTGCGGGGTTGGTTAGGTGGTTGATGTAGCGAGCGGCGAGCTCCTTGAGCGCGGCGTCGCTCTTGGCCGACAACGCGAGAAGGTGAAGTGGGCGTTCGCTCACCCTCACCCCCGACCCCTCTCCCTCATAGGGAGAGGGATTAGGGTGGGGGTCACCCTTCGGCGCTTGCTCGACGATGACATGCGCGTTCGTTCCGCTCAGCCCGAACGAACTCACGCCCGCGATGCGGCTCTCAGCCGTCCAGGGCGCGCGTGTGGTCGGAACAGTGAGAGGTAGGCTCCAATCGATGTAAGGGCTGGGCTGCTCAAAGTGCAGGTGGGGCGGAATCTCGCTATGTCGGATCATCAACGCCGCTTTGATCAGCCCGGCAATGCCCGCCGCCGCTTCGAGATGCCCGACGTTAGTCTTGACCGATCCGATCGCCAGGGGCTTCGATCGATCGCGATCTGGACTGAAGACGTTGCCCAGCGCGCCTACTTCGATGGGGTCGCCCAGCGAAGTGCCGGTGCCGTGCGTCTCGACGTAGCTCACTGCGTGCGGTTCTAAACCCGCGTTGGCGAGCGCGGCGCGGATGACGGCTTCTTGCGCGAGGCCGTTCGGCGCAGTCAGCCCGCTCGAACGCCCATCGTGATTGATGGCCGTGCCGCGAATCACCGCGAGAATTTCGTCGCCCTCGGCCAGCGCGTCCGACAGCCGCTTCAGCACGATCAGCCCGCAGCCTTCGCCGCGCACGTACCCATCGGCGCGCGCGTCGAACGTCTTGCAGCGGCCATCCGGCGCCATCATTTGCGACCTCGAAAAGTTAATGCTGACTTCGGGCGTGATGATCAGGCTCACGCCGCCCGCCAGCGCCAGGCGGCACTCGCCGCTGCGCAAGCTCTGCACGGCGAGATGCACCGCGACGAGCGACGCCGAGCAGGCTGTATCGACGGCGATGTTCGGCCCGTGCAAGCCAAGCAGATACGACAGTCGACCGGCCGCGACGCTCAACGCGTTGCCGGTGGTGGTATACACGTCGATGCTGGCGGGATCGGCCAGCAGCATTCGATAGTAGTCGCTGTTGGCGATGCCGAGAAAGACGCCGGTCGGACTATCCGCGAGTTTGTCCGGCGACTGCCCGGCATGTTCCAATGCTTCCCAGCTCACTTCGAGGAGGAGGCGCTGCTGGGGGTCCATGCTGGCTGCCTCGCGCGGCGAGATGCCGAAGAAGGGCGCGTCGAACTGATCGATGCGCTCCAGCCATGCGCCGTAGCGCGTGGACATCTTGCCTGGCGCGTTCGTATCGGGATCATAATAGGCGTCGATGTCCCAGCGGTCGGGCGGCACCTCGCTGATGGTATCCACGCCGTCGCGCAGGATGCGCCAGAACGATTCGGGATCGTTCGCGCCGCCTGGAAAACGCAGGCCCATGCCGACGATGGCGATTGGCTCGGTGCGCGCCTGTTGGATCTCGTCCAGCTGCGCTCGCAGCTCCCGGATCTCGATGATGGCTCGCTTCAGTGGTGACAGGTTGTCTGTATTAGAATCCATGACACATTCCCAGGTCGGTTTCTGGTTCTACGCCGGGCGGCGGGCTGCCAGTTCTTGCAGCAAGAGCGCCTCGGCTTCCTCTTCCGTCAACTGTTCCAAGGCCGCCGCGTCCGGCGATTTCGCGCGCACGGGCACGGAGAGCGCAGGCTCATCGCCAGGCACGACTTCCTTGAAGAGAAAGTCCGTCAACGCCTCGCTGGTCGGATAATTGAACAGCAGCGTCGCCGGCAGTTTGCGATCGACGCTCGCGCTCAACGCGTTGCGCAATTCGACGGCCATCAGCGAATCGAGGCCGAGCTCGTTGAGCGGCTGGTGCGGATCGATGGTCTGCGTGGCGCTCAGGCCCAGCACTTTGATCGCCTGCTCGCGCACGTGCGCGGCGAGGATCGACTTGCGCTGGTTGGGCGGCGCGTCCGCCAGGCGCTGCACCACGCGTGGCGCACCCTCGGCATTTGTCGATCGGCTCGCGGCTTGCGCGGAGGCCAGCAGCCCGGCAAAGAACGGCGACGCCGCGCGCTGCGCATCGAATCGCGACCAATCGATTGGCAGAACTGCGACTTGCGCCGCGCCGCGCGTCAACGCAGACTCTAACGCCTGCACACCCTCGTCGGGCGCGACGAAGCCGAGTCCCTGGCGCGCCATGCGCTCACGATTGGCTTCGCTCAAGCCGGCAGTCATGCCGACCTCGCTCCACGGCCCCCAGTCGATGCTGAGCGCGGGCAGGCCGCGCGCCTGGCGATCGTGCGCGAGCGCATCGAGAAACACGTTGGCGGCTGCATAGTTCGACTGGCCCGCCGATCCAATCAGCCCGGCCCCGGCGGCGAATAAAACGAAGAAGTCGAGCGGCACATCGCGCGTGAGTCGATGCAGGTTCCACGCGCCATCCACTTTCGATCCCATGACGGCGGCGAAGCGCGTCCAATCCTGTTGTTCCAGCGGCGCATCGGCCAGCGTGCCGGCGGCGTGGATCACACCGCGCAGCGGCGGCATCGATTGCGCAATGTCGTGAAGCACGCGCTCGACCTGATCGGCTTGCGCCACGTCCGCCTGCGCGACGACGACCTGCGCGCCCGACCGCTCAAGACCGGCAAGCGCCTGGCGGGCTGCATCCGACGCCGGGCTACGGCCCATGAGCACGACGTGCTGTGCGCCTGTGTCGATCAACCATTGCGCGACGCGCAGGCCGATGCCGCCCAGCCCGCCAGTGATGAGATACGAGGCATCGGGTTGGATGGATGGCTGGTTGGCTGGTTGGCTGGTTGGTTGGATGGCTGGCAAGCTGATGACAATCTTGCCCACGTGCTTCGCCTGCGCCATGAAGCGGAAGGCTGCTTGCGCCTGCTCCAACGGGAAGACGCGCACCGGCAGCATCGGCAGCGCGCCGCTACCGGCAGCATCGGCCAGGCGTTGCAGCAGCGAGTGGATGAGCGGCGGATCGGATTGGCATACGTCGCCCAGGTAGATCACGTGGTAGTCGATGGCGCGTCCTAACTGCTCGACTTGCTCGTGGCTCCAGATGCCGCGCTTGCCGATTTCCAGGAACACGCCGCCGCGTTTCAGCGCTGCAAAACTCTTCGGGATGAACTCGTCCGTCAACGAGTTGAGGACGATGTCCACGCCTGCGCCATCGGTGAGGCGCATGATCTCGTCCGCGAAGTCGAGCGTGCGTGAGTGCATGACGTGCGGCACGCCCAGCGATTGCAGCAGCGCGCGCTTATCAGGGCTGCCTGCCGTTGCGAAGATTTCGGCCCCCACCTGCTGCGCCAGTCGCACTGCGGCCAGACCTACGCCGCCGGTTGCCGCGTGAATCAAGACGCGATCGCCGCGCTTCATGTGCGCCAGCTGATTGAGACCGTAGTCCGCAGTCAAGTATGCCACCGGCAGCGCCGCCGCTTCGGCGTACGTCAACGAGGCAGGCTTACGAATGACCAGTTCGGCGCGAGCGATGGCGAACGAGGCGAAGCAATCGCTCGTCGCGGCGATCACGTCGTCGCCAACGGCCAGGCCGGTCACGCCTGCGCCGATGCTGGCTATCTTTCCGGCGCACTCATTGCCGAGCGCGCCGGCTTCGCCGGGATACAGGCCCAGCGCGTTGAGCACATCGCGGAAATTCAATCCGGCGGCGCGCACTTCGATTTCGACTTCGCCCGGCCCCGGCTGACGGCGGCTGGCAGCCTGTATCACCAGGCTGTCGAGCGTGCCGCGCGCGGCGATGTCCAATCGCACCGGCAGCTGCGTTGAGCGCGCGGCCCGCGCCAATCGCGCGGCGAAGCGCGTTTCGTTGCGAATGGCGATCTGGTCTTCCGGGGCGTCCACGCGCACTTCGTCGCACACGGCCTGAGCGTTGTCGGCTGCGAGCGCGGCGGGATCGAGATCGAGGCACGTGGCGCGCAGCGCGGGTTGCTCCAGCGCGAGCGTGCGCCGGAAACCCCATAGGGTGGATTGATGAACAGCAATTGGACCGGCGGCTGGTTGGATGGTGGACTGCGCGCCGCACGTCACCAGCCACAGTCGCGGCGGGGTTGGTCGCTTCGCCAATGCTTGCGCGAGATACAGCGCGCTACCTAACCCCAGCTGCTGATTCTGCGCCGCCGGTTCGCCGAGTGGCTCGGCATCGATACTCCACAGGTAAATAACCGCGCTCAGTGATTGATCCTCGGCGACGGTCTGCAATAAGCGCTCGAAGTCTGCGGGTTGAGACGGATCGATCTCGTAGCGATCTGCCTGGATGCGCGCGAAGGCCTGGCCCGGTTGCACCAAGACGCAGGCTCGGCCTTCGTCTGTCAGTTGGCGCACCAGGGCGTCCGCGATGCCGTTCCGATCCGCGAAGATCAGCCAGTCGCCCGGTTGGACGGGAGCCTTAGCGCGCGGCTGCGCCTGCCACTGTACTTCGTATAACCACTCGGTGCGGTAAGTGGCGGCGCTGCTCCGTTGTGCGATCTGCGCCAGCGCCGCGCGGCTCGCGCGCTTCAAACGCATACCCGTCACCTCGGCGACCGGCTGGTCGTCCGCGTCGAACAGCGTCACATCGCCGGTCACGCTTTCGGCGTCAGGCGTATCGTCTGGCCGAATCGTCGCGTAACTCCAGGCCACGGCGGGCGCGCGATGGAAGACGCGACAACGTTCCAGACCGATAGGCAGGTAGAGATTGCTGTTCGCCGTCATGTCATCCGGCCCGGCGAGCGCGGCGGCCAAGACTTGCAGACACGCGTCGAGTAGAGCCGGGTGCAGCTGGAATGTCTCGGCCTGCGGCGCGAGCGCATCCGGCAAATGAACGTGTCCCAGCGCCCGGCGCGCGCCGCGTTGCACGCGGGACAGGCCTTGAAAGGCCGCGCCGTAGTTCATGCCCAACTCGTGCAGCGCAGTGTAAAAGGCTGCTGAGTCCCACTCGTCTTGGCACTGCTCGTGTGCTTCGGCAAGCGACGCTGGCGCGAACGGCGTCTCGTCAGTGTCTGCGCGAACATGACCCATCGCGTGCAGGTTCCAGGTCGCTGCATCGCCATCGGACGCGCTGTGGATCTGAAACGCGCCATCGGGCGATAAGACGATCTGAACTAGCTGGCTCTTGTCTTCGGACAAAATGAGCGGCTGCTGGATCAGCATGTCTTCGACGGCATAGCGCCCCGGCCCGAGCACGTGCTGCGCAGCGGCCAGCGCCATTTCGATGTACGCGGTCGCCGGGAAAACCGCCGTGTCGCGCACGCGATGATCGCCGAGGAAGGGCAATCGTTGCCGATCGATGCGCGACTGGTACACGCTGCCGGAGATGGCCGGCGAGCGTAGCGCCTCGTCGAGCAGCGGATGTAAGCGCGCGGCGTGACCATTCGCAGCCGCGAGCGACAGACGGTGGTCACCGTGCTTGAACCAATAGCGTTCGCGCTGGAATGCGTAAGTCGGCAAGGCAATCTTCTGGCGTCCCTCCGCGTAGTCGCGCTCGAAGCCTGGCCAATCTACGTCCGCGCCGCGTGCATACAATTTGCCGAGACTGCCGAGCAACTGCGTCCAATCGTCCTGGCCGCGCTTCAACGACGGCAGCCACGCGCCATAGTCATCCGGCAGGCAATGCTTGCCCAGGCCCAGCAGCGTCGGATGTGGGCCGATCTCGACGAAGACCGCGTAACCTTGGTCGGCCAACGTGCGCATGCCGTCGGCGAAGCGCACGGGCGCGCGCACGTGATCGCGCCAGTACGCCGCGTCGGGCGCTGCGCCTGCGGGCCAAACCTGGCCGGTGACGTTCGACACCAACGGTATGCGTGGCGCCCGGTATCGAATTGTGCGTACCACTTGCTCGAACTCGGCCAGCATTGGCTCCATCAATGGCGAATGAAAAGCGTGCGACACCACCAGGCGTTTCGACTTGACGCCGCGCGCCTGGAACTGATCGGTGACGCGCTGCACGGCGTCTTCAGCGCCGGAGATGACGATGCTGTCCGGCCCATTGATCGCCGCGAGGGATAGTCGATCGGCATACGGCTCGATGGCGGCGGCCACAGTTGCCTCGTCGCTGAAGATGGCCGCCATCGCGCCGCCTGCGGGTAGGGCTTGCATCAAGCGGCCGCGCGCGGCGATCAACTTCAGCCCGTCGGCCAGATCGAACACACCCGCCACGCACGCGGCAGTGTACTCGCCGACGCTGTGCCCCATCACGATCGCCGGTTCGATGCCCCACGACTTCCACAACTCGGCCAGCGCGTATTGGACTGCGAATAGGGCCGGCTGGGTGAAGGCGGTCTCGTCGATTGCGGAAGGCTGATTTCGGATTTCGGAATCGGGATACAGCACCGATAGAATCGACTGGTTCAACTGCGCGCGCAAAACCTCGTCGCACTGATCGAGCGCGGCGCGGAAGGTCGGCGAGGTCTCGTACAACTGCCGCGCCATGCTGACGTATTGCGCGCCCTGTCCCGTGAACAGGAAGGCCACTTTCAATTTGGACGAGCGCTGCTGCTGCCCACTGGCGAGGCTCGATCCGGCTTGCCCCTCGGCGAATGCGAGCAGATCATCGCGCAATTGTTCGGGCGAGTGCGCCACGACAGCCAGGCGATGCGCGAAGTGCGAGCGGCCCAGGTTCGCGGTGTAGCAGAGGTCGCTTAGTGGGTTAGTGGGTGGGTTGGTTAGATGGTTGATGTAACGAGCGGCGAGTTCTTTGAGCGCGGCGTCGGACTTGGCCGACAGCGTCAATAGCTGCGCGGAGCGATCGCTGCGCAACGGCGCGAGCGTGCGCTCCGGCGGCGCTTCCAGAATGATGTGCGCGTTCGTGCCGCCGAAACCGAACGAGCTGACCCCGGCGAGTGAGCGCCAGGCGCGCCTGGGCCACGCCATCAACTGTGTCGGGACGCGCAGCGACATCTGCGTTAAGGCGATGTGCGGATTCGCCTTTTCGAAATTAAGACTGGGCGGAATCGCGCCGTACTTGAGCGCCAACGCCACCTTCACCAGCCCGGCAATACCGGCGGCAGCTTCGAGATGGCCGATGTTCGTCTTGACCGAGCCGATGGCGCAGAAATCGCCGGCGGGCCGCTGCGCGCCGACGACCGCCCCCAGCGCGTTCGCCTCAATCGGATCGCCCAGCGCTGTGCCGGTGCCATGCGCTTCGATGTAGTCGAGCTGATGCGGCTCGATGCCGGCGCTGCGGATTGCAGCGCGTAACATGGCTTCCTGCGCCACGCCGTTGGGAACGGTCAGGCCGCTGCTGAACCCATCTTGATTGACGGCGCTGCCGCGAATGACCGCGTAAATGCGGTCGCCGTCGGCGATTGCCTGCGAGAGCCGCTTGAGCACGATCACGATCGCGCCCTCGCCGCGCGCATACCCGTCGGCGCGCGCATCGAAGGTCTTGCAGCGCCCGTCGGGGGCCAGGAACTTGGTCAGGCTGATCGAGTTGGCGGGATCGAGCATCAGGTTCGTGCCGCCTGCCAGCGCCAGCGTCGATTCGCCGTTGCGCAGGCTCTGGCACGCCACGTGCACCGCGACGAGCGACGACGAGCACGCGCTGTCGATGGCCATGCTCGGCCCGTGCAGATCGAGAACGTACGACAGGCGATTGGGCGTGATGCACAGCGCGTTGCCCTGAATGAAGTAGTTGTCGATGATCGTCGGATCGAGCGTTTGATCGACGACTTGCAGTCGACCGTAGTCGTTGAGGCCGATGCCGATGAACACGCCGGTGTGGCTGCCCGCCAATCGCGCCGGAACGATGGCTGCGTCTTCCAGCGCCTCCCAGGCCACTTCCAACATCAGGCGCTGCTGCGGGTCCATCGCGTGCGCCTCGCGCGGCGCGATGCCGAAGAAGCTCGGATCGAACCGGTCGACGTTTTGCACGAAACCGCCGAAGCGCGTCGGCATTTTGCCGGGCGTATCGGGATTCTCGTCGTAGTAAGCGTCAATGTCCCACCGCTCCGGCGGAACGGTCACCATGCCGCTCGCGCCGTCGCGCAGCATGCGCCAGAAAGCGTCGGGCGTGTGCGCCTGACCCGGCAGACGGCAGCCAATACCGATGATGGCAATCGGTTGGGTGTGGGCTTGTTCGAGCTCGTCGATCCGGGCGCGCGCCTTTTTCAACGCAGCCAGCGCGCGCTTCAGTTGATCGAGTTCGTCGGCGGATGATGTACCGGTCATGCTCACAGTCCTTCGGACAGCGACTGAAGTTCTTGCTCTAAGAGCGCTTTCACTTCTTCGCCGGAGAGACTCTGAATTTCAACGGGCAGGTCGTCAGCGGCAGCCGGCGCCTCAGGCGTGGTTGCGTTCGCTTCCGCCGGGAAGAGCTCGGCGAATAAATACTGCGTCAACGCCGCCAGCGTTGGATAATCGAAGGCAAGCGTCGAGCGCAGTGCGCAGCCCAGGCTGCTCTGCAAGCGGTTCTTCAACTCGACTGCCATCAACGAGTCCATGCCCAGCCGGAAGAAACCTTGATCGGGTTCGAGCATCGTTTCTCGTCCGAAGCGCATCACGGTGATCACCTGGCTGCGCACGTGATCGAGTAGCAGATCGTAGCGCTCGCCGGCTGTGGCCTGCTCCAACTGCTGCAGGATGTCGGAGCGTGGCGCAGACATGCCAGCCGGATCGGTCACTTGCGCCTCGCGCGCGAGTTCGGCGAAGTACGCGCTCTGGTGGCCGCGTGGATGCTGCGCCAGGAAAGTTCCCCAGCGCACGGCGAGCACGGCCAATTGAGGCGCGCCAAGTTCGAGCACGCGCTCCAGCGCGGCGATGCCTTGCTGCGCGGTCATGGCATCGATGCCGCGCCGCGACAACTGCTCGCTGCGATCGGCTTGAACGGCTAACCCGACTTCGCCCCAGGCGCCCCAGTTGATGCAGCTCGCCGGCAGGCCCAGCGCGCGGCGATGGTGAGCCAGCGCATCGAGGAAGGCGTTGGCTGCCGCGTAATTGCCCTGGCCCAACGTGCCCAACAACGACGCAGCCGACGAGAACAACACAAACAGATCGAGCGGCAGGCCGCGTTGAGTCGTCAAAGTATGCAGGTTCCAGGCGCCGGCCACTTTCGCCGCCATCACGTTTTCGAACGAGGTCCAATCCTGGCGCATGAGCATCGCGTCATCGACGACGCCGGCGCTATGGATGATGCCGCGCAGCGGCGGCAGCTTGCGCTCGATCTCGGTCAGGGCGCGCGCGGCATCGTCGGCCCGGCTCACATCGCCCTGCACGATCAAGACCTGCGCGCCGAGGTGCTCCAGCTCGCGTGCGGCGTCGGGGCGCGGCGTGCGACCCATCAAGGCCAGGTGGCGCGCGCCGCGTGCGACCAGCCAGCGCGCTGTTTTCAGGCCAAGCCCACTCAACCCACCCGTGATGAGATAGCTCGCATCGGGCCGGATCGTGAGCGCGTCGAGCGGCGCGGTCAGGTTCGATCGACGCGCCAGACGCGCCGCCTGGCGCTGCCCCTGGCGGAACGCGATTTGATCTGCGTTGCCCGGATCGCTCACCGTTTGAAGGAGCAAGGTCGCTTCGTCCGCGCCGGCCTGCGCATCCAGATCGATCAAGCCGCCCCACAGCTCGGGATGCTCTGCCGCGATGACGCGGCCGAGTCCCCACAGGGTGGCATAGATGGGATTCGGCGCTGCGCCGATGCTCGGCCCGGCGGTGAACTGTGCGCCGCGCGTGATGAGCCACAGGCGCGGTGCTCCTTGCGGCGGCCACTTCGCCTGCGCGAGGGCATGCACCACGTACAACGCGCTGCCGCACGCCAAGCGTTGAGCGTCTTGCATGGCCTCCGTCGTCACCGCGTCAATCGCCGGAGAGTCTGCGCCCCACAAGTGCAGAATGCCCCGGCACGCCGGGCGTTCGACGCCGAGCGCATCGTCGATCAACTGCTGGAAGTGAGCGGGTTGATTCGGATCGATAGTGTAGTGATCTGCTGCGCGTATGTACTCCTTGCCCGGCAGCGCGCGAACACACACGCCGCCGCCATCGGCGATGTGCTGCGCGACGGTTGCGCTGAGCGCATCGTTGCGGGCGAAGACGATCCACGTGCCGGACAGATCGCTGCGAACTGAATCGGGTAGGGGAAGAGGTTGCCAGGCAACCTCGTACAGCCAATCGGCCTCGACCAGCGATAGCGCTATCCGGCCCGATGCCGCCGCTTGCCACGCCGACTCGGCATGATCGCGCCTGAAGATCTGGAACGATGCGGTCTCGTGCTCGTCGGCGATCAAGACTATCTGCAAAGAAGCTTCGCCCGATGTGGGCAGCGCCGATGAATCGTGAACGACACACGCGCTGACGCGATGCAGCTTTCGGCCGTAAGTCGCCGTGGCGGCGGCGAGCGCCATCGCGGCGAAGATCGATTCCGGCGTATCCAATTGCTGCTCGCGAACGTAGCGCCGAAACCGGCCATCGAGCGCCGTCTGCCACACATGTTGATTGGGTAAGTGGGCCAGTTCGCTGAGGTGATAGCCTAACAGCGGGTGCTCGGCCTTCTGAATTCCCAAACCTGCGCCGAGCGCAGTGTTGGCCGGTTGGGTCTCCAGCCAGAAGCGCTCGCGCTGCCAGGGATAGGTCGGCAGCGACACCACCTGCCCGGCTGGATACAGCCGCTGCCAGTCCACCGCATACCCGCTCGCGTACAACATCCCCAACGACGCCAGCAGCGTCATCGGCTCATCCGCTTCCCGCCGCAACGACGGCGCGGTCACGATGGCCGACTGCCGCTCGTTGCTCACCGACTGCGCAATGGGCTGCAACAAGATCGGATGCGGACTCAATTCGATGAAGGTGTCCAAGCCGTCAGCCAACGCGCGCTGCACCGCCTCGGCGAACAACACCGGCTGGCGCAGGTTGCGTCCCCAGTACTCGGCAGCGAAGGCGGGTTGGCGGGTGGGTTCGACGGTCGAGTAGACGGGGATCGACGCGGGCTGCGGGCGCATCTCAGCCAGCGCGGCGACGAGTTCGGGGCGCAGCGTCTCCATCTGCGGACTGTGCGCCGCCACATCGACCTTGA
>DATDPU010000019.1:0-41095 GCA_035292585.1 Anaerolineae bacterium | reverse complement strand
GGCCAAACTCTAGAGAACGCCGCCCAACAACTCAATGAAGCCGACCACCGACCGCGCCGGCTTTCAGGGATTACCAGTCCGCATGGTAGCACCTTAGCTGGGTGGCTTTGCTGTAGCTGGTGGCGGCTTATCTCGGACGTTGGGCGCTTCTGTGAGGCGGGATAGATGTGATGCCAACTATCAAAAGCTAAACGTCGCATCTGAAGCACCAATCGTCGAGTAACGTTCATTAGGGTCTGGGTTTTGTCTCGCTGTATCCTATGGAGGACATATCTGATGGGCCATTATGACTATGCCAAAGTATACGGAGACACACATGGCGTTCTTTTGGTAATCACTGATCAACAGGAGGCAGAGGTACTAATTTCAAGCTTGAAGGGCTTTTTTCCTTCACTGCAAGTGGAAAGACTGCGATTGCTTCCATCTGGTGATACATATCAGTTCAAACTACACAAGCTTAGTAACAGAGATGCTGATGCCACATGGTGGCTCATTAAACAATTCTGTGAGCGTGGATGGGAGCCGCTTGGGCCACTCTGTATCGTTGGAGGTACAATCACTAAAGATGGTGGCAGTATTTCTACTGCGTTCGAATATCAATTTAGGCGCAGCGTGTAGACAGCGGAATTTGTCATTCAATGAAGGAGTAATGTCACCACTGAACACGCCCAACCAGCGCATGCAGCCGACCGGCTACCGCGCCGCCAATCGGCGTATTCGGCGCTTTTGTCGGAGTTCGCAGGTGTGGTACACTTGCCGGTAGTCTCGTCCGGCCAGCGGTGTAGCGGTGAGGTTGGCGTGCTTGGCCTGCTGTGGCTCTGGGCGCAACACGCCGGCGGCTGATGCGCCAGCCGTTGGGCGGCCCGCCGAGCGAAAAGTTGAAGACAGCGGCGGAAAAGTCACCGGCGGGTTCATCAGCAGAAGCACAGAGCGAACCGTCTCGGGAAGGCTCCGCGGGCCTCACTCGCCGTCCAGCGGTCTGGCCGTGAGTGGCCATAGCTCAACAGGCGAGCAAAAGTCGGTGCGGCGGAGGCGGGCCGTCCAACAACTCAATCCCCCAAAGGACGGGGACTTCGTGAAGCCGACCCTCTTCCTGCGTCGAGGGCAGGCCAGCCACCGCGCCGCCGTTCAGCGGTTTCGGGCTGTCGGTGTATCCTTTCGGAAGTCGCGCTTTGCTTTTTGCATCAGCCAGCGGCGGCTGATGCGTGGGCCGTTGGTGCTGCGCTTACCGCAGACGGAGACAGACGAACGATGAACTACGGGTTGTTCACCGTCACGCAGAAAAAGGTTGATGGCGAAGTATTCGAGCCCAATGCAATTCTCAGGCAGCGGTTCAGCGACAAGTTCTGGGGGCCTGGCGAACGAACCCCAAATCGACGTTACCCTTCGCAAGGCAATCGCGTTGTGGCCTATGTTGGCATGCCGTTGACGGTCGGCGTAGCAACGGGTTCGCTGGAGACGTGAACCTGAAAGCTGTCGGCTTATTTCGCTGCCATCAGCCTGCTATTCAGATTGCGAGAGAATTGCTTGCAGAATCCAGAGCGCAGCCATGCCGCTGACGATCGTCAAGATGATATTCTTCGTGCGCCAAGCAACAAAGCCGGCCAGAGCGCCGGCCAACAGTCGCGCATTACCCAAGGAAACATCCAGCGCGCCGTCGCGAATCAATAGCTCCGGAAAAATGATTGCCGACAAAACGGCTGGCGGAACATAGCGTAGGGCGCGTAAAACGATCGGGGGCAGCGCTAGCCGCTCGAGCAGCACGATCGGAAGCAAGCGTGTTGTATATGTAACAACACCCATGCCAATGAGGATCAGCCACAGGCCCAGATCAGTCATAGGGCGCGTCACCGGAGGCTGACGAAGATGAGGATGCCGGAAGATGCAGCGCGCCCGCAATGCGCGTCTCCAGCCACAGCCCCACGCCGATGCCGGTGAGCGCGGCCGCGATCAAGCCCAGCTTGTAGGGCAACCCGGCAGCCACAATCGCGACAACGCCTGCGGACAGCGCTGAAGCAGTGCTGGGCCGATCGTGGAGCGCCGGCACGACGAGCGCGATGAATGTCAGCGCGAGCGTGAAATCGAGCGACCAGCCATCCGGCACCTGCGCGCCGAGGAAGATGCCAACTGCTGTGCTGATCTGCCACGTCGTCCATAGCGTCACCCCCGCGCCGAGGAAGTACCAGTGCCGGTGCGCGCGCTGCGCCGGATCGTGCGGCGACTGCCGATAATGGGTGATCGTCACCGCGTACGCCTCGTCGGTGAGGAGATAGGCCAACGGCCATTTCCACCGGCCGCTTAACCGCTTGAGGTGCGGCGCGACCGAGGCGCTGTATAGCATGTGCCGCAAGTTCACGATGAACGTAGTCAACACGATCACCAGACCCGGCGCGCCGGCCCCGAGCATCTGCGCGCCGATGAACTGCGCCGACCCGGCGAAGACGATAGACGACATCGCCAGCGCCGCCCCAGCCGGCAGGCCGGCGTCAAGCGCCAACACGCCATAAATCAGGCCAAACGGAATCACGCCGAGTAAGATCGGCAGCTCAGCGCGGACACCCCACAGGAATTCGGAACGCGGTGGCGGCATATTGGTCAGTCCCAGAAGATTTCGCCTTCGCCCACAATTACAGCCCGCCCGCCGATTCGCAGACCCGCGATCTCTTCTCCCGCGCCGCGCACTTCGACGTGAATCTGGCTGGGCCGGCCCATTTCGATGCCCTGTTCGCACACGAAACGCATCTCGGCGGCGCGCGGCAGAATGTTGTAGCGCGCCACATACGCACCGAGCGGCGCTGCCGCCGATCCGGTCGCCGGGTCTTCGGGAATTTCCAGCGCGTGCAGCGCGAACATCCGGCCGTGGATGCTGGCGGCGGGCGACGCCGTTTCGGTCGTGAACACGTACACGCCATCCGCTTCGCCCCGCGCAAACAAGCGGACTAACGCCGAGACGTTGGGTCGGCACCGTTCAGCCGCTCCGAGCGAGCGGAGCGGCACGAACAGAAACGGTACACCGGTCGAGATCGGCTGGAGCGGCCAAGCGGGGTGAATGTCCTCAACCGTGATACCCAGCGCTTCGGCCACCTGCCGACGATCATCCCGCACAACGCCGAAGCTCGGTTCACGCTGCGTCATCCAGACGAAATCCGGCGCACCGTTTTTAACCTCGATGGTAATCGGTACCGGCCCGATCCCCAACTGCAACACGATTTCAATTGCCGGCTCGCGCAACGCAATCTGTCCCTGCTGCGCCAGCACAAAGGTTGTGCCCACCGTAGGATGGCCGGCCAGCGGCATCTCTTTGGCCGGGGTGAAAATTCGCACGCGCCTGAGGGCAGTGGGAATTTCGGGCGGCAGCACAAAGGTGGACTCGGAATAATTCATCTCGCGCGCGAGCAGCTGCATCTCCCCGGCATTTAAGCCGCGCGCATCGGTGAAGACCGCCAGTTGATTCCCGCCGAACGGTTGATCGGTGAACACATCGACTTGAACAAAGTGATACCGCTTCGCCATGCCCGACTCTCCAGGTGGGACCGAGCCGCATTATCACATGGGCCTCAATTCTCGACAAGCAAGAAACACGCTTACATGCCTGCGATCAACTTCAGTGCGGCCACGCCAATCCGGGCCCGGATCGTGATGGTCGGGCCGCTCGCGTTCCCCCACTCCGGTGAAGTATACGTGTTATCCGCTTGCGTCCAGCCGGTGTTCTCCACCGCCTTCAGCGCGCCTTCGGTGATCAGCTGAATCGGGTTGCCGCCGGAGTAAATCGCGATCGACGACACGCCGCCATCCAGAATCACCTCGGCCGGCTGCGACAATTGCCCGTCGAAGTACAGCGTCACTGCGCCCGCGCCCGCGGTGAAGTTCGCGACTTCGATATTGGCATTGGCCAGGCCGCGCGCGGTGAGCGACGCGGCGCCGCCATTGATCGTGAAATGTTCCAGGCGTTCAGGATTCGGCTCGCTGAACTTCAGCGTAGCGCCGGCCGCGCCCTGCGTCCAGTTCAGCTGCCGCAGCGACAGACCGCCCAGCTCCCACTCGCCGCTCGACGCACCG
The DNA here is from genome assembly GCA_035292585.1 of Anaerolineae bacterium. Classification (GTDB taxonomy): domain Bacteria; phylum Chloroflexota; class Anaerolineae; order Fen-1058; family Fen-1058; genus DASSFZ01. The sequence goes on along the minus strand of DATDPU010000019.1, from coordinate 37,036 downwards.
GTGTTGACGATCAGGTGCAGCGGCACACCCCGACCCAACTGCAAACGCCAATCGTTGCGCGAATTGATCGGCAGCACGCCGTTGAATTCCTGCCGGATGTGCACGCGCAGGTCTTCGGCGGTGACAATCGGCTTCAATTCCGGCACGTTGTATTCGATGACGCCTTGTACCAGGCTCTCACCGTGTGAATCGACTTCCACCGACGCTACGCCGAGGTCCAGCTGAACCTCCCAGGGCTGCGTCAGATCGGCCGGCTTCGGCACATTGATGGTCTCTGTCTGAGTCGGCCCGACGCTGCCGGCGCAACCCGTCAGCGCGACGACCACCGCCAGGCCGAGAGCGATCCTCATTGCTCGATACATACTCATCGTCTCCTGCGTGAGGGTGATGCCTGAATTGTAGCGCTGTCGTTTCACGGCGTCACGAGGCCGCAGAGGGATGGCGGGGTTAAGACCTTCGACGGAGAACACACACATTGGCAACAAAGGATGAAAAACCAAGACAGGTTTCCAAAGTCTACAGAGCAGCTCCGTATGGGGTCACCTTTCGCGGAAGACCTCGGAGGTCGGGTCGCTGGACAGCGCCTCAAGTTCGGCGCGCGAGGCCAGCGACTCGGCGCCGCCCGTCCCGCGCAACGTGGACGCCGCCACCAACGCGGCGAAACGCGCGCTGCGCTCGATCGACCAACCAGCCAGCCGACCGGCGATCAGGCCCGCGTCGAAGGCATCGCCCGCGCCAATCGATTCGACAATCTCACCCTCCGGCACATTCATCGCCGGTTGCTCGAAAACCCGATCGCCGGCGTGGATCAGCGCGCCCTGCGCCCCACGTTTGATCGCCACTGTCGTCGGGCCGGCGGCGCGCAGCATCCGCGCCGCTTCACGCAACTCCTGCATCTGTGCGATCTGCCGCGCTTCATCTTCGTCCAACAGGAGCAGGTCGGTGAATCTGAGCAGGTCCTTCAATGGCGCCAGCCACGGCGTCTCGACCGGGAACAACACAAACTGCGGATCGAGCGAGGTCGATAGGCCATGTGCTTTAGCCTCGCGAAACAGGCCGGCCATGTGGTGAGTCCACATCTGGGGGAAGTGCAGGTATCCGGCGCAGTGCAAGTGCCGCGCGCTCAACGCATAGGCCCGGTCCTCGGCGTCGAACTCGGCCGGCCAGGGTGTGTGAGTCGGCAGCCGATAGGTCAACGGGCGTTTCTTGCTGCCGAATAACAGCATATACAACCCGAGGCCCGAGAGCGTCTCGGCCTCGCGCCGGACACGGCTGGCGTCGACGCCAGCCTCGCGCAATACACGCTGAATCGCATCGCCGAACGGATCGTCGGCCAGGATCGAGAGGGCGCCGGCGCGCAGCCCCAGCCTCACCAGGTCTTGCACCACGTACCCGGCCGAGCCGGCGGCGGCGAGCGTGACATTGGAGGGGCCGGCCCAGCGGGTGAGCTCCACCATGTCGGCCGGCGCGCGGCCGGTGATCAGCAAATCGACGTTGAGCGGGCCGATGACGACGACATCGAGCGCCACAGAAAACCTCCCACACTAATGCGTCCCCGGCGGAAACAGCATGTGCCACACGCGGGCGTACTTAGGGATGTTGCTGCGCTGGCAATCGGGGTTCACGTCGCCCAGCTCGACCGCGCAGTAGTAGGGCAAGAGTTGGCCGGGCAGGATCGCCAGCACACTGAACAGCGTCTCTTCCAACGCGGGCAACCGAATGACCTCGTCCAGCCGCGACGCAATCTCTTCGTCAGCCTCGGTCACGATCCCGATCGAGGGCGTCTTCAACATCTGCGTCACTTTGGCAATCTCGATCAGGCGCGCGTAAGCCGCGCCGGGCGGCGCGACGATGAGCGTGTGGATGCGCTCGTCGGTCAGGCCCAGCGCGCCATGCACGTGACGGCCCCAGCACAGCGCCTTGGCCGGGATATGGCACATTTCGTCGAACTTCAACGCGATCTCCTCGGCCGTGCCGAGCTGCGGGCCGCTGCCGACGACCAGGACGCTGCGGGCGTGCTTCAAGCGCTTCGCGATCGACCGGCAGCGCGCATCCACCGCCTCGAATGCAGCAGCCATCTGTTCACCCGCCGCGAGTAATTGCTGTTTGAGCGCGGCGTAATCGTGCGCGTCGGGTCGAGCGCGTTGGCCAATCTCCAGCGCCAGCATGAGCGCGGCAGCCAGCCGCGTCGTGTAATGAAAAGTATCGGAACCGCCCGTATCGTAACCGCCCGCGCACACGATGTTCACGTCGGCGATCTGGCTCAACGGGCTGCCAGCCACCGACGTCAAGGCGATCACGTACGCGCCGCGCTCCCGCGCCCGCTGGGCGGCGCGGTTGGAATCGGTCGTCGCGCCGCTGCCGGAATAAGCCATGAACGCGGTCTGGCGCCAAGCGTAAGGGCGATCGTACAACTGGAACTCGACCGCGTCCGCCTGATCGGCGTCGAGGCCGGCAAACGTCCAGTAACCATTGGCGGCGACCTGCGCGACGAACTGCGAAGTGCCCAAACCCGCCCCGACCACGCGCGTGATCCCGCGTTGGATCATCTCGTCGGCAATCGCTGCGATCAACGTCGCGTTTTGCCGCAGCGTATCGGTGAGCGCCTGGGGCTGCGCCCGGATGTCGTCATAGAGATTGAAGGGATGGCTGGTCTTCGGCGCTGTGCCGAGCGCCTGGTACATGATCGGATGCTCGGCGGTGGCTTCGGCCAGCCGATTCGCTTGGGCTTCGTCAATACCCCAACGCTTCACACGGTAACCCGTGTCGCGCAGCTTGCTCTCATCCATGATTCGTTTCTCCTCAGGTAAACAGGCGGCAGGTAGCAGGTAAATTGGTAGACAGGTAAACAAGTAGCAAGTAACAGGTAGACAGGGAATACGTTTCACGCTTCACGTATCATTCCCCAGCGCATAACGCAAGATCGTTTCCGAGTCGGCCTGCGCGCCCGGCGCTTCGGCGACGACGCGCCCGGCGCGCATAACGAGGATACGATGGGCCAGCCCCAAAATTTCCGGCAGTTCCGACGAGATCAGCAAGATCGCCGCTCTTTCGCGCGCTAGGCGCGCGATCAACTCGTAAATCTCAAACTTCACGCCCACGTCGATGCCTTGCGTCGGCTCCATCAAGATCAGCGCCCGCGCGCCGCAGGCCAGCCACTTGGCCAGCGCGACCTTTTGCTGATTGCCGCCGCTCAAGTTGCGCACGAGTTGATCGAGTGAAGGCGTCTTGATCGCCAGCGCGCGCGCCTGTTCTTCGGCGACCCGGCGCTCGGCCGAACGATCGATTACTCCGAACCGGCGCGCCAGCCGGGGCAAGATCGCCAGCGCGATGTTGCGCCGAACCGAAACCTCGGCCAGCACCCCTTCCACTTTCCGATCTTCGGGCAGGTAACCCAGCCCTACTGCCACGGCGTCGAACGGATTCGCACGGGCGACCCGGCCAAACCATTGCACCTGCCCGGCGTCGATCGGCCAATCGCCGAACAACGCTTTACCGAGTTCGGTCTTGCCCGATCCGGTCAGGCCGGTGATCGCCAACACTTCGCCGGCGCGCACCTCGAACGACACATCTTCGAAGACCCCACCGGCGGACAGATGCGCGACGGACAGTGCGACCTCGCCCAGGTCTCGGTTGCGCGACGGAAAGACGCCTTCCAGCTTGCGCCCGATCATATCGGCAATCAGCGTGTCCGGTGTTACCTCGCCGCTGGGCGCGGTGCGGATGCGCCGCCCGTCGCGCAAAACAGTGACGGCATCGGCCAGGCGGAAAATCTCCGGCAGGCGGTGTGAAACATACAGGATCGTCACGCCGCGCGCCTTGAGCGTGGCGATAATCTCGAACAGCGCTTCGATCTCCGAACTGTTCAGCGCTGCCGTCGGCTCATCCATGATCAACAACCGGCTTTGAGCGCGCAGCGCCTTCGCAATCTCGACGATTTGCTTCTCGCTCACCTTCAACCGCTCGACCGGCGCATCGAGCGGGATGTGCGCCGCCTTCAACAAATCGAGCACGCCGCGCGCCTGCGCCCGGCCACCGGCCAAGTCTAGGATACCGCCGCGCGCCGGCTCCTGGCCCAGCGTAATGTTCGCCAGCACGCTGCGCAAAGGAAGCAGGTTGAGTTCCTGGTAAATCGTCGAGACGCCGGCGCGGATCGCTGCGCGCGGATCGCGCGGGCGGTATGGCCGATCCGCCAGCTGCATCGAGCCTGAATCGGGTTCGAGCGCGCCGGATAGAATCTTGATCAGCGTCGACTTGCCGGCGCCGTTCTCGCCCACGAGCGCGTGGACGGAGCCAGGCGCGATCGAGAACGTCACGTCGTCCAGCGCCTGCACGCCGGGGAAAGAGCGGCTGATATGACACAGGTCAAGAATCGGAGCCATGGCGTCGCTTGTGATCAGTAAGCAGTGCATAGTAATTACTGATCACCGTTCGCTAATTTCTACGTTGCACTAACGCGCCCGCACGCGCAACCGGTCGAGCGAGAGCGCGCCGATGAGAATCGCGCCCGAGACGATGCGCTGGGCATAAATCGACGTGCCGAGCAAGACCATGCCGTTGGTGATCGTCACCAGAAAGATCGACGCGATGAGCGTGTTCTGCACCCGCCCTTTGCCGCCGCTCAGACTGATGCCGCCCAGGATCACGGCGGTGAGGATCGGGAAGAGGAACTCGTCGCCCATGCCGCCGGTGGCCGAGCCCTGGCGCGAAGCCTGCATCACGCCGCCAAAACCGGCCAGCAGACCGGCGAGCATGAAAGCCAGAATCTTCACCCGATCGACGCGAATGCCGGCCAGCCACGCGGCTTTCTCGTTGTTGCCCAGCGCGTAAATCTGCGCGCCATACACGGTGCGGTTCAAGATGAAATAGAACACCGCGTAGAAGATGAACATCAGCGCCACCGGCACGGGCACTTCGCCGATGAGCGGCAACGGGCCGAGGCTGCCGCGCGCCAGGAAGGCGATGCTCTGCAGCTGTGGGCCGTAGATCGTCTGACCCTGCGCGTAAATGAAGGCGATGCCGTTGAGGACGTTCAGCATGCCCAGCGTGGCGATCACGGCGTTGATCTTGACTTTGGTCACCAGGAAGCCGTTGATCAACCCGATGATCCCGCCGATCCCGATTCCGATCGCACCGGCCAGTGCGGGCGGCGCGTTGCTCTGGGTCATCAGCCCGGCGGTGAGCACGCCGGAGAATCCCAGGATAGCGGCCAGCGAAATATCCAGCGCCCCCATCAACATGACCAGCATCTCGCCGATCGCCACGATGCTGACGATCGAGGCTTGGCGCAGCACGGTGAAGATGTTGCGGGAAGTGAGAAAAGCGTCGGCGGCAAACGCCAGATACACGCACCACAGGATGAAAATGACGATGAAGCCGTTCTCGCCCAACAGGTCGATCAGGCGGCGGCGATCGAGGCGGCGCGCGGCGCCGACCTTCAGGGGAGGCGCAGAGTTCATAGTGTTCCCACAGCGCAACGACGGAAATCAGTGATTAGTGATAAGTGAGTAGTGTTTACTGATCACTTTAAAGTAGCCGCGGTGATCTTGTTGACGGGCACGCGAATGTTCTTGGGCGCCGTGGCGCTGGCGAGGATCTTCACCGCTGCATTGATCACCATCTCACCCGTCGTGGCCGGAGCCGTATCGACCGTGCCGCGATAAGAGCCGCCGGCCCGGATCAAATCTTTGGCCTGAGCTTCGGCGTCGATGCCGACGATGATCGTGCCGGCCGGGTCCTTGCCCGCCGCTTCGAGCGCCGTCACCGCGCCGTACGCACCGGCGTCGTTGATGCTGGCCACCACGTCGATCTCCGGGTTCGCCTGTAGCGCGGTCTCCATCGATTTCAGCCCGTTCTCAGTCGTGCCGCCCAGGAACCGGCCGATGATCGTTGCATCGGGCGCTTTCAGCTTCAGGCACTTCTCGATGTTGTCGGCGCGGACGACGACTTGCGGCAGGTCGGGATAATCGAGGATGGCGACGTTGGCCTGGCCGCCCAGCTCTTGCCTGATCAAATCGCCGGCAATCTCACCCGCCGCGCAGCCCAGGTCGGCGTCTTCGATGCTGACCGAGATGCCGTTCACCGCCGATTCGCGCCCGGCGTATTGCACGATGAACACGCCCGCGTCGGCCGCTTCCTTGACCGCCGCCTCGATCACCTGTGGATCGAGCACGCATAGCACGATCACCTTCGCGCCCTTCGAGACGAAGTTCTCGATGGCCGAAATCTGCTTATCGGCCTTCACTTCGGAATCGAAAATTTCAACCTTGAGACCCAGGGCATCGGCGCGAGCTTTAGCCGAATTGGGGACCGTCGAGTGGTATTCGGTGCTCAAGGTGCAGGCCACGATGCCGATCAATCCGTTCTGCCCCAAGACCGCTTGGGCGGCGTCGGTCTCGGCTTGAGTCGGCGCCAGATCGTCGGCAGTGCCCAGCGCCGTGGTGGTCAGGTTCGGCTTCGGCGCCGCCGGCGCGGCCGCTCCCGCACACCCCGCTAAGACAACGGCGACAACAACCATGAGAATTGCGAGCTGCTTCATTTCTTTCCTCCTGAATAGTGATCAACCGGACGGTTTTGTTTAGCCGCAGCATAAGGCGCGTGCTCGCCGCATAGGGCTGCGCTACGCTGAGCTGAAGAGGATGGTGTCTAATAGCCTTGATACCAATCGGGGCCAACTTCCGGTGCAGTATAGTATTCGGTCCAGGGGCGCGCGAGCGCAGCGCACACTTCCGTCAGGCGCTGCATCCGTTCGCGCGCGATGCTACCTAAGAAGGCAATGCGAGCCGCACCGGCCAACGTCACCGCTTCCTGCCAGACGGCCCGGCCGGCCGCCACGCCCGCCGCTCCCGCGTGGCAGGCAACCGTCACCTGGCGCAAATAGGTAGCGTAATCCACCGAGGCCGACAGCAACACCCACGGCGCAGCGCTGGCGGCGGTCAGTTCGAGACACGCCGCGTCCCACTCGCGCACGTCAGCGATGGCTGTGGTGTCCAGCGGGAATTCGGCCTTGAGGATGTCCACCCCCAGCGCCGTCAGCCGGCGCGCCGTCTCCAGCACGACCCGGCGGCGTTCGTCAGGCGTCAAGGTCTTCTGCGCCGGATCGAGTGAGTACGAGAGCGGTTCGAGAAACAGCGGCAGTTCGTGCGTGGCGCAATCGGCGACGACCTGCCGCACCAACGCCTCGATCGATTCGGCCGTCGGCGCATCGGGATGATAATACACCAGCAGCTTGACGGCGCTCGCGCCCATCCGCTTGGCTTTGGCGACGCTCCAGCCCGGCAGCAGTTGGCTGGCGCGCGCCAGCGGCTCGCCCGTGTAGCCTGTCGCTTCGAGCGCGACCAGCAGGCCGATGCGACCCGGCAGCCCATTCGTGGCAACGCTCTGCGCCGCGCCAAACTCAGGATCGAGCAGGACGGCGCTGGTCGCCGGCGCGAGCGCCTCGACCACTTCGCGTTTGAACGCGATCATCTCTTCGTCCGTCGCCAATCCGGGTGCGGCGGGATGGAAGGCGCGGCGCAGGTTGTTGCGATGATCGAGCGCGAGCACGGCAAAGGCGCCGCGCGTGGTCGCGCACTGCTGCAAGCCGCGCAACTTACCAATCGACAAAGCGGTCATCGCTTCTCCTTTCAAGCTGCCGGCCTCGGAGGTCTACCGCCAGCTTTGGACTTGGCCCATCTTCAGAACAAGTGCATGGACGTAGTGCAGGCCCATTAACGCCGCAGTGTAGTAGTCTAGCCCCTCGTGGGCGTGCAACGGGCGCACGCGTTCGATACATGAGCGTTAGCTTTAACCCACCGCAGCGCCCTGCACTGCCGGGGAGATTTCCTCACGGCGATAGTTGCGCAACAAGGGCGTCTTCCAGGCCACCCAGGCCGTCGCCAGCAGGCAGCCCAGCCCGCCGGTGATGACCGAGATGGGCGCGCCCAACCAGTTTGCTACCAGTCCCGCCTCCAGCTCGCCTAGCTGCGGCCCGCCCATGAAGAAGATCATGTTCACGCTGGTCATCCGTCCACGCAAATGGTCGGGAGTGCTGAGCTGCCGGATGATGTTGCGCAGCACCATGCTGATGGTGTCCGTCGCGCCCGTCAACGCCAGGCAGGCAAAGGTCAACCAGAAACTCCGCGATAATCCAAAGACCACCGTCGCCAGGCCATAGCCGAACACCGACCACAATAGGGTCCAGCCGCGCTGGTGGATGCGATCGACATAGCGCACCAACCCCACGCTCGTCAACAAAGCTCCGATCGACGGCGCGGCATATAACCAGCCGTAGCCTTCCGCGCCCACGCGCAGAATATCCTGTGCGAAGATGGGCAGCAGCGCCATGGCCGACGAGAAGAATGTCGCGAAAAAGTCGAGCAGCATCGTCGAGCGGATCAGCGGCGCGGCGAACACATAGCGCAGGCCCTCCACCGCCGCGCGCAAGCTGATCTCGCGCTTTTCGTTTCCGGCGCGACTCGGAATATCGCGCATCAACAGCAGCGCGCCGATCACGGCCAGGAACGAGACCGCGTTGATCAGATACACCCAGCCTACGCCCAGCCCGGCGATGGTGAGACCGGCTAGCGTGGGGCCAACTACTGCGCCGGTCTGGAACATGATGGTGTTCAGGCTGATCGCATTGGGCAAGTGCTCGCGCGGCACCAGGTTGGGCACAAGCGATTGGCGGGCCGGGCTATCGAACGCGCCGACCGCCGAACTCACCGCGGCCAACACATAGATCGGCCACACCACGTCGAGGCCGTTGAAGGTGATGACTGCCAGCAGCCCGGCAATGATCGCCAGCGCCGATTGCGTAGCGAGCAGCACCTTACGCCGATCGGCGGCATCGGCGACGACGCCGCTGATCAACGAGAAGAGGATGATGGGCACGACGCGCACCAACCCGACCAACCCCAGCGCCAGCCCCTTTTGATCGCTCGGCGCCAGCAACGAGATGTGCCACAGCACGGCAGCCAGCTGCATGGCCGAACCGGACATCGAGATGATCTGCCCGAACCACAACAATCTGAAGTTACGATGCTGCAACGCGGTAAACGACGACGAGTGGCTGTTCAATCGATGCCCCGATCGGTGAGCCGGACGGCGATGCGGTCCGGCTTGGGATTCACTTCCATTGTAACTCAAAACGGTCAAAGCCAGGGTGTGCGCAGATCAGCTGTCAACGGACTGGTAAACGGACTAGCGGATAATAACGGACAATATCCGCTCCAATCCGTTTGCCCCAATGTGTTAAAATTGCCCCCGTCCATTCCTACCTGTGGAGCAGAACGCTCATGACCGCATCGCCTGACACGCTGCCTGGCCTGACCTCGGCCGAAGTCGCCGATCGCGTTCGGCGCGGCCTGACGAACAAGTATCAGCCGCGCACCAGCCGGACCTATCGTCAAATCCTATTCGATAACCTGTTCAACATCTTCAACCTCACGCTCGCCGCGCTGCTCGGCCTGATGCTGGCGCTGGGCAAGGCCGGCGATACGCTGTTCGCCGGGGGCAGCGTCGTCGCCAATATCGTGATCGGTCTGTTCCAAGAGTTTCGGGCCAAGCGCGCGCTCGATAAGCTGGCCGCGTTGTCAGCCGGCGCGGTGCGCGTGCGGCGCGATGGGCAAAGCCTGGACATTCCGGTCGACCAGGTGGTGCAAGATGATCTGATCGAAGTCACACCGGGCGATCGGATCGTCGTCGATGGAGCGTGCGTGTGGGAGGATGCGGTCGAAGTCGACGAGAGCCTGATCACGGGCGAATCCGACTCGATCGACAAGAGTGTGGGCGACCGGATGACGTCGGGGTCGTTCGTCACCGCCGGGCGAGCGCTCATGCGCGCCGAGCAGATCGGCGCGGAGTCATTCGTCAATCGGCTGGGGCAGACGGCCAAGGGCTTCAAGCTGCTGCTGACGCCGATCCAACAAAAAATCTACGCCATCGTCGGTCTGTCGGTGGTGGGCATGGCGCTGTTCGGGCCGCTGCTGGCGGTGTCGGGACTGACCAACGGTCTGCCGCTCGGCGAGACGGTCAGCAACACGGTTGTGCTCGTCACGACATTCGTCCCGCAGGGCGTGGTGCTGGCGACGACGCTCGCGTTGACCTTTGGCGCGGTGCGGATCAGCTTGCAAAAGACATTGGTGCAGCGCATCAACGCGGTCGAGTCGATGGCGAACGTCACCGTGCTGTGCTTCGATAAGACCGGCACGCTGACGCACAATCGGCTGGCCGTGACCGAGATCATCCCGCTCGGCGCGCACACGCTCGAACAGGCGCGCGCGCTGCTCTCACAATACGTCTGCTGTCTCGCCACGCAAAACAAGACGGCGTCTGCGATCGAAGCGTTCGTCGGAAGATCGAGCGGTTGGCCGGAGAAGGTGGCCGAGGTCTCGTTCACCTCGACCCGCAAATGGGGCGCGGCGACGTTTGCCGATGGGCACACTCTGGTGTTGGGCGCGCCCGAAATGCTGATCGAAGATGCGCCCGTCCGCGAGCGAGCCTCCAGCCTGGCCCAAAACGGCCTGCGCGTGCTGTCGTTTGCCTGGTCGGCGTCGGCGTTGAACGATAGCCAGTTGCCTGCCGCGCGTGAGCCGGTGGCGCTGATCGTCCTGAGCGATACGCCGCGCGAGGATATCCGGCATACGCTGGAATCGTTCACCGCGCGCGGGATACGGCTGAAGGTGATTTCGGGGGACAATGCCGAGACCGTGGCGGCAATTGCGCGGGCTGCCGGCATGCACGTTACCGGCGTCATGACCGGACTGGAACTCGAAGCGCTGGGCGCAGCCGGATTCGATAAAACCGTGCAGACGGCCAACATCTTCGCCCGCATCACGCCGGAGACCAAACGTCGCATCATCGCGGCGCTCGCGGCGCAGGGCGAGTATGTGGCGATGGTCGGCGATGGCGTTAACGACGTGCCCGCGCTCAAGGCCGCGCGCCTGGGCATTGCCATGTACGACGGCGCGCAGATCGCCAAAGACGTGGCCGACCTGGTTCTGTTGAACAACGCGCTGTCCACGCTGCCCCAAGCGCTGTACGAAGGCCACAAGACCACGCAGAAGATCTACTCGACCGCCAAGATGTTCCTGGCCCGCAATATGTACATGATCCTGATGTTCATCATGATCGGCTTCATGGGGCTGCCCTTCCCCGGCCAGGTGCGGCCGTTGAGCTGGGCGGCGATCAGCACGACCAGTCTCCCGGCGTTGTTCGTCACCTTCGACTTGCTGCGCCCGCGCCCGATCCGTGACTTTCGCCGCCAGGTGTTGGGCTACATCATCATCACCGGGTTGATCGGCGCAGTGGCGCTGACGCTCGCCTATACCGTAACCTATCTCGTGTCCAATCGAGACCTCGCGCTCGCTCAAAGCGTGATGACGATCATGGCCTCGATCTACGGCATCCTGATCTTCTGGGACGTGCACGGCGTCGTGCCCTACGAGCCGATCACGTTCAAGCAGAATCCGCGCGAAGCGACGATCGGGATCGGGATAGCGCTGGTCACGCTGGCCGTGCCGGTGCTCTTCCGCGACTTCTTCCAGATCGCGATCGTGCCGCTGCCGTACTGGATCGGGCTGGCCGCCCTAACCGCCGTCGTCACCTTCGCGTTGTGGCGCTCGACCTTCGAGCAGGCGAAGCTGTTGGCGCCCCTGCATATCCTGATGACGAAGTAGAATGAACCACGGATAACACAGATATCTAATACATCTGTGCCATCCGTGTCCTCCGTGGTTTTTGATTGAAGAGCGACATCGCCATGTCCATGTACTTCACGCGCGCCAGAAACCTGGTTTCTCCCAGAAACCAGGTTTCTTTACACAGCATAACGCCCTGCCGGGGAGCTCATGACCTCGGATCGCCGTCCGTCATCTGACGCCTTGCCGTTCCCCGCCGGTTCCTGACGGCGGAACTGGCTCATATACAAATCGTAGAAGAAGCCGCGCTGGTCAAGCAGTTCCTGGAATTTGCCGCGCTCGACGATCTCGCCGTCGCGCAGCACCAAAATCTGATCGGCGTGCTTGATCGTGCTCAAGCGGTGCGCGATCACGAAACTCGTTCGGCCGGTCAACAGTTTTTCCAGCGCGGCCTGGATCAGCCGCTCGGTGCGCGTATCCACGCTCGACGTGGCTTCATCCAGGATCAGGATACGCGGATTGGACAGCGCCGCGCGCGCGATCGAGATCAGCTGGCGTTGGCCCTGGCTCAACCCGCTGCCGCGCTCGCCCAACACAGTCTGGTAACCGTCCGGCAACCGCTCGATGAATGAATCGGCGTGCGCCAGCCGGGCTGCCGCGACCACATCCGCGTCGCTCGCGGCGGGGCGACCGAAACGAATGTTGTTCATCACGGTATCGCTGAAGAGAAAACTGTCTTGCAGCACGATGCCGATCTGCTCGCGCAGGCTGGCCGCCGTGGCCTCGCGCACATCAATCCCGTCGATCTTGACCGCGCCGCCCGTCACGTCGTAGAAGCGCGGAATGAGGTTGATGATGGTCGTCTTGCCCGCGCCGGTCGGCCCGACGATCGCGACCATCTGCCCCGGTTCGGCTTTGAAGGTGATGCCGCGCAACACCGGCACATCCTGCTCGTACTCCGCCTGCGCGTCGAGCAGCTCGACCGCGCCGTTGATCGTCGGCATAGGCTCGGCGCCCGCTTTATCCCGCACACTAGGGACGACATCCAACAGGCTAAAGATGCGCTCGCCGCCGGCAATCGCGCTCTGGATGTTGGTCCACAACACCGCGATCTGCTGGATCGGCTGGTTGAACCGCTGCACATACGCGATAAACGTGATCACCAGGCCCAGCGAAACGGTTGCGCCAAAAAACGGTTGATCGCGCAGTACCAGGAAGCCCCCCACGCCCGCGACCAGCGCCATCGCCGCATAGCCCAACGCTTCCAGCGTCGGCGCGAGCGCGGCGGTGAAAGCCACCGCGCGGATGTTCGCGTCGCGATTGGCGGCATTCACGTCGCGGAAGGCGTCGATGTTTTCCTGCTCGCGGCTGAAGGCTTGCACCTCGCGCACGCCGGCGATACTCTGCTGCAATTCGGCGTTGACGTCGCCGATCGCCGTCCGCGTCTTGCGGAACGCTTTCCGGGCCTGCGCCGAAAACCAGCTCGTCGCGATCCACATCAAGGGCGCCATCGCCAGGCTGATCAACGCAAAGGGCACGCTCTTGCTCAGCATATTGTACGCGATCCAGACCAGCAGCAGCACGCCGCCGACGACGTTGACCAGCGCGAAGCTGATCGCCTGTTCGATCGTCGCCGAGTCGTTCGTGATGCGGCTCATCAGGCTGCCCGCTTCGTTCTCGGCATAGTAGCTTAGCGACAGGCGGTGCAGATGTTTGAAGACCGCCACGCGCAGCGACTTCAATACGTGCTGCCCGGCCCACGACATTGAAAAGAACGTCAGGCCCGTCGCCACCGCGCCGAGCACGTACAATCCCACCAGGCGCAACACGATTCCACCCAGCCCGGCGAGCTTGGCCGCATTGCTCAGCGCGCCAGACGTCGACGGATCATACCAGCAGGTATTCGCGGCTGGTTGCGCCGCCTGAGTGGGCGCGCCGAGTAAGTTGCCCAGGCCGCTGCTCGTCTGCGCCGGATTGAGATAACAATCGACCGCCTGCCCGAGCAACTCCGGGCCGGTCACCTGTGTCCAGGTCGAGACAATGACCAGCGCGGCCGAGGCCAGCAACGCCCGCCCGTAAGGTTTGAAATACACGGCGAATTGCTTCAGTGTCTCGCTGACATTTTTAGGCTTGGAAGTCTCGCCCTGCATCAGCATGTGCGGCCCACGGCCACCAAACATGTTTCCTCCTGTTGCCCCGTGCGTCTGGCGTAGCGCTGATCGCTGATCGCTGATCGCCGATCGCGCTTCACTCATCCCGCGACAGCGACAGTCGCACCCGGCTCTGCTTCGAGTTTGACGTCTTCTGTCAGTTGCGATTGGTAAATCTGCGCATACAACTCGCTGGACTCCAGCAGCTCTTCGTGCGTGCCCCGCGCGGCGATCACGCCCTGGTCGAGGACGATGATCTGATCGGCGTTGAGCACGGTGCTGATGCGTTGGGCGATGACGAAGCTGGTACGCCCCTGCATCAGCCGATCGAGCGCCTGCTGAATCCTGTACTCGGTCACCAGATCGACGCTGCTGGTCGAGTCGTCGAGGATCAGGATACGCGGGTCGAGCAGCAAGGCGCGGGCGATGGCGACGCGCTGCTTCTGCCCGCCGCTCAACGTCGAGCCACGCTCGCCGACCGGCGTGTCGTAGCCTTGCGGGAACTCCAGGATGAAGTCGTGCGCCTCGGCAGCCTGCGCGGCGGCGATCACTTCATCCAGCGACGCATCCGACTTGCCAAAGGCGATGTTGTCGCGAATGGCGCCGCTGAACAGGTTGGTTTCTTGCAGCACGATGCCGATCTGCCGGCGCAGCGAATCGATCGTCACGTCGCGCAGATCGTGTCCATCGATCAGAATCTGCCCCTCCGACGGATCATAGAAGCGCGGCAGCAGGTTGATGATCGTCGTCTTGCCGCTGCCTGTCGCGCCGAGCAGCGCGACGGTCTGCCCCGGCTCGGCTTCAAAGCTGACCCGATTCAGCACCGGCGCGCCGCCGCCCGGATAACGGAAGGTCACGCCCTTGAAATCGACGCGGCCTTGAATCGCGGGCAGGGCGCGCGCGCCCGGCTTATCGGCGATGTCACGGGCCGCGTCGAGGATTTCGAAGATGCGGTTGGCCGACGCGCTGGCCTGCGACATTTGCGTGATGATCATGCCGAGCTGCGCCATCGGGAAAAACACGAACACCAGATACAGGCTGAACTCTTGCCACTCGCCGAGCGTCAAGGTCGCGTTGATGATCTGGTTGCCGCCCGCGTAGAGCGTGGCCGCCTGACCGAGATTCGCGATCAAGAAGACCAGCGGGAACAGGAAAGTGAAGACGCGCGCCACTTTGATGCCCTGCTGCATCATCGACGCGGCTGAGCGCTCGAACTTAACCTGCTCCTGCGGCTCGCGGGCGAACGCCTTGACGACCTTGATACCGGCCAGGTTCTCTTGCAGAATGGTATTGAGCGCCGATAGTCGCCGCTGCACCTCGGCAAACAACGGCTGGCTGATCATGCCGAAGAACATGAACATGATCATCGCGATTGGCAGCACCGGCAGCACGACCAGCGTGAGCTGAAAGTTCGTCAACAGCAAAATCAGCAGCGTGCCGGCCAACAGCACCACTGCCTGCAAGGCGAAAATCAGGCCCTGGCCGATGAACATACGCACTTTCTCGACGTCATCGGTGGCGCGGATCATCAACTGGCCGGTTTGATTCCGATCGTGATAACTGAATGACAGCCGCTGAATCTTGGCGAACAGATCGTTGCGCAGATCGAAGGCCATGCTCTGCGAGAGCCGTTCGGCGTTGTAGGCTTGCAGGAAAGCGAAAATGCCGCGCACGATCGCGAACGCGACGATCGCCGCGCCGGCGATGAGCAGCGCCGCTTCGGAGTTGTCGCGATGCGCCGCGAATTGCTCCGGCGTCCATCCGACCTGCTGTAAGATCGCCGGCACGAACTGCGCCGGCGCCTGTGAAATCTTCGACGCAATCACGCCGTTGGTGACCGAGTCGATGATGCTGCGCACCAGCGTCGGCACGGCCAGCTGCGCCAGCGTGGCGATGAACAGGCTGCTGTAGGCGATCAACATGATGCGGCGATAATGGCGGAGATAGCCTAGCGCGCGCCGCAAGGCGCTGAAATTGGGTTTCGGTCGCTCCCGTCGCTTCGCTGGATGTTGCATACCTGGTTATCCCTTTCCGATGTTTTACGCTTCCCGCGCCACACCCTTCAAGAATACATCGACGGCCACATCCACATCTTCAGCCGTGACCCGCACCGGCCGGCCCAACGCCTTGCCCTCAAACGTCATGGCGATGATCATGCCGTGCAGCAGGCGCGCATACAACCGTGAATCCCCGGCGACGAGCTGGCCTGCGGCTTGCGCCGTTTCGATCACCTGCTGGATCGGGCGCATAAAATCGGCGCGGATTTCGCCGAACAATTTACCCGCGCGCGCTTTATCCATGTGCGCCAGATCATGCCGCAACGTTTGGAACGATTGGCGCTGGCCGCACATCACATCGGCATACCGCACGACCAGCTGTTTGAGACGCTGGCGCAGATCGCCCGTCGGCGCAACCGCCTCCGCGATCGAGGCCATGACCTTTTCATGATCGCAGCGCACTACGGCCAGGTACAGGTCTTCCTTATTCTTAAAGTGATAGTACAGCGCGGCATTCGTCATCCCGCACGCCTGCGCAATATCGCGAATCGAGACGCCGGTGTAGCCCTTCTGATTGAAGAGTTTTGCGGCAAAGTCGAGGATGACTTCTCGTCCACCAGCCTCATGCGGCATCCGGCCCTCCTACTTACCGAGCGTTCAACAATCGGCCAGCCTCACTTACCAAACGTTCAGTAACGGGCCACACGATACCACACCTTCGGCGCCTGTCAACTGTCCAATGGGACAGGTGTAGTCTGGATGAGATGCTGCGACATGAGTATGAATAGAGTGTGAGTTCGGCTTCCTCGGCCTGCACGCCGGGCGGCGGCTCAAACTGTGCTCGCAGACGCTGGGCGTGTTGCCGGCATATCGCAATCGGGGCCTGGCAACCGCACTCAAATGGGCGCAACGTGAACGGATGCTGGCGCTTGGCATCGACCTGATCACCTGGACTTACGACCCACTGGAAGCGCCGAACGCTCGCCTGAATTTGCATACGCTCGGCGGGATCGTGCACGAATACAAGCGCAACATCTATGGCGAGAACTTCGGCGCGCTCGGACAGGGTTTGCCCAGCGATCGATTCCTGGTCGAATGGTGGCTGAAGAGCGAGCGGGTCGAGCGCTGTGCAACGAGTCGGGAGCCGGAATCAATTGAGCCAGACAGCCCGATGGTGAATCGGTGTAGGGGTGCGGGCGCTGCGCGGCGGATCGAATCCGTCGATCTCAGTCTCGATGCGCCCGCCGTGCGCGTCGAAATCCCGTTCGACCTTCAGGCGGTCAAGCAGGCGGACCTGCCGTTGGCGCTCGACTGGCGCAGGAAAACCCGTAACATCTTCGAGACGTATTTCGAATGGGGTTACCGGGCCCTGGATTTGGTGAGGGTCGGTGAAGGCGCCGAGCAACAGAATTTTTACGTGCTGAAACAGGCGCACTTGTCAGAATAAGTGCAACGGGACTTTGGCAGATCACCGGAGTACGGCCTCTGCGCAGCGCCCCTTGCGGGTCAGGTCGTCAGTTCTTCGGCTTCCGCAGGCGCAAGATTTTGAAACGAAATTGTTACCCAGGTATATTGCTCGAAGCGCGCAGCATCGGTTATAATTCAGGCATGTCGCGACGAGATGTGAATCGCCGAAATCTCTTCAAACTGGCCGGCGCCGCCCTGGCCGGCGCCGCCCTGCCCCAGCCCTTCACCGCGGTGACGGCCAGCGAGTTGCCGCCTGAAGATCAAACGGCGGCTGCGTTTGTTCCCCGGCGGCGCGGCCGCGTCCTGACGTCGTCGGTGACGATCTGGGATCAGATCGAGACGCCGCACACGGCCGTCAAGCGTGTCGGGCGTGACGGCGTCATCCTGCTGGGCGAGGAGCGCGTCGTGCCGGGCACGGGCAATGCCTACAACAACCTGTGGTATCGCACGCGCGGCGGTTGGGTACACTCGGGGTGGATTCAGCCGATGGAGTTTCATGAGCGACCCGTCATTTATCGTGAGGCGGGTCCGAACGGCTTCTGGGTGGAAGTGATCGAACCGAAGACGTCGGCGCATCAAGGGCCGTCGCTGCAAACGCCGAAAGACTACGACTACATCTACGGCACGGTCTATCTGGTCTCCGATGTTGCCGTTGACGAACGCGGTAGGGTTTGGTACAGAACCGAAGATGAGTACTCGGACAAAGAGCTGGGGATTGCGCCGACGCAGCACTGGGTACAGGCGCACCACGTCCGGCGTCTGCACGAGTCGGAGTTTATGGCGATCCGGCCCGAAGTGGCCGAGAAGCGCATTCTGGTCGATCTCCAGGCTCAGATGCTCACCTGCTTCGAAGGCGACCGGGAAGTGCTCCAGACGAAAGTGGCGACCGGCGCGGCGTTCACGCAGATCGATGGCAGCGTGGCCGACTTCGGCACACCGAAGGGCGAGCATCAAGCCATTCTCAAAATGCCGTCACGGCACATGCGCGCGATCGAAGCCGAGCGCAACACCGACGCCTGGTTCGATCTGCCCGGCGTGCCGTGGAACACCTTCTTCACCCTGGACGGCATCGCCATTCACGGAACATATTGGCATAACGATTTCGGCGTGGTGCGCAGTCACGGCTGTGTGAATGTGCCGATCTCAGTCGCCAGGTTCATCTACTTCTGGACGTTCCCCACCGCCCCGTACACCGACGCCTTTGTGCGCGGCGACGTGCGCGGGATGAGCAGCACGCAGATCGAAGTGGCGTAAAGAAACCCGGTTTCTTTGAGAAACCGGGTTTCTGCTTTCCTTTATTCGTTGCCCACCCCGTCGCTCAACACTTCCTCGATGTGACCTAACGCCCAATCGAGTTCCTCTTTCTTAACGACCAACGGCGGCGCAAAACGGATCACATTGTCATGCGTCTCTTTGCAGAGCAGGCCGCGCTCCTTCAACGCCTCGCAGTAACGACGCGCGCCGCCGGCTTCAGGCTTCAGCTCCACGCCGATGAACAACCCACGCCCGCGCACCTCTTCGACGACGTCGCTCTCGATCCGCTGCAGGCGACCCTTGAAGTACTCACCCAACTCGGCCGAGCGTTGAAACAGGTTTTCGTCGATCAAGACCCGCAGCGCCTCGCGCGCGACAGCGCAGGCCAGCGGGTTGCCCCCGAAGGTGCTGCCGTGGTCGCCCGGCTTGAACACACCTAGCACCTCGCGATCGGCCAGCACAGCCGAAACCGGATACATGCCGCCCGACAGCGCCTTGCCGATGATCGCCACGTCGGGTCGCACGCCTTCCCATTCGCACGCCAACAGCTTGCCGGCGCGACCCAGCCCGCTTTGGATTTCGTCGGCGATGAACAACACTTTGTTTCGCTTACATATCGCGGCGACGCGCTTCAAGTAACCGTCGGGCGGGATGTGCACGCCGCTTTCGCCCTGGATTGGTTCGACCAGAAAGCCGACCGTGTTCGGCGTGATCGCGCGCTCCAGCGCAGCGGCGTCGCCGTACGGGATGATTTTGAAGCCGGGCGCGAACGGCCCAAAACCGGCGCGATACTGCGGATCGGTGCTCAGGCCGACGAGCGTGATCGTCCGGCCGTGGAAATTTTCGGCGCAAGCGATGATCTCGGCGTGATCGGCCGCGACGCCCTTCACCGCGTAGCCCCACTTGCGCGCCGCCTTAATCGCCGTCTCCACCGCCTCCGCGCCGGAATTCATCGGCAGCATCATCTGATAACCAGTCAGCTCACACAGTTCTTTCTCCAGCAACGGCAGCTGCGTATTGCGAAACGCGCGCGAGGTCAGCGCGACCATGCTCGCCTGTTTGACCATTGCCTTGACGAGGCGCGGATGGCAATGGCCCTGATTGACGGCGGAATAGGCGGATAAGAAATCAAGATACCGCTTGCCCGCGACGTCGTACACCCACACGCCCTCGGCGCGCTCGATTACCACATCCAGCGGGTGATAGTTGTGCGCGCCGTATTGCTCCTCGATTGCGATGTAATCTTGGGTATTCATAGCGCGGCCTCTTACCGCAAACAAAAGTTGATCCACGAATGTACACGAAGAAAACTGATTCGTGCTAACGGGAGCGCTGCGCGTGTTCGTGGACAGAAAACTCTACTTCCCGAAGGGCGGCCGGTTAAGAGACTCGACCCGACTCTTCAGCTTCGCGTCGGGCAGCCTCCAGCAACTTCTCGACCTGATAGCTCGATTCCGCTTCCGCCCGTTGCAACACTTGCACCACGCGGTAGCAGACTCCGATCGTTTTCACAGCTTCTGGACGCTCGCCCTCCGCTTGCAGCGCCACAACTGCAATCAGCAGCATCCACCACAGCAATTGCTCAAAGGCTTCCTGATTGAACCAAAGTATATCCTTGTAACGATTCAGCTGCACGAAGCGCCGCACCTCTTCATCCCTCAGCCAGGCAGCCAGCGCCCGGTACGGCGACGCATCTTCCGGCTGAAGCCCGTCGAACCAGTGTTGGTGGGCGGTGAGGATGCGCATCGCGGCGACCGCGCGCCCGGCCGCCGTTTCGTCCAGCCCCAGCTCTTGCAACACAGCGGCGATGATACGCCCCAGCAGCCACTCGTCGATCCAGCTGCGGCTGCGCTGATCGGCGCTTGGCTCGTCCACCACTTGGCCGAGGCGATGGACAAACAGCCAGCCGAGCGCGATGCCCCAGGTCGCGGTATCGGCGGGCCAGTGCTCAAGCAGGTAGGCGCGGCATTCGGGTAAATCCGCCAGCAGGGCTGCCGCCTGAGAGTCGGGTGCGGTGATAGCATCCGAAGCCTCCGCATCATCAGATCGCAGCGCATCCCCATGCGCTGCTCCGAGCCTCTTAGAATCCAAAACCTCCGCTTCAGACCTGGCCGCGTTCGCCACCTGCAACAGGATATCCAGCTTGCGCCGCACCTCGTTCGCCACCGCTTCCTCCGCGCCGTTCCCGCCGGTGACCTGCCTGACGCCCTGAAGCAGTTGCCGCAGCTTGTGTTCGGTCTGGTTCAGTTTCTCGACGCGATCGGCGTCGGGGTCTTGCAGCCAGCGGAACATGCCCGCGTTGACGAGTTCCTTGAAGGGAAGGTGAACCGGCTGTAAGAAGAGCTCGCGCAGCGCCTCGTCAATGCTGGGCACGCCGCGCCCGTTAAGAAATGCGTTGAGGTGCGCGTACTGCCGCCACTCGTTATCCTGCACTTCACGGAAGTCGAGGAAGACGTGGCACTTGTAAGCGTCGAGCTCGACGTACAACCCTTTCTCGCACAACTCCCGACTGTTGCGCAGGTACTCCAGCCCGGAGGCGTGATCGCGGAAAACCAGGTAGACGTTCTCATCCGCGCGCAGGCCCAAGCCTTCACCTAAAGTGCGCTGAACCAGCGCGCGCTCACCCCCACCCTGTTTCACGGCATACCCGACGCTGTGGCGCACCCAGCCGCGGGTCGAGGCAAACTTGTTGTGATACACCACCAGCCCGCGCTCGCCGGCCCCCGTAGGGGGGTCGCCGGCCCGGTTCGAGTAGGCAAACACGTTCTCGTCGACGCGCCCTTCGGGCGTGAAGAAATCGTACAGCAGGAAATCGCGCACCTCGGCGAACAGATAACGCCGGTGCAACAGCGGGAAGATCAGGCGTTCGTGCTGCCGCAGCAGATACTCATCCGGCTGCTCCTCCCACAGCGCGCGCCGGAACTCCATGCCATACTTTTCGGCGAAGCCCTCGATCTGCCCGTGCCCGAACATCGGCAGGCCGGGCATCGTCGCCATCAGCGTGCAGACGCCGAAATACTTGTCGCCCTTGCCGAACTGATCGACCGCCGTGCGCTCGTCCGGGTTGTTCATGAAGTTCACGTACCGCTTCAAGATTTCGGGGTCGAACTCCAGCGTGTTCTTCATCACCCGGCGATACTTGGCATTTTCCTCGTCGCGCAGGATATTCATGAAGGCGCTGTTGTAGACCCGATGCATCCCCAGCGTCCGCACGAAGTAGCCCTCCATCAGCCAGAACGCCTCGGCCAGCAGCAGCGTATCGGGCGCTTCAACCGCAACCCGATCGACCACTTCGCGCCAAAACTCGATCGGCATCAGGCGATCGAACTGCTCACGGGTCAAGCCATGTTCGGCGCGCGAGGCGATCGCCCCGCCGGCGCCCGGTTCGGGGAACCACAAGCGCTGATAATGTTTCTTCGCCAGCGTCATCGCCGCGTCGAAGCGGATGACGGGGAACTGGCGCGCGACGTGCAAGATAGTCTGGATCACGGCCTCGCGCACTTCGGGTTTGAGATAGTTCAGCTGCGCGGTATCATTCCACGGCAGGCTGGTGCCATCGTTGCCATGATAGATGTACTGCTCGCTGCCCGTCCAGCGATCGACGCGCTTGAACACGACGGCCGCATCGGAGCGGGTGTAGTAGTGGTCTTCCAGGAAGATGCCGACGCGCTCATCGTGCGACAGATCGGGACTGTTGAAGCGGTACGCAGGGAACGGACTGTAATCGAGCGCGACGAACCAGTCGGGGTGGTTGATCACCCACTCGGAATCGATGCCCATGTGATTGGGCACCATATCGCTCGCCAAACGGATGCCGCGCTGCCACGCCCGCGCCTTCAAATTTTGGAGCGCAGCTTCGCCGCCCAGGTCGTCGGCGACACGATAAGCGTATAACGAATAGGCCGAGGCCACGGCCTCGGTATTGCCCATCAACTGCTTGATGCGCTGCGACGCCGGGCTGCGCTCCCACACGCCGATCAGCCACAAGCCGGTGACGCCCCAACGCGCGAGCGTATCGAACTCTTCATCGGGAATCTCATCCAGGTGCGCGATGGGGCGCCGGTGCTTCCGCGACAGTTGATCGAGCCACACGTAAGCGTTCTTGGCGATCAGGACGAGACGCGGCATCCAATCCTTATCCGGGGTAAAGCGCTCGACTTCGCCCTCCAGCCCGCCGAATTCATACACCGAGACCCGGGCCTGATCGAATCCGGCGAAGATCGGTTTCTCTTCTTCCTTGATCAGGTCGAGGCTGCTCAACAACCGATAGAGGAAGCGGCTGCCCAGAATCGAGGCCCAGCGGGTGAGCATGTATTCCAGCTGGCCGGCGAGCGAGTGCGGCACGGCGAGGGCCGGGGCGCGCAGCATGTCGATCAAGTTTTGGTTGTCGGGGCCGAAGCGCGGCTGCGTCTCGAAGAATTCGTGCAGGCTGGCCATCGCGCGCAGGTACGCCGTCTCTTTTTCGAGCGCCGTATCGTCGAACAATTCCATGAACGGCGCGGTGGCCGGGTTTACATTCGCCAGCCACAGCATCAACATCTCTTCCAACACGATCTGCTTGTGGGGGATGTCCCCGGTCGCGCCGGCCAGATAGGCGTCGAGCGGAACCTCGCGCCGGTAGACGGCCAGCGGCGGAAACTCGCCGGCGAACTTGCGGAGCGCCGCATCGACCCCCGCCGGCCCGAGCTTCTCGTTCAGCCACGCCAGCGCTTGCGCCAGCGCCTGCGGGTTCTTCTGTTTGCGGTATTCGCCGACGACGAAGTGCAGGATTTCGTCGACCAACCCCAGCGCGTTCAGCTGACCGGCTTTGATCGCCTGTTCGGGGAAGCGCACCAGATCGCGCTTGTCGTTGATCTTCTGCGCGAACACGCGCGCGGCGTGGAAGTTGGCGAAGATGACGTTGCCGCTCAGCGCGAAGAGCGCCTGGTCGAACTGGTAGCGGTCGCGCGCGGCGCGGGAGACGTGGAATTCCAGGTGCGGAGCCTGGCGGCGCTTGTGCAAGGTTTCCCCCTTCGTACATAGGATGAGCTGGACTATGTGTGTTGATTATAGTTGTAGCACAAAGAAATAGAAAGTGGGCTGTCAACGGACTCTATCAACGGACTTTATCAACGGACTCTTGAACGGACAAGCGGATAGAAACGGACAGCGCCATCCGTGCCTGTCCGTTTATCCGTTTCCCGTCCGTTGAAGAAATCTGTCCGCTCCGGGGGATGCCAAGAATGGTATAATCTACTTTTGCAAGGTTCAACTCACAAATCTGCCGCAGTAAACCTTTGTAGTAAAACGGAATACGCACTAGGCTATTGCGTATCCCGTATCACGAAGGAACCCCATGTCCCAAGACAAAATCATCGTGCGCGGCGCGCGCGAGCATAACCTCAAAAACGTCAGCGTCGATATCCCGCGCGACAAATTCGTGGTGATCACCGGCCTATCCGGTTCGGGCAAGTCCAGCCTGGCGTTCGACACGATCTTTGCCGAGGGCCAGCGCCGCTACGTCGAGTCGTTGAGCGCCTACGCCCGCCAGTTCCTGGGGCTGATGGAGAAGCCCGACGTCGACCAGATCGAAGGGCTTAGCCCGGCGGTCTCGATCGACCAGCGCAGCGCCAGCCACAACCCGCGCTCGACCGTCGGCACCGTCACCGAGGTCCACGATTACCTGCGCCTGCTGTACGCACGGGTCGGCACGCCCCACTGCCCCAAATGCGGGCGCGAGGTGTTCCAGCAGACCTCCGATCAGATTGTCGACGCGGTGCTGAGCCTGCCCGAAGGCACCCGCATTCAGGTGCTGGCCCCGCTGGTCAAGGATCGGCGCGGGCATCACCAGCAGGTGTTCGAGGACGTGCGCAAGCTGGGCTACGTCCGCGTGCGCGTCGATGGCCGCCTGCTCGACGTGAACGAGGACATCGAACTCGACCGCTACAAGAACCACACGATCGAGGCGGTCGTCGATCGGCTCGTCATCAAATCGGGCACGGAAGATCGTTCGCGGGTGGCCGACTCGATCGAGACGGCGCTCAAGCTGGGCGACGGGGTGGTGATCGTCAACAACATCTCGGTCGACCCGCCGGTCGATCTGATGTACAGCGAGCGCTTCTCGTGCGCTTACGACGGCGCCAACCTGCCCGATATCGAACCGCGCACCTTTTCGTTCAACTCGCCGCACGGCGCTTGCCCGGCCTGCCAGGGCCTCGGCACGCGCATGGAGATCGACCCCAACCGGGTCATTAACAACAAGGATTTGAGCCTGGAGGACGGCGCCATCAACGCGCTGGAGTGGGGCCCGCGCAACAACGGCGAGGAGACGTACTACAACCAGATTCTGCGCGCCACGGCGGCGCACTACAACATCGATATGAAAGCGCCGGCCCGCACGTTGAGCCAGGCCAAGTTGGATGTGATCTTGTACGGGTCGGGCGACGAGCGGATCAAGGTGCGTTACCACAGCCGCGACGGCGGCATGCGCGTGTACGAGACGGCGTTCGAGGGCATCATCCCCAATCTGCAACGGCGCTACAGTGAATCGACCAGCGACTACATTCGCGGTAAGATCGAAGAGTACATGACCTATGCCCCCTGCCCCACCTGCAAGGGCGCTCGCTTGAAATCGGAAGCGCTGGCGGTGACGATCGGCGGCAAGAACATTGCCGAGATTTCCGCCAAACCGGTCGCCAAGGTGTTGGGCTGGGTGACGGAGATCGGCAGTTCGAAGAATGGCAATGGTAAGACCAAACCGCTGACCGATCGACAGCTGACGATTGCCCGGCAGGTGCTTAAGGAAATCCGCTCGCGCTTGCAGTTCATGGTCGACGTGGGGCTGGATTACCTGACGCTCAATCGCGCGGCGGCGACGCTCTCCGGCGGCGAGGCGCAGCGCATCCGGCTGGCGACGCAGATCGGGTCGCAGCTGATGGGCGTGCTGTATGTGCTGGATGAACCGTCGATCGGCCTGCACCAGCGCGACCAGGCCCGGCTGATCAAGACGCTGCAAGCCATGCGCGATCTCGGTAACACGATGCTGATCGTCGAGCACGATCACGACACGATGGAAGCCGCCGACTGGATCATCGACCTGGGGCCGGGGGCGGGCGTGCACGGCGGCAAACTCGTATTCGAGGGCACCATCGAGCAGCTGCGCAACGACAAGAAGTCGCTCACCGGCGCGTACCTCTCCGGGCGGATGAAGGTCGAGGTGCCGGCCCAGCGCCGGGCGGGCAACGGCAAGTTCCTGGTCGTGCGCGGCGCAACCGAGAACAATCTGAAGAACGTCGACGTCCAAGTGCCGCTGGGCGAGTTCGTGTGCGTCACCGGCGTATCGGGTTCGGGCAAGTCGACGCTGGTGATCGAGGTGCTATACAAGCGGCTCGCCCAGGTCCTGCACGGCGCGCACGAGGCAGCCGGCGCGCACGACACCCTCGAAGGCGCGGATCACATCGACAAGATCATCAACATCGATCAATCGCCCATCGGCCGCACGCCGCGCTCCAACCCGGCCACGTACACCGGCTTCTTCGGCGACATCCGCGATATCTTCGCCGGGTTGCCCGAATCGAAAGTGCGCGGTTACGGGCCGGGCCGCTTTTCGTTCAACGTCAAGGGCGGCCGCTGCGAGGCGTGCGAGGGTCAAGGGCAGGTGCAGATCGAGATGCAGTTCCTGCCCGACATCTTCGTGCCCTGCGAAGTGTGCCACGGCGCGCGTTACAACCGCGAGACGTTGCAGGTGCGCTACAAGGGTAAGAACATCGCCGAAGTGCTGGCGATGACGGTGGAAGAGGCGCTGGGGTTCTTCGAGAGCATCCCACCGCTGCAGCGCAAGCTAGAGACGCTCAACCAGGTCGGGTTGGGCTACATTACGCTCGGCCAGCCGGCGACGACGCTTTCAGGCGGCGAGGCGCAGCGCGTGAAGCTGAGCCGCGAACTGAGCAAGCGCAGCACCGGGCGGACGCTGTACGTTTTGGATGAACCGTCGGTCGGGCTGCACGCGGCCGACGTCCACCTGCTGATCGACGTGTTGCAGCGCTTCGTCGACGCCGGCAACACGGTGCTGATCATCGAGCATCAGCCGGACATCATCAAGGTCGCCGACCATATCATCGACCTGGGGCCGGAAGGCGGCGAGGCCGGGGGGAAAATCGTCGCCGAGGGAGCGCCGGAGCAAGTCGCCAAAGTGCGGGCCTCGCACACCGGGCAGTTCCTCAAGAAGATTTTGAACAGCAACAACGGGAAGAACAAACAGCGGCCTAAATAGTGGCCGCCTTTTGTTTCCAGACTCAGCCAAGGAGCGAGCGTGCCTGCACCTAAGATCAATCCCTATGCGGTCGCGCAGCAGCAGTTCAAGCGAGCGGCCGTACACCTTGTGGATATCCCGGCGCATATCATCGAGTACTTGCGCTATCTCGCAGTTGGCGCGGCAGTTGCACTGCCACCGCCTCATCTGCCGCACAACCGCCGCCCTTCTTTATGAAAGGCATGTAGGGCGGCGGCTGAACTGCGGCAGCAACATGCAGCTGCGTAAGTCCTGTAGGTTAAGTTTCAAGAGTGGCCGCCACTCGGATGGATACTTTCCAGGTCTCGCAGGCGGTCCTCAGCGCGCGAGAGTCTCAGCGAGGTAGCTCGCTGTTCTTCACGGACGGCGCGCAACAATGCGACTAACTCATCCATGCGATTGAAAAACTCGTTTTTCGAGGGAAGGTTTTCTGTACGCTCCCTTAATTCAAGGCGTAGATCCTCTGTCGCCAAATGAATGAGTTGCCTGATGGCGTCGAGATCGGCGGAGGTTAAGCCTGATTTTGGCTTTGATTGTTTAGGCATGGGCTTAATTAAAGCAGATTCTTTGTACGTGTCAACAGCGAAGTTAAGCAGCGTCTTGCAATTCCTTGCCGGCTCTCTGACCGGCTCGCCGCTAGTGTGCATCCAGGCGGCCCACGCTGGCCGCCTTTCGTTTTCACTTCGAGGATTTTAAGGAGCCAGGCGTGTCTTCTTCATCGGCCATCAATCCTTACGAAGTCGCGCAGCAGCAGTTCAAGCGAGCGGCCGTACACCTTGTGGGTATCCCGGCGCATATCATCGAGTACTTGCGCTATCCCAAGCGTGAACTGACTGTGAATTTTCCAGTCAAGCTGGACGAGGGTGGCCTGCGGGTATTCACCGGTTTCCGCGTCCACCACAACAACGTGCTTGGCCCCACCAAGGGCGGCATCCGCTACCACCCGGACGTCACGCTGGACGAGATACGCGCGCTGGCGATGTGGATGACGTGGAAGTGCGCGCTGATGAACATCCCCTACGGCGGCGCGAAGGGCGGCGTGATCGTCGACCCGAGCCAGCTGTCGCTGGCCGAACTCGAACGCTTGACGCGCCGCTACGCCACCGATATCAGCATCTTGATGAACCCCAGCAACGACGTGCCCGCGCCCGATGTGGGCACCAATTCGCAAATCATGGCCTGGATCATGGATACCTATTCGATGCACTTCGGCGCGTTCCAGGCCGCCGTCGTCACCGGTAAGCCGGTCGAGATCGGCGGCTCGCTGGGTCGCAATGAGGCGACCGGGCGCGGCGTCATGCTCACCGCGCGCGAGGCGCTCCGGCACGTCGGCATTCCGATCAAGGGTGCGCGCGTCGCCGTGCAGGGTTTTGGCAACGTCGGCTCGATCGCCGCGCGCACCGCCTACGAGATGGGCTGCCAGGTCATCGCCGCCACCGACGTCAAGGGCGGCGTGCGCCATAAGAAGGGTCTCGACATCCCGGCGCTGATCGAGCACGCGCGGCGCACCGGATCGGTCGTCAACTTCCCCGGCAGCGACTCCATCGACAATAAAAGCATCTTGGAGTTGGCGTGCGAGGTCCTGATCCCGGCCGCGCTCGAAAACCAAATCACCAAGGAAAACGCGCCGCGCATCAAGGCGCGCATCCTCGCCGAGGGCGCGAACGGGCCGACGACGGCTGACGCCGATCCCATCCTCGACCGCAAAGACGTGTTCGTCATTCCCGACATCCTGTGCAATGCCGGCGGCGTCACCGTGTCGTACTTCGAGTGGGTGCAAGACCTGCAATACTTCTTCTGGAGCGAAGACGAAATCTGGCAGCGTCTCGAACAAACCATGATCCACGCCTTCAACAACGTCCTGCGCACGACGAAGGAGCGCAGCATCAACATGCGCACAGCCGCCCAGGCCCTGGCCATCCAGCGCGTGGCGAAGGCGACGCTGATTCGCGGCATCTATCCATAGTCTGTTGGTTGGATAGTTTGCTGGTTGGCTAACCAATTATCCAACTAACCAACTTACCAATTTACCAGCAATGACCCTCACCGAGCGCATCAAGCACAAGGCATCCGATCTCGGCTTCGACCTGATCGGCATTGCGCCCGCGGGACGTGCAGTCCGCGCCGACGCCTACGCCCGCTGGGTCGAGGCGGGCCAGGCCGGCGAGATGGCCTACATGACACGCGAACCGCTGCGCCGCGCCGATGTGCGCCAGATCGTACCCGATGCACAATCAGTCGTCGTCGTCGGGTTGAGCCACTTCACCTTTGATCTCCCGCCTGAAGTCAAAAGCGATCCGTCGCGCGGGCTGATCGCGCGCTACGCCTGGGGCCTCGATTATCACGAGGTCATGACCCCGCGCCTGCGCGACCTGCTGGCCTTTATTCGGGCCGAGGCCGGCCGCGATCTTCAATCTCGATTGTACGTGGACACCGGCCCGATCCTTGAACGCGATTTTGCCGAGCAGGCCGGCCTGGGGTTCGTCGGCAAAAACACCTGCCTGATCCATCCGCGCACGGGCTCGTGGCTCTTCCTGGGTGAGATCATCCTCGACCTGGAGCTGGACTGCGACCGCCCGATCACGAATGTCGGCTGCGGGACGTGTACCCGGTGCCTGACTGCCTGCCCGACCGATGCTTTTACCGCGCCCTACGTGCTCGACGCGCGTCGCTGCATCTCGTACCTCACCATCGAATTGAAAGGCAGCCTCCCGCGCGAACTGCGCCGGCCGATGGGCAATCGCGTCTTCGGCTGCGACGAATGCCAGGACGTCTGCCCGTGGCCGCGCCGCTTTGCCCGCCCGGCGCGCGAGCCAGCTTTCTATCCCATCGATCTCGACCGCGCCGCGCCGCAGCTGCTCGATTTGATCCAGCTAACCAACCCGCAATTCAACCAACGCTTCAAAGGCGCCCCGATTCTGCGCGCCCGGCGCCGGGGTCTATTGCGCAACGTGGCCGTGGCGCTCGGCAACTGGGGCGACGAGGCCGCCGTGCCGGCGCTCAGCCTCGCGCTGAACGACGCTGAACCGCTGGTGCGCGGCCACGCCGCCTGGGCGCTCGGCCAGATCGAGATACGAGCGGCTCGCCACGCGCTGGAGACGCGCCGCCCAGTCGAGGCCGATACGACCGTGCGGGAAGAGATCGAACTGGCGCTGGCTCGCTGATGTGAATCGTCGTCGGGAGAATATCATCGTCATCTGGAGATGACTCCTACAACCGCGGATTCGTTTATTCGTTGTCCATCCGTTGCCCAGCCTATGCCCCTCACTATTCCCGGTAGACCCAA
Source organism: Anaerolineae bacterium (assembly GCA_035292585.1). Classification (GTDB taxonomy): domain Bacteria; phylum Chloroflexota; class Anaerolineae; order Fen-1058; family Fen-1058; genus DASSFZ01. The sequence goes on along the minus strand of DATDPU010000019.1, from coordinate 6,995 downwards.
GCCCTACGTCATGGCGCATCGCGGCAACAGCGTCGCCGCGCCGGAGAACACCCGCGCCGCCTTTCGCCGCGCGTTCGACGACGGCGCCGATATCCTGGAAACCGATCTGCACGTGACGCGCGACGGTGTCTGCGTGTGCATTCACGATGCCACGCTCGATCGCACGACCGACGGTCGCGGCGCAGTCGCCGACCTGACCTTGGCCGAGATCAAACGCTACAGCGCCGGCTACGGGCGACCCGAATTCGCCGCCGAACACGTCCCCGCGCTCGACGAGCTGCTCTCAATCTTGCCGCCCAGCGTCTTTCTCGCGCTCGAACTCAAGACCGATCGCTTCCTCGAACCCGGCGTCGCTCAACGCCTGATCGACCCATTACGCTCGGCCAACGTGCTCGATCGAACGGTCGTCTTGTCGTTTCACCTCGATCGCGTTCAGGCGATCCAGCGTCGCGCGCCCGAGATCCCGATCGGATTCATCACGCTCAACCGCCTCACCCCGGTTGTGCCTGCGCAATTGATCGGGCCGTTCTGGCCGCTCCTATTGATCAATCCCTTTTATAGCTGGTGGGCGCATCGGCGCGACATGCTGATCGCGCCGCTCGATCCCTGGCCCGATCGACGCCTCTGGTTATACCGGCTTCTTCGCTGTGATGCTATCCTCGCCAATGACCCCGGCGCTATCCTGAAGCGACTCAGGCGCAGGGCTTCCAGCTAATTCCAGCTCTCCCGGCTTTTAACGGGAAGCGAGGCGCCGCGCCCTCTGTTTGAACACGGTTTGCCGAACTCGCCGGCAAACCTCATTCAAACACTCCTCGATAGCCCTCCTTGTTTGGATATCGCAAAAATCGCCAAACGCACTCCAACCGCTTTCAATCACTAAAGCCCATTTCTGCTTTTGACAACTCTCAGCCAACACTTAACAAATACATCCCAAACGTCACCAGCCGCCGCCATCAGATATAGTCCTACTGTAGGACTGTAGCGTATCAAGCAACTGCCGTCTCAGCCTAGACCAAATGCCGATGCCATGCGCAACCTGATGAACTTGAATATCCCGCTAAAAACGCTGTGTGTGGGCCATACCTTTCTGACCGGCGCGCGCAAGTCCAAGGCGAACGTCTTCCCGCGCAATATCCTGGCGCACAGCGATCACTTCACCTTCAAGATCGAGGCGGATTACGAGCGCGCCCAGGCCGCGATTGCCGTTGATCTCGATCTCGATCTGGTCTTCATCGACGCCGACGAACCCGACACCGAGCAGTTGCGGAACTTCACCAATCAGGTTTACCGCGTCCGCAACGATCTGCCGATCATTTTGTTCGGGCGGCAACTCACCCCGCGCCTGTTTGCCATTCGCGCCGAGCAATTCATCCAGAAACAATCGCGCCAGATCGCCCGCCTGCCCGAAGAGATTCAGGAACACCTCTTCCGGCCCACCGACTGGAAAGCGCTGTTCGAACAATACGCCCGCCCCGATCGCAAGCCGCGCCTGGAACCCGGGCTGGATTACGCCGACCTGGAATCGATCACGCCCGAAGAGCGCTACATCATCAAGCGCATGTTCCGCGACAGCGAAGTGGTGCAGCTGTTCCAGCTCGACACCGGGTTGAGCGGTTCGCGCATTTACACCGTCAAGCCCTACCGCGAGCACATGCGCATTCTCAAGATCGAATCGGCCGGCGGGCTGCGCACCGTGCGCGACAAATTCGAGCGGCTGATCCAGCCTCGGCTCGACCGGCACATCGGTCAACTGCAAGGCCCCATCGTCGAAGCCGAGCACCTGGGCGGCGCGTGCTACATGCTCGCCGGCTCGCGCCGCGAGGCCAGCACCTTGATGAAATTCCTGACGAGCCGCAACGAAGTGCGGCGTGAAGTGATCGATACCGTGCTCACCCAGCTGGCGCTCAACCTCAACCAGCTCTACGTTGGCAGTGAAAATGTCGAACTGCGGTTCTGGGCGCCGATGTACTCGCGCGTCCTCCCGCCTGAACTCACGCTGAGCGATGCGACGATCCTGGCGCCCGGCGCCGAATGCAACGTGCCCGTCATCGATCAATCCCGGCTCGATACGATGGCCGCGGTCCCGGCCAACCCGGTGCTGCAAGCGATTCGGGGACGCGAGGGCGCGCAGCCCGTGATCGCGCTCAAAGGTTTCGAGATTGCCGAGATCGATTCGCAAAACGGCATCCTGTACTTGCAAGACGACATCGCTTACCGGCGTCCCATCGCCGCCGCGTTTCAGGACAAAGATCACCCGGTCTTGCGCTTCAAAGTCGAGCTGACCGAGGAGCTCAAGCCGCAGCTGGTTCACCCGATCTTCCGCAAGGGCCGGCGGCTCGATGTGCAGGGGCGCGTCACGTCCAACCAGGATGTCACGTTGCGGCGCAGCATCAACACCGCGCTCGGCGAGTTTCAGCACCGGCTGGGATCGAAGTTCATCGAAGTGTGTTCGGAGCACTTCATCGACCCGCTCATCGCCGCCCGCGCCCTGCTGTGGGACATCGGCAAAGAAAACATCATCCACCCGCTGCCGCTGCTTTCGCCTGCCACCCACGGCGACCTGAACACCGGCAACATCCTGCTGGAGGTCGAAGGCAACTCGCAGGTGTGGCTGATCGACTTTGCCGACGCGCGCTACGGCCACATTTACTTCGACCTCGCCAAGCTCGAGATCGAGTTTCGCACGCACGTCGTCTACGACCTGTTCCGCGAGATCGTCGCCGCGGGCGTGTGGGACGAAGAGACGGCGCTGCGCTTCATGCTGTTGTTGGAGAACGTGCTGCACACGCATACCACCGAATCGTTCAGCCTGTTCCTGAATGCCCTGCGCGCGCACCACCCCATGTGGTACGACCAGCTGTACCAGCGCTTCCTGACCTACTTCGAGCACGTGCTGTACTTCTTGTACAGCGTGCGCAGCATCGCCCGCTCGTTCGGCACGCCCGATCAGTTCCGCTCGCATTACTCGGTCGCCGTGTTCTTCCAGGGATTGGCCGCCATCAAGTTCGCCAACCTGGATGAGCCGCCCTTCGGCCCGTGGTCCAAGCGGCTGGCGCTGATCAGCGCCATGGTTGCCAGCAACCACGCCTTCAAGAGCATCACCACCTCGTCGGTGATCGACGAGCTGGTCGGCGGCCTCAAAGAGCAGAGCGCCGTCGCCATCATCCGCTCCGGGCGCGGGGCGCAGCGCCGCTATCTATTGCAGTGGAACCACAACTGGAAGATGTACAACCTGGTCGGCGGCAAGATGGACATCGGCCGGGATAGCGGCCTGTTTGCCAAGACCCTTCAGAACGAATTGTGGGAAGAGCTGGGCATCCGGATCGGGCAGGATTACCGCATCGTCCATGAGTACGCCACGATTTATCTGACCCAGTTCTCGCGGCGCGACCTCGTCTTCAAAGATTACGAGTTCCACACCTTCGAGGTCGAACTGGCCGACGATTCGCTGGTCGAAGAATCGAGCCACGTGTTCGTCTCGCCGGCCGAGATCGAATCGTTGCGCACGATCACCGGCGAGCCGATCTCCGAAACGGTGCTGAACATCCTCAGCAATATCGGGCAAATCGAAGCCTCGCGCCAGCCGACCGATCAGACCGGTCTCACCTTCCGCTTGACGCCCCGGCGCGCCTTCGTCTCGGGCGGGCAAGCCGAGCTGCGCGGCGAGCTGCTCTCGTGGTCGACCTCCACCGTGATCGACAACGCCAAGGTGCAGCTGATCGAATCGGGCGATATGACGATCCTCGGCGAGCCGCTGGCCTTCGTCGGCCGGCTGATGCCCGGCGAGCGGCGCAGCGTGACCTTCCGCGTCAAACCGCATCGGCCCAGCGCCACGGTGAACGCCCGGATCACGTTCGAGCATCCTTCCGGGTCGAATACCACCTCCAGCTTTTCCGAGCCGATCGAATTCGTCGAGCCGCAGGCGATCCATTATCAGCCGGTGACCAATCCGTACGTCGTCGGCCCGCCGATCGAGCCTGCGCCCAATTCGCCATTCTTCGGCCGCAGCCAGGCGCTGAACTGGGTCGAAAAGAACCTGTTCGAACAGGCTCGCTCGCCGCTGCTCATGATTTACGGCCAGCGCCGCACGGGCAAAACTTCACTGCTGCTCCAGCTAGAGCATCGCGGGCGGGCACGCTCGATTCAAGGCCGGCCGGCCTGTTATGCCTACGTCGATCTGCAAAAGCTGGATGCGGGCATCGACTACTTCCTCCTCGAACTGGCCGAGCGCGCCCAGAAAGCGCTGCTCGCGCGCGGCCTGGCGCACATCGCCCCGCTGTCACCCGCCGATTTCCGGGCCGCGCCCTACCGCGCCTTCGACCAGTTCCTCGATACCGCCGAAAAACTCCTGGAGGGCGGGGCGCTTATCTTCCTCCTGGATGAGTTCGAACTGTTGAGCAACAACACCGCCGACCGCGCGCTCATCCGGGGTCTGTCCGGCTATTTGCGCTCGTTGGTCGAGCATCGCGCGTCGATTGCGTTCGTCCTGGCGGGGACTTCGCCGGATCGCATCACGCCCGCGCCCGATTGCAGCCCGCTCCTGGCCCTCTCGCGCAGTTACGAGCTGACGTATCTGGATCGCGAACAGACGATCCACTTGATTCGTGATCCGGTCAAGCCGCTCGTGCAGTACGACGACGCCGCCGTCGATGCGATTTGGGCCTTGACCCACGGCCATCCGTACTTCACGCAAGCCATCTGTTATCACCTGATCACGCTGCTCAACGAGCGCAAGCGCTCGACCCAGATCATTCCCGAGGACGTGGAGGACGCCGTGGAGCGCATCCTGCGCGAAGGCAACCTGCACATGAATAACTTGTGGGACGATCTAGCGCCGGAAGAGCAGATCACGTTGTCGACGCTCAGCGATCGCTCCGAAGTCGAGCGCAGCCCGGCGACGCTGCGCGAGATTCAGGCCTGGTGCCAGCGCTGCATTGATGAGGACACGACGGTTCGGGCGTTAAGCAAACTCACCGAGCGCCATCTGCTCGAAGTAGCCACCAAACGCTTGCTCGATGGGCCGCCGGAGCCGGCCTACACGCCGGCCATGGCCCTGATGGGGCGTTGGGCCGGTCGCAAGCACCCCTTAGGCGCGCTGATGCGGCGCCTGGCCGCCGCTGCAGGTCTGGAGCGTCTCAGCGCGGAGACACACGGTACGTCAAGGTGACCCTCCCTATGAGGAATCCATACATTTCCGGACCTCCCATCCAAGACCCGGATAACTTTTACGGGCGGCGCGAAGCCATCGACCGCATTAGCGCTATGCTGTCCGGGCCGCAACTTCAATCGCTGATGCTGTTAGGCTTACGCCGCGCGGGCAAAACTTCGCTGCTCAACTACATCACGCACGCACGGGTAATCGGAAAACTGCTCACGCGCCCGGACGATCACATCCTGGCCTACGTCAACCTGGAAGCCGACGTGCGCACACCGACCGATTTCTTCAATCTGCTGGCGCGGCGCGTCCTGGAATCGGCCAAGCAGATGCCATCCCTGTACTCCGCCATTCTATCGGCGCACAGCACGAGCGGGTACACCTTATCGCTGATCGAGCGCCTGCTCGAGGTTCTCAATCGCAAGACAACCGTCTTGCTGGACGAATTTGAAGTGTTGACCGGCAGCCCGGCGTTCAGCACTGAATTCTTCAATGGACTGCGCTCGCTCGTCGCGCGTTACCCCTTCGCCTGGATCACCGCTTCCTATCGCAACCTGTACCAGCTCGGCTGCGAGATCAAGGTCGAATCGTCGCCGTTCTTCAATATCTTCAATCAAGCGATCTATGTGGGCGCGATGAGCGGCGAAGAGGTGCAGGAACTGGTGTTGGAGCCGGCGCGTCACGCCCGCCGCCCGTTTACCGACGAGGACGGCGTCTGGATCGAACGACTGGCCGGCGGGCTGCCCTGCTTTGTGCAGAAGGCCGCCGAACTGCTCTATACCGCGCGCGAGAGCACGCCCGAAAATATCGCGGCGGCGCGCGAGGCCGCCGCGCGCGCGTTCACGCAGTGGGCCGCCTATCATTATCAGCACTATTGGAAACACTTTAACGAGGACGAGCGCGATGCGCTCACACAAGTCGCCGCCGGCCGCGAGGCTAACTGGTCCGCGTATCGGGTCGGGCACGGTTCGGACGCGCTGGATGCGCTGGTCGGTTATGGGTTGTTGATCGAATCGGGCCAGGGTTACCAGGTGCGCGGCGCGGCGCTCAAAAACTGGATCGCCGCGCAGGTGCGCCCGCTACGCCAGTTCGTCACACCCGCGCCCGGCGACTACTCACCACCCGCAGTCAACCGAGGAGGATCACGCATGTTGGAAGCAGCCCAGGTATCGATCCTGGCGAAAGCGATCGATTTCATCTTCGAACAAGGTCGGTTGATCTTGCAGGAGCGCCGCGAGCGGCGCCAGGTTCAGCCGGCGGCCCCAGCCGAATCCGATGCGCCGGCACCCGCCGACGAGCCCCTGCTGCCCACTGATCTGACCAAGACCGAAGCGTTGCGCAAACCGATCCGTCTCGCCACCTGGTCGGTACGCGAGGCCGAAGTCAAACACTTGGTTTCGTTGCTTGAAATCCAGGCGCGCAACTATTGGCTGGCTAAGGAGCAGTATGCCCGTTGGGGCAGCGCGCTGGTGCCGCCGGTGATCGTCAGCAACCTCGAAGAGGCCGAGAACTCCGTGTCTGAGACGACGGCGCGCCTCAATACCATCATCAACGATTTGTACGTGGAGAAGGCGGAGGCTCCTATTAAAGAAGCGCCGTAGTATAGGGCCTCGTGCCCGCCAAACGCCCACGACCCCGCAAGGGGCGCAAGCAGGGGGCTACGCTACGGCCCATCACTTTCATGTGGACTATGACCACCAGTACTTCGACAACTTGAAGTTGCATAGTTCCTGCCGCAGTTGCAGTGCGAAGCCGCCCCGTGGGCCTGCGGCGGACGGCAGTGCCAGCCGCCGCCTTTCATTGTCAGCTATAAGGACGGGCGGCGGCCTGCCCACGAGCG
>DATDPU010000018.1:0-11650 GCA_035292585.1 Anaerolineae bacterium | reverse complement strand
CACGCTTCAATGGCGCAGGCATGCGCTGGAGCCGCCCCAGTCTCCAGAGGCTGATACCCATTCGAGCGGCTATCATGAGCCGCCGCTTCGATCAGACCTGGCAGACGGCGTACAAGTCGCCCCGAAATTGAAATGCTCCCTAGAGGCCCAGCAGGGCAAGCGCATCTAAATTCTCGCACAGCGCAAATACAGACGGGATGGCTCACCGTCCGCGTCCCCGTCCGCTGCTCTCGGCCCGCGCGGACGCGGGCCGAGAGCAGTGGCCCATTTTCAGGGCCGATCGGCTATTGACATATTAGATGCGATTGCCCTAGTACTCTGTCAACCATGATTTGATAGGTGAGGCCACGCTCAAACCGCCGTTTTTCCGGCGATTTCGCCGAGGGCAAGCCATCAATTCAGCCTTGACAGAGTACTAGAGGCTCAGCCTGATCCGTGGGATAAAGCGCGACAGAGAAACTGGCCGGTGGGGTGAATAGCGCGTGATCAAAATGAAGCCCCCGGCGAGGCGCCGGGGGCTTCATGGAGTTCAACTGGCTTAACGAATGACCTTCTCGCCGCTCTTATCGAAGAAGTGGATGTTATCCAAATTGGCGGTAACCTGCAAATGATTTCCGGCCCGAGCTTGCGTCCGCGGGTCCACACGCGCAATGTAGGAGTTGCGTCCCGTCAACAGATACACGAACACCTCATTTCCCATCAACTCCGTCACATCCACCTGCGCCTCGAGCGTTCCGGCGTGAATCCCCGGTGGGGTGAAGGCCGGGTCGTGAATATCCTCCGGTCGAATGCCCAGCATCACGCTTTGTCCCACGTAGCCCTTGAGCGCTTCGACGCGCTCCGCCGGCACCGCCAGCCGGAAGCCGTCGCCTTCGACATAGGTCGTCCCGTCGCTCTTGTTCACCTTCACTTCGAAGAAGTTCATGCTCGGACTGCCGATGAAGCCCGCCACAAACATGTTGTCCGGATGATCGTACAGCCGCTGTGGCGTATCGATCTGCTGCAAGAAACCATCCTTCATCACGGCGATGCGCGTGCCCATCGTCATGGCTTCGGTCTGGTCGTGTGTGACGTAGATGAAGGTCGTCCCCAGCTGCTTGTGCAGCTTGATAATGTTGGCGCGAGTCTCCACCCGCAACTTGGCGTCCAGGTTCGACAGCGGCTCATCGAACAAGAACACCTTCGGCTCACGCACGATGGCGCGTCCTACGGCCACGCGCTGGCGCTGCCCGCCCGATAGTTGCTTGGGCTTGCGGTCGAGCAGCTTCTCGATACCGAGGGTGGTCGCGGCCTGCTTGACGCGGCGGTCGATCTCGTCCCGCTTCATCTTGCGCAATTTGAGGGCAAAAGCCATGTTATCGAAGACCGACATGTGGGGATAGAGGGCATACGATTGGAAGACCATGGCGATATCGCGGTCTTTAGGGGCTACATCATTGACGGGGCGGTCGCCGATGTAGATAACGCCATCGCTAATCTCTTCCAGACCGGCCAGCATGCGCAAGCTGGTGGACTTGCCACAGCCCGAAGGGCCGACAAACACCAAGAATTCCTGATCGGCGATCTTGATGTCCAGATTGTTCACGGCGACCACATCGCCGAATCGTTTGGTTACGTGATCGTATGTCACGCTGGCCATGGCTCACTTCCTCCTGAGGGGTATAAGGGGATTACCGAATGTTGACATTTTACATCATACTGGAGACGTGTCAACTGTGAAAAACACCACTTGGCCAGTTTAGGGCGCCGGTTGCGCCGGCACAACCGGCAGTTGCGGAAAGTCGTCCGGCGTCAGCGCATCAAGCCGAGGTTCCTGGAAAGACGGGGATGTGCTCAATAAGACCTCCTGGGATTGAATGGCCTCAGCCGGAATTGCGGCATCGATGACGCGGGTATGATTGGTATTGTCGGGTGCGCCACCCAGCTTCCACTGCTCGGCGGTCTTCAGCACATCGCGCACCCGCCACACGCCCTGGGCCGGGAAGCCATCCTGGCTCATCACGATCCCCAGGTAGCCGGCCCGAACTGGATCGAAATCGGCGCCGAAAACTTCGCGCGGCACGCGCAACGTCGCCGTCTGCGCAGCCGGATCGACCAGGACTTTGAATTCGGAACTGAGCTGCTTGGGCTGGCCGTCGGCGCCGGGCGCATGAATCTGCGGCGTCCAGCCTTCGGCCCAAAGCGCCACATCCCAGCCGCTGCCGCGCTTCGAGCGCGGCATTGCGACCAGGGAGCAGCCTGCGCGCGCCGGTGCCCGCTCCGGGGTCCTTATCGACATACACGTCGAGCGTCTGGATCGCCAGGCCGCTGGTCGAACCCCACGGATTCGGAATCGACCCGACGAATGTGAATTTAAAGACGATGTTCTTGTCGCGCCATCTGTCTTCAACTGCTGGCGGATGTTCTCCAATCGCTGCATCAAGTCGGGCGCCGCAGCCTCGCCCGATTGGTTCGAATATTCGAAGCCGACGAGATCGGAGAGGCGCAGGTCGCGGAAGATCAGGTTGACTTTGACGCCCGCTCGCTGATCCTGCACGACGTATGGCCGACACAGCGCATCCGCTTCCTGCACGGCGTTGGCGCTATCGCGCGTGAAGGCGTCGAGGCCGATCGATTGGGCCAGCACCTGCTCGCCCGAAGCCATCCAAATATAAATTTGTAGAAAAGAACGGCTACGGCAAAAGCTCGCTCACCGATCCTTGCGCCGCCGGAACGTACATTTCGTTCATATATTCCTTCAACATCCGGCTGGTGCAGAACATCGGCAGCATGGTGCGGATCGACTCTTTAACCGTGCGAACCCAACCCGACGGCGCGCGGTTGTCATAAGGCCGCTCATAGTAAAGCGGGACGATATCGTTCTCCAACGTGTCGAACAGCGACTTGGCATCGGCCGCGTCCTGTTGAGCCGTATCGGCGTAAGCCTGCTCTTCCCCGATGGCCCAGCCGTTTCGGCCGTTGTAGCCTTCACGCCACCAGCCGTCGAGCACGCTGAAGTTGAGCACGCCGTTGACCACGGCTTTCTCGCCGCTGGTGCCGCTCGCCTCCAGCGGGCGGCGCGGTGTATTCATCCATACGTCTACCCCCTGCACCAGATGCCGCGCGACATTCAGATCATAATCTTCCAGGAAGACCATTCGCCCACCGAGTCCGGCCTCCTTGACGAAGCGGTATAAGTCTTGAATCAGATGCTTGCCGGGATCGTCGGCCGGGTGAGCTTTTCCGGCGAAGATGAACTGCACCGGTCGAGCCGGATCGTGGATGATGCGCCGCAGGCGATCGACGTCATGCAATAACAAGGTGGCGCGCTTATACGTGGCGAAGCGGCGCGCAAAGCCAATCGTCAGCGCATAGGGATCGAGCAGGACACCGCCCGCTACGACCTGCACCGGATGGGTGCCGCCGCGCATCCACAGGTCGCGTGCCCGTTCACGCACAAACCCGCCGAGTTGCCGCTTGAGGTGTCGTCGCGCGGCCCACAACTCATCGTCGGGAATGTCCCAGATGCGATCCCAGAAGGGCTGATCGTCGAGACGCTCACGCCAGTCGGCGCCGAGATACCGATCGTACAGCTCGGCCATGCGCCGGGCCAGCCAGGTGAAGGTGTGGATCCCATTCGTGATCGATCGGATCGGGATCTCGTCTTCGGTGAGCGTCGGCCAGAGATGCGCGAACATGCGCCGGGTGACCTGGCCGTGCAACTCGCTGACGCCATTCACCTGCGCCGAGAAGCGCAAGGCCAGCAACGTCATGCTGAACATATCGCCCCACGGCTCGTGCTCCAGCGCCAGATTGAGGAAGTCGTCTCGATCCAATCCCAGCTCGCTCCAGTATCCGGCAAAGTACTTCTCGATCAGCCAGATCGGAAACTTATCGTGACCGGCCGGAACCGGCGTGTGCGTCGTGAAGATCGTCGAGCGGCTGATCTTCTCGCGCGCCTCTTCCAAGGTCCGGCCGCTGCGCACGATTTCCACTGCGCGCTCCAGCGAGAGGAAGACCGAGTGGCCTTCGTTCATGTGCCATACCACCGGGTTGTAGCCCAGCGCGCGCAGCGCGCGCACGCCGCCGATCCCCAGGATGATCTCCTGCTGCAAGCGCCGTTCCAGATCACTGTAATACAGCCGCGCCGCCAACTGCTGATCAGTTGGATCGTTCGTATCGACGTGCGTATCGATCAAGAACAGCGGCACGCGACCCACCTGCACGCGCCAAACCCGCGCGGTGACGCCCCGGCCCGGCAGCTCGACATGCACCGTCACCTGACGCCCGGCTTCATCCACTTCTGGCAACAGCGCCAGCTCGCTCAAGTTCAGCGGCTCGTTGATCGCCTCCTGCCAGCCGTCCTCGGTGATGCGCTGCCGGAAATAGCCCTCGCGATACAGGAACCCGACGCCGATCAACGGCAAGCCCAGATCGCTGGCCTCTTTCAAATGATCGCCGGATAACACCCCCAGGCCGCCGGCGTACATCGGCAACGACTCATGCAAGCCGAACTCGGTCGAGAAGTAGGCAATCGGCTGAGACAGCAAGTTAGGATACGTGCGGGACATCCAGGTGTCATCCGCTTCCATGTACGTGTCAAACTCGGCAAACACGCGCTGGTACAGCGCCATGTACTCCGTGCTTTGAAGCGCCCCATTGATCTTGGAGCGATGGATCTGTTGCAGGAACTTCACCGGGTTATGTGTGACTTGCTGCCACAACACCTCATCCATCCAGCCGAAGAGATCGGGCGCCAAGGGATGCCATGACCACCACAGGTTGTAGGCCAACTCCCCCAGTCGCGCGATCGGCTTGGGAAGCGAGAATGATCGCAGGCTCATGTGAATAGGCGTCAACGTGGCTCTCCTAACGCTAAGCGTGCGGCGATTCTAACCTCCCCCACCCGAACCGTCAAGCAGCGCCGGCAGATTCAATTAACATCTTGCCAACCGCATCTCGTTTTTGCTTGCGCGATTTCGACATGCTATACTTCGCGATGAAGAAACCGGGTTTCTCCTCACCTCACCATGAACTCTCTACTCTACATTTTTCTCGACGGGGTCGGGCTTGGCCCCGACTCCGCCGACAACCCGTTCGCGTCAGCCGCCACGCCGCAGCTGCAGGCATGGCTTGGCCGGCAGTTGATCGACGGCCCGGAGATCGAGCGCGACGGGTTGCTGTTTCGCGGTATCGATGCGCGGCTGGGCGTGGACGGCCTGCCCCAATCGGCGACGGGGCAGACCGCATTGTTCACCGGCGTCAATGCGGCGCAAGCAGTGGGCATGCACATCGCTACTTACCCCACCCGTTCGCTGCGCGAGATCATCGCGGAACACAGCCTGTTCAAACGCGCGGCGGAGGCGGGCCGTCACATCACCTTCGCCAACCCGTTTCATGCCCTGTATTGGCAGGCGGTTCAAGACGGTCACGTGAAGCTCTCGGCGACGACCTTAGCCATGCAAGCCTCCGGCGTTGCCTTCCGCGATTTGGCCGACCTGGAACGCGGCGAAGCTGTCTTTTGGGATATCACGCACGAAATCGCACGGCTGGGAAGCCAGCGCCCGCGCGTTCGGCGTGCAGGCAATCCTTCGCCCTCGAATGAGGCTACTACGCCGGCTCGACCCACGCGCGGATTTCCTTTCCCCCTGCCCCCTATTTCGCCGGAGGAGGCCGGTCGCCGGCTGGCCGCGCTCGCAGCCAAGCACGATCTCACACTGTACGAATCCTTCCTCACCGATCTGGCCGGTCATCGCCGGTTACCTATCGGTCCTGAGCAAGCGATCGCCACCATCGACGCCTTCCTGGGCGCGATCTTTCAGCAGCGCGCGCCCGGCACGACCCTGGTCCTCACCAGCGATCACGGCAACCTCGAAACCCGTTCGTTCAAGGGCCATACGCTCAATCCGGTGCCGCTGCTCGTCGCCGGTCCTGCTGTCGAGCACTTTCGCCATGTCCGCGATATCACGCAGGTTGCGCCGGCAATTCTGAGGGCGCTGGGAGTCGAGCCGTGAGTGGGCAAGGAGACAGGTAAGCCCTTGGTCGGTAGTTCAAATCTACTCGCCGCCACTGTTTCTCGCGGAAGCAGCCAACTCTAGCAGTCGGCATCCGCGAAAAACCTTCCTCTTGGGCCTGTTCTAGAGAACGGGCCTTTTTGTTTCCCCAACTTTGGCTCCGGTTTTGCGCGCTGACTGCCTCGCTTAGAAAAATAAATTCCAAGAGACTTTTGAATTTCCTTTTCGGCTCGGCGTACACCTGCATACACTGGCGCACGCCAGCCTACCACACCCTTGGAAAGGAGAGGCATAATGGCACGCGGAGTTGACTCAAGCAGAAGGAAGGAACGCATGGCAGTTACCGTCAATCAAGCCGTCGACAATTACCTGACTGATCTTGCCCTCGAAGGCAAGAGCCCCGAGACCATACTCTGGCATCACAAGAAGCTATCAGCATTCTGCCAGTTCCTGCAGAACGGAGGCGAACCGCTACGAGTGTCCGATCTCACATTGGAGAACGGGCGCGCGTTTGTCAAGGGGCTGATGGATCGCAAGACCCGATACGGTGAGCACATCATTCGCAGAGAGGTCGAGGGTGGCCTTGCACCCCAGACCGTGCATGGCTTTGTGAGATCGATTCGGACGTTCGCTTCCTGGCTACAACGAGAAGGATATTCAGAGGAGCACGTCTTCCAGGGTCTCAAGCCGCCGAAACTCCCGCAGGTTCTGATTCAGCCGCTCACTGAAGATGAGATTCGCAAGTTGCTGCTGGTAATCCCTCAAGATACATCCGAAGGTGTGCGCAACCAGGCGATCGTGATGATCTTCCTCGACACGGGTATCCGGCTGTCCGAACTGGTCAACCTGAAACTGTCGGAGATCGACTTCGCTGCAGGGCAGTTCAAGGTCTTTGGCAAGGGGGCTAAGGAACGCATTGTTCCAATGGGTCTGGCCACGCGTCGTGCCATCATCCGTTACCGCGATCACTTTCGCCCGCAACCCATGAACCCGACCGAAGATCGCTTGTTCGCCACGGTAGCCGGTGACCCGATCTCGAAAGACAGCGTCGAGAAGGTCATCCAGCGACTGGCGCGAAGAGCGCAGATACCTCGCCTGCATCCGCACCTGTTGCGTCACACTTTCGCCGTACGTTATCTGGTGAACGGCGGCGACGTATTTACGCTCCAGAAGATTCTCGGCCATGCCTCGCTCGAAATGACTCGGAAGTATGTCACGCTGGCAAGTGGCGACGTGAAGGAGAAACACCGCCAATACAGCCCCATTGATAATCTCGGTCTGGTCGAGCGTAAACGTGGCAGGCCAAAGATGCACCTATCGTAAATAATCGCAGAAGGAGAATTTCAAGATGACCCCGACTGTTATGGCAATCGATCCGGGCTTCGGTAATACCAAGGTCTGCATCGATGGCCGCGTATCGATGGTACAGTCCGCCGTTGCGCATCCTCGCGAGGTCGGCCTGGCTACATTGGGCGTCCGCACGCAGGCTGAAGCCCGCACGGTGAAGTTTGACGACCACACCTTCGGTGTGGGCGAGTACGCCTGGTTGTGGGGCAGTCCGCGCGGCTCGATGGACTACACAGCGATTGCCGCGCCCGAACGGCAAGCGCTCATGTATTCGGCTCTGTCGGAGCTCTTGCCACTCGAGGCATGCCTCGAAGAGGTTGCACTGGTCGTGGGTTTGCCCGTGCCATTGCTCATGGAGACCGAGCAGGCGGCGCATGTCAAAGACAACTTGAAGCGCTTGAAGCGGACGCACACCTTCGAAGTCTCTCGCCACAGGTATGCGATGACGATTACACAGATCAAGGCGGTAGCCCAGCCAGTCGGCGCATATATGGACTGGCTATACACCTCCGATCTCGCCCCTCGCGCAGGTGGCGCTCAAGCCGAAGTGGCGGTTGTCGACATCGGCATGAATACGCTTGACCTGTATGTGCTGCAGGGCGGGCAAGCAATTCCGCGCTATATCGGCGGCGAGAAGGTCGGCGTCCGTCGCCTATTGGAGATCCTCCGCGTCAACGGCCACGATCTGGAAGAAAAGGACGCCGCGTTGCGAGCGGGCCGGCTCAAACCCACGTCAGGCGATCTTGAACTCTGGCTAGGCGAGATCATGGCGACGATCGAGCGCACCTGGCCGTCGTTGAAACGGTTCTCAACAGTGATTCCAGCCGGAGGTGGGGCAGTCGTGTTGGGCGATCGGCTGAAGATGACACTTCTCTCGAAAGGGGCTGTCGTTCACTGGCCTGACGAGCCGATCATTACGAACGTGCGCGGACTGTGGAAACTCGGGGCTCGAAATGCCGGCTCTCGTTAAACGCGCCAACGGCAACGTAGTTGTCACTGTTCGTCTTACGCTTGTGCCTGGACGCGATGACCGCTTGCTGGCTCTCATCCTATCTGCGCCACGGCGCGGGCTGGCCGGTACTATCCGCGCTGCAATGCACTCGGGCGTGGAAAGCGTTGACGCCATCCCGTGCCTCATGGCCGATGCAGCCGCCGAGGTCGATATATCGGGCCTCGGTGACGATTTGTGATTGGGTGAGAGTGTTGCATGTGTTACACCAATGTCGTGATGTGACAGCTTACCGCTGGCTGAACCCGCCCAATAATCGTCTGATGGGGCGATGTCTATAGGTAGACATCTCTCTATGATTATTGGGCTGGTAAGCCGGTCTCAGTCTTCTGGAGGACTTTCATGAGCTATCCCTATCAACTTGATGCTATTCGGCTTCAACTGGAAGGCTACGATTGGTTGGCCGTGCTACGGCCCCTGCGCCACGTCCGCGTAACTACGCTGCCTCAACTCATTACTGCGAGCGGCCTTAGCCGTGATGTTGTGGAGCGCGTGGTGCGGCATCTGCTCACGATACAGGATGACCAGGGACGGCAGATTTTGAAAACCGGTCCAAGCCTGAGTTTTCTGGCTGGTTCTGCGGGTCGCGGCGCTGCTGTCTATCGCCTCGACTGGTTGGGCGCCGCCCTGTTGCATGAGGCGGGGCTGGCAAAAGAGATTCGGCCTTCGGGGCAGGAGGAGTCGCCTGCTCTCATCCACAGTTTGTGCATTTTGGAGATGACGTTGGTGGCTGAACGCGCGGGCTACAGCATGTCCACGGAGCAGGTCCTGACCAAGGGTGCCGACACGATTCGCCCAGATGGTGTTCTCACGGTAAAGGGTCAACCCGCGCGATTGTATGAGATTGAGCAGTCGGCGAATGCCACGATCGCCGCCCGCGTTGTCGGACGACTGACCAACTGGGCCAAGTTCTTTTCGCAAGTGGATGCAGAGGCCGTCTCGTCTAGAATCACAGTTCTCTTCAACGTATCCCAGCGCGATATGAGTACGACGTTGCGTGTGTGGCAGACTGCGCTGGATCAAGTTGGGGCCGACTACGCTCCGTTGAAGTTCGAGATATATTACGCTCCGCTGGCTGATTATCTCAAGAATCCAAGCTGGGGTGATTCATCTCGTCTTACGCGGATGATGCCCGACGCAAAGGCGGCGGCCTCTGAAGATGACGGCGATACGACGGCCAGAGTTGAGGATCGTCTGTTGAAGGACATGCTGAAGGGCAAGATCGACGTTAACGTCAAAGACTTCGTCGGGTTCGCCAAAATCATTTACAGCCTGTCCTATCCCGATGTCAACGTGTACTCGCCGGAGTATGACGTGTATGGCCAAGTGGCCTTTCCCGCAGAGTCCTTGGAAGCCTTGCGAAACTATCTGAACCTTCCCAGCAACATTCCCTTGCGAAACAAGCTGCGCCAGTCACTGCCGCTCATCAAATCGCAGGCCGGGATGACCGTCACCTTGAATCTGATGACGCGGATTGTCTGGGACGTGTGGCTGCGACATGTGGGTATGGGTCGCAACGAGCATCTGCTGATCTGTGTACGACCGCCAAATTCAGCTATGGATAACTCGGAGTATCGAGTTTCCGTCACGGTCTCTACGCGGTTGGCACAAGCCCTGGACCCCTTTGGCCAGATTTATCCGGGCGATCCGGCCACCGAGCCATATGAGAAAGCATTAGCATGGGTCTTGGAAGCGCCGTTCTTCTATTCCTACGAATTGGGACTGAGTGACGAGCCCCTATTCCCGTCGCGCAGGCGGAAGAAGGGTAAGCGGAAGTAGGTGTGTGCTATAATCATGTTGAACGGCTTGTGCGCGTGCAATTGCGCTGTGCTGGGTAGCGAGGTGAAGGATGTCTGAAACTGTCAGAGCAGTGTACGAGAATGGTGTTTTGCGCCCGTTGTCGCCTCTCAACCTGCGCGAACGTCAGACGGTGCGCGTTCAAGTCTTGCCTGACGACGTATCCAGAGACGAGGGTATGGAAGCCGTGCGTGTCCTAGTCTCGGCGGGATTGATGCGTCACATAGAGCGAGCCCCACTGCCGCCCGATCCAGTATCAGAAAGAGATCGGCGCGCTCTGGCTGAGAGGTTGGCACGAGCGCCGGGAAAGCCGCTGTCCGAGGTCATTATTGAGGACCGAGGCGAGCGGTGACGATTGTCTACCTCGATACCAGCGCGTTGGTCAAACAGTATGTCGCCGAAGCTGGAAGCGCTTGGGTCAAATCGTTCCTGGCGGACGACCAGACACCGACGGTATTCACCCTACGCCTAAGCGCGGTGGAGACTGCCTGTGCTTTCGCACGCAGGAAGCGAGAGGGAGTATTGTCGCCGGCTGATTACGACCGTGCCCTCGCCGCTTCTGAATACGATCTCGCATATCGTCACAACCTTATCGAAGTCACTCCCGCCGTGGTCGACGCTGCCCGTATGCTGGCACGCCGCCATCCTCTACGAGCCTATGATGCCATGCATCTGGCGTCAGCCTGGCTGGCGAACCGGGAATTGACAAATGCAGGTAACCCTCCACTGACCTTCATCTCTGCGGATGATCGGTTGCTGGCGATTGCGCAGGCAGAAGACCTCTTGACGGATAATCCTAATCGTCATCCCTAAACCTTCAGCGGTTCCCGACATTCTATCCCTCAGATAGTGGCTGCTCTCTTGGCGGAACGATGATTCCGCCTGTAGTGCGTGCCCATTCACGACGGACATCACGGTTGAGCGGGGGTCGTCCACCCAGCATGAGAACCTCGTCGGTGAGTATTTGATCGATGTCCCAGCCCCAGCCGCACAGGCTGATGAGCGTGTCGCGGCTCGGCTTGCGTTCGCCCTTCAGAATCTGATTGATGTAGCTGAAGTGCACGCCGCACAGTCGCTCCAGTTCACGGAGACTGATGCCAGAGTCGACGTGAATGGAGTTGATTCGCTGAAGGAATTCGTCGTTCCGCCGCAGCGGGGCCACTCCAGAGTGTGCATCATCGTGCATACCTAATTCCTTTCTGCCCGGTCGCGTGTGTCGGGCGAGTGATCAACAAAAGAAGGCGCGTCACCTGCCTTGTGCAGGTAAGCGCGCCTTTAACGCGTACAATGTGTAGCGAATGAAGTATTGCAGATTCCGATTCGCGTTGAGCGCAGTATACGTCGGCATGATGATATTGGGTATGGCCTGATTCCCTGACAGAAGTCTAAAATGGCGCTGCTCATGGAATGCGGCATAATTTGGTTATCTGACGACCAAAGGAGCCGCGCATCCCATGAGCATTAGCCGCGAATTGTACAACCGATTGAGCGAAACGATTCGCCC
>DATDPU010000017.1:0-18075 GCA_035292585.1 Anaerolineae bacterium | reverse complement strand
GTACAACAGCCTAATCCGACCAAGGGAAGGGCTACTGACCATGTTCACCGAGCAAAGTTTGCGTGATTATCCGGTGTTAGTCAAGCTATTCATGGGCATCCCGGCTGAAGCATTCTGGGCGATCGTGCAACCGGTGGAAGCCAAACTCCCCGCCTATGACCAACAACGGCTCGACCGGACTGACCGCAACCGAGCCCGTGGCGCGGGTCGCGAATGTGATCAGCCAATCGCGATTCGGGTGGCCTTGGTTCTGACCTATCTGCGGTTGCACGTGCCGCAACTCGTTGTGGCGATGATGTATGGCGCCACACAAGCGGATGTCTCACGCGACCGGCGCCGGCTCCTACCCGTCATTCAGTCGGGCTTGCCCTGCCCGGCCGTTTGGGCGATCGTGGAAGACGGGCAGACCGTGAACGATGACGAGTCGTTGGCGCTCGAACACTTGGCCGATGGCCGGGTGTTGATTGACGCCACGGAACAACGGGTCTTTCGGTCACACGCTAATGAGACCCGCAAGGCCTACTACTCCGGTCAGAAGAAAGCCTTCACCCTGAAGACCGAGGGGGTGACGGATGGCGACCATCACATTCAGGCGATCAGCGTGGCGGTGCCCGGCGCGACCCACGATAAGAAACTGAGCGCTCAGGTTCACCCGTTGGAGCATTTGCCGGATGACTGCGAGGCCGATGCCGACAAAGGCTATCAAGGACTGGACGCACAAGTGAGCGTAGTGACGGTGCTGGACACGAACACGGGCGTCTGCCAACAGGTGCCGCGCTTGATCGTCAAGACGCCCTTCAAGAAACCTAAAGGCCAACCCTTGACCGAAGAACAGCACGCCTTCAACTCGCAGTTGAGCGCAGTGCGGGTGCGCGTGGAACACGGCATCGGCTGGGCGAAGAACTGGGCGATTCTGGCTACCCGCTTTCGCTGCGCTCATGCAATCTATACGTCCATCATGCGAACGATCTGCGGACTTGTCAACAAACAAACCCAGCGCTGGCAAGCCGCTCTCATCGCTAATTCTGCATAAACTCTCGTAATTGTCCTCTGAATGCTCCTGCACTATACTCTTCGCCATATGATCCGTGGCGTGCAAACGGCAGGAGACAAGAGCCATGGCTGAGGCACTTGACCCACAAGAAGCGTTGCGCCGTCTCGAAGCGGAAAGAGGAAGCGCTGCGCAAGAAGCGCGAACAGCTGCTGGCGCAGTTGGCTGGCTCCGGCGCCATCGCGCAGGGCAAGTCGGTTGCGGCCGGTGAACGAGGCATCGCCATCGGCGGAAGCGCGCGAGACAATGTGCTGGTCACGGGTGACCACAACATCATCGGCAGCGGCAACCAGGTCGGCGGCATTCGGGCCAATCGCATCGAGGCCGAGAACGTCGTCGACGGCGCGCAGCTGATCGGCGCGGAGGCGCAGGCCACAGCCGGGCTGATCGATCTGGCGAAGGCGATCCAGCGCGGCGGCATCTCTGCCGAAGAGATCAAGGCCAAGAACCTGGTCAGCGGCCTGCAATGACGCTGCCGAGCGAAGCCGAATGGGAGAAGGCCGCGCGCGGCGTCGACGGACGTATCTTTCCCTGGGGCAGTGAGCCTGATCCGAATCGCGCGAACTACGCTGAATCAGAAGTTGGCGACACGAGCGCCGCAGGCTGTTTTCTGGACGGCGCTTCGCTGTATGGCTGCCTGGATCTGTCTGGCAACGTGTGGGAGTGGTGCGCGACGAAGTGGCAAGAGGATTACCAGCACTACCAGGATGACAACGATCCGCGAGGCAGCGACGCTCGCGTGGTGCGTGGCGGCGCGTTCAACAACAATGCGAGGAACGTGCGCTGCGCCGTCCGCAACAGGAACATCGGGTTTCGGGTTGTGGTAGCGTCCCCGTTCTGACTCTGGTCTCTGCGCGAAGCGTCTCTGGTTGTCTGGGGCTCTGATCCGCCGATGATGTCAAGAGCCGCTCCCGAAGTCTATACCCAGCCCTTTGTCCGCGCGAAGCGCGGTCGCGCATGACCGAATTCTAGATGACGACCACGCCATTGCGGACTGGACGCACGCGATTGAACACTATACGCAGGCCATTCGCCGTTGCCAAAGAATTGGGTGCGCCATTCGCGCCGCTCGCGCCTTGCCCTATGGCGCAGTGAAGCCTATAATCCTTCAAGGAGGATCACATGCTCAACGCCATTCGCCAAACCGTAACCGTTCAGCCGGGCGGCGTCATCGTCATTCGCCAGCCCGAGCTGCCGGCAGGTACACAAGCGGAGGTCATCGTCGTCCTCGAAGCGGCCACACTCTCCCCGCGCGAGCCGTTTGACTCCGCGGCCTTTCGCGCTGCCCTGGCTGAATCTGGCTACGACACCCCGGAGAAAATCGTCGAGCTCGTGCGCCAGGTGAAGCGCGAGCAGGCCGAAGAACGCAGCTAAGTCTTGGGAAAGACAGCGTGACTGCGCCACAACCGCCGGCTCGAATCTTCCTCGACACGAATGTTTATGTCGTCGGTGCAGCAGACCCCACTAGCTCAGAAGGGCGAATTCTCCAATGGGCCGGATGGGAAAGCGACACCCCAGGCCCGGTCGAAGTCATTATCTCCGATGAATTGCTAGACCAGGTTGGCCGCGTTGGGCGGCGCGTGCGCGGCAAAGATTGGGGCAGCCAGCTCATCGCCGCTATCTGGTCGCTGCGCTTTTACTACATCGCGCTGGACGCTTCTGACATTCAAGCTCTTGCAAACTCAGGCCTTGTCCCGCGTGAAGATGCTGGCGTTTACCTCACTGCACAGCGCGGCCAAGCCCAATGCTTTGTTTCCACCAACCGCGAGCTTGTCCGCGCACTCGCTGAAAAGACGCAAGACTTCGAGTGTCTTACCCCGGCCGAGTTTGTGCAGAAGTATCTCCCCTGAATCCAATCGCTGATCACCCCTAGAACAATCGAGCATTGCTCACTCGCCTGGGCGCCCCGCGCAGGCGCTCCGCCGAAACAACCGTTCGTTCGCGACGGCCACCGCTGGCCGCGCTGATTGGTGCGGCCAGACCATTCGATGTGGCTGAGCTTCGCTCAAGGGGCGCGGATCGGTTTACAACGGCTGTGCGTGGCCTCAGCTACGATACCTGGATCTACCGGATCCCGTAACCGAGCGCGTCCCCACGGTTCGCTTTCGAGCGAGGCAAGGTGGTGCAATCGCCCGTTTGATGATATTCAAGCGAAAAGGCCCAGACGGTCGTCCGGGCCTTTTGTGTTGTTCAGTTGTAGTGTTCTGCGATCCTCCTAAGCGATCATCGCACGTGGGACGAGCGATCCCAGGATCAGGGGCAAGTCGTCCAGCCGGGTGAGCCGGATGACGCGCTCTGCGATCTGCAACATGAGATCGATCCGGTCGCCTGGGGGAATCAGAACGACGGAGGTGCGCCGCCGATCGTAGGGCAGCGCGAAAGGCAGCGCCCCGTCCCCATCCGTAACCAGGATGAACTGATGACCGGGGAAGGCGCGCCAGGCGTGCGTCAGCCATAGAAACGACGTGCCGCCCCAGCGCCACTGGCTCACGGGTGTGAACAGTGCATAGTGCATCGGGGGTGTAGTTCGGCGCTGCCTGCGCGAAGTCATCGAACAGCAGGCCACGCGCGTCACCACTGGCGGCGCGCACCGACAAGATGATCGCCTGCCCGGCGCACCGCGCGATGATACTCTTTGGGCCAAGCATCGATCCCGACTCGTCGACCGCCACCAGCACTTGCGGCGCAGGCTGGTCGAGGCCGGGCGGCACTTCCAGCCGGAATGGCACGGCGTCGCCGCGCTGGATGGCATCGACATAGAACTGCTGCAACGCGGACAGACACTCGTACTCGCGCTGCATGGCGCATCGATCGCCGGCGACGATTGCGGCGATGGAGGCCGCGACGTGATCCCGCACGACCTGATCCAGGTCGATCCGGCCTTGTGGAGTGGCAGTCGCGTTCATCGCCTGTCTCCGCGAGCGCCGTACGCCGTGATGCGCACCGCACGAATGAACCCGTTCGTCCACCACACGATGCCGATCAGCACAGCCGCCCCGACCAGCAAGCCGATGATCTCCATGACCGCCTTCTCCTTCCTGCGAGTGTCGTTCGTGGGGCAGGCCCACACGTCGAGGGATGAGGGCGGAAGGCGGAGGGATGAATAAAACTTCATCACTTGCCCTCGCGCAGCGAGGGTTCATCCCTCATCCTTCAAGATGTAGGCCTGACCAACTGTGTCGAACGATCCGCAGGAAGGGGAGCCGGATGCGCCACCACGCATCCAATGAGATCGGGAGGTCGGCTCGGTCGAGGATTGGCCCTGGTCGGTGCACGCCGCGTCTTGGGGCGGAGGGGATCGCGGCGTGGGCCGGACACTGCGTCCGGCATAGCGGCTTGGTTACCGCCTCGTCTGAGCTACACAGGGTGCGGCCCAGACAAAGTGGGGGAATCGGTCAGACTCCCCGTCACGCAGGTGTTATTCACGTGTCGCTTCGCTGGTGGGCGATAGCACATGTCGGTAAGTGCACAACGCCGGTGCATCGTAGATTAGGATTCAGGGTGACAATATGAACGGTATTGAGTTTCTGTCAGGCCTGCGAGTCGTGTGGCAGAAGGCGTAGCGCTCCAAACATTAAACACGTTGCTCAAGAAGTAAGCTCGACGCGATGTACTGCGCTCAAGACGCAAGTGGTTTCCCACTGGAGGCGATCAGGCTTAAGCGCTTCTAGCTCGAAGGCCGCTGATGAGGCAGATTACTTGACCCCGAGCTGTGTTCCTCAGGGCGATTCTGTTTCGAATGTGTTGCAACCAAGCTCGTGGGGTTGCATTTAGTTAGAAGTATTCCATTTCCCACCAATTATTAGAGTCATGTGACATTTGTTCCTTGCCCAACATCAACAGATGCTTGAAAATGCATGCGTTTGTTGCTCAATATTACTTGCCGACACTTCGAGGCGAGTCGACAAGATTCTTAGAAGTTCAGTCTTCTGGTCCTAATCCAGAGAAGTCTACTCCGACAACCCGCAAGCGATTATCGCTTGTTGCGTCTTCTGTTCAATACACCTACTCACTCCTGCCTCTTGGAGGGCGAAACACAATGCCGCTGACAAAGACGCTCCTGTGCTGGTTTAACTCCCTTGTTGTCCTCTCGTTAATCCTGCCACCACCTGCTGTCTTCGCACCCGCGCTCGCTAAGACGCCTGGCAGTTGGCATGGGCTGGAAAGCTCGCCCATAACGGATAGCCCGCCCGTTTCGGAATTGAATACAGATCGCATTACTGGTGTGAGCGCCTCTGTAAGTCAACCGCGCCTTCCTCAAGCATATCTGCCTGTCTCACCCGTTGAACTTTCTGGGCACGCTGAAGCGGCTGATGACATCTCATCTATCTTGCCTACTTCTCAGAGCGTTTCTGAGCCACTGGGAACGGTGGGTGACTTGATCTACGTAGCCAACAGCAAGCAGCTTGGCCGGACGAGGAACTTCTCAAGTAGCAGCCCTAATTGGATATCAATTACCGGCGCCCTCACCGGCACCCTTTACGACTTCGTACTCGATCCTTTCGACCCGTACAACCAAGCCTGGGTGGTGGGTACAGAAGGTGTATGGAAGACGACCAACCTGGATGCGGACACGCCAACGTGGACTCAAATCCTCTCTATGCAAACCATCTCCGTGACGGTCAGCCCCCACGATCAGTTCGACGCTGTCGGGAGAATTCTGCCAAGCCTGGTTAGGCCAGGATATTTCTTGATCATTGTCAGCGATCCCTTTAACGACACGTATGGCGGCTGGACAGGGCGGACATTTGACTACGGTGCGACCTGGCAATGGCCACAGCTGACGACGGGAAGTGTTACCAGAGTGAGCGCCACAGCAGGCCTGGACATGGCTGATGATGGCTCTGGGCGTATCTGGCTGACCCCGACGAATGGCTCCGGCCAACCGAGGGTTTTTTTCTCGCCGGACTGGGGTGCTACCTGGCAGCTAATCAGCAATGGCTTTAACCAAAGTTGGGGTGGACCAGGCGCCGGCGAAGCCATTAACCTAGTTGTTCCCGACCGCAACTCTGGGGTTATCTACATGAGCCAGGGTATTAGCCTGTCACAATCGACGGATGGCGGCTATACCTGGGTGGACATCACGCCACCTGGAGCTCCGGTCAGCAAGAAACCACGCGCCATGACAGGCACGCCGCTTTTACCCGGGGACTTCTTTTTCGTTAGTCAGGCTAATGCTCGTGGGCCAGTCTTCCACACCAGCGATATGGGAGCAAGCTTCCCTGTTACGTTCACGACGCCCTTTACCGCTGCTCCCAATGGATATGCCGGTAACGCCTCGGTGGTGGCGACTCTGTCTGCGACTGACCCTAATGCATTAGCTTCTTTGGCATTGGCGTGTGCCTTGGGAATCCCACAGGCCTGTAGTAGCAGCTTCACAATCCAAATCGCTTCTAGCAGCGACGGCGGCCAGACCTGGTTTAATAAGACCGGCGACTGGCAGGCAACATTCACTACCTGGGCGGGTGCGTCAGGCTCATCCGCCGCACACGGTAACGTCTTCATCCAGAACCCGAAGAAGATCGAAGAGACGGGCGGGCTGCTTAATCGCTTGGTGCGAAACCCAGCCTGTCCGATCTGCTCGGGATATAACGTTCGGAATCACAAGGGGAATCCCATTGACACCCTGAGCGGCAACTATACCTATCAGACAGTCGATGCCAGTATTCCCATTCTGGGCGGGTCATTGGCCTTCGAGCGATCCTACAGCGCCGATGCCCGCGACCTATTCACCCGCACACTAGGCTACGGCTGGGCACACAATCAAGATATTCGCCTGGTCTTCCCGGATGACCCTAGCGGCATCGTCGGTCAGATTCAACTGCAAATGCCGGGTGGGTCGCAGCTGCCGTTTATCGAAAAGGAAGATGGGACATTCACGCCCTATTTTGGCGTCACGGCGCAGATGTCACGCTTCATGGTCACAGACAATATCACAACCTATGTAGTCACGGCTACTAATCAGGCCGTGTACACTTTCAATGCATCGGGATTGGTTACTCAGACCGTCAGCCCGGCGGGCCAGGTCATCACCTATACCTACTATCCGACCGGCCCGCTCCAATCGGTACAGAGCTCTGGGCGATTCCTCAACTTCGCCTACGATGCCCAGGATCGATTGGCGCGCGTCACGGACCCCATCGATCGCTCCACAGAGTTTGAGTACGATGCCGCTGGCGACCTGACCGTCGTCACCGACACACGCGGCTTGCGGTGGACTTACCAATATTCGGGGACGACTCACTTACTCATGAACGTCGTCGATCCCGATGACAAGAGCATCGAGCGCACCGAGTTCGATGCTGAGGGGCGCGCGACCCGGCAATATGACGGCAACAATCAGCTGGTCGTTCAGTTGGAGTACGGGCCGAGCGGCGCGATCACCGTCACCGACGGCCTGAACCACACCTCCATCGATCGTTATGGACGCGGGATGTGGCTAGGCGGTAGCGACGCGGCCGGCCAACCGCTGACCCGCACTTATGACTTGAACTTCAAGCCGACGTCAGTCGCCGACCAGAACGGCAACACAACCCAGCTCACTTGGGACACCGGTGGCAGCAATTTGCAACGCATCGTCGATGCTACCGGCCTCACCACGACCTTGAGCTATGATGCGCTCAACAACCCGACCCAAACCGTTGATGCCCGGGGCCTCGCCACGACCTACCGGTATTCGGGAACGCTGCTCATCAGCCAAACGGATGGACTGCAAAATACCTGGATTTACACGTATGGGCTGAACCACCTGCTCATCGCCCAGCAAGACCCGCTCGGCCGGGTGACGCAATATGGGTACGATGACTTTGGTCAGCGGACGGTCGTAACGGACGCTCTGGGTAACGCAACACGCTACGAATACGACAGCATCGGCCGGCTCATCACGACCACGGGCGCCTTGAGCCGGATGACGGTCAACGCCTACAACAACGCCGACCACCTCATGGCCGTCACCGAAAACTACACGTCAACTTCGTCCGAGCAGAATTACCTGGACACCTACAACCGGGTCACGCACTATGGCTACGACGGTTTTGGGCGCCAGGTGTTGGTCACCGATACGCTCGGTCGCGTGACGCGCAACGGATACGACGCCGCCGGACGGCTGGTGTCAACCACGGTCAACTACTCGCCGACCCTCGGCCCTAACGCCTTCAACCAATACAACTTGATCACGCAGTACGGCTTCGATGGCGCGGGGAATCAAACGCACGTTACCGATACCCTGGGCTTTGTTGCGCGCACCGAGTATGACAGCCTCAACCGGCCGGTGACCGTGACGACCAACTACCAAGATGGCATGTTCGACCCGGCGCGGCCCGATGAGGATGTTCGGCGCGTTACCGGCTACGACGCAGCCGGCAATGCTGTCGCGCAAACCGATGCCCTGGGTCGCATCACGCGCACTTGGTACGACAAACTCAACCGCCCCATCTCGGTCACGACCAATTATTCACCCGCGCTGCCACAGAACCATAACAATGAATACAATCTGGTCACACGCTATGCCTACGACGAGGTGGGCAACACTCTCCTTGTCACCGACACACTCGGCCACGTCACTCGCAATTACTACGACCTGCTTGGCCGCGTGGTGTCCACCACGGTCAATTACTCGCCCACGCTGGGGGTCAATCACCACAACCAATACAACCTGACCACCCGCTATGAGTACGACAAGATTGGCAACCGGGTCGTGGTCACCAATCCGCTCACCGGTACCATGCACTATGCCTACGATGCGCTCAATCGTGTCATCACTACCACCGACGCCTTATCCGGCCAGAGCGTCACCGTCTACGATGCGCTGGGCAACCGCGTCAAGACGACCGATGCATTAGATCATACGACCGTGTATACCTACGATGGCGCTAATCGGCTGGCGGCCTTGAGCGATGCGGCCGGGCAGACGACGTCCTATGCCTACGACGCGCTGGGCAACACCCGCGTGGTCACCGATGCCCGAGGCTATCCGACGCTCAGCACTTACGACGCGCTGAATCGCGTGGTCATGACGACTGACGCGCTCTCCGGCACGACCGCTTTGGGCTACGATGCGCTGAGCCGGCGCACGGTCATCACCGACGCCAACGGTCATCCCACGCGGACCGCGTATGACGGCCTGGGCCGGGTGTTGACCACGACCGATGCGCTGGGCAACCAGACGCTGGTTGGCTACGATGCGCTGGGGAATCGCCTGGTCGTGACCGACGCGAACCAGAACACGACTCGCTATGCCTATGACACGCTCAATCGCCTCATTACTACCACCGATGTGTTATCCGGCGCGACTAGCTTTGGCTACGATGCGTTGGGCCGACGGACGGTCATCACCGATGCCAACGGTCACGCGGGGCGTACGCTGTACGATGCGCTCGGCCGGCCCATCACGGTGACAGACGCACTCGGCGACCAGACCCTCGCCGGTTACGATGCGCTGGGCAATCGGGTGTCCGAGCGGGACGCCCTCGGTCACACGGCCGTCTACACCTATGATGTGTTGAGCCGCCGGGTGGCTCAGGCCGATGCCCTGGGGCATGTCACCGGTTATCGCTATGATGCCTTGGGCAATCGCACGGTGATGACCGATGCGAACGGCGTCGTGACTCACTACGGCTATGATGCGCTCAATCAGTTATCGGCGGTCACCGAAAGTGTGACCACCAGCCTGGGGCTTGATCCCACGGCGTACAACCTAACGACACGTTACGCCTATGATGCCCTGGGCAATCGTACGGTCATCACCAACGCGCGCGGCTACACGACGACCTTTGCCTATGACGCGCTGAATCGTTTGAGCGCGCAGTCCGATCCGTTGAGCCAGACCACGCGCTACGGCTACGACCCCATTGGCAATCGCACGGTGATGACCGATGCCAATGGCGCAGCCATCACGTATACCTACGACGCCGCCAACCGGCAGGTCCGCACCGACTATCCCGATTCGAGCGTGACGTATACCTACGATACGGTCGGCAACCGCACGCACCTGACCGACACGCTGGGCACGACGCGCTACACCTACGATCCGTTGTATCGCCTGACCGCCGTCGTCGACCCGTTCGCCCAGCCGGTCACCTACACCTACGATGCGCTGGGCAATCGGACGAACCTGATCTATCCCGATGGCAAAGTCGTCACTTACACTTATGATTTGCGCAACCGGCTGACCACGGTCACCGACTGGTCGAGCCAGGCCACCTTGTATGCTTATGATCTGGCCGACCGTTTGATGACCACGACCTTACCCAATGGCGTGCGCACGGCCTACACCTATGACGAGGCGAACCGGCTGACGCGCTTGACGCACACGCGCGCGGGCGGCTACGTCATCGTCGGTGACTATGCGTTCGTGCTCGATGCATTGGGCAATCGGATTTCAGTCACCGAGACACTGCGCCCCTCGGAAGTGGGCGGCGGCGGTTCGGCGCCGGAACTCGGCGCGTTACCCGGAACGACCGCCGCTGAAGTCGTCCTGGCGGTGACGGGTTATCGAGCGCCAGGTGTGAGCGCGCTGGCAGTTGTCACTGGCACCGTACAGCCGCCAGGTGTGCCCGGCGCTTCGGAGGCCGTACTGACGCCAACACCAGGTGATGCACTTTCATCGGGGCTGCGCGTAACACCGGCGCCCGTGGCCCAAGCGACGGCAACGCCGAATCCCACTCCGATCGAACCGTCCGCCACGTCCGATGTCGCTTCAAGCGACACGATAACAGATATCAACTGGTTGAATGCTGTGAGCGAAGGTATTCGCCGAGCGGAGTATCACATTACCTGGCAGGAGCAGACTAATCTGTCCGACCGGTCAGCCTCGTATCAGGCGCCCAATCGCGCCCACAACCTGCGCACTTACTTTACAGTGGATGGCATTCGCGTCATGCCACGCGACACAACAGCTCAAGGCGGTAGTCAAGCGTGGGAGAAGTCAGCAGCCATCGCGTATCTTGCATCTGACTGGGAGTGGAGCTTGAGCCTGACTAGTTTTGGCTACCGCGATAACCTCCAGCCATCTCTAACCGCTAACCTATCCACGGATGAAAACCGCATTGACTATGGGCGTGGCACATTCACCGAGTGGTACATTAATGACGCCCGCGGCCTGGAGCAGGGCTTCACGCTCGCTCGGCCGCCAAATCGAGGCGAGGCTTCACACGCCCCCCTGATCCTCGAATTGGCGCTGTCCGGAGACTTGACCCCGATCATGATTGACAATGGCAGCGCGATCGAGTTTGCGACAGCGAGTGGTCTACACGTCCTGCGCTATGGTGAGCTGCATGCCCATGACACCCAGGGTCGCGTGTTGCCTACCTGGATGGAATTGACAGCGTCCGGTATCCGGCTCATCGTCGATGATACGGAGGCTACTTACCCCATCACCCTCGACCCGCTGCTCACCAGCCCGGGTTGGACGGGCGAAGGCGACCAGGATTTTGCCTATTTCGGACGCACAGTCAGCACCGCCGGGGACGTGAATGGCGACGGATATTCAGACGTCATCATTGGCGCCGACTGGTACGACAACGGCGAGTCGGATGAAGGCCGGGCGTATGTCTTCCTCGGTTCAGCGACGGGCTTGAGCACGGCGGCCGCCTGGAGCGCCGAGAGCAACCAGACGAGCGCCTACTTCGGGCACTGGGTGAGCACCGCCGGGGACGTGAACGGCGACGGCTACGCCGATATCATCGTCGGGGCACACTTCTATGACCACGACCAAACCGACGAGGGCCAAGCCTTCGTTTGGTATGGCGGTAGCAGTGGGTTAGGGGCCAACGGCACACCGACCAACGCCGATTGGTCAGCTGAAAGCAATCAAGCCTCCGCTTACTTCGGTGCGGCCGCCGCAACGGCCGGCGATGTGAATGGTGACGGCTACTCGGATGTCATAGTTGGGGCAGACGGGTACGACAACGGCGAGTCGAATGAGGGCCGCGCTTTCGCGTGGTATGGCGGTAGTGGCGGGTTGGGCGCCAACGGCACACCGGCCAATGCCGACTGGTCGGCTGAAAGCAATCAAGTCGACGGCAACTTCGGCCTCACGCTCGGCGCGGCGGGGGATGTGAACGGCGACGGCTATGCCGATATTGTCATTGGTGCATGGAAGTACGACAACGGCGAGTCGAATGAAGGGCGGGCGTACGTGTATCATGGTTCGTCAGATGGCCTGAGCACGAGCGCCAATTGGACGGCCGAAGCCAATCAGGCTGACGCGGAGTTCGCCTACACGGTCAGTACCGCCGGGGACGTGAACGGCGATGGCTACGCCGATGTCATGGTGGGTGCACGTCTTTATGATAGTGCGCAGGCAGACGCCGGGCGGGCGTATGTGTATCACGGTTCTGCAGCAGGTCTGAGTGCGAGCGCCAACTGGACGGCGGATGGCGCGCAGGGGAGTGAATACTTCGGTCATGGCGTGGGCGCTGCGGGCGACGTCAACGGCGACGGCTACGCCGACGTGATGGTGGCCGCAGCGGGCTACGATGGCGGCGAAAGCAACGAGGGCCGCGCCGCGCTGTACTACGGGTCAGCCACGGGCCTGAGCGCCACGGCCGGCTGGACCGCCGAGTCTAATCAGGCAGATGCCTTTCTGGTCGTCGTCGGCACGGTGGGCGACGTGAACGCGGACGGCTATGCCGATGTCATGGTAACAGCCGAACGCTACGATAACGGCGAAAGCGACGAAGGCCGCGCCTGGGTCTACCACGGCTCACCCGCAGGCTTAAGCGCCACTGCGGCCTGGACGGCCGAGAGCGACCAGGGTTCGGCGCAGTTCGGTCACTCGGTGAGCACCGCCGGTGACGTGAATGGCGACGGCTATGCCGACGTGATCGTCGGCGCCAGACTGTTTGACAACGGCCAGAGCGACGAGGGGCGGGCGTTTGCGTACCTCGGCTCGGCGACAGGGTTGAGCACAACCGCCGCCTGGACGGCCGAGAGCAACGTCGCGAACGCGCAATTCGGTTACGCGGTGAGCACGGCCGGCGATGTCAACGGCGACGGGTTCGCCGACGTGGTGATCGGGGCTTCCAATTACGGCAATGGTCAAGGGGCCGAGGGCGCGGCTTATGCGTACTATGGTTCGGCGACGGGTTTGCTGACGACCACCGGCTGGATGACTGAGAGCAACCGGGGCAATACCAATTTCGGCAGCGCGGTCGGCGCGGCTGGGGATGTCAACGGCGACGGGTATAGCGATGTCCTGATCGGCGCACACGCTTACGACAATGGCCAGGGAGACGAAGGCGCGGTCTACGTCTATTACGGTTCGGCGACAGGTTTGCTGACCACCACCAGCTGGATCACCGAGAGCAATCAAGCTGGTGCGAACTTCGGCAACGCGGTGGATACCGCCGGCGATGTCAACGGCGACGGCTACAGCGACATCGTCATCGGGTCGAAGTTCTACGATAACGGCCAGAACGACGAGGGGCGAGCCTGGGTGTATCTCGGTTCCGCGTCCGGCCTGAACGCCAACGCCGGCTGGACGGCGGAGAGCGACCAGGCGGGCGCCCAGTTCGGCCATTCCGTCAGCACGGCCGGCGATGTCAACGGCGACGGTTACAGCGATGTCATCGTCGGGGCGATCAAGTACGATGGCGGCAACACCGACGAGGGGCGTGTCTTCGTCTATCACGGGTCAGCCTCGGGCCTGAGCACGACTTCAAATTGGACGGCAGACAGCAACCTGAACTCAGCCGATTTCGGCTACGCGGTCGATACGGCTGGCGACGTAAACGGGGATGGCTACGCCGACATCATCATCGGGGCGCAGCTCTACGAAAACAACGGTCAATGGGACGAGGGGTGGGCGTTCGTCTGGCACGGCGGCGGCAGTGGACTGGGCGTCACCGGCACGCCGACCAACGCCGGCTGGACGGCTGAAAGCAATCAGGGCAGCGCCAACTTCGGCTTTTCCGTGGGCACGGCGGGCGATGTGAATGGCGACGGCTATGCCGACGTGATCGTCGGTGCGCATCGCTACGACAACGGCCAGGCGGATGAAGGGCGTGCGTCGGTTTACTATGGCAACGGCAGCGATGGGCTGGAGGCCCTGCCGCGCCAGCTGCGAACGGATGGCTCGGTACACATCGCCCCACTGGGCAGGTCCAATTCGGGCGTCAAAGTGCAACTGCGCCTGACTGGTCGCAGCCCACTGGGTCGCGCGCCGGTCAAACTCCAGTGGCAGGTCGCGCCGCTGGGTGTGCCCTTCACCGCGACGACCCTCATCAGCGGCACAAGCGCGGCGTGGACCGACGTGCTCACGACCGGCGTCGTCCTGACCCAGAACGTGAGCGGGCTGGCGGTGGATACCGCCTATCATTGGCGCGCCCGCGTGCTGTATCGCCCCGGCAACCGGCTGGGGCAGACGAGCAGCCGCTGGCTACACATCCCCTGGAACGGCTGGAGCGAAACCGACTTCCGCACGCCGTATGAACCGGTCGTCGCCCACTTCAGCGGCGCGCCGCTGGTTGGTGCAGTGCCGCTAACGGTGACGTTCGTCAACACCTCCACCGGCGCGGCGAGCTTCGTGTGGAACTTTGGCGACGGGCAGAGCAGCACGCTGGAAAACCCGGTGCATGTGTACACCGCGACCCCCTCCGCTACACTACGAGGGCAGGCCGGCGTGTACACCTTATCGATACGCTGTTTGGCAAGGACGTGAACGCCTCCGCTACACTACGAGGGCAGGCCGGCGTGTACACCGTGTCGCTCACCGCCAGTGGCGCGACGCAAGACACCTTGACCCGGACGGCGTACATCAACGTCAACGATGGGCTGTCGCAAGAGACCGTCATCCGCTACACCTACGACCCGTTGTACCGGCTGACGAGTGCCACCTACTCCGGGGCGTACACCTACACCTTCGGTTACGGCTACGATGAAGTCGGCAACCGGGCAGTCCAGACGCGGACGATCACCAGCACGCTGGTGACGACGTACACCCACGACGCGGCGAACCGGCTATCGGCCATCAGCAATCAGCCGTCCGCCGTGGTGTGGGACGCCAACGGAAACTTGCTGCAAGAGGGTGGCGCGGTTTACGCCTATGACTTCGCCAACCGGTTAATTAGTACCACCCTCGGTGGCGCGAACACGCAATTCACATACAATGGGGATGGCATCCGCCTGCGGCTGATTGAGGCCGGTACCTTAACAACCTACACGCAAGACTACGCCGCGCCGCTGCCGGTGGTGCTGCAAGCCAAGACGGGCACGAACAGTACACAGTACGTGTACAGCCTGGGCACACGCCCGTTAGCAGAGTATAAAGCGGCATGGGAGTATCTGCTAGCCGATCCACTCGGTAGTGTGCGGCAGATTGCCGATGCTGACGGCAACGTGACGCTGTTGAAATCATACGAGCCGTATGGCAGCGTGCTGAGCAGCCAGGGTAGCGCTACGTCGGTCTTCGGCTACGCGGGGGAGCAGGCGGATACGACCGGGTTGATTTTCCTGCGGGCACGATATTATCAGGCGCTGTTGGGCATGTTTCTGTCGCGCGACCCGTGGGAAGGCGATGCAATGCGGCCAGGGTCGATGAATGGGTGGAATTATACAGAGGAGAATCCAGCAAACTTCAGCGACCCCAGTGGAATGTTGCCATCGGGGCTGGGGCCGAGCGACTTTGAGACTCACTATCGATACTCGTGCAACTGCGGCTGGATAGACTGGGAACATGCGGGGAATCCTGCACTACCCAACGGATTAGGGGTCTATAATGGAATAAGGACGCTCTATGAGATACTCAAAACACCAGTCGACGGCGACTTCCGTTATAAGAAGTTTTACTTCAACATCCAGCAGGATATTCCCGTCCTGGGTTGGAGTGGAGTCGAATGGAAAGTTTATGCTCGGGACTACTTACCGGACGATCAAGCAAAGCGTGTGACATTGGGCATGAATATACTCTTATCTCTCGGTTTTGAAGTATTTCAGAGTGGTGACTTGGGTGGAGGGGAGCAGATGATCATTCGTATTGTGAATAGAACGATCCTTGCAGGGCGGGCTTCTTCGTTTGCGGTTGAGGATCTAACGTCTGACACAATTGCAATGTATAGAGTCCTCAAGGGGCTAGAACAGAATGGAATAGAAAGCGTTTGTTCAGTCACGTCCGCCGATCAATCCTGGAGGATCTACCAAGAAAACCAGGATATGATTGGTGCTAACCAAAACTTTAGCTTCTGGGACCCCAAGTATGCGTGTGAAACGGGAGGTGCTTGTCCAGAAGCAGGGAAATGGCCCAGTGAGTTTACGGATATAGAACCCCAGTGGCCAGAAGTCGGAATTTGGGGAATCCTTAATTCAACCATTAAATATGGTGGTGGATTTAAAGATGTTACACCCAAAGGAATGCCTCCCTATGAGGCTTATCAACTTGGTTTACCGAACATCGACCCCAAACTTCCCCCTATTCCGCAACCCTATCCGTAAAGAGCCACCTGAATGCACTGGAACGAATGGTGTAAAACATAGATGGTTGAGCATTCACAATTTAAGCTTTCAGTCGTTGTAAGCATACTCTGTCTCACTTTGTCAGGCTGCTCCTTTTCTCGGTCAGCAGGTGAGCATAACCAGTATGGTAGCAATTCGGCTTGGTCTCCTAGCGGAAAACTTATCGCTTATGAGTGTCTGACTGGATCGTTGCCTCCCTCTGAAGATGCGACATTTGACATCTGTATTATTCAACCTGATGGAACGGGGTGGCAAAGGCTCACATCAGACGAGGGAAACGATCATGAACCTACTTGGTCGCTGGATGGCAGGGAGATTGCATTTATCTCCAATCGTTCCGGGCGCTCGGAAGTGTATGTCATGCCAGCTAATGGTGGTAATCAGCGCCGTCTTACCTTTGTGGGAGGTGTCAGGGATGAGCTCGCATGGAGTCCAGACGGACATTTCATTGCGTATACTGCCGAGCAGGATACACCACAGGTGTACAAGGTTGATATTCGCTCTCTGCAAGTCACTCAGCTCACCACTGTTTCCCGCAATTTTAACCCACAGTGGTCGCCTGACAACAGCACTATCGCTTTCGTATCGGACCGTGATGGCAACTTCGAGATATATGTCATGCACGCTGATGGGACAGGGCAGAGGAACATCACTAATGATCCAGCATACGATGAGAACCCTGCTTGGGTGCCCGATAGCGCACATTTGACTTTCGAACGCGCACGTAGTAATTTCAATGATAAGGAGATTTATACAATTTCAACAGTTGAACCGAACATTCAAAGCACCCTTACCCAGAATACAGCGGATGGGCTTGGGCCAGTTTGGTCGCCTAACGGAAAGTATTTAGCCTTTGTCTCCGATCGTCCTGGGAGTGCACCGTATGCAGTGTTTGTAGCTTCTGCCAGCCAGGGGCAATGGATAGAAACTCGCGTTGCTAATAGGAACACCTTGCTTCGCCTGACGTGGTCTCCTGATAGTTCGAAGATCGCCTTCACTTCTAGCGATTACATTCAAGGTCGCCCGATCTCTCAAATTTGGATTGCTAACATTGATGGCTCAGATCTTAAACAATTAATCCCCATCGACGTCGTTCAGTAGATCCTTTCGCAGTTGTCCTCATCGGTTCCGGCCTACTGACCGTCGTCTTCACCGACACCTCGACCACAACGCACGGGACGCTTAACGCATGGCTGTGGGACTTCGGCGACGGAACGACGAGTCCGATCACTAACCCGGTTCAC
The DNA here is from genome assembly GCA_035292585.1 of Anaerolineae bacterium. Lineage (GTDB taxonomy): Bacteria > Chloroflexota > Anaerolineae > Fen-1058 > Fen-1058 > DASSFZ01. The sequence goes on along the minus strand of DATDPU010000017.1, from coordinate 330 downwards.
ATCTACACCGCGACCCCCTCCGCTACGCTACGAGGGCAGGCCGGCGTGTACACCGTGTCGCTGACGGCGACGGGCGCGACGCAGGACACGCTGACCCGGACGGCGTACATCAACGTCAACGATGGGCTGTCGCAAGAGACCGTCATCCGCTACACCTACGACCCGTTATCTCGGTTGACGGGCGCGACGTACTCTGGCGCGTACACCTACACCTTCGGTTACGGCTACGATGAAGTCGGCAACCGCACGGCGATGACCAAGACCATCACCAGCACACTGGTCACGACGTATACCTATGATGCGGCGAATCGGTTGGCAGTGATCAGTGGT
>DATDPU010000016.1:0-12215 GCA_035292585.1 Anaerolineae bacterium | reverse complement strand
AAAAAGAGGGAGTCACTCTCTTTAAGAGAGTGACTCCATGAACGCCAAGTATCACGTCGGTAAATCGCTTACTTCACACGCTCAACCGCCCGGCGCTCATTCAGTCTAGGATGCACGCGATTCGAGACCGGCGCCGGCTGTAACCTGGATTCGGCTGGCTGCGCCCAACGCCAGGCAGGCCGGGCAGGTGGCCTCGTGCCACGCTTCGACTGCTTCGGCGATGATTTCACCCCGCGACGCCGTAGGCCGTTGCCGCCGCCGGATCACGATCCACCCGCCGAGACCCGCCACAATCAAGATGGCGACAAGCGCAAGGACGATCGGCGCATTCGCCGCCTGCGCCAGCGCACTCAGCAGCCGGCCGATGACTGCGCCGAGAAAGAAATGCAAGCTCAAGAATAACGTGCTGCCCAGCGCCAGGCCCGGCACGAACGTGCGCATGGGCAACGCGGCCAACCCGCAGGCGGCGATCGTCGCGGCGCGAATGCCCGGCGTCAAAATCGCCAGGCCGATACCGATCGGGCCGCTGCGTTTGACCGTGGCCGCTGCGGCATCGAGGCGCGCAGCCGTCAGGCCCAGATAACGCCCAAAGCGATACAGGATGCCGCGACCCGGCCCGCGCGCCAGCACGAACTGCACGATCCCACCGGCCACCATCGCCAAGAGGATCGCAGCGAACGCCTGCCATAACACGAGCCGGCCCTCGGCCGCCCGCGCCGCCGTCGCCAGCATAATGACATCGGCCGGCACCGGGATCGGCACGCCGATCCCTTTCACCAGCATCAGCCCGAAAATCGCGAGCAAGCCGTAGGTGTTGAGGAATGCTTCGATGCTATCCATCGCCCACCCCCGTGCAACCAACCAGCTAACCAACCAGCCAACTAACCCACTACCCCACCGCTTCGCGCAGCGCCGCATACGACTTGACCAGCTCCTCTTCCTCGTGCACGAGCAGCGGACTGTTCTCGACGCGGCCCTCGTTCACCCACCGATCGGAGTACACCATCGCCTGCGCCCGGTGATACGCCGCCTGGCGCACCGACTCGTACGGCGCTTGATAAGCTGCCGCGTACAGCTGCGCCAGCGCGTCGATCAGCTCTTCATTGTCGGTCTGGCCGAACAGCCGGCGATGCACCACCCACCAGTTCACTTCCAGCCGCGCGGCTTGATCTACATCGAAGTCCTCGCGATGCACGCGCCGGATGAAGGCGTAGAAGCGGCGCATATACTTTTCGGCCAGCGGGATGTCGTTATCGGGAAACGGCGCGGCGGCGATCTCGGCCCGCGCGACGAGATAGGCCGCGTACACCGCCTGCGCCACCGCTAACCCGAAGGCGTGTTTGACCATGCCCACCGATACGCGCAGCAATCTCAACCAGCGCTTCTGGTAGTACGCCACCCAGTTCTCTTTTTCGTAATAGCCGACCTTGTGCGGATCGAAGGTCCGCATCGGGCTGAGCTTCTTCCGCGTCATACTGGTCACGTGTTCCATCGTTACTCGCCTCCCTCTGCTCAGGACGGTAGACCTCGGCGGTCTGCTGACTCGGATTGGGTCAGTGTGAAGTAGGCGACGAGTTGCCACCTGCCCCACCACCATTTGAAGTGCGCCTTGCCCAGGTACAGCTGCTCGTCGACTTGCACCAGCTCGTCGAGCACGCGCTGCACGGTCGGACGCGGGTTGCCGGGCAGGTTGTAATCGATCTTGAGCACCTGCCGATCCGGATCGGCTCGGCCCGGCGCGATGGTCGTGCGGAACGGAAAGGCGCAGTATGTCTGCGGCCCGTCGTCGAGATAACCCCGATATAAAGGAAAGTAGAGGTGCGCCGCGAACAACGAATCGCGCGTGAAGATGTTGTCGCCGCTGGCGCGCGCGGCGTCAAACGTCTTGCCCCGCCAGGGCATCCAGCGCGCCGCCTGCCATTCCACGAACTGCGTCAGGCCAGGCGCGATGTTCACGGCGATCAGCTCGCCCGCGTAACGCCCAGCGAGCGGCGAGTGAGGCGGCGTCCCGGCGCGAAAGAGATCGTTCAGCGCCGCCCAGCCGCGCCGGCGATCCTCTCGATGCAGCGCCTGCGCTGTCCGAATCTGTTGGACAACCGACACGTGTGAATCCAATCCGATCTGTACCTGTTCCAATGAACAGCCTCTCCGCCGCAGAATGTCACATCTACTGTACCGCCGCGCCCGCTGATTTTCCAGGCCAAATCCTGCTCACTTTTTGCTCACTTCGAGAAACCCGGTTTCTGAGAGAAACCGGGTTTCTAGGCGGTTACTTCGAGCGCGGATGACCTGGCATAGACTCAACAGGAAACCGCTCTAAGATTTGAAGCCCAACAGGTTCCAACTCGGCTCATTACGCCGGCGCGGGCGCCACGCCCAACTGCTGCAACATGCCCACCTGGTCGAAGTTATTCCAGCCCTCGACCGTCATACCGTCCACTTTGCGCTCGATCGTGATGCCCGTCACCGTGGCCGATTTGCCGGTTGCCGGCATTCCAAACAGCGGGCCGGTGTTCACGCCCCGCGCGGTCCAACGGATCACCACCTTGTCGCCCTCCGCGATCAGGTCGTCGACGGTGACCTGCATATCCGGGAAGCCCGTGCGATAGAGCGTGACGAATTGCTTAAGCCCTTCCACGCCGGGCGGCAGACCCGGCGCGGCATTGTGATCGACGAAACTGGACGCCGTCAGCTCATCGATCACGGCGAGGTTGCCCTTGCCCCACACCTCTTCAAAGAAACGGCGCGAACCTGCCTTGTTTTGTTCGACCGACATGTTAGCCTCCCCCTGGCTTGAGTTTTGTGCCGTGCTAAGCTGGCATCGGGATGGCGCCGATCTGTTGCAGCATGCCCACCTGATCGAACTCATCCCAGCGTTCCACGATCTTGCCGCCGGCGATCCGATCGATCGTGATCCCGCTCACCGCCACCGGCTTGCCGGTCGGCGGGATGCCCTGCAGCTCGCCCTGGTGCGTGCCGCGAAACATCGTGCGTGTCACCACCAGATCGCCCTCGGCGATTTGATCCTCAATCGTGGTCTGGTGATCGGGAAACGCGGCCTGGAACATCTGGCCCAATTGCTTGAAGCCGTCGTGGTTCACCGGGCCGGGCGAACCGGGAAAGTGAACGACGACGCTGAGATCGAGAACCTCGCGGCCAATGCCTTCGATATCCCCGGCGTCAAACAGCTGATGAAAACGGCGCGATACGGCTTTGTTTGCTTCGGTTGACATGGTATCCTCCTGGCTATATTTTGAGTTCACGCTTGAAACTGGACGGCACAGACTTCCTGAACAGGCGTGACCAGCACGCCCGCAACACAACGCTCAATGCCTGCCTCCCTTCAGAGCCGACCCTCAAATTCCCGCTGCCGGCCGAACCCCGGCCTACAACTCCGGCAACAGCCCGACCGATCGCAGCAGCCCGGCCAGGTCCCAGACGCGCACCCCGTGCCGGATGTGACCGTTTTCCAGCGTCAGCAGGGATGTGCCACGCACGGCAACGGGCCGACCGGTCGGCGGAATACGCATGAACGTGCCCCGATGCGTACCACGCCAGGTCCAAAACAGAACCACGCGTGAGTCTTCGACGATGCACGCGTCCAACGACACCTGCAGATCGGGAAAGGCGCGCAGGTAGTAAATCAGCCTACGGCGTATCCCCTCGCGTCCGCGTTGCACGTCGGTTTGGGCCACGTCGATCTCTTCGTAGTCCGGCGCGTAAAAGCTGGTGACTCGCTCAACATCGTGGGCGTTCCACGCCTCGATGAAGTCGGTCGCGAAGTGCTGAAACGATTCAGGCATAGACCGGCAGAAGTCCTTTGCAAGTAGAGTGTGTCGTCTATCCCGGCGCGGGTATCATTCCGAGTTGTTGCAACAGGCTCAGCTCATCGGTGACGTTCCAGCGTTCTGCCATCTGGCCATTGACGATGCGCACGATGCCGATCCCGGTCATCCTGACCCGACGGCCAGTCGGCGGGTTACCTGCGAACTCTCCCAAGTGTGTGGCGCTCCAGGAGAAGCGACCCGCCACCTTGTCGCCCTCCGAAATGACGTCCTCGAGCGTCATGTGAAGGTCGGGAAAAGCCTGTCGAATCTCGGCGACGAGTTCAGTATAGCCCGCGCGGCCGGGCAGCCCGCCGGTGTGGTCGACGTAATCGGCGGCGACGAGTCTATCGGCAGCGGCCAGATTCCCCGGTTAATTACTTCCTCGACGATCTCGCGGAACACAGCTTTATTGCCTCCAGTTGACATCGGGTCGCTTCCTGTGCAGCCTATGGTCCAAATCGATTTAGTGCTCCGCCACAGTGATTTGATGGGCGTAGCGTCGGACCTCGTGCCCGTCAGATGCCCACCAGGGACTAAGCTACCCATCATTTTCCCTGTGATGGAGTACGATACTCGGCGCGGAAACAATCTGCGGGTGTGCTCACCGCCCGCGCGGACGCGGGCTTGGAGCAGAAAAAAGCGCAACTTGCGACCGCCCACAGTATAGAGCATACGCAAGCGGGATCAGCCAGGTCGCGCCGGCATCCAGCCGACCGCCTCCAGAAACCAGCGCGGCGCGCGAGTATGCATGCGCCCGATCTCGTCGACGATTGGCTTACGGCGCTCATCGCCCCACTCGCCCGCGTCGCAGACCACCATGCGATGCGCGTGGCACTCGTCCTCCACCTCGGAGCAGCGAAAACAGACGGGGCAGAGATAGAAGAGGCGTCCAGAATTCATCGCGTTCACCTGGCTGGAAGGTCGCCACAGGCCACGTCTTCGAATAGACGCGCCGTATCGGGATGGACTAAGATCAGATACTTCCCGGTCAGCAGCGAATCCAACGCCACCTTCAGCGTCGTCGCCGATTGGCCCTCGGTGACGTGACCCAGGCGATACGCGACGCCGCTAATCTCGGCGCACGTTCCGTTGTGGATATGCGTCGCCGGGTCAACGCCGGCCGGCTGGCCGCTGATCGACATTTCGACTTTCGTCTTTCCCGCACCCGCATCCGTCAGCACAACCTTGCCAGCCACACCCGAGTCGTTGGTCGTATTCAGTGTCAGGCTGAAGCTGTTCGATCGGGTGCCGACGCAGGCCGACACCAGTATCACGATAGTGATGACCAACCGTAAGGCAGAGGCATGGATGCGCAGCATAGCTCCCCCATCCACTGGCTAGAACGCCAAAAACGCAACTGCGGCTATCTTGCTTCGTAGCCGCAGTTTAACCTAACTCCGCACCCCGTTTCCAGACCAAAAGGTGCTCACTTTTTGTTCACTTTTTCCTGAAGAGAGACCGGGTTTCTTGGAGAAACCCGGTCTCTGAACTTACTTCTCCGGCCCGCCGACCTCTTGCTGCCACAAGAGCTCGGTAGTGCGCGTGATGCCCGCTTTCAGATGCCGCCGGAACGTGCTGAACGGCAGATCGAGCAACTCGGCGGCCTGCTCCTGGGTGGACGCCGGTTGCAGGTAGGTGTGATATAGAGCACGATACAATTTAGCGTCGCGCGGCGAGGCTTGCAGCGACTCCGCCGTGTGCTTCAGCAAGCTTTGAAGCGCGGCGCTGCGCTTCGCGGCATCCGCGTTTGCGCCAACCCGCTCCGCGATCAAACGTGAGCGCACGATCGGGTTATCGCGCAAGGCATCAGGCCGGGTGAAATCGCGCAGGGCGTTGTGCACCGCCGCCGCAAAGTCGGACTCGCTCAAGACGATCAACGGCTCTGCCGACGGCGGAGGCGTATATTCGGCGCGGGAGGCCACTTCGCGCTCGGCCAGCAACGCCAGCCAGGCCACCTGGGGAACCGTCCGCCAATCATGGCCGTACATGCCGTAGCGCCGGCCGCCGACTTCAAAATCGGCTTCGCTGAGCCGGGGGAGATCGACGTAGGCGAATAGCGTCGCCCAAAAATCGGCATCGGCGCAGGGGAAAAAGGTGAAGGCCAGGCCGGGCGTCGTCAGGTAATGCCGCACGGCGTTGATGAAGACGAGACTCTGAATCGGCGAAACCGCCTGGTAGTCATCGCGCGCCATCCAGAATCGAAACAGCGTCGCGCTTTCACCGGGTCGCAGCGGCGCGTAACGCTCCAGGTACCGAACCGCCGCCTGAACCGCCGGGTCGGCGCGGCGATCGTCGGGGGTGACTAGCTGCAACGCGACCATCGACATGAAACCAGCCACGCGGCCTTCGGCGTCTCGAAAGACAATCGCCCCACCCGGCTGGCGTTGCAGCCAATAGGCGGCCAGCTGCGCAGAGGCTTCGCCTTCGTGTTGCGCCACGATCGCGATCACCGCCGCTTCATCACCCGGCTGCAGCGCATCGCTGAAGATACTGCCGCTCTCTTTCCACTCGATATACGGCCGCACCGCCGGGTTATCGCGATGCAAGAACACCAGATCGAACAGGACGCGCTGCTGTTCCAGCCCGCGCGTATGCTGGACGCGCGCCGTGAAATAGTTACGGGCGCGGCGATGCAGCTCGGCGTACCAGTCGGGGTTGCGCCAGCGCACATCGGCCGCCAGCGCCTCGCGCGCCAGATCGTGCGGGAACAATCCCTGCCGATCCGACTCGATGAACGACAGCCCGCGCAACCACTCGAACAACTCGTGCGCGTCGGACGTCCCCAGCATCTCGGCCAACAGCGCTTCGGTCGTCAGGCGCACCATCGCGCACGCTTCCAGCGCCGCGCGGTGAGCCGGGCCGGGCACTTTCTGCACGAACTGTTCCAACAGCGTCTTGACGATGTCCGGGGCCGCTTCGGGTTGGAATTGGGTGTCGCGGCGTTGCGCGAAGACATCGGCGACGAGCGAGAGGGCCAGCGGATGGCCGTGCGTGAAATCGAGCACCGCCCGATGCTGCACGGCGGGCACGCTGCGGCGCGTCAGGAAGGCTCGACTTTCATCCGGGTTGAGGTTGCGCAGCGGCAAGGGGCGGATCAACGTCTGCCAGGCGGGATCGGCGCGCCAGTCCGTCGAGGGCAGGCGACGACCCGCCAGCACGACGAGCGTATTATCCGGCAGCTGCGGCAAGAAACTCTCGCGCAGCCAGTTGTCCAGCGGCGCGAGCGTCTCGTAAGTGTCGATCAAGATGATCGAGCGCGTCGGTTGAGCGGCGAGGAATTGAAGCAGTGAATCCTGGGGAGTCAGATGGAGCGCGAACCGCAGCGCATTCGTGAACGCTTCGGGGGCCGGATCGACGTTGCGCGCATCGAGATAGATCGCCGGCGCATGCGTTTCGTCGCATAGCCAGGCAAACTCGCGCAACAGCGTGGTCTTGCCCACCCCGCCGGGACCGTAGATGTATAGAACCTGGAAGGGTAGCTCGTCGGCTGTGACCGCCGACTTGAACAGCTCGCGCTCCCCCGCTCGTCCCACGAACTGCTGATGGCGTGCGGTGCTTAACCGATCCGCCATGCGCATCGACATGCTATTCCCCTGAGCTGTTGTGTGACTGCTGCTGTGGCAGCATGATTATAACTCAATTATTTCAATCGGTTGGAACTGGTGATTGCACACACGTGCTCTAGTACCCCGACCACTTAATTTTGCGGGGTTCGGACGGCAGTTGAACTGCCGTCCGCCGCAGTTCAACTGCGGCGGGAACTACGCAACTTCAAGTTGTCGAAGTACTAGGCCCGCATCTCGCGGGCCGCGCGAAGCGGACGAGGACGCGGACGATGAGCCATTGAGATGTGAATAATCACCAGGTGGGCAGCGTCAAGCGGCTGCCGGCCGCGTACTTCCGAACACTCCCGTGCGTCAACATCGAGACCCGGGATGCGCCCAGCACCTCCCACACTCCACCGATGCGCCCGACCAACGCCGTATTCTCGTCGAGGCCCAGCGCGTATTGTCCATCGGCTAGCTTGCGGCGCATGAGCGGCAAGAGCAGCGTCCGAAATGGAAACCGATCGAAGTGAGGCAACACCAGGCAGCGTTTGAGCCAGCCAAAGCCTGGCGCAAATTCAAAACTGAGCGCGGCGCGGCTGGGCAAATACTGACCCAGGATCATCGCGCCGGCTGAACAGCCGGCCAGGACCGCCCCGCGCGCGCACGCCTCCGTCACGGCTTCCCAGGCGCGTGTGTCAACCAGCGTGCGATACAGGCGCCCCGGATCGCCGCCGGAGAAGTAGATCAAATCAGCCGCGCGAATCGATTCTGCCCAGCGGGGATCCTCCGCAGAGGCGCGATCGATGATGGGCAGCGCCTCGACCTCCGCCTCCAACCGCCGAAAGTGCTCAATCCCCAGGCGCGACCAGCGCTCCACGCTCGTCGGGCCTTCTTGACCGGCCGCCGTCGGCAGGCAGACGACACGCGGCATCGCTGTGCCCGACTCGGCCAGCAAGCGCCGATCGACCTCGTCCATGACATCGAGATATTCACCCGATCCCAACAGCGCGATCAACCCGGTCATTCGTTCCCACTGCCGGACTCGATCTCGTATCCCGCTTCCTTCCAGGCCTTAAAGCCGCCGTCGACCAGGGTCAGGTCCCGGTAACCGCGCCGGGCCAAAACGGACAGCGCCGCCGTCGAACGATCGCGCACGCGACAGTGCAGGTAGATCGGTCGATCGATCGGCAGCGGTAAATCATCGTACGGCAGCCGTCCATTCTCGATGTGAAGTGCGCCGGGGATGTGACCGGCTTGCCACTCGGCGTCTTGCCGCACGTCGATCACGATCGGCGCGTCGCCGTCGCCGATACGCGCGCGCAACTCGGCGACCGATATCTTCTGCATGCGCGTCACCGGCAGCCCTGCCGCCTCCCAGGCAGGCAGGCCGCCGTCCAGGTAACCGCGCAGATCGTCGTAGCCGATGCGGATCAGCTGGCGGATAGCATCTTCTCGATTCGCGGCGTCAGCCGCGACGAGTACGAGCGGCGCGCCAAACGGGATCAGCCAGCCGGCCCAGGTGACCAGGGGCGCATCGTGCGCGATCGTGTAAGCGCCGGGGATGTAACCCTCGGCCAGCCTGCGCGCCGGCCGCACGTCCAGCACCGCCCCGCCCTGCTCGATCCACTGTTGCACTTCGGCGGGCGACAGCGGCTTCAGTACCGGCAGCCCGCCTAAAATCTTCGGGCCGCTGCGATTGATCGGCCGGATGTGTTGGTAATACACCGGATACGAGGGCAGGCCCGCCAACGCCATCTCGACGAAGGTATCCTCCGAGTCCGCCAGCAACAGGGCGTTACTCTTGCGTTCGCGGCCGATCGTCGTGATCCGCTCGGAGCTGGTCGGCGCGGCGCAAAACGACCCGGCGCCGTGGGTAGGATACACCGTCACCGCATCGGATAGCTTGAGCAACTGAGCGTGCAAGGCGTGGTAGAGCTGGCGCGCCAGGTCGACCGCGAGATGTTGACCCAACAGATCGGTGCGCGCCGCGCCGCCAACCATCAATGCGCCGCCGGTGAAGACTACGCTCGGCTCCGTTCGGTTCGGTTCTACCAGGGTGAAACCGATGTGTTCGGGCGTATGGCCGGGGGTCGCCAGCACGCCGATCGTCAAGTCGCCCAAAGCGAGTGCATCACCATCGTGGAGCGGCAAGTGCTCAAAAGCGAGTTCGGCCTCGGCGCTGGCGCCGACGCGCAGCCCAACCTGCGCCGCCAATTCGCGCGCGCCGGAGACGAAATCGTTGTGCAGGTGCGTATCCAGCGCATAGGCGAGTCGCAGCCCCAGGCCCTCGGCGGTCTGCACGTACTTATCGACATCGCGTTGCGGGTCGATCACCGCCGCCAGCCCGGTTTCCTCGGAGCCAAGCAAGTAAGAGGAGTTGCCCAACTTTTCATCCACGAACGGCTTGATGAGCATGTGGCATCCTTCCAGGTGTAACGGGGCTTGCCGAGCGAGCAGCGTTCAGCGGTTGAGCAGCGTTGATCGCAGTCTTATCATCTGCCGGGAGGTTGAGGGAGGCGCCTGGCATTTTCTGGGCGAACGGTCGAGCTGCTGCTCAAGGGATGGCCGCAATGATCTTGTTATATTGCTCCTCCGTGAAAGCGCGCAGCGTCTCACTTCGGACCGCGCCGGCTGAACCGAGGGCCAGCATGACGGCGGCGTAGGCTTCATCGCTCGGCGCTTCGTTGATGACGACCGCGTCGTACTGGCCCATCGTCAGGTAGAACGCCTTCATTTCGCCGCCGGCGGCTTTGACGGCCGCCTTCGCACGCTCCAGCCGGGCAGGGCCTTCCTTGATCTTTTCAACACCTTGCTGAGTAAAGCGCAAAAGGGTGATATAGGTAGGCATAGGTCAAGCTCCTTTCGAGTTGGTCGGCAGGCGCCTCCCTCAAGGCGCGACGGCCACATACAGCCGATCGGTTTTAGCCGCCATGATGAAATCGTTGCGATGCAAGCCTTTGATCTTGTGCGTCCACCACGTCGCCGTGACCTTACCCCATTCAGTCAACAGCGCCGGGTGATGACCTTCTTGCTCGGCCAGCTCGCCGACGCGATTGGTGAAGGCCAACGCCTCGACGAAATTCTTGAACTTAAACATGCGCTCCAGACGTTTGACGCCGTCGCGTTCTACCAGCTGCCAATCGGGCGTTTGCGGATGAAACTCGGCGATCTCCGCATCGGTCACCGTCGGCTCGCCCGCACGGCAGGCGATGCACTTCATTCCAACCAGCGGTTCCATGTCCTCCTCCTTTCTGCACCAATCCAATAAGTCTCAGCTCTGCTCAATGTAATTCTACTCAAAAGGAAGGGCGATGTACAAACGTCACTTTTGCCCGTTCCCGATCCCCACCAGATACCACGTCTCCATTTCACCCTTCCCCTTCACCAGCACCGTGCCGCGCGGCTCGCACCTGAATTCGTCTTTAATCAGTTCATACGTCTCGCGCGTGATTTGAATCTTCCCCGGCATGCCGTGCGACTCCATGCGGCTGGCTGTGTTGACCGCATCGCCCCACAGGTCGTAGATGAACTTCTTGCGCCCGATTACGCCGGCCACCACCGGGCCGGAGTTGATGCCGATGCGGAAGTCGAGATTTTGGCGGGTGCAGGCGGGATTGGTGCGGATAAACGCTTGAATGTCGAGCGCCATGCAGGCGAGGGCCTGGGCGTGATCGGGGCGCGGGCGCGGCACGCCGGCCGCCACCATGTAGCTGTCGCCGATCGTCCTGATCTTCTCCACGCCATACTTCTCCACCAGCGCGTCGAAGTACGAGAACACCTCGTTGAGCAGCTCGACCATCTCGCGCGGCGCCATCGACGCCGAGAGCGGCGTGAAGTTCACCATGTCGGCGAACAAGATGCTCGCGCCGTCGAAGTGATCGGCAATCGTGCGGTTCTCGTTCTTCAAGATGGCCGCGATCTCTTTCGGCAGGATGTTCAGCAGCAAGCTCTCCGACTTCTCCTGCTCGACGCGCAACAGCCGCAGCGCGGTGTTCTTCTGGCGCACGAACGAGTACAGCAATATGAAAGCAATGCTCGATACGGCGCCGACATTCGCCACGAAGAACAACAGCACCACCCCAGGCGATAAGTTGTTGACCAGGCGCACGTAAGGTTGGATCACGCCGCTGAAGATGACCAGGCCCAGGTAGGCCAGAAACCACCCCGGCGCGCGGCGCGACTCGTCGAACAGCAACGCGCCAAACGGACTGATCAGCGCCCACAAGATGACGGCGCTCGAATTGATAAAACCGCCCAGCGCCACTTGCAGCAAAAAGGGGAGCAGCAAAATCAGCACGAGCTGGCTGGAGCGAAAGAAGCGATAGCGGCGGGTGAACGCGAAGAGGGTGACACTCAACAGCGAAACAATCCCGTACGAAAACGGGATCAGGCCGGCCAGCGGTTCGCCCAACGCGATATACGCCAGACCCCACAGCAGGCCGGCCGCAAGAAACATGAAACTGCCGCCAACCAGCAGCCCTTTTTGGGTGCGGACTTCGTCGCTATCCGCCGGGTCGGCGCCAATGCGGGTGATGAGACGGACGAGGCTTTGAAGCAAACCAGTCTCCGTCATTCACAGGTTTCAATCTAGTGCTCCGACCGCTTAATTTTGCGGGGTTCGGACGGCAGTTGCACTGCCGTCCGCCGCAGTTCAACTGCGGCGGGAACTACGCAACTTCAGATTGTTGAAGCACTAGTAGTATTACAGCGCAAAGTTGCCAGAAGCAGTAAGCTGCTCCAACCTCGTTTTGCGATGTGAGAGGTAGGCCACATGATTACGCTTCTGGTAGTAGCGGATCAACTGCAGCGCGGCCGCCGCATCGAAGTCGGGTTTGGGCAA
>DATDPU010000015.1:0-42190 GCA_035292585.1 Anaerolineae bacterium | reverse complement strand
TACGAGAAAGGCCGCAAGGTCTCCAAAGCCATCATGCGCTCGCTCAACCTTCAGCCGCATGCCGTTTGCCCGAGGTGGAATTACACGACCAAGCCACGCCTGGCAGGTACTTGAGATAGGTTGTTAAAGTGCGGAGTTATTCCTTGACAAGCCCTTAGAAACGGAATACGCCCTACGCAATACCGTCCATAGTGCGTATTCCGTTTTGGCGTGAATGAATCAAGTGTTCACTTCCCCCAACTCCCTCAACAACTCCCCCGCGTCGTCATACGCCACTTTGTAAGTGTAATCCGGCGAGCCGTCACACGTCGCCAGGCGGCGCGCTTCCGTTGCGTGCCTCAGCGCCGCAGCCTTGTCCCCAGCCTTCAGCGCCATTTGCGCGAGAAACAAGTGTACGTCCGCGCCTTGCAGGGGGTAGCCGCTGCGCTCCGTGATGAGCAGCGCTTCCCCCGCCAGCCGCAGCGCTTCCTCACCCCCGACCCCTCTCCTACGAGGAGAGGGGAGGGTGAGGTTCTGCTCCGCCCGCAGCCGCGCCAGATCGAGCAGGATGTCGGCTTCGTGATCGACCAGGTTGATGTTCCGGCAGCGCGTCAGCGCCTCGCTCAGGTGACGCTCGGCTTCGGCCAGTTCCCCGTTGAGGCGATGCGCCGCGCCGAGCAGCCAGTGGGCGCGCACAAGGTCTCTGGGTAACACTGCGCCGCCGATATTCGGATCGCCACCTTCAGCGAGTTCAAGCGCGCGGCGGGCGGCGATTATGCCCTCACCCCCCAACCCCCTCTCCCGTTCTTGCAGAACGGGAGAGGGGGAGCGGCGCGCGATGAGCAGCGCGCGCAGGGCGCGGTAGGCCCAGGTGACTCCTTGCATCTGAACGTTCTTTCGCTTCTCGAACATCGAGATTGCTGTCGCTAATTCGCCCGCGGACTCTTCCCAGACGCCGCGATAGGCCAGCAGCCGCCCCAACTCCTGATGCCCGATGGCCTCGCGGAACTCGTCCTCGATCTCGCGGCACAGGTCGATGCGGCGGCGCAGGTTGGCTTCGGCGGTCTTGAGTGCGCCAATGTGCAGCTGCGCCATGCCGGCCACATTTCCGAGGCCGATGGCGAGATGCTGCTTGTTCTTCGTCTGGTTCTCGTAGATGTCATTTACCCACTCAAACAGCGGCACGGCGCGGCGCGGCTGGCCGCTGAGGGAATAGGAGTTCGCCAGTTCGTTCAACGTCCACGCCTGCCATGCTTCATCTTTCAGGCGTGGCGGGCGATCTTCGCCGTCGGGGAACAGCGCGCGCAGCAGTTCGATGCACAGTTGATATGCACCAAATTGAAAATACAGCGGCACTGGAATAAGTCGATTACGCATCACTGTCCGCGCTTCATCATACTGCCCCGCGCGGACAGTGTGGTGGTACAACTCAATCACCGGCAGCAGGTCGTCCAGCGTTTGCACCTTGCCCGGCGTTGGCGCGGCGGCGAAGTAGTCGCGCAGTTGCGCGTGCGCGGCGCTACGGTCGGGCGCGGTGAGGTGGTCGTAGGCGTAGCGCCGGACAATCGGGTGCAGGTCGAAGCGGTTGGTCTTTTCGTCGCGGTGCAAGAGGCCACGGGCGAGAAGGTCGTGAAGGTCGTGGTCGAGGCCCTCACCCCCCAGCCCCCTCTCCCGTGAAACAGGAGAGGGGGAGTCGTTGGCTAGAGCATGGAGCGCCTCGTAGCTCACCGCGCCCCGGAAGCACGCGATGCGGCCGAGCAACGACTGGCGCGCGGGCGTCAAACTGACGTAAGCCTGTTCCAGCACGTGATGCTGGCGCTGCACCAGGTCGCCGCTCACGTCCAGTCGATTGGCAACGGCGATGTCGCCGGGTAGCTGCAAATCGTTGACAATCAGCCCGGCCAGCAGGCGCAGGCTCAACGGGTGGTAGCCATACGGTAAACACGCGGCCTCGATCTCGGCGCGTGCGCCGCGCACGCCCAGCGCGCGGAAGAAGGCGACCGCGTCGGCGGGCTGCATTTGCAGCAGTTCTTTTTCAAGGCAGCCTTGCAACAAGCTGCCGTGAACTTCCAGGATGCGCGGCCGCAGCCGCGTCGTGATCAACACTTTGCCGCGCAGGTTGGGCAGCGCGGCGAGGTTGCGCAAGAAGCCTTCGGCGAAGGGGCTGAGGCAGTCGCGGTCGCGCTCACCCCCGCCCCCCCGCTCCGCTTCGCTACGGGGCCAGGGTCTCCCTCGCTGGGGAGAGGGAGATCGCCTTGATAGGCGGCGTTCATGCCGCTGAAGACGCGCAGTTGCCGCTCGAAGCCGTCGAGGATCAACAGCGTGCCGGGCTGCCGCAGCGCAGCCAGCAGCGCATCGACTTGCCCGCGCGGGCCAGGCGGCGGATCGATCTTCAAGTACGCCAGCGTCTCGCGCAGGAAGTTCTCGAAACTGGCGTCGCCCTCGTAGAAGCTCCACCACACGACGCGCGGCCATTGCTTGTCTTTAACGTCGTGCGTCAGCCAGTGCCAGGCCAGCGCGCTCTTGCCGAATCCGCCCAACGCGCGCATCACCCATAACGAATGCCCGGTATTGCCATTGAGCCACGCCGTCAGCAGCGCCTTCTCGGCGGCGCGGCCGGTGAAGTTCGGCGGCATGCCGTAAGGATGCTTCAAGAACCACGCTTCGGGTGTTTCCGGCGTGGGCGCGTCTTGAAGCGGCGGTGCGCCGAGCGCGGTGAACAGTTGCCGCCACGCGCTGTCCCAATCGTCGGGATCGACGAAGTTCACGTAGGTGAGCATGCGCAGGCGCAGCGGCAGATCGCATTTCGCTTTGAGCAACGGGATCAGGCGCAGATTCTGGTTCGACGGTTCGAGCGTCTGGAGCAGCAGATTCTCGAACTCCGTCCACTGGCTCGCCAGGTAGTCGGGCGTGAGGATCAACAGCGTCTTGCGGCTGATCAGGATCGCGCGCTCGATCTCTTTGATGCTCGGCGCGCCGGGCCGGAAGTCGCGGAAGTCGATGAGGACGCGCAGGCCGCGTTGTTCGAGCGCGTGCAGCAGCTCGCCGCGCACCCAGTCTTTGTCCTGGGAACTGTACGAGATGAAAACGTCGTACTGAAATGCGGCGTCGGTTGGAGGAGGGGTCGAGGGTGAGCCGGAAGGCGGCGGAGGTGGTGGGGACGATCCGCCTGATCCCGCCTTGTCGCGCCCGGCTACATCGCCCTGAATGTTGACGGTGTTCGCGTGAATCTCGACGCCGCCGGATCGGGAGCTGCTCGTGCGCTTCTTGGAGGATTTTTTGGACACGAGGGCCTCCAACGACGGGAAGGTGCGCCAATAGGATAGCACACCTCGGCCGGGAGGGCTAAACCGCTGCAACGAATCGTCAACGAACACATGCGGTGCAGTGCTCCCGTAAACGGATAGCGAATCGGCGCAGCGACTATGCGTTTATCCGATGCTATCCGTTGCGGCATGTCTGTTGGGTTCAATGCGATTGCCCTGGATGCCGACACAGGACTTACGCAGTTGGCGCGGCACAACCGCCGCCTTCCTCTCTAAGATAGCTTTGGGAAAGGCGGCGGCTGGCACTGCCGCCGCCTCAGCTGCCGCACAACCCTCTTCGCTACGCTCGTGGGCAGGCCGCCGCCCTTCTTTTGAAGGGCATGTAGGGCGGCGGCTGAACTGCGGCAGCAACATGCAGCTGCGTAAGTCCTGCGACAGTGATGTTAGTCCTTCACTGCCTCGACCACGTCTGCCTGATCTAACTGTCGCTGCTCGCCGGTTGCCAGGTTCTTCAGCGTCGCTTTGCCCGCCTGCGCCTCGTCCGGCCCGACGATGACGACGAAGGGGATGCCGAAGGTGTCGGCGTATTTGAGCTGCCGGTCGAGTTTGGCCGCCTGGGGATACAGCTCGGTGTTCACCCCGGCCGCTCGCAACGCCGAGGCAATCCGGGTCGAGGCTCCGAATAAGTCGGGTTGGAACACGGTCACCAATACGCGCGTCGGCGAGGAGCGCAGCGCCGGGATTTTGCCGTACTTCGCCAGCACCAGTTCGATGACGGCGCTGCCCAGCGCGAAGCCCGTCGCGGGCATCGGCTCCGTGCCGCCGACGTCGGCGACGAGGTTATCGTAGCGGCCGCCGCCGAGGATCGCGCGGAACTCGCCCGAGCGATCGCGCGCCTCGAACACCGTCCCGGTGTAGTAGTCCAGCCCGCGAATGATCGACGGCTCAAACTCGACGTAGTCGCTCGCGCCCAGGTCGGCCACCGCCTCGAAGAAGGCTATCAAATCGGCGGACTGCCGCCACAGCTCCCGATTGTCCAACAGCGCGCGCAGGTCTTCAACCTGCGCCGGCGACAGGCCGGTCGATTCGGCGGCGTAGGCCCGCCATTTCGTTTCATCCAGCTTATCCAGCTTGTCGATGGCGCGGTAGACGTCCTTCACGCGCTCGGCCGGCACGCCCAACGCCTTGACTTGCGTTTCCATCAGGCGGCGGTTGTTGACTTGAATTTTTACATCGCCGGACGACAGCCCGGCGGCGCTGAAGAACGCCGCGCCGATCGCGGCCAGCTCGGCATCGGCCTGCGGCGACTCGACGCCGAGCAGATCGATGTTCCATTGGAAGAACTCGCGCGTGCGGCCTTTCTGCGGCCGTTCGTAGCGCCACATCGGCCCGAACGACCACCAGCGGATCGGCCGGGGCAGCTCGCGCTGCTTCTGCGCGATCAGGCGCGCGAGCGAGGGGGTGAGCTCGGGCCGCAGCGCGATCTCGTCGCCGCCGCGATCATTGAAGACGAACGCCTGCTCTTTGACGAGCTCCTCGCCCGATTTGGCGGCGTATAACTCCAGCCGCTCCAGGATCGGGCCTTCCCACTCCTGATACCCGAAGCGCTGCGAGACTTCTTTGATCTTCCCGTACAGCCAGATGCGAAAGGCCATCTGCTCCGGATAAAAATCGCGCGTGCCCTTGACGGGGCGGATGATTTGTTTCATGGCAGTGCTCCTGTTGAGCGAGTAGCCAACTATCCAACTAGTGCTCCGCCACAGTGATTTTGATGGGCGTAGCGTAGGGCCTCGTGCCCGTCAGACGCCCACAAGGGGCTAAGCTACCCGTCATTTTCCCTGTGGTGGGGTACTAGCCAACCACTTGTTTGTTAGTTGGCTGGTTTGCTGGTTGGCTGGTTGGTTAAATAAAAAAGGCGCGGCTCGCTGCATGGGCCACGCCTTCAATAGACTGATCGAATGTTAGTCAGACGCGACCCAAACAGTAACGGCCCAGAGGATGGTGGGCAGGGTGCGCATGATGATGGATCGGGCTGAGCGTCTGCGGTTTCATGGTGCGGCGATTATACCATAGCGCCGGTTTACGCGCTCTGCTCTCGTTCGAGTCGCTCGACCAGCCACTCGGCTGCCAGCTCGGTGGGCGACTTGCCCTCCCGGCGGGCGAGTGCTCTCAGTTTCTCCGAGCGTTCGGTATCAAGCTGTAGACTGACCACCTGACGCCCATGTTCGAGATTAACCTCGATCTCAACCGGTTCAGTGTCATCCACATAATCGGCGAAACTATGCGAGTCCCAGAACTCAATCGCTTCTTCGAGTGTGGCAAAATCAGGAATCTTAGCCATACCTCACCTTCGACGAAAAGCCCGCCGTTCCTTGTGATCCATATCGCGCGCCGACAACACCAGCGCCTGATTGTCCGCTTTGAGAATGAACACGACGAATAGATAGCGCCCTTCTTCAGTCTGTCCCAGCCCGTAGTATAAATCTTCGCCCAGTCGCTGACCCTTCGGCCCACGGTGAAACACGGGGCGTTGCAGAAAGACTTCCTCGACCTCTTCGGGAGTGACGCCGTGCTTGCTGACGAGCTTTTCGACAATCTCTTGCAGCCAGATAATATGCTCAATGTGCACGTGGTCACCTCAGCGACCAGATGCTGGTATTGTGCTTCACAGCGGCGCCCGGCGCAATCAAACCTTTGGCTTGCGGCGGGGCTTTTCAAAAGTCCATCGAGTGGTATAACCGGCCCTTACCGCTGTCATTCCGAGGCCGCAGGCCGAGGAATCTCTGCGCTTCGTAAGATTGCCTCACGAACCGTCTTCCTCCCACCTCAAATTCGGCCCATCAAGTAGCAACGGTACAGCATTTAAGATGTTACGGCCAAGTATTCCCCACTCCTGTTCGATGATCAAAAACTGCCCCCGGAATGTTCGGCGAGCAAAAGAGAGCTCCAATTGAACGACGGCGGCGAAGCTGGTACCACCGTCGAAGCCGATTAACTCGTAGCGTCTGCCGGGTACGGTCTCGACTCTTAATGACTTGATGATGGCCTGCGGGATCAGGCTCACGTCAGCGCCTGAATCGAGCAGCATCAGAGCATCGGGCCAGGTCGCCCCGCTAGCCGGGTTGCGCAGCGTAACCTGGGCCAGCGGCGCCGGTGGCTCGAAGCGCGCGGCGTCATACTCCGGCATCGGGGGATTCCTCGACGACTTCCATCGTGAAGTCCGCTGCTTGATCCGGGTGTGCCAAACGTGGGCTGAAAATGTGAGCGACCTGCGCGACTTGCAAATCGGGGACGACCACGTAGACCTTTGTATTTTCGGGCAGCCGGACATTGCCCGTCAATCGTATTCGATTCTGCTCTACAATGCCTTCAAAAGTTACCACATTCATGGTGATGTTACTCCTGTCGTTCAAGCCGACAAGCAATGCCGTCTGAATTCTGTGAGGGTATTATAGCCGAAAAACGGTCTGGTGCATGGGACATGTTTAGTTCCGGTAACGGGCGATCACCTTACTCAACCTTATTCACCAACTCTCCGCTCCTCACCAGTTCCACCATCCTCTCCACGTCTGGCGCGAGCAGCCGGTCATTCTCTAAGAAACTAATCTCCTGCCTGATCCTCGCCAACGCCGCGTGTGTGCCCTGACCCAAGCGCGCCTGCGCATCGGCCCGCAGCCGCAGATCGAGCGCTTGCGCGGCGGCCAGCAGCTCCAGCGCGACGACGGTCTGCGCATTGCCGATGATTTCCGCGCAGTGTCGGGCCGCGTTCATCGCCATCGGGTTGAAATCTTCCTGGTTGGCCGAGGTCGGGATCGAATCGACGGTGTCGGGGTGGGCCAGCGTCTTGTTTTCGGAGACGAGCGCGGCGGCGGTGTACTGCGCCATCATCATGCCGCTGTTCAGCCCGCCGTGCTCGATCAGCATCGCCGGCAGGCCGTCGTTCAATTTCTCGTCGGTCAGCCGGAACAACCGGCGCTCGCTCATACTCGCGATGTCGGATACCGCGATCTTGAGGTAGTCCAGCATCAGCGCGATCGGCTCGCCGTGAAAGTTCGCGCCCGACAGCGCTTTGTTCTCGGAGGGCAGATCGAGGAAGATCAGCGGATTGTCCGTCGCCGCGTTCAATTCGCGCGAGAGGATGCCCCGCACGAAGGCGATTGTTTCCTGGATCGGGCCGAGCACCTGCGGGATCGCGCGCAGCGTGTAGGCATCCTGCACGCGATCGGTGGAATCGACCAGCGTGCTGCCTGCAATCAGCGCCCGGATGCGCGCGGCGACTTCGATCTGACCGGTCTGCTGGCGTACCCGCTGCAGCCGCTCGTCGAGCGCACGCGACACGCCGCGCAACGCCTCGAACGATAGGGTCGCGGCGATGATAGCGTTGTCGAGCAATACTTCGGCGTCGGATACGGCGAGCGCGCCGAGCGCCGCGCTGAAGGTGGCGCCGTTGTTGAGCGCCAGCCCTTCTTTCGCGCCGAGGATCAATCGCGGAATACCGGCGTCTCGCATCGCCGCTTTACCCGACAGCCGCCGGCCCGCGAACAGCGCCGCGCCGCTCTCTTCATCGCGGTCGGCGGCATCGGTCGTGAAGACCAGCGCCAGGTGCGCGAGCGGCGCCAGATCGCCGCTCGCGCCAAGCGAGCCTTTTTCCGGCACGACCGGCGTGACGCCTCGGTTGAGCATGGCGATCAGCGTGTCGATGATTTCCGGCCGCACGCCCGAATGACCGATCGCCAACGTGTTGGCGCGGATCAACATCGCCGCGCGCACGACATCTTTGGGCAGCGGATCGCCCACGCCGACGGCATGGCTCAGGATCAGGTTGCGCGAGAGCTGCTCGGCTTCTTCGCGCGGGACGTGTCGGTTGGCGAATACGCCGAAGCCGGTGTTGATGCCGTAGACCGTCGGCGCGCCGCGCGCGACCACTTGATCGACCCAGGCGCGCGCTTCGGCGATTCGGGCTCGGGCCGCGTCGCTCAAGGCAACCGGTCGTAGCCTGCGCGCAACATCGACTACGTCTTCAACAGTGAGTGAGGAACCGTCAAGGATGAGAGCATGATCAGGCATTTTCAAACCGCAAAGAGTGAGCAGTCTCACCGCCGAGGCGCAGAGGACGCAGAGTCTGAGCCTATACTCCTCTGCGCTCTCGGTGTCTCCGCGGTTGATTTCTCTCCGATGGCGAGCAGCACCGTGCTGTTCCCGATGCGCTCGTGCTCGGTGTGCACGATCCAGCCGGACTGCCCGAAGGTTGATTCGTCGCCGCGCGGAACCGGGTCGCGTTGGCCGGTGATCTGGTACACGTGCTCGATCAATCGAGGGAGCGGGCCGCGCCCGCCGAGGTTTGCTCCGGCGACGACCACCAATCGCCCGTCCCGACCCGTGACGCGCGCGACTTCGCGCAGCGTTTGCGGATCGACGATGTACTCGGTGGGAAAGGAGGCCACGGCGTCATCGAAGCAGGCTGAGCGAAACGGCAGCGCCTGCGCCCGGCAACGCACGAGGGGGATAGCCACACTGGCGCGGTGTAAACGGCGGGCCGCCTGCCGGCTCATGTACGGCGACATGTCGATGCCGATTGGCCGATGGCCCGCTTGTTTGAGCGTGAGAAGGAGATGACCCGGCCCGTGCGCCAGTTCGAGCACGCGCGGGCCGCGCAGATACTTCAACGCGGCCTGGCCCCAGGCGTTCCACTTGCCCAACGATACGCACCATGCGACGAAATCATACGTCCAGGCCAGCTCGTTGTACAACAGTCGGAAGCCGAAGCGGAGGAGACGTTTCCACATGGGTGTTGCGTAGCGCGTATTCCGTGGGCCGCAAGGATGGACTACGCAGCACGCAATACGTCATATGTCGTCAACTCAATGCCCAAATCGGCCACCCGCTGCCGCACACGCGGATCGGTGAGCACGGCCAGCTCTACTTCACGTTGTGCATTGTACGCCGATTCAGCACTGAGCGTTTCATCGCTGAAGCCGGGGTGCGTCATCAATTCACTCACCCCATCGGGCAGTCGATCGAGCAGATTCAGCAGATATTCGATCGAAACGTTGGCGGCGAAGAAGCCGACGATGAAGCGATCGGGCGCGCGCACCGGCTGCTCGGCCAGGCGCTGCCAGTTGACGCGGATGATAGCCTTGATCGTCTCGGCGGGGATGAGCGCCGCCATGCCGGGCATTTGCCCCGCATCCGATAGATCGCTCTCGCGGCGCGGGAAAGGCACGCGCAGCGGCAGGTTGAATTCGAGCGCGACATCGTGATAAACCGCAAACAGCTGGGAATGCACGTGCGCGAAGTGATGGCAGTCGATGTGATCGGGCCGGCGACCCGTGGCGTGCTCGAACGCGCTGATCTGCGCCTTGAACTCCGCGCGGAGTTCGTCGGGGTCGAGACGGCTCGGGTCTTCGAGGATCGCCGCCTGGGTGTGAAAGTGACCGCGCGCATCGATCAGCGACGGCGCCCACTCCGGCGGCAACAGCGGCCGGCCGGCGGTGAACACCAAATGAACGCCCAACCCCAGTTGCGGCGCTTCGACAAGCGCAGCACTCAAGTCTTGCGCCGCGCCCGGCATATTCATCATCGCCGTTGCGCTCGTGACGATGCCCTCGCGATGCGCTTGCAGAATGCCGGCGCTGACCTGGTGTGTGCGCCCGAAGTCGTCGGCGTTGACGATGAGTTGCTTGGGCATAGGCTGCTCCTGTTAGTAGAGCGTACTCCGTGTTCCGTATTTATGGAGTACGCTCTACGCAATACGTCTCAATACATCCGGCTGGTCGGTCATGAGCGCGTCGACGCCGATAGCGATCAACCGCCGCATCTCAGCCTCGGCGTTGACCGTCCAGGTATTCACTTTCTGTCCGCGCGCGTGCGCCCGGCGCACAAAGCCGGCCGTGGTCATCGAGTGATGCGGATGGTGCGCGTCCAGGCCGGGAATGAGCCGCGCGAACAGGATACGGCCCGCCTGGAACATGCGACCCGGCAGCGTAAGCAGGCCGCACACCACCTGTGGCGCGGCGCGTTTGACGCGGCGGAGCGCGATGGGGTTGAAGGACGAGAGCATGATGCGCTCACGCCACGGATGCCGGAGCATGAGTTCGAGCACTTTAGCTTCCAGGCCGTCGTTCCGGCTGGCGTAGTTGGTCAGCTCGATGTTGATCAGCAGCCGATCGCCGATGGCGTCGAGCGTTTCCTCCAAAGTGGGGATGCGCTCGCCGGCGAATTTCGCACTGAACTTCGCGCCGGCATCCAACTGTTTGAGCTCGGCCAGGGAGAGGTCAGACACGCGCCCCGATCCATCGGTGGTGCGATCGACCGTCGCGTCGTGCAGGATCACTACGACGCCGTCGCGGCTGAGTTTCGCATCGAACTCGATGCCATCCGCGCCCAGCTCCGCCGCCCGCCGGAACGCGGCCAGTGTGTTTTCAGGCGCGTCAGCCGATGCGCCGCGATGGCCGAGGTTGAGGGGACGCGAGCGGGGTTGTAGGAAGGCATTCACAGCAAACCACACAACTGCCCCAGAGCGTACCTGTTTACCTGTTACCTGTCTACAAGTAGCGGGTAGACAAGTAGCAGGTAAACAGGTAGCAGGTAGGCAGGTAGGTCTTTGTAGTGAGAATCGTCTGGGCTACAGTTCGACGAAGTACGCTTCGCACGCCCGGTCGATCAGGTCTTTGCTCAAGACCGGCTGGGTGTTGAGATAGCGCGCGATATCGACCAGATGATCGATCAGATCGCGCGGGTGGACGGCGCGCATCTTGCGGCGCGGTTTGATGTACCATTCTTGCAAGAGATAGGCCAGCGCCCGATCGTCGTAGGGCACTTTCTTCGCCTCGCAGACGCGCTTGAAGATCTCGCGGTAGTCATCGAACGAGGGATCGCCGATTTCGATTTTGTGGCGGATGCGGCGCAGGAACGCTTCGTCGACCAGGTCTTTCGGCGCCAGGTTGGTCGAGAACACGATCAACACGTCGAAGGGGATTTCGATCTTGCGGCCGGTATGCAGCGTGAGGTAGTCGACGCGCTTTTCCAGCGGCAGGATCCAGCGATTGAGCAGATCGCGCGGCCGAACCTGCTGCCGGCCAAAGTCGTCGATCAGGAACATGCCGCCGTTCGCTTTCATCTGGAAGGGCGCTTCATAATACTTGTTGACTTCATCCCACACCAGGTCGAGCGTCTCCAGCGTCAGTTCGCCGCCGACGATGATCACCGGGCGCCGGATGTGCACCCAGCGCGGGTCGACGTTGCGATTGCGCAGCTGGCCCGTGCTCTCGCCGACGCGCTGGTGGTTGACGTTGTCGAAGACTTTGATGACCTGCCCATCAACTTCTATGGCATGCGGCACGTAGATGTTTTCGGTGAGGACCATCCGGCCGATCGATTCGCCGATGGCGGTCTTGCCGTTGCCGGGCGGACCGTACAGGAAGATCGATCGGCTGGAGTTGACCGCCGGCCCGACCTGACTGAAGGTGCGTTCGTTCAACACCAGGTGCGCCAGGCCCTGCCGCATCGTCCGCTGGTGAACGGTGAAGTCTTTGAGCGATTGGCGCTGCATCGCCCGCTGATACGTCTCCAGCGTGACCGGCGCGGCGCCGGCGTAATGGCTGCGGTCGAGCGCCTCGCGCGCCTTGTCGCGCCCCTTGAGCGTGATGGCGTATTGATACGCCTGCTCGCCAAAACCGCCCTGGCCTTTGACTTCGGCCAGCTGCTCGCGCTTGAGAAATTCGAGGACTTGATCGACTAAGCCGTTGAACGGCAAGCGCACCCGCTCGGCAATCTGTGAGCCGGACAGATAGCCTTCGAAGTACATCACTTTCAAAACCAGATCGGACAGGAAGCCCAGGTTGAGGCCGGACTCTTCGATCGAGTGCGGCATGGGCGGCTCGAACGTTGGCGGTTTAACCGTCGGTTGCGCGGAAGCCGATTGCATTTGCGCCATCACTGTCCCCTGTTGCTCATCCAGCCAGGTGGATTGAACCGGAAGATGTGTCGTGCCGAGGATAAAGGCGAGCAAGCGAGTCGAGCTTGCTTAAAGTTGACCGCGATTATACCATAAGGTCTCGTCAGAAAGCGATGCGCGCTCAGCGGCGTCAAGCTCAAATCGACCTCCCGCACGATTGCGGATGCCTGAGAGGCTGTCTGAAAACCTCAAAGTACAGCGCTCTGTCCACCGCGTCCTCGCGGTGGACGCCCGCGACGGGAGCACTGCACCGCATGTGGACGCGGGCTTCGAGCAACTTTTCAGACAGCCGCTTAGAGTCTATCCGCGTTCGATAGACCTCCGAGGTCTGAGATCGATATTCGGGTGAAATGCGCGTTGACAAGCCTGTGGACTTGCGGTAAACTCTGTGCACAAATGTTCTGTTGTGAGCGTCCATCCCACACTTTTTCAAGGAGAGAGCCATGTATCACCAGATTATCATTGTCGGCAACTTGGGACGCGATCCTGAAATGCGCTACACCCCAAGCGGCACCCCGGTCACCAGTTTCAATGTCGCCACCAATCGCAAGTACACCGGCAGCGATGGGCAGGCTGTCAAGGAAACCACCTGGTTCCGGGTGAGCGTGTTCGGCAAGCAGGCCGAAGCGTGCGCCCAGTACTTGAAGAAAGGCAGCCCGTGTCTGGTCGAAGGCCGGCTGACGCCCGATTTGCAGAGCGGCGGGCCGCGCATCTTCCAACGCCAGGACGGCACCTCCGGCGCGAACTTCGAAGTGTTCGCCAACACCGTGCGCTTTTTGAGCAGCCGGGCCGAAGGCGGCGCGCCGGCCCCGGAACACGCTGGCTCCGAAGAGGCCCCCGCTTACACGAGCGAAGAAGATATTCCCTTCTAGATTTGATCGATGCGCATGCGGCGCGAACTGCACAGCAGCCGTCTTTGCCACCGGGTGGGGGCGGACGGCTGATTGTGTTTGAGGAGATCAAGCATGACTCAACCGAATCCCGGTCAGCCGATGCAAATCAATATCGAGGTGCCCGCCGATCTCGAAGCTATCTACTCCAACTTCGCACTGATCACCTTTTCGCCCTCCGAAGTCATCGTCGATTTTGCCCGCGTGCTGCCCAATACGCCCAAGTCGAAAGTTCACGTGCGCATCCTGATGACGCCGATGCACGCGAAACTGTTGCTCAATGCGCTCACCGATAGCCTGCGCAAGTACGAGACGCAGTTCGGCGAGATCAGAATGCCGCCGGGTGGCCCCGATCTGGCGCAACAGTTCTTCAAGCAGGCGAAGCCGCCGGAGCAGTAGCCGAGCAAACAGTGATCACTGATCACTAGCAACTGGGGGAAACGTGGACAACCTGGGTTCGATCATCGAGGGCATCCGCACGATCCTGGAAACGAAGAACGCGGTGCGCGATGCGACGCTGGCCCGCTCGCGCGAGCTGATCCGGCTGTGCGCGCTGTCCATTCGCGCGACGCATCGCGAAGAGTTTGCCGAGGCCGAGAAGCTGTTGAACGAGGCGCGGCGCGCCGCCGATCTAATGAAAGCGGCTATCCGGGGATATCCCGATCTATACCATACCGGCTACACTCAAGATGCGCTCAAAGAGCTGGTCGAGGCAATGGCCGTGTTCGCCATCGTGCGCGGCCAGCGCTTGCCCACGCCCCAGGAAGTGGGCGTCGAAGCGGCGGCCTATTTGAACGGCCTGGCCGAAGCGGCCAGCGAGCTGCGCCGTCACACGCTCGACGTGATCCGGCAGGAGCGCAACGCCGAGGCCGAGCGCCTGTTGGGCGCGATGGACGACATCTACGGCCAGCTGGTGACGATAGATTTTCCTGATGCGATCACCGGCGGCCTGCGCCGCACCACCGACGTAGTGCGCGGCGTCCTCGAACGCACGCGCGGCGACCTGACGGCGACGCTGCAACAGGATAAGCTGAAGAAGGCGCTGGAAGAATTTGAATTAAGAATGAAGAATGAAGAATGAAGAAGCACGTGTCTTGCCCTTTCTACATTCCACATTCTGCATTCTGCATTAACCATGTCCGATCGCATCCTTCGCGCGAGTGAAGTTGGCCAGTATTTGTATTGCGCCAAAGCCTGGTGGCTCGGCGCAATCAACGGCGTGAAGCCGACGAACATTCGCGAACTCGAAAGCGGGACGCAGGCGCATGTTCGCCACGGACGGACGGTGAGCATTGCCAGCCTGGCGCAGCGTGCAGCCATCGGGTTGCTGCTGATCGGCCTCGTGCTCGCGGTCATCTGGTTCGCCGGGGGAACTTAACCACGGATAACGCCGATGTCACAGCTGGAAGTCGCTTTTAAAATCCGCGTCATCCCAGGTGGTCCGTGGTTCTGCTGGGAGCGTGTCGGGTGACCGGCTTTCTGGCGATCGTGTGCCTGATCGTCGGGCTGGTCGCTTGGTGGTTGAGTCGGGCGGCGCGGAGTCAGTCGGGTCTGCCGAGCGGCGAAGTAGTGTATAGCGATACGCGCGCCTGGGTGCCGGTCGAGAAGCCGCTGTTCTCGTCGGCCTATCGGCTGGTCGGCAAGCCCGATTACCTGGTGAAGGATAGGCGCGCGATCGTGCCGGTCGAGGTGAAGTCGGCGCACGCGCCGCCGACCGGCCCGCGCGCGGGCCACATCCTGCAACTGGCCGCCTACTGCTTGCTCGTCGAAGAAGTGTATGGCCGGCGGCCGGCTTACGGGATTATCAAGTACGCAGACAAAACCTTCTCCGTCGAAAATACCGACCCGTTGCGTTCGCAGCTGCTGGACGTCCTGGACGAGATGCGCGGCGCCCTGCACGAAGGCGCGGCGCAGCGCTCGCATGCCGATGTGCGGCGGTGCCTCGGCTGCGGCTATCGGCACGCCTGCGATGAGCGCCTGGCCTGAGCCGGATCGAGTATAATCCGCCTCAACACGCTGCCGTGCCAGATGGAGTGCCATTGACTTCTACACCCGACCCCGGTGAGCAACGCACGCCGCCCCAGCGCGTGGTGTTGTTTTACACGCCGCGCTTGAGCAACTCGGCGGCGCTCGCCAAGCAGATTGCCCAACGTCTGACCGGGTGGCAGGTCGAGACGGCGATCGAGTCGGTCGATGTCGAAGAGGTCGATCGGGTGTTGGCCGATGTCGATATGGCGATCGCGCTCGGCGGCGATGGAACGATGCTGCGCGTGGGCTGTCTGACCGCGCCGCACGGCATCCCGGTGCTCGGCGTAAACCTGGGTCGGCTGGGCTTCCTGGCCGAAGTTCAACCGGCCGAGTGGCCCGATGTGCTGGCGCGCGTCATGGCTTGCGATTACTGGCTGGAACAACGGATGATGCTGCGCGTGGCCTTGCTGCGCAACGGCGCGCCCGCGCGCGAGTTCGATGTGTTGAATGAAGTCTTCGTCGGGCGCGGCTTGACCGGACGCACCGTGCGCATCGAAGCGTATATCGATGGCGGGCTGTTTCTGCGGTACGTAGCCGATGGCGTGATCGTCGCCACGGCGACGGGCAGCACCGCCTATGCGCTCGCCGCCGGCGGCCCGATCCTGCCGCCTGAACTGAAGAATATCTTGCTCGTCGCCCTCGCGCCGCACATGATCATGGACCGGCCGGTGGTGCTGGATGAAGGCACGACCGTCGAGCTGCACGTGACGAGCGCGCAGCATACCGTGTTGAGCGCCGATGGCCGTGACCCGATCGATTTGACCAAAGATGATCGAGTGCGGGTACAATCTAGTCCGTATGTCTGTCGCCTGGTGCGTGCCCAGCCGCGCTCTTACTTTTACCAGACGTTGCTGGCGCGTATGACGCGGAATCCCGCCGCCGAGCTGGAAATAAACCCGAACCAGTAGCAGGGGCTGGAGATGAATCGACTTGAAGGAATCGAGCGCGGTCAACTGCTCGAGCAACTACAGCTCATCCTGCCTCGGGCGATATCCGACGCCCCCATCGCTCTGGCTTACCTTTATGGTTCGGCAGCGCAGGGCCGGACAACGCCGCTGAGCGATATCGACCTGGCTGTCGTTGCGCGCGACCCTTCGGCGTTGACCCGATCCTTTGAACTTGAGACCAAGCTGGCGGTCGAGTTAGCAAGGCATGGGT
Organism: Anaerolineae bacterium; assembly: GCA_035292585.1. Lineage (GTDB taxonomy): Bacteria > Chloroflexota > Anaerolineae > Fen-1058 > Fen-1058 > DASSFZ01. The sequence goes on along the minus strand of DATDPU010000015.1, from coordinate 25,913 downwards.
TGGCCGGTGTGGATGTACGCTTGATCAATCATGCGCCGATCATGTTGAAGGGGGCGGCAATTACCGAAGGGATTCTGGTGTACTCGGCCGATGAGCATTTTCGGGTCGAGTTCGAAACCTTCACCCGGCAGCAGTATTTCGATTACTTGCCGGTAGCCCGCCGCATGCAGGACGATTATATTCGAGCTGTGTTGAGCCGGCCGAGCCGATCAGCGAGGGTAGCTGGATGATTGATCGTGAGAAAGTCACCGCCATCTTTCGCCGGATGGATGGCTATATGCGCCAGTTGCAGCTAATGGCGGCGGCCCCGCCCGAGCAGATCATCGGTGACCCCGTCAAGTTCGCTGCAACGGAGCACTTTCTACAACTATGCGCGGAAAGCTGTATCGGCGTGGCAAATCACATCATCGCTGCGCAACGCTTACGCGCACCGCAAGATTATGCTGACACATTTGCCGTGCGGGTGGAGAACCAAATCGTGCCGGAGACGATGTTGCCTCGCTTGCAAGCGATTGCCCGATTCCGCAATCTGGTCGTACATCTGTACTGGGAAATCGATCCGAAGCAAGTCTATGCGATCATGCGGAATAACCTGGATGATTTCCAGGCATTTGAGGACCGCGTTCTCGAGTACCTTCAGAGCAATTGAATAAGCTTCAAGGCTGTTCTATATGAGCGAAACTAAAACTGAGACCGAAACAACTACCACTTACTGCTTTTATCATCCCAATGTGCCGACCTCGCTGCGCTGCAACCGCTGTGGCAAACCGATCTGCCCGCGCGACGCCGTGCGCACGCCGGTAGGTTATCGCTGCAAGGACTGCGTCCGCCAGCAGCAAAACATCTATTTCACCGCCATGCCGATCGATTACGTCATCGCCGCGTTGGTCGCGCTGCCGGTGGGATACGTGGCCCAACTGATTGTGCCTCGCTTCGGCTTCTTCATCATTTTCATCGGCCCGGCCGTAGGCGGGTTGATGGGCGAGATCATCTGGCGCGCGTCGCGCAAACGGCGCGGGCGCTACACCTGGATTGCGGCGTTGGGCGCATTGTCGATCGGCGCGCTGGCCGTGTTGTGGCCCAGGCTCCAGTTGTTCTCTATTGCCGGAGGTCAGGCGCTGGGCGCGATCATATGGGACATCGTTTTCTTTGTGCTGATGGCCGGATCGGTTGTGGCGCGCCTGCGCTTCTGGAGATGACGACGAGCCCTCACCGCGCCGCGGTGGGGATTGGTCGTGCGTCTGACTCTTTCGCCCGATGGTGAACCCGCTATGTTAGCCGAACTGATCATCACCGATTTTGCCATTATCGATGAACTCCGGCTGCGCCTGGCGTCCGGCTTCAACGTCTTGACCGGCGAGACCGGCGCGGGCAAGTCGATCATCATCGACGCGGTGAGCGTGTTGCTGGGGGGCCGTGTCGAATCGCAAATGATTCGCGCCGGCGCGGAGCGCGCGCTCGTCGAGGGAATGTTCTACCTGTCCGACACAGCGCACGCCGCGCTCGACCCGATCCTCGGCGCGAACGGCCTGGCCGACAACGGCGAAGAGCGCGACATGCTGTTGCTCTCGCGCGAGTTGCGCGCCAACGGCCGCGCCGCCTGCCGGGTGAACGGGCGCCTGGTGACGGCCGCCGTGCTGAAATCGATCGGCGAGCAGCTGGTCGATATTCACGGCCAGAGCGAGCATCTGTCGTTGCTGCGGCCCAAAGAGCACGTCAACTTGCTCGATCGCTATGCCGAGACCTGGGACGCGCGCCAGCAGTTCGCGGCGATGGTGACGCAGTGGCGCGCCGTGCACAAAGAGCTGGATGATCTGCTGCGCGGCGAGGCCGAACTGGCGCGGCGGGCCGACTTGCTCAAGTTCCAGGTCGAAGAGATCGGCGAGGCGAATCTGAAGGAAGGCGAAGAGGACGCGCTGACCGCCGAGCGGAATCGATTGGCGAATGCCGAGACGCTCGCTGCGCTGGCCGACGAAGCGTATGCGGCGCTGTACGAAGGCGCGGGCGAGACGCCGGCCGCGCTCGATGCGCTCGCCCAGGCGCACAAGGCGATCGCGGGTCTGGTCAAGATCGACCCGAACCTGAAAGGGTATCTGGAGACGATCGAAACGGTCAACGCGCAAATCGACGACCTGGCGCGCGAGATCGGCGGCTATCGCGATGGGATCGAGTATTCGCCCAAGCGGCTGGAGTTCGTCGAAGAACGCCTGGACCTGATCAAGCGCTTGAAGCGCAAATACGCGCCGCCGCACGCCCTGTCCGCCTCCGGCGGCGGGGGCGGCATCGCCGACGTGTTGGCCTTCGCCGACAAAGCGGCCGACGAGCTGGACAAGATCGAGCACGCCGGCGAGCGCATCGAGGCGTTGCGCGAGGAAGAGGAGCGCTTGCTGCACGAGTTGGGCGGGCTGGGCAAGCAGTTGTCGGAAGCGCGCCGCGCGGCAGCCGAGCGGTTGTCGGCCGGGATCGAGGCCGAGTTGAACGATCTGCGCATGGCCGGCGCACGCTTCGCGGTCGATAGGAAATGGGAGCTGGCCGAGAGCGGGGCGGTGGTCGATGGCGGTCACTACGCCTTCGATGCAACCGGGCTGGACAAGGTCGAGTTCCTGATCGCGCCGAACGTCGGCGAGGGGTTGAAGCCGCTGGTGAAGATCGCATCGGGCGGCGAGACGGCGCGCTTGATGCTGGCCTTGAAGACGGTGCTCTCACGCGCCGACCAGACGCCGACGCTGATCTTCGACGAGATCGATCAGGGCATCGGCGGGCGGGTCGGCACGACCGTCGGCCATAAGTTGTGGGGATTGAGCAACAATCATCAAGTGATCTGCATCACCCACCTGCCGCAGCTGGCCGGCTTCGGCGATGCGCATTTCAAGGTCGAGAAGGCGATCGCGGGCGAGCGGACGCTCACACAAGTTAGCCCGCTCGAAGACGAGGCGCGGGTCGAGGAACTGGCGCAGATGCTCGGCGCGAGCGGGGAGGGGGCCATGCTCAGCGCGCAGGAAATCCTGGCGAGCGTGGCGCTGTCCAAAGCGCAGGCGACGGTGTTGAACGAAGCAGGCTGAAGACCGTGGTTCACCCTGAGCATTGAAAAGTGAAGCGCTATGCTTGATCTGATTCGTGAATCAGCGCCACCCGTTATACACCAACCCGGCTTAAGCGAGATTGATCGCCTTGACCGTGAGTTGTCAGAGCATTTCAGCGATAAATTCAAGATGCAAGTATCTCTGACGCGCTCACTCGTTAGCTTTCAGGCCAACAAGTCCAGGGCTGCCTATCGTTGGTATAAGTTCAAGGAGGCATTTTCTGCTGCGTTGGTGGAGCATCTGTTTAGAAAATACGAGTTGGTTAGCGGCACGGTATTCGATCCTTTCGCCGGAAGTGGAACCACTTTATTCGCCGCGAGCGCGATGGGGATGGACGCGGAAGGCATTGAGGTACTTCCCATCGGTCAGCAGATTGTTACGGTCCGGAGATGCTTGGAAACAGAGTTCAGCGGTGATGATTTTGCCGCCTTGGAGCGCTGGTCGAGCATACGCCCCTGGGAACATGCCACTACAAGCTACCCTTTGCCGCGACTGCGAATTACAGCTGGAGCATATCCAGCGGAGACTCGGGAAGCGATTGAGCGCTATATGGGCGCCTGGCCGCAAGAAAACGAGCGAGTTCAGGCCGTCCTGCGCTTTGCTTTGTTGTGCGTCCTGGAGTCCGTCAGTTATACGCGCAAAGATGGGCAATATCTTCGCTGGGATTATCGATCGGGACGCCGGCAGGGCGCGAAAGCTTTTGACAAGGGCCGCGTGATCGATTTTGGGCAAGCGATCTTCACCAAACTAGATGAAATTGTCGCCGACCTACAGCTAGGCTCGAAGCAAGTGGGGTTGTTTCCCACTGAGCCTACGTCGGGCCAGATTCACCTGTACAGGGGCTCTTGTTTGGATATCCTGCCAGGTTTGGCAGACAACTCCTATGACGCCGTGATGACCTCTCCGCCTTACTGCAATCGTTACGACTATACCCGGACGTATGCCTTGGAACTCGCCTTGCTTGGGGTGGGTGAGAAAGAGCTCATTAGTCTCCGGCAACAGATGCTGAGTTGCACGGTTGAGAATCGCGCGAAGGATCTGCTCAAAATCAATCCCCGCTGGGCGAAGGCGATAGCGGTCACCGATCGCCAGGAGTTGCTCCAGGGTATCTTACGCTATCTGGAGAGTCAGAAGGAACAGGGTGCGCTAAACAACAACGGTATTCCCAGAATGGTGCGAGGATACTTCTACGAAATGGCCTGCGTGATGGCAGAGTGTACTCGCGTGCTGAAACCCGGGGCGCCGCTCTTTATGGTGAACGACAACGTGCGCTACGCGGGCGCGAGTATTTCGGTAGACCTGATCCTTTCGCATCTTGCAGAACAATTGGGCTTTGACGTCGAAAGCATTCTGGTTTTGCCCAATGGAAAAGGCAACAGCAGTCAGCAAATGGGGGAACACGGGCGCGAAGCTTTGCGGAAGTGTGTGTATGTGTGGAGAAAAGCCTGATGGCCCGAATTTGGAGTGAGTTGGAAGATGGCACGCTGAACAATGCTGCGAACTTGACGGATGCCGATCAGATTGTGTCCCTTTCCCACTGGCTGTGCGACCTCTAGTAGTCGGCCAAATGGAAAACGATGGGTAGCCTGGCCCCTCGTGGGCGTCATGAACGGGCACAAGGCCCTAGGCTACACCCATCAAAATCAGTTTGGCGAACTACCAGTGCTGATCCAAGTAATTGGTTGTAACGGGTTGAGCCGACAATCGAAGCCTGAGTTGAATTTGATCGTCGGCTGTTTTATAGTGAGCGTAGGAGGTCTTCAATGGTGTGCCGCATCGACTGGCTGGAGCGCGATTTCTCATTCGAGCATCTGACGATCGGCCTATACCCAATCCTGGTCGAACGTTTGCGCGGCGCGCCCGCGCGTCTGGAAGATCGGGTCGGCGCGCTGCCGCGCGAAGCCCTGACCCAACGCGACGGCGCGGATTGGTCGATGCAAGAGCACACGGGTCATTTGCTGGACCTGGAAGAGTTGGGGATGGGTCGGCTGGACGATTTCGAAGCGGGGAAAGCGGTGTTGCGGCCGGCCGACATGGGCAATCGCAAGACGAACGAGGCAAATCACAACGCCCGGTCGATCGTGGAACTACTGGATGCGTTCCGCCTGGCCCGCGCCGAATTCGTGGAGCGGCTCGAAAGCTACGATGAAGCGTTCGTCGCGCGCACGGCGATCCATCCGCGCCTGGAAAAAGCGATACGTGCCATCGACCTGGCCTACTTCATCGCCGAGCACGACGATTACCATTTGACGATCATCGGCGAACTGATCCGCAAGTTCGTGGAGTGATTGAAATAAACCTTCCACGAAGGCGCACGAAGAAACACGAAGTTTTCAGTCGTCTGCGCAGCAGTTCGTGTAACGCCTGTTCCTTGGGGATGATCGCTAAATCCTTTACATGCAGTGGAGCCGTGCCTTGACCGACCGAACTGAAAAGCAAAAGATGCTGGCCGACGAACGCTATCTCGCGTCCGATCCCGAACTGGTCGCCCTGCGCCAGCGCGCCCGCCGGCTCACGCGCCTGTACAACCAGACGCGCGAGGACGAGCTCGAGGCGCGCGCGGCGCTCCTGTCCGAACTGCTCGGCGGCGCAGGGTCCGACGTGTGGATCGAGCCGCCGTTCTATTGTGATTACGGCCGTTACATCTTCATCGGCAGCGGCAGCTTCTTCAACTTCGGCTGTGTGCTGCTCGACTGTAACACCATCCACATCGGCGCGAACACGCAGTTCGGCCCGGCCGTGCAGGTGTACACGGCTTATCACCCGGTCGATCCGGCCGAGCGCCTGACGGACCTGGAACTCGCCGCGCCGGTGAAGATCGGGAATAACGTGTGGGTGGGCGGCGGCGCGATCATTTGTCAGGGCGTGACGATCGGCGACAACACGACCATCGGCGCGGGCAGCGTGGTCACCAAAAATATCCCGGCCAACGTCGTCGCGGTTGGGAATCCCTGCCGGGTCATTCGGAATCTGTGAACACGGAGCTCATTGCGTATGTGCCGGAACATCAAGACGCTGCGCCGCCCTGACCAGCCGCCTACAGATGAAGAGTTGCAAGCCGCCGCATTGCAGTTCGTCCGCAAGGTGAGCGGGTATCGCGTTCCCGCGCGCCTCAACCAGGCGGCATTCGATCAAGCGGTTACGGACATCGCGGCAGTCACGCGCGAGCTGTTCAATGCGCTTGTCACCAAGTAGAGTGTGCTTCAATGCCGCGCATGCTCGATCGGATTCAGCAGATGCTGAACGGCGAAGTCCCGTTGCCGCCGATTGCTGCGCTGATCGGCTTCAGGCTGGCGTCGATTGAGCCCGGGCAGGCGGTGATCGAATTCGAGGCCGGCGAACGTCACACGAATCCGATGGGTACGCTGCACGGCGGCGTGCTGTGCGATATCGCCGATGCGGCGATGGGCCTGGCGTATGCCTCGACCTTGGGCGAGGGCGAGTCTTTCACCACACTCGAGCTCAAGATCAACTTCTTGAAGCCGATTTGGAAAGCCCGGCTGCGGGCGCTAGGCGCCGTCGTGAGGTCGGGCCGGACGATCGGCCTGGTCGAGTGCCATGTGACCGATGAACAAGGGCAACTGGTCGCCCAGGCGACCAGCACGTGTATGACCTTGCGCGAGGCGCAAGCCGAGGGCAGATAGCGCGGCGCAGTTTCTGTAGACGCCGCTTTGCGAGAATTCGGTGATAATCGCTGCCAGAGATAGTGGTGATTATCTACTTCGTTCGTCCGCAGTTGTACTGCGGACAGCGGGCGACAGCGCAACTGTCGTCCAACATTTAGAATTCGGCGATAATCCATACGCGAGATTGTGGTTCAAGCTGAGTGAATGAGATGAATCAAGACGAAACGCTGTTCGAGTTTCCTTGCGCCTTCCCGCTCAAAGCGATCGGCGCGGGCGCAGATGACTTTGAGGCATTGGTCGTTTCGATCGTGCGGCGGCATGTGCCTGACCTGGGTGCAGACGCCGCCACCAGCCGGCCGAGCGCCGGCGGCAAATACTTGGCCGTCACCGTCACCTTCATAGCGGATAGCAAAGCCCAGCTGGATGCGCTGTATCAGGAGTTGAACCGGCATGAGCGCGTGGTGATGACCTTGTGAGATTGACTAAGGTTCAGCCACGCCCTGGAAGCGATGCTATAATTGAGCAGCGCAAGACTCGCTTGATAAGTACTGTGTTGGCCCAACAGATCAGAGCGGCAGGAGAATGGCTTATATGGCGGCAATACTGGACCGATATATCGAAGTCAAGCCCGAAGTGCGAGGCGGCAAACCATATCTTGCGGGCACACGAATCACCGTGGCCGATTTGGCGCTGATGCACTTGCGCCTGGGGCAATCCCTGGAAGAAATCTCAGGCAAGTATGATCTATCACCCGCGGCCGTTCATGCAGCCATGGCTTACTATTACGATCATCGGGCTGAAATCGATCGCAGTATCGAAGAAGATCAGGCATTTGCTGAGGCCTTCCGGCGTAACAACCCCTCTCTTTTGCACGAGAAGCTAAAAGCGCTGGGCTGTGGCTGACCGGATCCGGTTTCATCTAGATGAACACGTTGACCCCGATATTGCGCGCGCTTTACGGCAGTATGGGATCGATGTGACGACGACGGTCGAAGCCGAGTTGCGCGGCCAGAGCGATGAAGCGCAATTAGCGTTTATACGCCGAACACAGCGCGTGCTTGTTACCCACGACGCCGATTTTTTACGGTTTGCCAGTCACCGCCAGGATCATCCGGGCATAGCATACTGTCATAAGACGGATCGCTCGTTGGGTGAGATGATTCGACAGTTGATTCTGATTCATGAAGTGCTCACACTCGAGGAGCTGAGCGGACGGGTTGAGTATCTGTAGGGCCGAGAGTGAGTATATCGCACGAGGCCTGTTTGTCGGGCCTCGGTGTGTTTCACTCCACAACAGGCATTGAACGACCTGGCGAAATGACCCCTCCACTTCCTGCCAGTTGGCGTCCGATCGTCGGCGACGAAACCGAGAAGCCGTACTATCAGAAACTTCAACAGTTTCTGGAGCAGGAACGGAAGAAGTACGTCGTCTATCCGCCGGAGCCGGAAGTTTTCTTGGCGTTGAAACTCACGCCTTACACAGATGTCAACGTGTTGCTATTGGGCCAGGACCCGTACCACGACGACAACCAGGCGCACGGGCTGGCTTTTTCGGTGCGCCCCGGCATTCCCCCGCCGCCGTCGCTGCTCAACATCTTCAGGGAGCTGCACGCTGACGTCGGCTTTCGCCTCCCCAACAACGGCTACCTGGCGCCGTGGGCCAAGCAGGGCGTCTTGTTGTTGAATGCCGTGCTCACGGTGCGCGCGCATCAGCCCAACTCGCACAAAAACAAAGGCTGGGAGACCTTCACCGACGCGGTGATTCAAGCCGTCGAGGCCAAAGCAGACCCGGTGGTGTGTGTGTTGTGGGGGGCTTACGCGCGCAAGAAGGTGAAGCCGATCGATACCGAGCGGCACGTCATTATCGAGTCGGCCCATCCCTCGCCGCTATCGGCGCGGAATGGGTTTTTCGGCAGCCGGCCGTTCTCGAAGATCAACGCGGCGCTGCGCCAGGCCGGGAAACCCGAAATCGCTTGGCAGCTGCCGGATGTGTGAGCGCGTAGGGGGTGCTATAATTGAGGTTGCCCCGGCCCAGAAGTCGGAGGTGTTCTATGGCAACCCAAACGATCGCATTAGGTGAAATCCTCGACCGGTTGACGGTCGAAGGCGAACTCTACGAGAAGCTGGACAATGACGCGGTGCGCTGCTACGCCTGCGGCCATCGCTGCTTGATCAAGGCCGGCCGCGAGGGCATCTGCCGCGTGCGCTACAATCAGGGCGGCAAGTTGTACGTGCCCCACGGTTACGTCGGCGCGCTGCAAATCGATCCGACCGAAAAGAAACCGTTCTTCCACGTGCTCCCCGGCTCGAACACGCTGACCTTCGGGATGCTAGGTTGCGATCTACACTGTTCGTATTGCTTCACGGGCGACACATTCGTTGTGACCGATCGTGGCCCGCTTGCGCTCTCCGACGCCTTTAACCTGGCATCTCGTTTCGAGCGGACGCATGTTGCCGAGATCGCTTATCCAGGCGATCTGCGTGCGGTGGCAGCTTCGGGTACGTTGCGACGAGTGCGAGCGGTCTTCAAACACACTTATCGCGGGCAACTCGCCGTCATCCGACCCTATTATTTGTCCGAGCTGCGCTGCACGCCTGATCACCGAGTGTATGCGACAGATGATGTTGTGAGAGCGCCAGAGCCGATTCAGGCTCAGAAGTTGACCGAGAGGCACTACTTAGCGATACCTCGCCGCTACATCTTGTCTTCACCTCATCTGGCACAGTTGCTTACTGCTCCTTCTTATGACAGCTGGCTTGGCCAGCCGGATTATGCTCCGGCTGGAGCAACAGGATCTCTAGTTGCAGAGAAGACAATGAAGTTGACGGCGCAGATAGCTGTCACAGATGATTATTATCTCGTCCCTATTCGCGCCATCAGCTGGGTTGAGCACGCTGGAGATGTTTACAACTTGGAGGTCGAGGACGAGCATAACTACCTGGCGGGATTCTTCCTCGTCTCCAACTGCCAGAACTGGCAGACCTCGCAGACGCTGCGCGATAAAAACGCCGGCGTGACGCCGCAGCCGGTGACGCCGGAAGAGCTGGTTCAGCTGGGCCAGCGGTATGGGGCGCAGCTCTTCGGCTCGTCTTACAACGAGCCGCTGATCACCAGCGAGTGGGCGGTCGCCGTGTTCAAGCAAGCGCAGGCCGCCGGCTTCCGCTGCCTGTATATCTCGAATGGCAACGCGACGCCGGAAGTGCTCGACTACATCCGGCCTTACGTCGTGGGCTACAAGATCGACCTCAAGTCGATGAACGATAAGAACTACCGCAAGCTCGGCGCGGAGTTGAATCGGATTCTGGACGGGATCAAGCTGGTGCACGAGCGCGGCTTCTGGCTGGAGATCGTCACGCTGACCATTCCCGGCTTCAACGACAGCAACGCAGAACTGTGGGATGCGGCGCGCTTCATCGCCGCGCTCTCGCCCGATATCCCGTGGCACGTCACGGCCTTCCACCAGGATTACAAGATGACCGACCCGGACAACACCGACGTGCAGACGCTGCTGCGCGCGGCGGAGATCGGCCAGGAGGCCGGACTGCGCTACGTCTACGCCGGCAACTTGCCCGGTCAGGTGGGGTCTTACGAAAACACCTACTGCCCCAATTGTCATGAGCTGTTGATCGCGCGTGGGGGCTATCGTATCTTGAAGAATGTGTTGAGCGGATCGGGCCTGTGCCCGAAATGCGGCGCGACCATTCCCGGCATCTGGAGCTAGTCGCCCGATATGGACAACCGCGTTAAGTTGCTCATCTCGTACGACATCCTGGACGACAATCAACAGACGTACTATCAATACGTCGTCGGCGAATTTTTGCCGCAGGCCCAGGCGATCGGTTTAGCGTTGATCGACGCCTGGCATACGGCTTACGGCGATTATCCCGCCCGGCTGCTCAGCTTCGTCGCCCGCGACCGGGCCACGCTGGACGCGATTCTCCAACGCGACGAGTGGCGGCAGCTGGAAGAGAAACTCCATACGTTCGTCGTGGACTACCAGCGCAAGATCGTGCCCTATCGCGATCGGTTTCAATTCTGAATGGTGACCCTATGCGCGTCTGCATCGACGTGTCGGCCGCCGTGCATCGCCGCGCCGGGTTGGGCCGTTACGCGCAAGAGTTGACCGCCGCGCTGGTCGAGCAGGCGGCGCACGATTACCTCGCCTTTTATCACCAACGCGGCGCGGCGCACCTCGTCCCCCCGATCGATCGCTTGCCCCGGCTCACCACCGCCTTGAACGTTCGGCCCTGGCGATTGCGCACCGCGCTGGCTTACTTCACCGGCGTCGGCATGGATGCGCTGTTCCCCGGCGTCGACGTGTTTCACGCGACCGAGCACCTGTTGCCGCGTCTGCGCCGCATCCGTTCCGTCTTCACGCTGCACGATCTGATCTTCCAGTTCGACCCCGGCTCGCACAAGCCGCTCAACCTCGCCTTCCTCAAAACGCTGGTTCCGCGCTTTCTGCGCGCGGCGAACGCCATCATCACCGTGTCAGAGTGCACCAAGCGCGATGCCATCCGGCTCTATCGCGTGCCGCCCGATAAGATTCGCGTAATTTACGAAGGCGTCGATCCGCGCTTCAAGCCGATCGACGAAGCGGCCCGGCTCGATGCCGTCCGATACCGCTACGGCCTGCCCGACCGATTCATCTTGCACGTCGGCACGCTCGAGCCGCGCAAGAATCTCCCGCTGCTGTTTGAAGCGCTGCCGGCGCTGGCAACCGTCCACGGCCCGCTGGTCATCGCCGGGCAGAAGGGTTGGCTGTACGAGCCAATCTTCGCGCGTGTGCGCGAGTTGGGCCTGCAAAAGCGCGTCGTGTTCACCGGCTACGTGTCCGATGAGGATTTGCCCGCGTTATTGTCGGCGGCCTCGGTGCTGGTGATGCCATCGAAGTACGAAGGTTTCGGCCTGCCCGTGCTCGAAGCGATGGCGTGCGGCACGCCCGTGATTGCGTCGAACACGTCGAGCCTGCCCGAAGTCGGCGGCGCAGCCGCGCTCTACGCGCCGCCGGACGATCCGCGCCAGTGGGTCGAGGCGCTGACTCAGGTGCTGAATGACGTAGGCTTGCGGATGGGGCTCCGCGAGAAAGGGTTGCGGCAGGCGGCGAAGTTTCGCTGGCACGTGGCTGCGCGCCAAACGGCCAAAGTCTATTCTGCGGTGGCGCAGGTGTAAGCGACCAGACCTCCGAGGTCTACGCCGCGTCGCCGTCAGGTCGGGAGACCTGACGGGAACAATGAGGACATGAATGGGTGATGACATCCCTCTGGTTTGCTGCTATCCTGCTTCCATCCAGACTGGGAGCGGACAACCATGATTGAATTTCAGGCGGACAGCCAAACCACTCAAGGTTATCTGGCCGTACCTGCGCGCGGCAGCGGGCCGGGCGTCCTCGTGCTGCACGCGTGGTGGGGTCTGAATGCTTTCTTCAAGCAGCTGTGCGATCGTTTGGCGGCAGAAGGCTTCGTCGCGTTCGCGCCCGATTTATATAACGGTAAGACCGCGGCGACGATCGATGAAGCCAAGCAGTTGCTGAAAGTTCGCGACCTCGCTCAGATGGAAGCCAAAGCGCTCGCCGCGGTCGAGGTTTTGCGCCGGCGCCCGGCGGTGACCGGGGCGGGCCTCGGCGCGATCGGGTTCTCGATGGGCGCAGCGTGGGCGGGTCAGCTCTCGTCCCTGCGCCCCGACGATTTTGCGGCAGTCGTTTTGTTCTACGGCATCGCGGAGGCCGACTTCGCCGCCGCGCGCGCGGCGTACCTGGGCCACTTTGCCGAGCACGATGAATGGGAACCGCTGGAAGGTGTCCGGCAGCTGGAGGCCGATCTTCACGCGGCTGGCCGCGACGTGACCTTTCACCTTTATCCCGAAGCCGGGCATTGGTTCTTTGAAGATGATCGCCCCGATGCTTACGATGCCGGAGCCGCCCGACTCGCCTGGGAGCGAACCCTGACCTTCCTGCGTGAGCGGCTCGGCCAGTAATCTATACCCGGCGCGGGAACAATCTGCGGTTGTGCTCACCGAGCGCGTCCGCGCGGTCGATCAGGATCGACGCCCGCGCGGACGCGGGCTTGGAGCAGCAAACAGCGCAACTTGTGACCGCGCGCAGTATAAGTCCCGGTATCGCAGCACCTGCCGATCGGCATGCCCTGCGCGCAAGGATTTGAACCTTTATCCCCCGATCCGGGGGATGACGACTCTATCAACTCCCCATATCATGGATGGCTGTCCTGGAGAAACAACGCAGGTGCGTGATGTCTGAACCGAAAGAATATCTCTACATGATCAGACCCACCCGAATCGAAATGGTCACGCACGGCCCTACGCCTGAGGAGACGAGAATTGTTTCGCAGCATTCCGCGTACCTGGATCAGCTGGCGGAGCGCGGGGTGCTGCAGGTCTTCGGGCGCACGCAGAACGCCGACGAAGACGTCTTCGGCATTGTGATCTTCGTCGCCGATTCGGAAGAGGCGGCGCGCACGATCATGGAGAACGATCCGGCCGTCAAATATGGCGTGATGAGCGCGCGGCTGTATCCCTATCGGATTGCCTATATACGGAAAGCTTAGACAGGGACGTTGGCGATCATTGCATTGTGTTGATCGTGATGGGCGCGATCGCGGCGATCGGGCCGTAACCATATTCAAGTCAAGGAGGAATGAAATGTCGATCTTCAAGCGAGTCGAGGTGGTAGCTTACAACGTCACGAATTGGGAGCAGGCCAAGAAGTTCTACGGCGAAACGCTGGGCCTGCCGGTGGCCTTCTTCGTGAACGACGAGATTGGCTGGATGGAATTTGGCGAAAAGGATGACACCCATCTCGCCATCCAGTGGTGGCGCGAAGCGACCCCGATTCCACCGCGCGCGGGCGGCGCGACCGCTGTGCTCGCCGTCGAGGATGCCTTCAAGGCGGTTGCGGAGCTGCGCCAGCGCGGCGTGCGGTGTGAAGACGTCGAGGTGATTCCGGGTATGACCACCTACGCTACCTTCTACGATCCTGAAGGCAATCGGCTACAATTGGCCGGGCCGGCGCCGGCGCAGTGAAATAGGTCGAGAGGAGAATGAGGATGTCGCTATTCACGAAACCCAGTCTCACGTCTTACAACGTCACCGATTGGCAGCGCGCCAAGCAGTTCTACGGCGAAACGCTCGGCTTGCCGGTGGCCGGCTTTATCAGTGATGAAGTCGGTTGGATGGAGTTCGGCGAGAAAGACGGCGCGCGGCTCGCCATCAACTTGTGGCAGGGGCCTGACCCGCTTCCGCCGCGTGAAGGCGGTGGAACGGTCGTGTTCGAGGTCGATGACGTGAACCGGGTCGTGGCGGAGTTGCGCCAGCGCGGCGTGCAGTGCGAGGCCCCCATCGTCATACCGGAGATGGTCATCTACGCCACATTTTACGATCCCGACGGCAATCGGCTGCAGGTTGCCGGACAGCCATCTGCGCAATAGCCGGCGCGTTTATTAAAGAAGCCCGCCTCTGCGCGGGCTTCTTCTCGTGAACTCGAAAACACAATTTGTGGCCAGGCAATCTAGAAAAGACGCGCGGCCGGAGTATGCTCCGGCCGCGTGTCGTGTAGTGCGTTCGGTTATCTCTCAGCGTTTATGGTTTTGGCCCTTTGGCGAAGTAAATGTCTTCCTCCACGGTGCCGCGCAGGCCGCGTGTGTCGGCCCAGACGATATAGGGCCGTCCCTGCCGGTCGACCGCCACCCACATGTAGTCGCCCAGGAAGCCTGCCTGCGCCGGGTTGTTAGTCGGGATCAGGTTGGGCATCGACGCCGTGGTGATCCGCTCGTAGCTGAAGCTCGGGTTGTTCGACGCCGCGTTCCTGATCTTCGCTAGGGTGATGTCGTTGCAGCCGGTGGATTCGCAGTTGCCGTAGGCGCGATCGTAGTACGCGACCCACAGCGCTTTGCCATCACTGGTCACGGCGCTCCACGGCTGCCACTGCGCGCTGCCGGCCGGTGTGATCTTTCTGGTGGCGCTCCAGGTCGCACCGCCGTTGGTCGAGAACGCATAGAAGACGTCGTTGTCGCACGGCGGCGTAGCGGTTGCGGCGCTGCCTAGCGGGTTGCAGTTAGCGCCCAGGTTGCGGGCGTCGGACCAGGATACATACAGTTTGTTACTGCTGTCGGCCGAGATCGAGATCGACGTGAACTCCGGCACGCGGTAACCGTTCGGCGGCAGACATTGCCGTCCAGCGGGACAGCCGGCGGCGCTAGGCCCGAAGGGGTGGATGCCGATCAGGTCGCCCACCTTAACCGGCGCGGTCCAACTGGCCGGGTTCGAGCAGTCGGCGGCCGCCGGGCACTTCACCATCAAAACCTGGTTGAAACCCAAGTCTGGGGTGTTGCCATTGCCGAAGGCCACGTAAACCGTCCCATCCCTCCCGACGATGGGATGCGAGCCTTGATCCTGGTCGCACGCGTTCGGGTTGGCCGAACCACTGAAGATGGCGCAAACGGCCGCGTTCGCGCCGCTGATCTCGATGCCCGGCGACCAGGTCGCGCCGCCATCGGTGGATTGGCTGAAGTAGATCGGGCTGTTGCCGCCAACGCCGGCCCCCGTGTCGGCGTTGAAGCGCGTCCAGGTGGCGTAGACGTTGTTGGCCTTCGGGCTGCCCGGATGGTTGTCGGCGACGATGAACTCCTTGTCGTGGAAAATGTTGGGGTCGTTATCGCTTGCCACCACGCCGAGCGGGTCGGTCAAGTACTCCTGGAACGCCCCCGG
Organism: Anaerolineae bacterium; assembly: GCA_035292585.1. Lineage (GTDB taxonomy): Bacteria > Chloroflexota > Anaerolineae > Fen-1058 > Fen-1058 > DASSFZ01. Next base: position 10,482 of record DATDPU010000015.1, on the reverse strand, counting down.
TGCGGGTGAGTGGTAGAACGCCCCGCCGATGCCGGCGTTCGATTTGGCGACGACGAAGGCGCTGGCGGCGGATGCCACATCGAACAGAACGCCGCCTACGTAAGCGTTACTCTCCGCGTCAAAGGTCGCCGTGGGATCGCTGCACGCATCGGCGGTATGGTCGTCGGCCATCACGAATTGCCAGAATGGCGGAACCTGATCGCCCCAGGTCCGACCGCCATCGAACGACCAATCGTAACCGCAGTGGTTGAACCCGATGCGAGAATCGTTTTGACCGGCGATCAGGTTATTCGGGTCGTTGGGATTGATCGCGATCACTTCTTCGGCCTGCCGGCGGAGCGAGCAATCCTGATTCACGCGGGTATTCGTCTGGCCGTGCCCGTGGAAGACGTTTTGGCAGCCTTGCGTGAAGGCCCGTGACAATTCTCCGGCGACGTCGCGGAGCGCGGCATTGGGTGAAACCGCAGCGACGCGGCGATTGAGTTCGCCGGTCGCTCCCAAGAGGTCATACATCACGCCGGAGGACAGCAACTGCTCATACGGAGCGGGTTGAACTCGTCCCAGTTCGATATCCAGCGCGCGCTGCAGCACATTATTGCGCAACGGCGCCGAGCTGACCCGGCCGGGAGCCGGCCCAAGCACCCCCCCGGCGGCGATAGCGATGACCAGCAGCGGAATTAGCCATAAGCGAACCTGCAACCGTTTCATGTGTTCCTTCCCCCTTGACTATAAGCTGTTGGCGGGCCGAGCGTTTCTCAGCTGCGGTGGCATAGCAGCCGGGCGACCCGCCGAAGGCGAAACCCGCCACCGGGTTGTCCGATACACGCAACTTGACGACTCAATGGGCGTAAGTCCGGCCGATAGCACCACCTCCTTTTGCCGAGCGCCGGTCCTCAAACCAATACCGCCGCGAACACTTCCGGCGCAAGCCATCCCATTGTGCAACCCTTATCTGGAATCGATTGGAATGCGAGCCGCGTCACGCGGCTTCGCCACACCTGCGTGGCGCGCGTTCGCGCAAGTGAGAATCGCGTTTGGCCGTTCGATGCCTATGGTGTTGTCGAGATGGAGTTTAGCGTCAGCTGGTATTACAACAGGTGGCGCGCAGGTCGATCAAACTTATTCGCGCCAGGTGGTTCGATGTGCAGGATTTTGCTGCCGGGTTTCGAGGATGGAGCCACCTGTGAGTGATACCGATACGTGTTTAAAATAATCGCTTGGTCGCAGTTAGGCTGTTTGTAGTCTCAGGGGCTGTCTGAAAAGTTGCTCGAAGCTCGCGTCCACTCCGCGAACAGCGCGCCGAGCGCAAGCAGCCGCGAGGACGCGGTGGACAGAACACTGTACTTTGAGGTTTTCAGACCGCCTCTCAAGTTGAAGGGGGTGTGAGCCGTGCCTGCATCGCAAATAAAACCGGTGAGTGACCAGCGGTGTTCTCAATGAGTAGAGTTGCACACGGTGTAACGAAAATACTTACACGGTAGATTGCTGCGCTCCTCAACTCCATCCGATCAGCTTGTCGGCATTCGCCGCCCCGCTCATCTGTGTTACAATCGTGCGCCACACGCGACGCGCTGCGGACGATGGCAGATGCGTCGCGTTGCTGCGGAGTTTCCCGGCATGACCCTCCCCAAACTTGTTCTCGCCCTCTCAACTATTGTCGCGCTGGTGTTGCCGCCGGCCGGAAGCGCCGTGTCACTCGTCAGACATCGCCCCCCGCTTGCTATTCCCGATCGGCGTTTCGGGATTGTCGAGACGTATGACGATCCCGCCTCCGCTGCCGCGCTGGGTGCGGGCTGGACGCGCGTCCGTTTCCCCTGGGCCGACCTGCAACCGAACAATGATGGTGAATGGAATTCGGCCTTCTTCACCGACGCGATGCTCGCCGCCGAGAGCGACGCGGGGCGAGAAGTCATCGGGATGATCGTCAACACGCCGTTCTGGGCTTTGAACGATGCGGCCGTGCCCGGCGTGCCGCGCGGGCTGAACCTGCCCGAAAGCGATCCGGGCAACGTGTGGGCCACGTTCGTGCGCCAGATCGTCGCGCGCTATGCGGGCCAGATCGATCACTGGATCATCTGGAACGAGCCGGACATTTGGGACCCGGCGTATCCGGGCCGCACTTGGGGCGGAACCGTGGCCGAGTTCTTCCAACTGCAACGGGTCGCGTATAACGTCGCCAAAGCAACCAATCCCAACGCCGTCGTCCATCTCAGCGCCTTCACCTATTTTTGGGACGCGAACTATGGCCGCACGCCGTTCTTCGCGCTGTTGATGGACGAAATTCAGCGCGACCCGCAAGCGCCCGCTCACAACTACTACTTCGATGTGGCCTCGGCCAATCTCTATTTTCGCGTCGACAACATTTACGATCTGATCGTCTGGCATCACGGCGAAATGCGCGCGCGCGGCTTTGACAAACCGATCTGGTTGACCGAGACGAATGCCGCGCCCTCATCCGACCCGCGTTGGCCGGTCGCCAATCCGGCGTTCCCGATCTCGCTTGAAGAACAGGCGGCTTACATTCCCCAGGCATTTGCGATGGCCCTTGCCGCCGGCGTCGACCGGATCGCCGTTTACAAACTGATCGACACGCCCGGCGATCGCGCGGCCAATCCCGAACCGTTTGGCCTGGTGCGCGACGATCGCTCGCGCCGGCCCGCCTTCACCGCCTTCCAGGTGGCGACGAATTACCTGGCCGGCTTCACCGGCGCTACGCTCGACCAGCGCGACGACCTTTACACTCAAGTCACCGTCCAACGCGCCGAGGCGACGACGACGGTGTTGTGGACGCGCGCGCACGTTCCGGTTCAGGTCAAGGTTCCCGCGCGCGCCGCGCAGGCCATCCTCGCCGATGCCTTCGGCGGCCGGCAGAGCATCGTTCCGCGCGACGGCGTATACACGATCGATCTGCCCGGCTGCACCCAGCCCACTTGCGCCATCGGCGGTGCGCCGCGCCTGATCGTCGAGGGCGCGCCGGCCGCGGCGATTCCGCAAGCGACCCTCGTCGCTAATCAACCCACGCTTGAACTCACTATCAAACCAACCAACTCATCCACTATCGCGCCGACCGTTCAACCCACTGACTCGCCAACGGTGGCGCCGACCATCTCGCCTACGAACCAACCAACCAACACACCAACCACACAGCCAGCTCCGACTCGCTCTCCGTCACCAACTCCGCTGGAGGTTCAATCTCCAACTCCAACTCCAACTCCAACTCTAACTCTAACTCTAACTTTCGCCCCTTTCTCCCCCGTCTCCAACGCCGATGCGCTCCTGATCGCTCTCGGTCTCTCGTTCAGCACACTGCTTGTAGCGTTCCTACTGGTGAAACTCCCGTCACGCCCCGACGCCAATCTCTAACCCCCAATCTCCATTCCCCACTCCCCATCCAGCGCGCGTTTGACGATCGCGCCTCTGCATGCTAACATGCCTGCCATTCGTACTCCCGCGTACCCATCCATGCGAAAGTGCACCCGCCTGCTCTTGCTCGTCTGGCTGACGGCCTGCTCACGTACCGTTGCCTCCGCGCCCCTGCCCACCGCCGTTGTCCCTAGCGATGTCAGCGTGCCATTGCGCGCGGCGGAGTTTGTGTCTCCGTCACCCGATCCGACCCGCTCCGCGCCTGAGCCGACGGCCGAACCTTATATCGTGCGTTCGGGCGATACGCTCGGCGCGATTGCGCTGGAATACAACACCACGCCGGACGCGATTGCTCAACTAAGCGGGTTGGTGGATGCCGCCAGTATCGGCGTCGGGCAGCAGCTGCTGGTGCCTTTAGCGGGTATCGCGCAGCTGGGGCCGGGCCTGAAAATCGCGCCCGACAGCGAGGTCGTGTATGGGGTCAGCACGGTCGGTTTCGATGTGGCCGACTTCGTGTCTCGCACCAGCGGCTATTTGCGTTCGTACACTGAGGAAGTTGACGGCGAAGTGTTGACCGGGGCGCAAATCGTGCAGCTGATCGCCGAGCGCTACAGCGTGGGGCCGCGCACGCTGCTCGCCCTGATCGAGTATCGCGGCGGTTGGTTGAGCAATCCCACGCCCGGCCCGATTGCGCTATTCTACCCGGCCGGCCACGCCGACGAGCGCTGGAGCGGCCTGCACAAGCAATTGATGTGGGCAGCCGATCACCTGAACGATGGCTATTACGATTGGAAGACGCGGGGCGGGCAAACGCTCCTGTTGAGCGATTTCACCCGCGTGCGTATTGCGCCGGGTATCAACTCGGGCACGATCGCGCTGCAAGCGCTGCTGGCGATCGATGCCACGCCGGAGCAGTGGTCGATCGACGCCGGCGCGGATGGCTTCGTGGCGACCTACCGTACCTGGTTTGGCGATCCGTTCGTCGGCGCGTTCGATCCACCGGCCTACCTGGTGCAGCCGCTGCTCGCGCTGCCCTGGGCGCCGGGCGAGACGTGGTATTACACCGGCGGGCCGCATGGCGCGTGGGCTTCGGGGTCGGCGTGGGGCGCGCTCGACTTTGTCGCGCCGGATGACGGCGTTAGCTGTTACCAGTCGGATGCCTGGATTACCTCGATGTCGAGCGGGCGGGTCGTGCGCAGCCGGCAAGGGGAAGTCGTAGTCGATCTAGATAGCGATGGGTACGAGCAAACCGGGTGGGTGTTGCTCTACATGCACATCGAGGAGCGCGATCGTGTAGTGGTAGGAGCGCAACTCAACGTCGGCGATCGCATCGGTCATCCCTCGTGCGAGGGCGGCTATTCAACCGCCACGCACCTGCATCTGGCGCGTCGCTTCGACGGCGAATGGATCGCTGCCGTTGGCGGGACACCGTTCGTCATCGACGGCTGGACGGCGAGTGGTTCGGGCGAGGAATATAACGGGGCGCTTGAAAAAGATGGGGTGCGCAAGGAAGCCTGCGAGTGCCGCAATGATACGATCAACGGCATCCCGCACTAACCCCAACCCCAACTCCAACTCCCCACTCAAATCATGCTCGGCTCGATCCACCGCACGCCCTGGATGCCGCGCCGCTTCTCCCACGGATAAATCACATAGCGATCGGTCACGGCTGCGTAGTATTCCGGCTTGGTTGCAAACAGCGACTCGCTCGGCTTGTAGTGCAGCACCGCCACTTCCGGCCGGCCGCCGGCGGCTTCGACGCGGCCGCGCACCGAGTTGATCGTCCGGCCGCTGCCCCATACGTCGTCCACGACGAGCACCCGCCGATCGCGCAACAGCTCATCATCGGGGAACTGGAGGAAGGTCGGCCACGCCAGCAGCTTCTGCTCGATTTCAGGAAACCGCACCGCCGCCGTCAACACCGACTTGATGTCCAATGACTCGGCAATCATCCCGCCCGGCACGATGCCGCCGCGCGTAATCAAGACCAGGCCATCGTACGCGCCGTAAAGTTGGGGCAGGAGGTGATCGACCAGTTTTTCCAGATCGGTCCAGGTGATAACTTCTTCGCGCATGGGAACTCTCCGAGGACGCCGAGATGGCGCGATTATACACAGGATTGGGCGCGAAGGACAATTCTCGCGCCTTCACCGGCCAGGGGGTAGAAGACGGCAGCGACGGCCCAGGGTATAATCAGCCACGTGCCAAGAGGAGAGAGATGAGATCGTATTCCCGGACTCGGTGGTTTATTTTTGCCGCGGCGCTTGTTGTGCTGGCCTTAGCGGGGGGTGTCGCACTGGCGCGTTCGCTCCGACCGTTGCAACAGCAGAGCTTGATCAATCGCTTGCCGTCACTCCTCCAGCCGCTGGCGCGCGCGTTGATCCTGCCGGATTATCCCGATATCATCCCGACGCCGATCGCGCGTGCGACGACGGATGTCTCGACGCTGCTCACGCCGCTTCCGACTCGGACTCCGACACCCACTTTAACGCCGACAGCCACGCCCGAACCAACCAGCCCACCCACCGATCAGCCCACTCCCCAACTGACACTCACGCCCGTCGTCCCGCCCGGTCCGACGCAAGCGGCTCGCTCCACACCCGCCGCGCTGGATGCCGCCAACGTCTTCTTGACCGGTTTCCGGCACATCTATCAAACCTGGAACAACTGCGGCCCGGCGACGATCTCGATGAACTTGAGTTACTACGATTGGCCCAATGGCCAGGCCGATGCGGCCCAGTTCCTCAAACCCGATCCGGAAGACAAGAACGTCTCGCCGCATGAGATGGTTGCCTTCGCGCAGTCGCAGGGTTTCAACGCGCTCGCGCGCATCAACGGCTCGCCCGATCTGCTCAAGCGCTTCCTGCAAGCCGGCATCCCCGTCATCGTCGAAAAAGGTTTCGAGCCGGACCCGGCCGATGGCTGGGAAGGTCACTACGAGCTGCTCATTGGCTACAGTGACGCCAAACAAGAATTCGTCGCGATGGACTCCTACACCGGCCCGAACCAATCGGTGAAGTACACCGATCTCGATTGGTATTGGAGCCACTTCAACCGAACCTACATCAGCGTATACACGGCCGAGCAGGAGGAGACCGTCATGCAGCTGCTCGGCCCCGACGTCGATCCGGACGCCAATGCGGCCAATGCGCTTGCCTCGGCGCAGGCCGAAGCTTCCGCCAATCCATCCAACCCCTTCGTCTGGTTCAACGTCGGCAGCAGCTTCGCCGCCCTGGGCGAGTACGAATCGGCTGCCTCGGCCTACGACCAGGCGCGCAGCCTGGGTCTCCCCTGGCGCATGACCTGGTATCAGTTCGGCATCTTCGAGGCGTACTATCAAACCGGTCGCTTCGAAGACGTGCTGGCGCTGGCCGATGCCACGCTCGCCAAGACGGCTTACATCGAAGAGCTGTGGTATTATCGCGGCCTCGTCCATCAAGCCCAAGGTGAACTCGACGCCGCCCGCCAACAGTTCAACCAGGCGCTGCGTTACAACCCGAACTTCAAGGCCGCCGCCGATGCCCTGGCTGCGCTAGGATAAGAAGCGGATTAGTTGGATAGTTTGATCGTGCGATAGAATGCCCGATACCCGCTTGCCCGCTACCCCGTCCGCCCGCAATCGCCGCATCGTCATCGCGGCCCTGCTCGTCGGCGCAGGCTTCCTCGTCAGCAAGTTCACCGGCATCCTCGACGATCTCATCTTGGCGCGCATCATCGGCCCCGGGCGTGAACTCGATGCCTACTACGCCGCGTTTGGCCTGCCCGATCTGTTGTTCACGCTGGTCGCCGGCGGCGCGCTCGCCTCGGCCTTCATCCCGGTCCTCTCCGGCCTGATCACCCGCGATCGAGACACGACGTGGCGCTTGGTGAGCGCCGTGGCGAATCTCGCTTTCCTGGTGACGCTCATTTTCGCTGTCGCGCTCGCCGTCTTTGCGCCGTGGGTGGCCGACCAGTTATATGGCTGTCACCTCGCTTCAGTTCAGCAGTGCCTGGACGAAGGGCGCGGCTTCACACCCGAACAGGTGGCGCTCACCGCCGACCTGATGCGCGTGATTCTGCTCTCGACCGCTATCTTCTCGGTCAGCGCGATCCTGATGAGCGCGTTGCAGGCGCATCAGCACTTTTTGCTGCCCGCGCTCGCGCCGATCATGTATAACCTCGGCATCCTCGCTGGTGTGATTTTGCTTGCGCCGCGCTTCGGCGTGTGGGGGCCGGCTTTCGGCGTCGTCCTCGGCGCGTTGCTGCACCTGCTCGTTCAAGTTCCCGGCCTCGTGCGCTACGGCGCGCGCTGGACTCCCGCGTTCAATCTGCACGACCCGCATCTGCGGCGGGTACTTGCCCTGCTAGCGCCGCGCGTGGGCACATTGGGCGTCGTCTATCTCGCCGCCATTATCCGCGACAGCCTGGCCTCGCAGCTCAGTCCGGGCAGCGTCACCGCGCTCAACTACGGCTGGCGGGTGATGCAGCTGCCGGAGACGGTCATCGCCACCGCCGTCGCCACCGCCGTCTTTCCCACCTTGAGCGAGCTGGCGGCGTTGGGTCAGCGCGACGAATTGCGCGCCACGCTCTCGTCCGTGCTGCGCACGATCCTGGCGCTGACGGTGCCGGCCACACTCGGGTTGCTCGTCCTGGGCCGCCCGTTTGTGCGGGTGTTGTTCGAAGGTGGGCTATTCGCGTCGTCGGCCACCGACGCCGTTGTCTGGGCGCTGCACGGCTACGCGCTTGGCCTGATCGGTCACTCGTTGCTGGAGGTCAGCGCGCGCACCTTCTATGCGCAACAGGATACGCGCACGCCGCTCTATATTGCCGTGGGGGCCATGATCGTCAACGTGATCGCCAGCCTGCTTTTGCGCGAACCCCTCGGGCCTGCCGGTCTGGCGCTCGGCAATTCGATCGGCGTCAGCCTTGAAGTGCTCGTGTTGTTGATCATCGCCCGTCGCCGCCTGCACGGCATCGACGAGCGCCGTATTTTTGCCGCGCTGTTGCGTTTTACGGCCGGCTCACTGGCTATGGCCGCGGCGATGTTCGTGTTGCAATCGGCCTTCTCGCACTGGCCGCTGCCCGATACCCTGTCGATCGGCGGCGCGATCCGTCCTGCCATCGAGATCGGTATTCCGCTGGTCGCTGCCGGCGCGGTCGGACTGCTCGTGTACATCGGCGTCGCCTCTGCCATCGGTTCCGATGAAGTCCGCGCTCTACCGCGCGCCCTGCTGCGGCGACGCCCAGCCGCGTGAGACGAATCGCTGCCACTTGACGCTTCGCCCAGCTTACGCTAAGATCAGCGCACTTCACCAGGGGGTTCCACAACATGGCAGTCAAGCGTACGGCCGTTATCATGGTCGGGCTGGCGATCGGCGCGGCGGTGACTTTCGGTATCGTATCGTTTCTCCAGTTCTATAGCCAAGATGCGCTCTTGCTTCAGAAGTTCGGCCCGCTCAACTTCATCCTGGCGTCCGTCATGTTCGGCGCGATCGCCGTCATCTATCTCGATGCGGTCGTGAAGACGAACATTCTCAAGTAAACCGTTATCCATCATGCCGCGTGTCTGGCATACAGACCGCGGCTTTATTTTCACCACGCCTCGCTCACCGGCCCGCAACTGAAGTCCTTTCCTGACGCTTAGGCTTGCTGTATGCCGACTATCCTGTTGATCGAGAGCGCTCGTTCCAAGACCTCTTTCTCGTCGGTGCTCGAACGGCGCAAATATGAGGTGCTGCACGCCTCGACCGGCAAACAGGCGCTGGCAAGTGCGAAACAGCATGCGCTGGCTCTGATCGTCCTCGATGCGATTTCATCACGCATCGATGGCTCGCGCTTGTGTCGTGATATCCGCTCTCAGCTCGACGGGATCGCCATCCTGTTGCTCACTCGCGCCGAGACTCAGATTGATCCGGCTTGCGGCGCCGATTTCATTTTGGCCCAGCCGTTCACCCCGCGTAAGCTGCTCAACCGGGTCGCGCGCATGCTGCCCAGCGGCGCGACCGCGGTGTTGTCTGCCGGCGATCTCATGCTGAACGTCGCCAATCGCTGCGTGCGACTGGGGAAGAAAGAACATCAGCTCACGCCCAAGCAATCGCAGCTCCTCGAAATTTTTATGCGCCAGCCCAACGAGATCATCACCCGGCGCGACCTGATGAAAGAGGTCTGGAATACCGATTACATGGGTGACACGCGCACGCTGGATGTTCACATTCGCTGGCTGCGCCAGATCATCGAGCTCGACGCCAGCCGGCCGCGCCGCCTGGTCACCGTGCGCAGCGTCGGCTACAAACTCAAAATCTGAAACAAAAACCCGATTCCGCCTGGAACCGGGTTCCTCTTCATCTGCCATACCTTCGAATTCCCAACTCCAACTCCAACTCTAACTCTCGTCCGCGTCTTCCTCGCCTAATATCCGAAACGATCTACGCGCCGGCGCCAGCGATCCCGGCGTCGGGTAATACGACGGCGTGTTCGGAGCGGCGGGCGGTGGCGTGGACAGCACGATCACTTGAGGCGGCGCGGGCGTCTGTGCCGGGTGGCCCGAGGCGCGGCTGCGGGTCGAGCCGATATAGACTCCCAGCCCCAGCCCGAACGGTGCAGCCACTCCCACCCCACATGCCGCGCCTGCCAATGCCGCAAGCGTCTGCTCGGATAGGCGCGAGCCAATCACCCACGCGCCGGCGATCGCAAGCAGGATAAAACTCAGGGCGATCGTTCCACCGTGCTTCACATCATCCTCGCAACATCTCGATGGTCGTCGTCTGTTCCCAAACGGCAGGTCGTCCGTTTGCCGATTGCAGGGCGCATACGATGTTTGCTATTTCATCGGGCGCGATAAAGGCGGCCTGGAAGCGGGTCATCCCCGCACCCGACACTGCCAGGAAATCCCCGCGACCACTCAGCCGCTCCGCCCCGCTCCCGCCCAACCCCGTCGCCACCCGCGCATCCTCCAGACTCGTCACCCGCCCCACCAACCGCACCGGAAAGTTCGCCTTGGTCACACTCCCCAGCACACTCGTCGCCGGCTTCTGCGTGCAGGCAATCACGTGCAGCCCCGCCTCCCGCCCGCGCTGCGCCAGCCGCCCCAGCGCCTCCAACACTCCCTTGCCCCCCGTCAGCGCCAAGTCCGCCAACTCG
>DATDPU010000014.1:0-93318 GCA_035292585.1 Anaerolineae bacterium | reverse complement strand
CACCACGTTCCAGCCGGCGGCGATCATGTCAGCGATGTGGTGCATCGACTCACACGCGGCGGCGTATTGATCCGGGACGGATTTCTGCTTCTCGTCCTTGATGAGTGAATTGCCCCCCACCGCGACGACGGCGACTTTGCTCATCGGCTTAGCTCAGCGTCAGGGCCAGCACGGCCTTCTGCGCGTGCAGGCGGTTCTCGGCTTCGTCGTACACCACCGACTGCGGGCCGTCCATCACGCCGTCGGTCACTTCGACGTTGCGATCGGCCGGCAGGGGATGCATGTAGATGGCATCGGGCCTGGCCAGCGCCAGCTTGCGTTCATCCGTGATCCAATGCGCATACTGCTTGATGATCTTCGCGCCCGCTGCCTGATCAGGGGTATGCACCATCGCGCCCCACGACTTGGCGTAGATGATGTCGGCGTCCTTGAAGGCCGCCTCCATATCATCCACCACCTCGAACCCGGCGCTGAACTTGCGGGCCTGCTCGCGCGCCTGATCCATAATCTCCGGCATGAGTTTGAACTCCGGCGGGTGCGCCAACACTACGTCCATCCCAAAGCGCGGCATTTGCAGAATCAAGCTCTGCGGCACCGACATCGGTTTCTGGTACGACGCCGCGTAAGCCCACGAGACGACCAGCTTCTTGCGGCGCAGATCGCGGCCTTTCTTCTCGATGATCGTCATCAGATCGGCCAGGCACTGAAACGGGTGGTAGATGTCGCACTGCATGTTGAGCACCGGCACGCGCGCGTGTTTTGCCACCTCATTCAAGTAGCCGTTGCCGACGCCCCAATCCACGTGACGGATAGCGATGCCGTCGAAGTAGCGGCCGAAGATTACGCCGATTTCTTTGGGCGTGTCGCCGTGCGCGATCTGGGTGGTCTTGCTCTCGATGAAAGCGGCGTGACCGCCCAACTGCGCCAGGCCGGCCTCGAACGAGCCGCGCGTGCGCGTGCTGCTGAAAAAGAACAGCATCGCCAACACCTTGTCGCGCAAATAGGCGTGCGGCTCGCCCAGCGCGCGTTTGCGCTTCAGGTCGAACGCCACCTCCATGACGGTTTCCACTTCTTCCTTGCTGAAGTCGAGGTCGCCGATCAAGTCTCGGCCGTGAAGAAAGGTCTGCATGATGGTCTCCTGTAGGGAGTAGAAGGGAAACAGGTAGACAGGTATCAAGTATCCCTGTGTACTTTCTACTTGTTTACCTCCTACCTCCTCACTCCATCGCCCCCAGCACCAGCGCCAACAGCGCCATGCGCATCACAACCCCGTTGAAGGCTTCCTGCCAATAGCGCGACCAGCGGGTAATATCGACGTCGGCAGGAATCTCATCCATACGCGGCAGCGAGTGCAGCAGGATCGCATCCGATTTGGCCTTGCCAGTCAACAGCTCGCGGGTGATCTTGTAGTTGGCCGGGGTCAGACCCACGTCCTTGCCCGCGCGCTCATCGCGCGATTTGGTGTAATCCGGCTGGACCACCGGCTCGACTAAGATCACATCGGCCTGGGCAATCGCCTGTTCCACGTGCTCGGCCTCCGTGAAGTCCAGGCTGTACTGTTGTAGTTCAGCTTTGAACTCGTCGGTCAGCGACATGTCCGGCGGGGCCACGAACGTGATCGGGCAATCGAACTGGGTCAGCGCATAGCCCAGCGAGTGCATCGTGCGCATGCGCATATCGCCGACGGCCAGCCACTTCAAACCGTCGATGCGGCCCTTCTCGTTCAGCACGGTGTAGAGATCGGTAAGGATCTGCGTCGGGTGTTCGCCCCAGCCGTCGCCGCCGTTGATGATCGGCGCCGACGACCACCTGGCGGCCTCGTGCGGCGCGCCTTGCTGGAAGTGGCGCATCACGATCACATCGCCGTAGAACTCCAACATCTTGACGGTGTCCTTGATCGACTCCTGGTAGAAGTCGCCGGCGCGGGTCATCTTGGCATCCGAGAAACCCGTGACGTGCCCGCCCAGCCGGTGCATCGCCGCTTCGTGCGCCAGCCGCGTGCGGGTGGACGGCTGATAAAACGCGGTCACGAGCGTCTTGTCCTTGAGCAGATCGCTGTTACGGCGATTGCGGGCGATGGGCTCCAGCTGTTTGGCCACCTCGAACACGCGGAAGAACTCTTGCCGCTCGAACTCTTTGAGCGAAAGGATATCACGTCCTGCAAAGCTGCGCATGCGGAAACCTCCTGAGGATTTAGCGATAAACAAAATCGACCGTCGCACCCGCGCCCGATCAACGGGGTCGCAACGGTCGTGTTGACTGCTGCATCGGTAACGGCCTCATCGCGACGATCGCTCCCGCGCCGGACTTCACCGACGGAGCGGATTTTAATCGATAAGGTGCATTTTGCCAAGAAGGGCCTGCGCTGGAATCGCCAAGACCTACTCCACAAACAACGGAATGGTCTGGAACTTCACCACATCGACCAGACCCTGGTCGGTAATCTTCAATTCGGGGATGACGGCCAACGCCAGGAACGACATCGCCATAAACGGATCGTGCAGCGTCGAGCCGAGCGCATGCGCCGCGCGCAACAGGTCGTCCATCTGCGCCCGCACGGTCTGAATCGGCTGGTCGGACATCAGCCCGGCAATCGGCAGCGGCAAGCGGGCGACGACATTCGAGCCTTGCGCCGCGCTCATCCCGCCGTGCATATCGCCCACCGCGCGCGCCGCCGTCAGCATCGATTGATCGTCCGCGCCGATGACGACGATGTTATGGTGATCGTGCGCGACCGACGAGGCGATCGCGCCTTTGCGCAACCCGATGCCCTTCACGAACCCTACCGCGTGATTGCCGCTGTGCGTGTGCCGCTCGATGACGGCGATTTTCAACAGGTCGAGGCCCACATCCTGCACCGCTTCGCCGTTCTCGATCGTCAGGTCTTCGATCAGGTGCTCGGTGATCAACTGGTCGGGGATCGCGCCAATCACGTGCGCCTGGCGCCCCTGCGCCTCGACCTTGAAATTCACCGCGTCCCAATGGACGTTCATCGAGGAACGGACGAAGATGCTGCGGGCGGGTCGGTCATACGGCAGCAACTCGCCGGCGCGGGCGACCAGTTTCCCGGCTCTGAACACGAGCGCGGCGTGGACGTGACGCAAATCGTCGAGCACGGCGATATCGGCGCGGCGGCCCGGCGCGATCGCGCCGCGATCGTGCAGGCGGAAATACTCGGCCGGGTTCAGCGTGCCGATGCGGATGGCCGTGATCGGATCGAGTCCGAGCTGAATCGCGCGGCGGATCAGGTAATCGATGTGGCCCTGATCGAGCAGGTCGGCCGGCTGGCGATCGTCGGTGCACCAGCAAAAGCGCCGGGCGTTGGCCGGCGTGATCAGCGGCAGCAACGCTTCCAGGTTGTGCGCGTTGGTCGCCTCGCGGATGAACACCAGCATGCCCAGCCGCAGTTTCTCGCGCGCCTCTTCGACCGTGGTGCATTCGTGATCCGAGCCGATACCGGCGGCGACATAGGCATTCAACGCCTGACCGCTCAGTCCGGGCGCGTGGCCGTCGCGGATGCCCTTTTCAAAGCCGCGCAATTTATCGAGCACCTCTTCCACGCCGTACACCACGCCGGGGAAATTCATCATCTCGGCCAGGCCCAGCACCCACGGATCGTTTTGGTACGGCGCGATGTCGTACCAATGCAGCACCGCGCCGGCCGTCTCCATGTTCGTCGCCGGCACGCACGACGGCATCATCACGTAAATGCTGAGCGGGTTGTACTTGGCCGTATCGAACATGTAGCGGATGCCGTCGAGACCCAGCACATTGCCGATCTCGTGCGGATCGATGACGACCGTCGTGGTGCCGCGCGGCACGACGGCGTGCGCGAACTCGGGCGGCGGCGCCATGCTCGATTCGATGTGGACGTGCGCATCGATGAAGCCGGGCGCAAGGACCTTGCCCGACACATCGATCGTCTCCTTAGCCGAGTACGGGCCTAACCCGACGATCCGTCCATCGGCGATTGCCACATCGACGGCAATCACCTCGCCGCTGAACACGTTGACGACCTGGCCGCCCTTCAACAGCAGGTCAGCCGGCTCGTCGCCGCGCGCGATTTTGATGAAGTGTGAGAGTTCCATGCCGGGATTATAGCACGTACGGGAGGAGGATTAACCACGAGGACACGAAGCCGGTCTTACGCTCCCGTAACCGCCGGAAAAAACCCTGCGAATCTCCGCGCATCTCCACTACGCCGACCGCAGACCAGAGTGTTGGTCTTACCGCAGAGTACGCGGAGATCGCAGAGATTCTTGAATTACTCGGCGCTCTCCGCGTTCTCAGCGGTGAAAAACGAGGCCGCTCGGCGCGTCAACATTGAAGAGGGAGACCATCTCGGAATGACAGTAGTCGAAATGAGAATTTCTGGTGTGTTCGGGATTGAGTTTCTATTTTAGAGCGATGCGCTATAATTCACCCTATTCAATCCAGGGCAGGAGGCCGGACATGATGCTGCTACAGGGCGTTTCTACGCAGTTCACGTTTACCATCGGTTGGGTCGATCTCCTGATCATGATCATCCTGATCATCGCCTTTTTCCGGGGACGAGCTCTTTTCGTGCCGATCTTGCTGGTGGCGGTTGCCCTGTACCTGATCCGCCTGTTCCCCAACGAGATCTTGTGGGTCGTCGATCAGATCAACCAGCTGAACGGCCCGGCGGCCTTCATCACCATCAGCCGCTGAGTAGAATCGATGGAGACCTGCCGATTGGGTGTAGCCTAGGGCCTTGTGCCCGTCCAACGCCCACAAGGGGGCGCAAGCAGGGGGCTAGGCTACCCATCGGTTTGGCCGGCTGCGGGCAGGGTTTGACATGGAGTAGTGAGTGCGGTTGTTCGGAAATTTATTGGAAAACCGGCGCAGGCGTTACCGAGTCTTACTGAGTATCCTTAGCCTAACCGGGTTGTGCTATTGCGCCGGCATTGCCGCGTTACTGGTCGCGCCTTCGAATCGAGTGGCGTTGATCACCGCTACGCCGACGGCTACCCTCGCCCCGACGGCAGCGACGCCGGCGCCTGGCGTCACCCTATCGCCTTCGCCGACGCAGTTCGTCCCGCCGACCTTCACGCCCAGCCCGACCGCGACGGAGACATCCACACCCACCCCTACGGCGACTGATACCCTCTCCCCCACGCCTACGCTGACCGCCACGCCGACAGACATGCCCACAGCTGAACCGGTGACCTACAACTTGCTCCTCGCCAAGCGCAACGACGACGGCCTGTTTGTGGTGAATCAAAGTGCATCAACATTTCCCATCAGGCGGCTGCGCCTGGGTGATGGAAATGGCGCGATCAACGGTGAGGAGTGGGGCAGCGACGCGCTCAACAGCGGCGAGTGCGTTACGGCCTGGCAGAGCTCCAGCAACCCTCGCCCGCCGGAGGGAATCGAGTGTCGTCAGGTCGGCGAGCGGGTGACGCGCAGTGGGCAGAATCGGTTCTGGCGCTCGGATTTCAACATCTACTATGCGGGCAACCCGGTCGGCGTCTGTGATCGAAATCGCTGTCCGATCGAGATCACGGTAAACCCTTAACCCCGCTTCCTGCGCTCAAACCGGCTGTCCGCGCCTTTGCCACTCGCGATAGTTGCGCCGCATCTGCTCGACGTGTTCGGGGATGTGCCGCGCGTACACGTCCAGCCAGTCGTCGGCGGTCATCACGCCATTCTCCGGGTGCTCGATCGTGTTCGCCCAGGCCGACTCGGGCCAGGTTTGGATCAACTTGTGACTCGCCAGGCGCAGCCACTTGAACAGCTCTAAAGCATCGTCCGTACTCTGGTGCTCATAGTCGAGCGCCTTCGCCCATTGCACTTCGTTGTACGCCAGGACCGCCGTCCCCGGCTCGGCGTACAGCCGGCGGCAGCGGATGAAACTGTTGGCCTCGCTGTCGGCGAGGTGGATGATCAACTCCTGGATGCTCCAATCATCGGGAGAGGGCTTGAAGCGCCACATCGCTTTGGGAAACTCGCCCAGCGCCTCGATCAACATTTGGTAAGCAGCGCCATACGCTTCGATTTTGCGTTTACGCTCTGCATGCGTCATGTCCGGCTCTCCTTTCGCGGATGATCAAGAGGTTAGCCACTCTGTGTGATCAAGGCGCTCCGCTAATTCAGATAGGGCTTGTGCACAGTCACTTGACACGGCCCCTGACGGTCATTCTGAGCCGCGCAGCGGCGAAGAATCTCAGCGACAATCGGCCAGCACGCGCAGCGGGGGAGATGCTTCGCTCCCTTTGGTCGCTCAACATGACAGGGCTAGACGGACTTTGCACAGGCCCTGCTAATTCAGAAATAGAGGGTTGCGCCATTTGCCATCAATCGGTATGATTAAGCGAATCCAGTATTACCGATGAGGGCGACAAATCTATGATGAACCTCCCCCTGTTTGAAGCGCCGAAGCGAATTGAGAGCCATTTTACCTCAGAGGCTCCCTTAGTCCTCTATCAGGGCGATGTAAGCGATTTCATCGCAACCATCCCGGACAAATCGATAAGCCTCATCGTCACTTCGCCCCCTTACAATTTAGGTAAGGACTACGAAGATCGTGTTTCAATCGAAGCGTACCTCGAAACGCAAACGCAAGTGATCGCCCAACTCTATCGGATACTCAGAGATGACGGGAGCATCTGCTGGCAAGTCGGCAACTTTGTCCAAGATGGAGAAGTGTACCCGCTAGACATTCTGTACTACGGCATCTTTAAGAAGTTGAATCTTTTCCTGCGCAATCGTATCGTCTGGCACTTTGGACATGGCTTACACGCGTCAAAGAGATTCTCAGGCCGATACGAAACACTGCTTTGGTTCACCAAGACCGATGACTATGTCTTCAATCTTGATGCAGTTCGTGTGCCCTCGAAATATCCCGGCAAGCGGCATTTCAAAGGCCCTAACGTGGGTAAGCCATCCGGTAATCCGCTTGGCAAGAATCCTTCTGATGTTTGGGAAGTCTTACTTAAAGATTGGGAAGAAGCTTTGTGGGATATTCCCAATGTGAAGTCTAATCACCCCGAAAAAACCAGCCATCCCTGCCAATACCCGATTGAACTGGCTGAGCGATGCATCCTTGCGCTAACCAATGAAGGCAATTGGGTCTTTGACCCATACACCGGTGTTGGTACCTCTCTCATCGCTGCAACTATGCACAACCGGCGAGCCGCAGGCAGCGAAAAAGAAGCAGAGTATGTACAGATTGCTCATGATCGGCTTCAGGCCCAGTTCAATGGCACGCTTAAGGTTCGGCCACTTGGAAAGCCTGTCTACCAGCCCACCGGTAAAGAGAAAGTCTCCCAGATTCCTGAAGAATGGCAAACTGCTCCTCGCAAGAAACTATTAGAGAAGAAACGGAGATATAGATGATTCTTGCAGGCATGTATTCCTTCAAGGGCGGCAAAGAAATCATCGAGTCACGGTTTGCCTCCGAGTTACGCGATGTCAAGGAGGTTATCGCCGCAGTAGATAGCCGAATCCACAAAACGAAAGTCAGCCGCGAGAGGACTAAGCTTGATAAAATCCTATATAGTCCGGATTCACTGAACAGGGCATTCAGGCAAGAATTTGAAAAGCGGCGGTGGAAAAGTCATCGGGTTCTGTGCGAGTATCCGACACAATACTATACGTCAGGTTTTACGCCCTCAAGATCGTCAAAGGGTGCTTATCGGGATATGGACTTTGTCAAGAATCGGGTCGGAGTAGAAGTTCAATTCGGTAAGTATGCCTTCATGGTTTACAACGTCTGCGCCAAGATGACCATATTTCACAACCTGGATGTCATTGACGTAGGTATTGAGATAGTACCTGTCAAGGACTTTGTTATCGAGATGTCATCCGGTGTCTCATACTTTGAGCAGTTTGTTTGGGATTTACAGCAACGCGGCGTAGCCGACATTGATATTCCTGTTCTTATCTTGGGGATAGCAGTTTAGCTCATGCGCTTTAATGCAGTGAGCTTGGGTGAAGTACATTTGGTGTTTCTGCGTATGCCTTGGTGGATCGGACTTACTTCAGATGCTACCTCGGCCTGGCATCACGACGGCCGCAGCGGCTTGAACCCTTCGCCCAACGCCTCGTGCGCCTCGCCGATCACGACGAAGGCGTCGGGATCGATTTCATGGATGATCGCCTTGAGCGGGTTGAGCTCGGCGCGGGTGACGGTGCAGAACAACACCGAGCGTTGCTCGCCCGAATACATCCCCACGCCCTGCCACATGGTGACGCCGCGCTCCAACTCGCGCAGAATCTTGTCGGCAACCGGCTGCGGGTCTTTGGTCACGATCACGACGATCCGTACGACGCGCACCCCTTCGGCGGCGAACTCGGCGGCGACCCCGCCGACGTACAGCGCGACGACGGCGTACAGCGCCAAATCCCAGCCGAACGACAAGCCCGCGCCCAGCACCACCAGCACATCGGTCGTTACGTAGCTGTGGCTGAGCGGGATGCCGCGCCAGCTCTGAAGCAGTCGCGCCAAAACATCGGTCCCGCCGGTTGTGCCTTGACCGCGCAACACCAACCCCACGCCGACGCCGCCGATCACGCCGCCGTATAAGGCGTTGAGTATCGGATCAGGCGTGAGACCGACAGGTAGCATCTGCCCCAGTATGTCCAGACCGATCGAATAGGCCAGCACGGCAAAGATGGTCCGAACCAGAAAGCGCCGCCCGCCCAGATACTTCCAGCCCAGCGCCAGCAGCGGCAGGTTGAGCGCGATGTACAACACGCCGATCGGCCAGCCGGTGAAATTGGCGATCAGCTGCGCGACGCCGCTCACGCCGCCAGCCGCCAGTTTGCTGGGGAGGTAGAACAACACCATCGACAGCGCCTGGATCACGACACCCAGGAAGATGAGAGTGTAATCGCGGAGACGAGGAAGCATAGGAGTGACGGCGATTATTGACGAAGGACGAGTGACCAACGACGAAAATGGCGCCCTTCGTCTTCCGTCTTTCGTCCTTCGTCTTGCTGTCAGGATTTCGGTATATCTTTCTTCGGATCGATAAACGGCTTCTGCACCACGATCGCTGCGCGCTCTTCAACATCTTCGACCATCACCGTCACCTGCGCGCCGAGCGCCGCGTATTCGATCGGCAGCAGGGCGTAACCGATGTTCTTTTCGAGCCGAGGCGAGTAGACAGCCGAGGTAACTTGCCCGATCGGCTGCCCAGCCTTCGTCACGGCCCACTTGGTCATGTTGAACGCGATCGGCTCGCCCGCGATCTCCACGCCGACCAGCTGGCGCTTGACCCCTGCAGCTTTGATGCGTTGGAGCGCCGCTTTGCCGATGTAGTCGGCCTGCTTTCCCTCATCGATCAGCCAACCCAACCCGACCTCATACGGGTTGTTCTCCAGCGTCATGTCCGCGCCGTAGTTCAGGATGCCCGCCTCGAGGCGTCGAATGTCCGACGGGCCGGTCGGGACGATGTGGTGCGGCTGGCCCGCTTCCATCACCCGCTCCCACAACTCGACGCCACGGCTGCCGTCCCGCAAATAGAGCTCGTAACCGACTTCCGCGCTCCAACCGGTGCGCGTCACGATGACCGGGATACCGTCGAGCGACGTTTCGAGGAAATAGTAGTAAGGCAGTTCAAGCACTTGCTCCCCGAATAAAGCCTACACCACCTGCTTCGACTTCGGGCCTTGAATCTGGATCGGCGACACATCCGGCTCGGTGAGGTTCACGTGCATGCCGGAGTTCACCGCAACGCCTTTGGCCCACAGCAGCACGTCGCTATCGGCCAGCGCCAACCAGAAGTGGTTTTCGCCCAGGCGCATCAGCACCGGATCGTTGATGATGCCGCCGTCTTCGGCGGTGATCACCACATACTTGCCCTGCCCGACCGCGCACTGGCTCAAGTCGCGCGGGGTGAGCAGGTTGGCAAAGGCAAAGGCATCGCGGCCGGTAATCTCCACGTGGCGTTCGACGCTCACATCCCACACGGTCACAGCGTCGAGCAGCGCCTGGTATTCTTTTTCGAAATCGTCGTACTGGATCGGGAAGAACATGTGGTTGTAGACGGTGTAACCTTTTGCGCCGTAGCGCTGTGTGGCGGCGAAGTACGGCGTGCGCCGCAGCCGCGCCCCGCGCTGAACCCGGCGCATATCGAAGCCGGCGCCCATCCCCTTTCCTCCTTGGATTTTGGTCGTATTTGACGAAAGACGGATGACGAAGGACGGATGGTCCTTCGTCCCTCATCTAATCTTTGTAGTAAGACTCTGGATACGGCGCGACGATCGGCGCATCGTCGCGGATCGCCATGATCAGCACGTGGTCGCCGGGATAGTAGTAGATGCCATGCGTGCGGCCGATGACGAAACCGTCGTGCTCGGAGCGCAGCACGCCAGCGCCGATCGGCCGCCCCCAGACATCGCGCACCTCGGCGACCGGATCGCCGGCACTGACCAAATCGCCCGGCTCGACCCGATGCAGCACCACGCACGCTTCGTTCACGCGCGGCGTGCAGCGCCGCCGCACCGGGAAACCCGCATCGACGATCTTGATCCCCGTGATCGGTTCCGGTTCGCCATCCAGCATGCCCGCCCAGCGCATCACGTTGCGCGTGCCGGCGACCGAAGCGGCGACGATCGCCGGATCGGGCATGTGGCCGGTGCCCAGCTCGACCGTGAAGGATGGCAGGCGGCCCACCAGCAACGCCGCCGCCGAGGTCGAGCGGTGCAGCTTCTCGTCAAGATACTTTTCGATCGGGAATTCGTTGACGACGGTGTGGCCGTAGGCGCGAATCATCTCGTCTTGTTTGCCCGCCAGCGCCTCGGCCTCGCTCAGTTTATCGGGATCGGCATCGGCGCGATACATCACCCGATCGCGGAAGACGAACGAGATCGATCCGGTCCAGGCGTTGTGATAGTCGATCACGTAATCCGCGCAGGCGATCATTTCGTCGAACAAGCGCTTGTAGGCGCGTTCCAGCGACGAAGGCGGATCCTTATCCGGGTCTGGCGGCTTCTCCGGCCGGCCGTCCGGCCACATCCGATTGGGATCATCGGGTGCGTGATACGGCTCGCGTTTCAGCGTGCGCAGACCGGCCGGGTTGAGCGCGGGAATAGCGATGATCGTCCCGTGCAACTGAGCGACCAGCTCCGGCGTGAGCAAACGATAGAGCACACTCGGCCCGGCGTGTTCCGGCCCGTGGATACCGGCAGTCAGCCACATACATGGCCCATCTTCTCGGCCCTGGGCGATGATGACCGGCAAGAATTCGGTGTGGCCGGTGGGGTGCTCCAGCGCATCCCAGCGGCCATATTGAATCGTTCCGGGTTGTGAAGTGGCGGCGCCGAGTGTGATGGAGTTAGGCATGGGGCTCCTATTTCGTGGTGCTTCGTGTGTCTTCGTGGAGAAGAATCTGCCGCGATACCTTTCAACCGACCCGCTTCACGTCCTTGAGAATCTCCCGCGCCGCATGGTAACCCGATCCACCGGCAACCCCGCCGCCCGGATGCGTGCCGGGGCCGCACAGGTACAGGTCTTGCATCGGCGTGCGGTACTTGGCCCAACCGGGCACGGGCCGCATGAACAGAATCTGGTCGAGCGTGAGCTCGCCGTGATCGAGCTGCCCTTCGGTCAGCCCAAACGTGTTTTCCAAATCGAGCGGCGTCAACACCTGGCGATAGAGCATCGAGGCTTTGAGCTGGGGCGCGTACTCGGCCAGCGTGTTGACGACGAGATCGCCCAGCGCTTCGCGGCAGCGATCGTCCCACGCGCCATCCTTCAAGCGATACGGCGCGTGCTGCATCCAGATCGACATGACGTGCCGGCCCGGCGGCGCAAGCGTCGGGTCGGATAGCGAAGGAATGATCGCTTCGAGATACGGCCGGCGCGAGAGGCCGCCGTGCTTGGCATCGTCGTAAGCATGTTCAAGATAATCCAGGCTAGGACTGATCGAAATCGCGCCGCGCAGGTGCGCCGGATCGAGGCCATCGAAATGGGGCAGTTCGCTCAAGGCTAGATTGACCTTAGCCCGCGCGTTTCGATACTTGATGTTCTGAACGGCGCGC
The DNA here is from genome assembly GCA_035292585.1 of Anaerolineae bacterium. Taxonomy (GTDB): domain Bacteria; phylum Chloroflexota; class Anaerolineae; order Fen-1058; family Fen-1058; genus DASSFZ01. The sequence continues at coordinate 81,312 of DATDPU010000014.1, read as the reverse complement.
ACGAAGTTCGGGTCGAGGCGCAACGGATCGAGCAGCTCGAAGAACGTGCGGCGCGGATCGACGGCGGACACGACTCGCCGCCCGCCGATTTCCTCGCCGTCCCTCAACACGACGCCGCTCACACGATCCGCTTTCACAAGGATGTGAGCGACTTCCGCCGACAGCCTGATCTCGACGCCGTGCTGCCGCGCCGCAGCCGAAATCGCGTTTGCCAGATTCCCGATCCCGCCGCGCACCAACCCGATCGAACGGAAGGTCCCCGCCGGGCTGCCCAGCTGATGATGCAGAAAGACGTAGGCCGTGCCGGAGGCGCGCGGCCCCTGCATCAGGCCGGTGATGCCGCCCGCGCCGAGCACGCCTTTCAACACGTCCGTCTCGAACCAATCGTTCAACAGCTCGTCGACGGACATCGGCAGCGCGCGCACCAGCTCGATCATGTCCTGCCGGCCCAGGCCGCGCAAGCGCCGGCCCAATCCCAAGAGCGTTAGCAGCTCCACTGGATTGGTCGTCGTGATACTCGGCGGTGTGATCGCATACAGCGATTTCAGGAAGCCCGCCAGCTTCGCCATGCGTGTACTGAAAGCCGGCCACCTATCGGCGTCGGATTTCGAAAAACGCCGGATGGCCTCGACCGATTTATCCACGTCGCGCCACAGCGCCAGGCCACCGCCGTCGGGGGACGGCGCGCAGACGGTCGGATCGGGTTGGATGAACTCCAGCGGATGACGCGCCAGAGCCAGGTCGCGGATGATCGCCGGGTTCAACCAGCCGGTATCGTGCGCGCAGGTGTCGAAGCGAAAACCCGGATACGCTTCTTCCGTCACCCTCACGCCGCCGACCCGGTCTCGCCGCTCCAGGACCAGCACGCGCAGCCCGGCCTTCGCAAGATAAGCGGCCGTGACCAGCCCGTTGATGCCGGCCCCGATGATGATTGCGCCGTATGCCTTCGTCATCGAACCCCGCTGTTCTGATCACTAATTACTGCTTACTGATTACTGACAAGTGATCAGTGATTAGTGTCCATCCTTCAGAATTTCCAGCGCCGCCAGCCGGCCCGACGCGCCCATGATGCCGCCGCCGGGGTGCGTGCCGGCGCCGCACTGATAGTAGTTGCGAATCGGCGTGCGATAGTTCGACCACTGCGGCGAGGGACGTAGAAAGAAGAGCTGATGCAGCGCCAGCTCGCCCTGGAAGATATTGCCTTCGGACAGGCCGGTGATGTTCTCGATGTCGAGAGGTGTGAGCACCTGTCGATAGAGAATCGAGGCTTTGAGATTGGGGGCATATTCGGCCAACGTGTCGATCACCGTATCGCCGAAGGCTTCGCGCTGCGCATCGGTCCAGCCGCCGTTGAGCTGATAGGGCGCGTACTGCACAAAACACGACATGACGTGCCGGCCCGGCGGCGCCATCGACGGATCGATCATCGACGGGAAGATGACGTCGATGTACGGTCGCCGCGAAAACTCCCCGTACTTGGCGTCTTCGTAGGCGCGCTCGATGTAGGCGAGGCTGGGGCTGATCGAGATCGCGCCGCGCTGGTGCGGCCCTTCGCCCGGCAGGCAGGTGAAATTCGGCAGCGCGCTCAACGCCAGGTTGACCTTGCCGGAAGAGCCGCGAAACTTGTAGCGGCGAATGTCGTCGACGAAGTCCGACGGCAGCTGGCGTGGATCGACCAGCTGCAAGAAGGTGCGCCGGGGATCGAGACCCGACACGATGGCGCGGGCGTAAATCTCCTCGCCGCTCTCCAGCGCCACGCCGACCGCTCGCCCATGCTTGAGAATGACCTGGGCCACGGGCGCGTTACACCGAATCTCCGCGCCGAAGCGCTGCGCGGCGCTGGCAATCGCCTGGCTGATCGCGCCGGCGCCGCCCCTGGCAAAGCCCCAGGCGCGGAACACGCCGTCGATCTCGCCCATGTAGTGATGCAACAGCACGTAAGCCGTGCCGGGCGAGCGCGGGCCGAGAAACGTGCCGATGATGCCGCTGGCCGATTTGGTCGCCTTGAGCGCTTCCGACTCGAACCACTCGTCGAGGTAATCGGCGGCGCTCATCGTCATCAGCTTGAACAGCGCGTAAAACTTTTCTTCGCCCAGGTCGCGGAAGTGCTTGCCGAACCGCGCCAGGCCGAGCAGGTCTTTCGGGTTGAGCGAGGTCGGGTCGGGCGGAATCATCGACAGGATCGGCCTCACCGCCTGCGCCATCTGGTACATCAACCGGCCGAACTCGTCGTAGGCTTCGGCGTCCTGCGGCGAGTGGCGATACAGCTCGCGCCGGGTCTTGTCGTGATCGCCCCACAGCGCCAGGTAATCGCCGTTGGGCAGCGGCGTGAGCGTGCTCTCCAGCGGCAGAATCTCCAACCCGTGGCGCGGCAGATCGAGCTCGCGAATAATCTCCGGCCGCAGCAGACTCACCACGTAGGAAAAAACCGAGAACTTGAAGCCGGGGTACATCTCCTCGGTCACCGCCGCGCCGCCGACCAGGTGTCGCCGCTCCAATACCAGGACGCGCTGGCCGGCGCGCGCCAGGTAAGCTGCGTTGACCAGCCCGTTGTGCCCGCCGCCGATGATGAGGGTGTCGTACGCCTTGCTCATAATGTCCTTGTTGAATCAGTAAACAGTAAGAAGTAACCAGTGGTTAGTGACCAGTTATGCTCTTCACTGATTACTGCAGGACTTACGCAGCTGCATGTTGCTGCCGCAGTTGTACTGCGGCAGATGAGGCGGCGGCAGTGCAACTGCCGCACCAACTGCGTAAGTCCTGTACTGTTTACTCTTCACTAAGATCGTTTCCGCTCCGGCGCGAAAAACGGCGTCTTCACCACGTGCGCCGCCGCCTGCTTACGCCGATGCTCTACCGTGACTTCGAGCATCAGCGATGTGCCCGTTCCCGCATAAGCCGACTCGACGTGCGCAAGCGCGATGTACTTCTTCAGCAACGGTGACCAGCAGCCGCTGGTGGCGTAGCCCACCTGCCGGCCGTTGGCGTACACCGGGACGCTCGTGCGCCAGGCCGTGCCGGGTAACTGCGGCGGCAAACCGGCCTCCGCATACAGCCGCTCCAATGAATCCCACTCCACCTCCAGCCCGACGAATTGCCAGGCCGGGCCGCGCTGCTTCTCCGCGCGCAGCGCCTTGCGCCCGACAAAATTCTCCTTCTCCAGATGCACCGTCCAACCCAGGCTCAGCTCGTAGGGCGATGATGTGCGCGACTCGATCACGGCCCGCTGCGCCGAGATGTAATCGACTTCGATGAGCAGCAAGCCGGCCTCGATCCGCGCGAGGTCGAGCGCCAGCATCCCGGCCGGCGTAATGCCATACGGCCGGCCCGATTCGATCAGCGCGTCCCACAACGACTCCGCCTGCTGCGCCTCCACCCAAATCTCGTAACCCAGATCGCCGGTATAGCCGGTGCGCGTGATCGTCACCGGAACATCGCGCACGCAGCCGGAAGCCAGGCGAAAATACTTCAGGCTATCCAGGTCGATATCCGCAGCTTGTTTGAGAATGTCGCGCGAGGCAGGCCCCTGCACAGCGAGCGTCGCGATCGAGTCCGAGACATCCTCGATCTTCACCTTCAATCCCCAAGCGTTTTGGTGCAGCCAGCGCATGTTCGGGTCGGCCGAGGTCAATCGAAACCATTGCTCGTCCAGGCGCGACACGGTGCCGTCGTCGATCACTTTGCCCGCTTCGTCGCACCAGGGCGTATACAGCACCTGGCCCACTGTGCACCGGGCGACATCGCGCGTGACGACGCGGTTGAGCAGCCGGGCGGCGTCGGGGCCGCTGAGGTGATACTTGAACAGCGGCGATAAATCGAAGAGCGCAGCCGCGCTGCGGATGGCGTAGTATTCTCGTTCGTGCGCGAGCTCATACGAGCCGGCGACGAGATAGCCCGACCAGCGCCGCCAGTTCTGCGCCTCGCACAGCGCCGAGGTGCGCGAGTGAAAAGGTGTGCCTCTGAGCATGAAACACTCCAGGAGTTTGAAGTGCCCTGTGTCACTTAATCACGTTTTACGTTTCACGCTTCACGTTTCATTCGTTCCCTCCGCCGGCGCGAAGAAAACCAATATCTTCAAATCCTCTTCGATCGAATGAAAACGATGCGCGTCGCGCGCCTTCACAAAAATGATCGAGCCGGGTGCTACACCTCGATCCTCCTCCCCGACCCGAATCATCGCGCGCCCGTCGATCACGTAGTACACCTCGTCTTCGGTATGAGGTTGCTGCGGATCGACGCCGCCGGCCGGCAGCGCGTACAAGCCGGCGCTGAGCGACGGGACACGCAAGAATTCCAGATAGCGCTCGCCGGAGCGCTTGAGCTCTTCGACCAGTTGCGAGAATTCAAAGGCGCGCATGCCCACCTCCAATTTAGTCGTGAGCGCCAGCAGGCTTGGAGCGACTAAAGCCGCTACTAACGAATGGCACTAGTTCAGTTTTTCCGCGCGTAGCCTAGCGCCCTGCCTGCGCCCCCTTGCAGGGTTGTGCGCGTCTGGCCCTGCTCCAACGCCCACAAGGGGCTAAACTACGAAGTGCGCTGGCTCAAACTAGTAGTCAGTCCATTTGTTTTTGATGGGTAGCCTAGGGCCGTGTGCCCGTCCTGCGCCCACAAGGGGCTATGCTACGAGCCATCACTTTCAGATGGACTGACCACTAGCACCAATCGCTACTGCCCCGGTCTCGTTCAACCGGGAAATCGTCGCCCGACCTCGTCGCTGGCGTCTGCCCGGATCAGTGTCCCGATCGGCGCGGCAGGGTCCAACAGCGCACGCTGCAACGTGCCAGCTTCCCCCGCCGAGAAAATACGCGCCGACAGCTGCGGATGCGCGCGCACCCACTCGCTCACCTGCCACACCTTGGCCGCCATTCCGCCGGTCACGTCGACGCCGTGCGATCCGCCCAAAGCCGAGGCATGCCGCTCGACCGTGTCCGGTGTGATCAATGGAATCACTTCGCCGGTCATGTCGGCATTCGGATAGACGCCGCCCACCTCCCCGGCCAGGAGCACCCACGCCGGTTCGATTTCATTCACAAGATAGGCGAACACGTCCTCGGTCGATACGATTGTCGCGCCGCGCGCAGCGTCGAGCGCTACGTCGCCGTACACCAAGGGCGCAAGACCGTTGTGAAGGTGAGTTGCCAGTATCTGGGTATCCAGGTAGACCAATAAGCCATCCTCGCAGCGCGCGCTCGCCGAGGGCGGCAGGCTCACCACCGGCACACGCTCCTCGATGAAGATATCGGTGACGATCTGATTCAAGCGCGCCGCCGCTGCGGCCACTTCAGCCAGGCCGATCCAGCCCGCCCGATCCTGCACGCCGTCACGTGTACCGTACTTCTTCGCCGCGACATGCCCAAACGACCCACTGCCGTGTCCCAACACGAGTTGCAAGTCTGGGCGAGCGTCCAGCGCCGCGCGCACTTCACGCGCCAGGCGCTGAATAACATCGACGCGCGCGTGTTCCACCTGCATTTTATCGGTGATGATCGAGCCGCCGAGCTTTAGAAAGACGGTCTGCGAGTGCGAGAGTGCGGGAGTGAGCCTCGTTTCTACATCCCCACTCCGCTCCCCTTCGGGGGCTGTCGTCTTCATTCTACATTCTTCATTCTACATTCTTCATTCTTCATTCTGCATTCTTCATTCTACATTCTGCATTCTTCATTCATCATCCTGCATTCCGCATTCTCCTCAGCACCCTTTCGGTCACTTCCCGAACGATGGCCGCTTCATCCAGGTTCCGTTGTGGCGGCTCGACGTGCTGACCCGGCACGTGGCACACGCCGCAGTGAATACAGAAATCCTCGGCATCGGCCGACCGGCTCAAGCCGAGCGCCTCGCGCTGCGCGAGCAGCTTGACCACCTCTTCGGGCGGCAGCGCCGGCGACGCGCCCAACACCCGTGCCATAAACGCGATGCGGCTCATCTGCTCCACCGATTCGGTCTTGAGAAGAGCCTCGAATGGGTCGCGACCCACGGCCAGCGTGCCGTGCCGCTGCAACACGATCGCATCGTGGCCGCCGATCAAGTCATGGATGGCGCGCGCGTTCTCTTCGGACGACGGCGTGGCATACTGCGTCGTCGGCACCACGCCGAGCGTGACGATCACTTCGGGGAGCAGGCACTGCGCCAGGTCGACGCCGGCGATGCTGAGCGCGACCGTGATCGGCGGATGAGCGTGCACCACCGCGCCGATGTCCGGGCGACGGCGATACGCCTCCAGGTGCATCCGCATCTCGGAAGTCGGTTTCAGGTTGCGGTTGGCGGGATTCGTCGGGCCGACGCGCTGCCCTTCCAAATCGATCACGATCAAGCCATCCGGTTCCATAAAGCCCTTGCACAACCCGCTGGGCGTGGCGAGAATCCGATTCGAGTCAAGCCGCGCCGACACATTGCCATCGGTGGCGACGATCAGACCCTTGTCGTACAGCAGTTTGCCCACACGGCAGATTTCTTGACGGAGACGGTGCTCAGTGGTGAAGGACATAGAGTCGAGGGCTGAAGATTAGAGATTGGAGATTGGAGGGAAAGATGAAGGACACGGATGAACACTGACAACACAGATCTAATCCGTGTTCATCCGCGTCCTACATTTCGATCTCATCAACGATACCGACGATGACCGCCCGAATCGCGCCGTTCGGTTCCAGGCCGATGATTTGTCGCGCCGAGTTGCCTTCGTCCAGTACCAGCACGCGATCGCCCACGCCGGCCTGCACCACATCCACGGCGATGTCGTACTTCTGGTCGGCTTCGCCCTCAGGCGACACTCGCTCGACCAGCAGCAGCTTGCGCCGGGCAAACGTCTCGTGCTTGATCGTTGCGACAACCGTTCCGAAGACTTTACCGATATACATGTCTGCCTGTCTACCTGTTACCTGCTACCTGTCCCGGCGGTTAAACTCTCAAGGCGCTATCAACTTCATCCACAATGCCGACGATGGCATGATCGACGGGCACGAACTTCTCCGGCAGCGCCAGGGCTGCTTCGCGCGACCCGATGACGAATACCAGCTGCCCCGGCCCGGCTTGCGCGGTTGCGTCGGCGGCGACGACCGGCTCGCCTTCGGGCTGTTGGCGCTTGTCGAGCGGCTGGACGATCAGGAACTTCACGCCGTCCAGGCCGCTGACCTTCCGCGTAGCCACGACGGCGCCGATCACTTTGGCGAGTTGCACTTTATCTACTCCGATTCCGATCCGGTCTTCGCTTGAAGGAGCTCATCGTAATCGGGCTTGGTTCCCGCGTAATACACCTCGACCCGCATCTCTTCATCCCTCACTTCCCATACCAGCCGGTAACGAGCATCTTGGAGCCAGATACGATATATGCCAGCATAGCCCTTCAGTTCGATTGCATCCGGCGGGCGCGGGTCGCGGGCCAGATCGGCAATGCGATGTCGCGCCTCTTGCCGAAGTTTGCCCGGCAACCGATCGACTTGACGCTTGAGCATCTTGTCGAAGGTGACGCGGTAGAAGCTCATTCAGGCTCTGTCCGGTTCAGAGCCTCTAATACGGCCTCAGGCGATTCATACGTCATCGCTTCTTCAGGATGCGCTGCTCGATAAGCCCGCGCCTGTTCGACCACCTCAAATATCCAGCGGGTCTCCTCCGGGCTATCCGCAAGTTGTTGTAGACGTTCAAGCGTACGGATTATGCGGTCGAACGTTTCTACGTCAACGATAACCGCTTGGGCTTTGCCTGCCTCATAGACAATCGGAAACTTTTCTCGAAGTACCTTTGCCATCGTCACGCCTCCCACAACTACAAACGTCGTTATTTAATCCTATCTCAGTCCGTCACTGATTGCAGTTCGGCTCACATTCTCGCCGAACCGCGTTTGCGAAATGATGTTCGCGCCCATCTCGGCGTGCAACTGCGGGATGACGATCTGGTTGAGCAGCAAGCTCGCCTCGATGGCCCGTGCGCCGATCTCGACCGCGGCCGCTACGTCCTGCACCTCGCCGGTGTACAGCACTAAGCCCTTGCCGTGCAAGCCATCGGCCAGGCGCAATTCCAGCAGCGAGACTTCGGCGCCCTTCACACCGGCATCGGCGGCGTGGATAGCCGCCGCGACGCCGCCCGTCTCGATCACGCCCAACGCCGGCCCGCGCACCGCACGTTCTCCGGCCTGGCCCGGCGCGGCGCTGGCGGCAATAGCCTCCACTACCGCCGGATGCACCTGCGGCAGAAACACGAAATCGATGACGTTGCTGCCACCCGTATTGCGTCCCGCTTTGAGTGATTCTTCGACATCGGCTACCGCGCCGCTGATCAAGACCAGGTATTTGCCGGGGTGCACAGTGCCAGCTATCAGCCGCGCGATCGGCGCTTTCTTCGCCATCGCGTCGCCGGCGTGCATCCCGGCGGCAATGCTGCTGAACTCAACGAGAGCGAGGGCGACAGGGTCGGTCGAGTAAGATGTCGGTGCAGAGGATTTCGGCATGAGAAAGATTTAGAAATTGGAGAATGGAGGGTGGAGATTAGAGTCCCGCCCTCCAACTTCCAGGTTCTAATCTCCAATCTCTAATCACGCGATGGCTCGGATGGCGGCGGCCAGGGGCGAATCGGGCTGGCCGAGCATGAGCGGCGCACCCTGCCCGATGGTAGCAGCTTGCGCTTCGTCATACGGCAATGCGGCAGCCACCGGGCGGTTCAGCGCCTTTTCGATCGCCGGCTGGGTGAGGCCGGGGCGCGCCGAGACCTGGTTGCTGACCAGCGCGATCTTGTCGTCGTCGACGTTGAGCGCCTTGAGCGCGCGCAGGGTGGCAACCGTCGATTGCAGCGAGGCGACTTCAGGGGCCAACACCAGCCAGATCTCGTCGGCGATTTGCACCGCGGCGCGCGCCGCGCCGTTGAGCACCGGCGGCGCATCGACGATCACGCGCTGGAACTTCTCGCGCAACAGGCTCAACATCTTGAGGAAAGGTTCGGGCGGGACGTTGGTTTCGGGCGCGGGCACAAAGGGCGCGGCCAGCAGGCGTAACCCGCTCTCGTGCGTCAGCAGATACTTATCGATCCCTTGCGCATTCAAATCGGCCGGCGTGCGCAACCAGTCCATCCAGCTGACCTTCGGGGTTAAGCGCAGTTGGAGCGCGGTATGCCCGGCGCCCGGCGCCAGATCGACCAGGCAGGTGCCGGCGCCCGATTGCTGCACGGTGAGCGCGAGGTTGACGGCGATCGACGTGACGCCCACCCCGCCGCGCAACGACAGCAGCGTCAGCAAGAACTGTTTCGGCTCGTCCGCCGCCTGCTTGCGATTGAGCAGCTCGTTCACTTTGGTGAGCAGCTCGGTGGGCGACACCGGCTTGGACATGTAATCATCCGCCTGGGCCGCCAGCGCCGCTTCGCGGTCGACGGGTTGGGCCCGCGCCGTGAGGATCAGAATGGCGAGATGCGCCGTCGCCGGGTCTTCGCGCAGCTTGCGGCAGACCTGGTAACCATGCATACCGGGCATCATCACGTCGATGATGGCGATATCGGGGTTGAGCTCGCGCGCCTTGTTCAGCCCGTCGGCGCCGTCGGCGGTGGTGCTCACCGTGTGCCCGCCGCGTTCGAGCATCAGCCGGAGCATGTTCAGCAGATCGAGGTCGTCGTCGATGACGAGTACGTTGGCCATTAGCTACTCCCCGCTGCGGCATTCGCCGCGGTCGGTGCATCGCCCAGGCACAAAACTTGAATGCGTTCCTTGTTCACCAGGATCAGCTCGCCGCTGAAGCTCACCGACTGGAGCAGCGAGATGGTCGCCTTCGCTTTGTAAATCGGCATGAAGCGCTCGACGCCGATCGCCATCATCTTGTGCAGGTCCACGTTGCCCGGCACGTCGATCAGACCCGTGATCTCGAACGAGGGCACGGTGCAGAACACGCTCCGGCTGCGGCGTGCGAAATACTGCCCGGAGGGTAGCTGTTTCACGGCCATCTCGATTTGCGCCGCGACCAGGCAAAACGAAATGTTCTCTTTGCGCAGGATCGAGAGCGTGTAGTCGGCGATCAGCTCCCCCGGCTTATCGATGCGCGAGACGTAAGCGATGTCCAGGTCGACGTACGACAGGGTGTGATCGTTGAGCGTATCGGCCAGCGGCCGGGCGCGGATCAAGAACTGCGTCGAGATGCGGTGGCTATGGCTGAAGAAGTCTACCGTGAGCCGTCGTGAAGTGACCTGGCCGGCTTGCATAATGCACCTCGCTCAATCGGGGCGAGCGCCCTGCAACTGCGCACTCGCCATTACACTATCCTGAACGAATCCACCAGCGTGCAGCGGCGGGGCCGGCAAAACGTGCTGGGCCGGGTCATGCCCTCGCCGGTCGTCCCGGCGATCGAGAACGAGCAGTAGCCTTCCCCATTGTACCCCAACCCGGACAGATTCGGCCCATTCTTGACGAAGATCGAGCAGTCGATCTCGCGCGCCATGCGGTCCAGGTGATCGATGTTCCGCGAATACATCACGGCCGTGTGCCGGAAGCCGTGCTCGGCCTGCACCGCCAGATCGATCGCTTCGTCGGCGTCGTTGACGCGCACCAGCGGGATCACGGGCATGAGCTGTTCGCTCCACACCAGCGGGTGATCGCGCGGCACGTCGGCGAACAGCAGGCGCATCTCTTTCCCCGCGCTGACGCCGATCTCGGCCAGCAGCACGCTGGCATCCTTGCCGACGAACTTCTTATTCATCACACCGGGTTTGCCGGGGCCGCGATCCTCTTCAAAGATCGCCTTGCACAACCGATTGAGCTGCCAGGACGAAAGTTCCAGCGCGCCGTGCGCCGCCAGACTGCGTTTGAGGTTGTCGGCAATCGCATCGACGGCGATGATCTCTTTCTCATCCGTGCAAATCACGTTATTGTCGAACGCTGCGCCTTTGACGATGCCCTTGCCGGCTACCTCCAGGTCGGCGCTCTCGTCGACCACGGCGGGCGGGTTACCCGGCCCGGCGCAAATAGCGCGTTTGCCGGTCGTCATGGCCTCGCGCACCACGGGCATGCCGCCCGTCACCAGGATCACGCGCACGCCTTTGTGACGCATCAGCGCCTGCGCCGATTCGATCGTCGGTTCGGCGATGCACGTGATCAGGTTGGGGGGGCCGCCCGCGGCCTGGATGGCGCGATTGAGCACGCGCACGCCGCTGGCCGAGCAGCGCTTGGCCGCCGGGTGCGCATTGAACACGATCGCATTGCCCGCTGCAATATTGCCGATCGAGTTGCCGATCACGGTCGCGATGGGGTTGGTGCTGGGCGTGATCGAAGCGAGCACGCCGAAGGGCGCCCACTCGACGATGGTCAAGCCGTGATCGCCGCTCCAGGCGGTCGTGGTCAAGTCTTCCGTGCCAGGCGTCTTGCGCGCATTGAGCAGGTTCTTCTCGATCTTGTCTTCGTAGCGACCCAGCCCGGTTTCTTGCCAGGCCTCATGTGCGAGCGCCGCCGCCGCCTCTTCGGCGGCGCGCCGCATCGCGGCGATCAGCCTGGCGCGCAGTTCCAGCGGCATCCGCCGAAATTGCCGGTACGCCGTGTTGGCCGCGGCGACCGCGCTATCAACGTCAGGGAAGACGCCATCGCCGCTTGTAGGAGGCGACTCTCGCAGATCCTCGGAGCGCAGCGGAGGGGACAGTCGCCGACCCTCCGTCGGTTTGACCACCGTTGTCCCGCGCAGCTCGGCGATTGCCTCCGCCACAATCTGCTGAATTCGGGCTTCGTCGATAATCATCGCTTCGGACATATACTCACCCAGGTAGACAGGTAACAAGTAAACAGGTAGCAGTTTGCGCTCATGTATTGAACCAGTGTGCCGTAGTGTAGGGCCTCGTGCCCGTTGCCCGCCCACCAGGGGCTAAACTACTCTTCGGGTGCGCTTCGCGAGAGAGCGGGAGCGCCTCTCCTCTCCCCCGTGGGGCGAGGCCGGGTGGGGGGCAGCCCAAGGTTATTTTCATCCGTAGGGGTGAACGCCGTTCATGACGACTACTGAATCAGTATCTTCTTGAACCCGGTAAAACGGAACAGGTCGATGCTGCCCGATCGACCGCGCACGACGCGCGGCCCCAGCGTGTCACATTCGACGAAATCGGACACGCGCCGGTAGGTTGCATCCGTAAAGACGATCTGTCCATCCTCGGTATTAGCCTCGATGCGTTGCGCCAGGTTCACCACATCGCCCACGGCGGTATAGTTCACGATCTCGGCTGCGCCGATGTTGCCGACGACGGCGTCGCCGGTGCTGACGCCGACCGAGCACGGCAACCGCAACTGCGGCGCCAGCGTCTCGTGCAGCTGGTGCAGTCCCTCTTGAAGCGCAACTGCCGCGCGCAGCGCGCGGAGAGCATGGTCGGATTGTTGCAGCGGCGCGTTGAAGATCGCCAGGACGGCATCGCCGATAAACTTATCGAGCGTGCCCTGGTGCTGCAGGATCGCCCGCGCCGCTACCCCTAGGTGACTGTTCAACACGCCGATCAGCCGCTCAGGCGCCAGCGTCTCGGCCAGCGTGGTATAGCCGCGAAAATCGGCGTATAAGACGGTGACCATCTGGCGCGTGCCGCCCAGCCGCGCCATTTGCGGGTCGGCCAGCAGCCGCTCGACTACGGAGGGCGCGACGTAGCGATGAAACGTGTCGAGAATGCGCTGCTGCATCGAGCGCAGCGCATCGGTCGAGCGTTTGTTGCGCATGCGCGCGTCGATCCGCGCCGCCAGCTCTTCGAAGTCATAGGGCTTAATCAGGTAGTCTTCAGCGCCCAGGCTCAACCCGCGCACCCGCTCGCCCACTTCACCGACGCCGGTCAGCATGAAGATCGGGATGTCGGCGGTGAGCGGGTCGGACTTGAGACGCTGGCAGACTTGAAAGCCATCCAGCACCGGCATGCGGATGTCCAGCAGCAGCAGATCGGGTTGCTCGACGCGAGCCTTGATCAGCGTCTCTTCGCCGTCAAACGCGTTGATGACCGTGTAACCTTGCGCGTCGAGAAACTCGCTCAGCGCGCGCGCTTCGTCGGGCATGTCCTCGGCCGTCAATATCTTGGCAGTGCTCACACGCATCCTCAGGCAGCGGCAAATACGCCAGCCGGCGCACCATCCCCGGTCGGCGGACGCCAGATCGGCAGGCTGACGCGGAAGGTGGAGCCGTGACCGACTTGACTGGTCACCCACACCCGCCCGCCATGCTGTTCGACAATCGTTTTGACCAGGGCCAGGCCTAAACCGGTGCCGGTCGCATCGATCGCGGACGAACCGGCCACCCGGTAGAAGCGCTCAAAGACACGCGCCTGAGCCTCTTGGGGAATGCCGCGACCGGTATCGCTGACTTCTAGCAAAACGTGATCGTCTTCTTGATGCAGGTGGACGACAATCCGACCGCGGTCCGGCGTGTACTTGATCGCGTTGCCGACCAGATTTGCCACGACTTGATACAACCGCTGCGCATCGCCCCACACTGCCGGCAGATCGTCGGGCAAGTCGGCCTCAAACACCTGCTGCTTCGCTTGAGTCTGCATGCGGTTCTCGGTGACGACGACGCGAGCGATCTCCGTCAGGTCACACCCGCGCAGGTTTAGACCCACGCGCCGCTCGACGCGTTCCAGGTCGAGCAGATCGACGATCAACGCTTCGATGCGACGCACGCCGATTAACGCGAGATCGAGCACCTCACGTTGGATCGGGGTCAGGTTCTCCGTGTTCTGGCTCAACATATCCAGCGCGCCCAGCGTCAGGTTGACCGGGTTGCGCAGGTCGTGTGAGGCGGTGAGGATCATGTCGCTCTTCATGCGCTCGGTCTCTTTGAAGCGCGTGATGTCTTGCATCACGGCGACCCAGCCCAATACTTGCTCGTTTTCGTCGAAGATCGGCGACAGGTTGCAGAACAGCACCGACTCGTCGGCGAGCGGCACTTCGAACCCGATGCGCTCGCGCATCTCGTGGCGGACGGCCTGCTCGACGGCGCTGTTGAGCGCGACGTTGGTCGTGATCTCGGCCAGCGGTTGGATGCCGGTGGTCTGCGCATCGAAGCCGAACGCGCGCTGCGCCGCCTCGTTCGCCAGCGTCACCCGGCCCTGGCGGTCCAGGCTGAGCACCACGTCGCCGCTGCTGCCGATCACCGCCTTGAACTGTTCCTGGTCGGCCCGCACCCGGCTGAACAAGCGCGCATTGGCCGCGCCCAGGGCCAGCTCGCCGGCGATCACACGCAGCGTGTCCAACGCGCCCGCCTCGAGCGCTTGGGCGTCTTCACCGGCGACGATGAGCACGCCGACGACCGTATCATCGGCAAGCATCGGCAGCGCGGCCAGCGCGCCAATACCGAAACGGCGCAGCTGTTCCAGCGCCGGCCGGGTGAGCGGGTCGTGTTCGACGTTCGCTACGACGATGGGCTGGCGGATCAAGGCGGCTTGGGCAGCCAGGCCCGGATCGGTTGGCGTAATCTGCTGCTGAGGCGCAAGCACCGCGTCGTCCTGCGGGAAGCGGTAATGTACGACAATGTGTAGCCGCCGGCCGGCGGGATTGGCCAGCAGGATCGATCCCGCTTTGAGTCCCAACAGTGATAGGATGCGTTGCAGCGAGTCGGCCAGCATACGGTGCAAATCGTTGTGCGCGTCGAGAATCGATTGGGCCACGCTGCTGACTGTCGCATTGCGATCGCTGACGCCCTGCAACAGCGTCAACATTTCACGGCTGCGTTCGAACAAGCGCGCATGAGCGATGGCGAGTGCGGCGTGCGGCGCAAGCCAGTCCAAGAGTTCGACCGTGCCGGGCGGGAGCGGCCCGCGGCACGGAAGGCCCACCTCCAGCACGCCCAATACCTCGCCGCTGGCAATCAGCGGCACGGCGATCAGGCTGCCAAGGCTGAGGTCTGGCCCAAAACGCTCCAGGTTCTCATTTTCGGCAACGGCATCTTCTACCTGAATGGATCGCCCCGCCGCGGCCGCGCGCCCGGCGGGGCCTTCGCCGTGCGCCAACAAGCTGCGCGTAAACCCGGCGGCCAAGTGGCTGCCCGCTACGCGCTCCAGCAAGTTGGCGCCGCTATTCATCAAGTAAACCAGAACCACCGCGTTATCAAGCAGCTGCGCGCCGCGCGTGACGATCTCGTTCAAGACTCGATCCAGATCGAGCGAAGCGGCGATCGACAGCGCGGCGGCATGCACCTGGCGCAACCCCGCCTCCTGCCGCCGGAGGATATCCTCCGGCTCCGCATTGCGCTTGGAATCGGTTCGACGTTCCATGCCGAGCTAATCCTTACGGTACTTGACCGCGCCGCCCACTTCCCAGGTATCGACGATCGCCATAATCACGGCGTCGCACGGGCGCTTGTCGGTCAGGATCGTCTGGCGCGCCGACGAACCGGTGGCGATCATCACGACTTCGCCCAGTCCGGCGCCCACCGCGTCCACCGCAACCAAAGCGTTCGCCGTGTCCTGGCCCTCCGGGTTGATCGGGCGGACGATCAGAAACTTCAGGCCTTCCAGTTTCTCGTCCTTGCGCGTGGCGACGAGCGTGCCGATGACACGAGCGAGTTGCATAGTCCCAGATCCTGTGCTCAACCACCGCGAGACGCGGTGGCCGTCCGCGAGGACGCGAGCGGTGAGCAAGTGACGCGAGCGAGTTGCATCAGTCGCCCCGTATGTCCTTTTGGGCCTCGGCTTCACGCCCCAACGGCAGCACGGCATCGACGTTGAGGTGCGGGCGCGGGATGACATGGACCGAGACGACCTCGCCGACTTTTTCGGCATTGCGCACGCCGGCTTCGACCGCCGCCTTCACCGCCGCCACGTCGCCGCGCACGATGGCCGTCACGTACCCGCCGCCGGTCTTCTCGTACGACACCAACTCGACCTTGGCCGCTTTCACCATCGCATCGGCCGCCTCAACCATCGCTGCAAAACTCTTGCACTCGATCATGCCCAGCGCTTCAGCCATTCAGTTCCTCCTGGGGTTAGTGGGGATCGGTAAATTGGTAACTGGTAAATTGGTGGTCAGTTACCAATTTACCAATTACCATTTGCTATTCCCTGCGTCCCTTTGCTTCCTGGCCGCTGATGCCTTCAATCGCGTCGACCGCGGCCTGGTAACCGGCCATGATGTCACGCTCTTCGCCGCCCAGGTACACGCGGCCAAACGAGCCGAACGCGCGCACTTCCAGAATGTTGATTTCGGCGCGCTTCTCCGCTTCGTTCGCCGCAATCGCGGCGTAGGCGGCCGGCTCCACTTCGAGCACGTACAGCGTGTGGCCGGCCAGCAACATGTGGCCGTGCCGCATACGGTTGATCAGTTGCGTGTGGTGCGGATCGACGGCGCGGATCACCTGGCTGGAGAGAATGCGCGGCTTCCAGCGATCCTCCTCGCGCAGGTCGAGGGCTGACAGGATGGCCGCGCCGGCGGCGCGCACTTCGGCCTGCGAGTCGGAGTGGACTTCGAGCAACCCATACAGGCGCTCGATGATCTGCATGCCGGGCTTGACCCGGGTGGATTTCACCGCCACATCGGTGATGCGGTTGATCTCGATGCCCGGCGCGATTTCGATCCACAGCGAGGCGTCACCGGGCAACGGGAGAAAGCCCTGCGCGATGGTGCCCAGGAACGCCGCATGTTGCGGTTGCAGCGAGTCGAGAAACACATACGAGCGCAAATCGGCCACAGTTCAGCTCTCCTTCGAGTCCGCCGGGTCTCGACGTTTCAGAATCAGCGCGCGCCGGCTTCTTGCATGATCTTGACGCTGGCGCTCGCCCCGACCCGCGTCGCCCCGGCCTCGATCATCTTCTGCGCGTCGGCGTAAGTGCGAATACCGCCGGCCGCTTTCACCCCGAGCGCCGGGCCGATCGCGCGCCGGATCAAGGCCACATCGTGGACCGTCGCCCCGCCCGGCCCGAAGCCGGTCGAGGTTTTGACAAAATCGGCCCCGGCCTCCTTCGCGAGCTTGCTGGCGATGGCTTTCTCTTCGTCGGTGAGCAGCGCCGCCTCGAGGATGACTTTGACGATCGCGCTCCCGGCATGCGCCGTGGCGACGACCGTAGCGATATCGCGCGCGACCAGCGCGTAGTCTTTGCTCTTCAGCGCGCCGAGGTTGATCACCATGTCGATCTCGGTCGCGCCGTCGTCGAGCGCCTGTTGGGTTTCGTACGCTTTCACTTCGGGCGGCGTCGCGCCGAGTGGAAACCCGACGACCGTGCACACCCGAACCGCGCTGCCCTTCAATAGTTGCGCGCACAACTTGGCGTGCGTCGGGTTGACGCACACGGCGGCGAAGTTGTACTTGCGCGCCTCGTGGCACAGCTGCGCGATCTGCGCTTCGTTCGCATCGGGCTTGAGCAGCGTGTGATCGATCGACGCAGCCAGGTCAGCATCGGCGGGAATGACGCCCAGGCCGGAGGTGACCCGCGCCGCGCCGGCTGCGACGACCTGGCGCACCTTGTCGGCGCAGTCGCGCGAACACTGACCGTCTGTGCACTCGCATGTGTCGTTCAGCGCGCCGCCGGCGCGGGCCTGCTGCTCGTTCAATACCAGCAAAACCTGGCGCGTAATCTGTTCGACGAGACGCTCAACGGTCGCGGAATCGATGTGCATCAATCCTCGAACACGGCGTTAGTCCTGAAGGACAGGCCGCTCAGGATATTCGATTTGACTTCGTCGCCCGAGCCGAACAGGCCGGAGCGCTCAAACAAGTCTGCGCGCAGCACAAGCACTTCGATCGTGCCCGCTTCGGGGCTGACCAGCCAGTATTCGCGCACACCAAAGCGCGCGTACAGGTCGCGCTTTGGCGTCTTGTCGAGCTGGGCTGTGCCGGGCGAGAGTACCTCGACCACGAGATCGGGTGCGCCCTGCACGTTGGCGTCGGTGATGATGCTCAATCGCTCTTTTGAGATGAATAGCAGATCGGGCTGGACGACATTTTCATTTGAAAGCACAACATCAAACGGGGCAAAGTAAATTTTGCCGAGACCGGCTGCCCGGACATGGGCATCGATGAGGCGGACTAAATTTAGCAGAAAACCTTGATGGGATGCGCTCGGCGCGGGCGTCATGATCAGCTCCCCATCGATTACCTGGTACCGATGCCCATCGTCCGGCATAGCCGCGTAATCCGCGTAGGCCATTTTGCGCGTCTCGGTCTGGGGGCCAACTCGAACCGCCATAATTCACACACCTTCATCCGATAATTATTTTGAAAACCGTTTCTCGATGGCGCTGATCTTGTCGACGCGCCGGGCATGGCGTCCGCCGCCGAACTCGGTCTCCAGCCAGGTCTTGACGATCTGCCTGGCCAGCGCCGGGCCGATCAAGCCCGCCCCCAGGGTCAGCACGTTCGCGTCGTTGTGCTCGCGGCTGTTGACCGCCGTCGCCTGATCATAACACAGCGCGGCGCGAATGCCCGGCACCTTGTTCGCCGCCATGCACGAGCCAATCCCGGCCCCATCTACGACGATGCCGCGCCAGGCGCGCCCGCTCGTCACCCATTCGGCGACCGCCAGCGCGTAATCAGGATAGTCAACCGGTTCGTTGGAATGTGCCCCGCAATCGACAGCAGTATACCCCAATTCCTCAAGAAAGGCCTTAAGCGCGCCTTTGAGCGCGAACCCGCCATGATCAGCCCCGATAGCGACGACACGTTCACGTGAAGGTTGGTATCGGGTTGAAGCAGCTGGCGCGGGATTATTTTCGACAAGGGTCACGTTGCGTTCGAGGGCGAGTTGCCGCGCGAGAGGAGTGACACGCGCAGCGCGTGGCGCATCGAATCGACCGCCGCGCTCGATGCCGGCGACAGTTTGTTCGGTGATCAAAGAAGAAGCATTTGAATCAGGTTGTGGGAAGTCTCCACTCAAGCCCAAGGTCCGGTAGAGCACTCGGCGTACGATGTCGCGGACTTGTGTTTCTTGAGCAGACACATCACTCCCTCAAGCACAGGCTAACCACCCTCTGCATACACGTGATGCGGGACGATGCTCCAATCGGACGGAGGCCAATAGATGATCCAGGCGCGGCCGACAATAGTCTCGCGGTGGATCGGCCCAAAGATGCGCGAATCGCGAGAATTGCTGCGATTGTCGCCCATCACAAAATACTCGTCGGTGCCCAGCCGCCGCGCCGGAAGCGTGCTGCCCGGCGCCGGCGCGGCATACGATTCCTCCAGCGGCTGCCCATTGATATACACGATGCCGTCACTGATCTCGATCGTTTCGCCGGGCAAGCCAATCATACGTTTGATCAGATCGTCCGGCTCGCCATCGAGATCGAACACGACGATGTCGCCGCGTTGGGGCGCGCTGACCAGGTACGTCACCTTGTCGACGATGACATACTCGCCCTCGTGCAGGTTGGGCTGCATGCTGACGCTCTTGATCAGGAAGCGACCCGTGGCCGCGTTGACCAGCAGAAAAATGATCGCGGTCAGCAGCGCGGTATCGACGATCTCGCGCAGCCAGCGCGATCGGTGAGGCGGCGCTGAGGGTAAAGGTTCGGGCAGGGTGGAATCTGCCGGAACCGGCGTATCGAACGAAGATTCCAAGTTGACTCCTTAAGCGGGTCGCCGCAGCGCCCCATCAGGGCGCCGGGCTGGCCGCATAAGTGTGATGCGAGACGATCGACCAGTCGGTCGGCGGCCAATACACGATCCAGGCGCGGCCGATGATATCATCGGCCTGAATCGGCCCAAACTGGCGCGAGTCGGTCGAGTTGCCACGATTGTCGCCCATCACGAAGTATTCGTCTTCGCCCAGGTACTGGGCCGAGTAGGTCACGTTCGCCGGGGCTACATACGGCTCGGCCAACACCTGACCGTTCACGAGCACGTGACCGTCTGAGATTTGGACCGTCTCGCCGGGCAGACCGATCACCCGCTTGATGTAATCTTTGGGATCGCCATCCCGCGCGAACACTACGACATCGCCGCGTTGCGGCCGGCCGATCAGATAAGTCACCTTATCCACGATCACGTACTCGGAATCGTGCAGGCTTGGCTCCATGCTGGTGCCGTCGATTTTAAAGCGTCCGGTCGCCGCGTTGACGAACAAGAAGATGATCGCCGTCAACAACGCCGTCTCGATAATTTCACGCAGCCAGCTGCGCCCGTGCGGCTTTAATTCAGCTTCTTGGACAGACGGTTCCGCCGGCATGACCGGCGGTTCAACGGATGTTTCCAACGCGCACTCCTCACCCTCACTGAATCGATTATACTCTATCCGACCACGCCGGGCAACACGGCCTTGACCGTACTTTCCGGCTATGCCATAATCGAAGCCGCTCCGGGCTGCGTGTGGGCGCGGCGGTCGGGAGCTGTTGAGCGGTCGGCTTACCAAGCAGCGGCGGCGCTGGAAGGTCACGCCCGTGCCGCAGTGCAAACGACCGTGTAGCCGGAGACCTTTCAGCATCGACCTGGGAGCATGAACTATGACGCGCCGTACACTTTTGCTGGTTTCGGCCAGCGCCGAATCGACCGTGTCGCTCCACGATCACTTCCGCGAATCCGGTTACGATTTGCGCTTCGCGCAGAGCGCCGACGAGGCGCTGTCCATCGCCCGGCGCGATCTGCCGGAGGCGATTGTGCTGGACAGCGAAGTACCCGGTTTGGACGTGGCCGCCGTCTCGCGCGAGCTGCGGGCTTCGCCGCGCACCCGACACATCCACCTGACCCTGCTCGCCCCGCAGTCCGAGCGCGATGCCCGGCTGGCCGCGCTCGCCGCCGGCGTCGATGAGTTCATGATCAAGCCGATCGACGTGGAGGAACTGGAGCTGCGTATTCGTAACGCGCTGCGCCGAGCCGCGTACCAAAACCTGGTCAACCCGATCAGCGGTCTGCCGGGGCCGTATCTGGTAGAAGATCGCTTGCGCGAGTTGTTGGCCGCGCGCTCCAACTGGGCGTTGATGCGTTTGAGCCTGCGCGGGTTTAAGCCCTTCACCGATGTTTATGGCTTCCTGGCCGGCGAGGAGGTGCTGCGCTTCGCCGGGCGGCTGTTTGGTGAAGTGATGAACGAGTTCAGCTCGTCGAATGATTTTCTCGGCCACACCGGCGATGACAACTTTGTGATGATCACCGCGCCGGAGATGCTGGCCGATCTGCGCCACAAGCTGCGTCAGCGTTTTGACGAAGGCATCAAGTCGCACTACTCATTCCGCGAGCGTGAGCAGGGGTTCGTGGTCTTGCGCGGCAGCGACGGTTCCGAGACGCGCGTGCCGCTGATGACACTCGTCGTGCGGACGACCACCTCGGAGGATGGGCCGTTCACGGACATTCGGGAGCTGGCGGCGTTTTGAGGGGAGAGTTGGGAGCTTGGAGTTAGAGTTGCGAGTCGGGGCTTGTAGGAGGCGTCTCTGACGCCGACCCTCGTGCCCACACTCTGTGTCGCGCACTCATTCTCGTCGTCTCGGCCTGAAACTCAGCCGCAGCGGCGTGCCCAGAAAACCGTAGCGATCGCGAATCTGGTTTTCCAGATAGCGCTCGTACGAGAAGTGCACCAGGTTCGTGTCGTTCACGTGGAACAGGAACGTCGGGGGGTCGGCCCGCACCTGTGAAGCGTAGTAAATCTTCAGGCGCTTGCCGGCCTTGGTCGGCGGCGCTTGCTTATCCACCGCCTCACGCACGATGCGGTTGAGCTCCCCGGTCGGGATGCGCACCAGGCGCTCCTCCTGCACGCGCAGCGCCAGCGGCAGCACCTGATCCACATGCAGGCCGGTCTTAGCCGAGATAAAGAGGGCGGGCACGTAGTCGAGGAAATTCAGCGCAACGCGCAGGTGCTGGCTGAAGTCCTTTTCCTGTGGGGTCAGCTTGTTCGTTCGCGGGTTGGCTTGCTGGTAAGTGAGTTGGATCAGATCCCACTTGTTGACAACGACCACCACGCTCTTGTTCTCTTCCAGGATGAAACCGGCGACGTGCGCATCCTGCGCGGTGACCCCCTCGACCGCGTCGATCAGCAGCAACGCCACGTCGCAGCGTTTGATCGCCCGCAGCGCCCGCAGCACGCTGAACTGCTCCACGCCCGGATCGATGTGACCCCGGCGGCGAATACCCGCCGTATCGATCAGCGTCACTTTGTAGGAGGCATCTCCCGATGCCGATTCACCCTTCGATGCCGATTCACCCTTCGATGCCGACCTATCCACCGCTGCCGCTGGCACTTCCAATGGGGTATCGATCGCGTCGCGCGTGGTGCCGGGAACCGGGCTGACGATGGCCCGCTCCTCGCCGAGCAGCGTGTTGAGCAGGCTGCTCTTGCCGACGTTGGGCCGCCCGACGATCGCGATCTTGATCGACTCATCCTCTGCCTCAACTGCTTCGGGCGGCAACGCCTCGACCAATGCATCGAGCAAGTCGCCCGTGTCAATCCCGTGAATGGCCGAGATGCAGTGGACCTCGCCCAGCCCCAGCTCATAAAACTCCAGCGCGGCCTGGCGGCGTTCCGGCGTCTCCGCTTTGTTCGCCACCACGAAGATCGGCGCCGCGCCGCGATCTGCTTGCCGGCGCTGCACCCGCAGCGTATCGGCCACTTCGCGATCGGGTGGTGTGATGCCAGCCTCGGCATCGACGACGAACAGGATCGCGTCGGCTTCGGCGACGGCGATCTCAGCCTGCTGCCGAATTTGCGGAATGAACTCGGCGGACGAAACGGCCAACGGCGTATGTGCGCTCAGGGGTTTATCGCGGCGTGCGGCAGCCGACTCCAGGCGGCGCGGCGCGACCTCGATGCCGCCGGTGTCAATCAGGGTAAACACGCGGCCATTCCATTCCGCATCCGCCTGCAACCGATCGCGCGTGGTGCCTGGCACATCATGCACCACGGCCAGCCGTTCGCCGATCAGGCGATTGAATAAGGTTGATTTGCCGACGTTGGGCCGGCCGACGATCGCGACGAGAGGCTTGCTCATGATCGAACCTTCCGCAGACAAAGAGCTGAAGGATGAAGGCGGAGGGATGAAGACCCAGCTTCATCCTTCCGCCTGCTCACGGTCTCAGTGTGGGTCTGGGCGTCACGGTGCCGCGCGGCGCGTTCTCGATCACCACCTGCACCGTCGGCGGCAAGATGCTCTGGGCCACCACGCCCGGCGGCACTTCCACGCGCGGCGCAACCTGGTGCGTGCCAATACCCAGGCCGGTCAAATCGACGATGACCCGCACGTCTCTTTCCAGGTCGATCGAATCGAGCACCGGCAGCGCGCCGACCAGGATCACTTGGACGGTCTCCGGCGATACGGTCGCGGCGAGTCTCGGGCGCAGGCCGATGGCGATCGGCCGGCTGGGGATGGTCAGGCTGCTGACGATCGGCTCGATCCGCACGGTGACGCGCACCGACTGCTGGCCCGACAAGGCCACCCCCGCCGGCAGGTCGAGCTGCACATCTCTTTCGATATCGCTTTGCGCGCCGTTGAGATCGACCGGCTCGGTCTCGACAAAGCCCGGCAGCGCCTCGAGCGCCTGGGGCGAGCCGAACACCGTCACGCTCGGCGGCGTGGCATTCACCTCTACCAGCCGGTAGCCCGAAGCCAGCGTGCCGGTCAGCTCGATCTTCACCGCCAGATCGCGGAACCCGGCCAGCTGTTCGATGCTGACGGTCAACTGCGCCTGATTGGGTTCGAGCCGGACGATATCGGGCAACAGTTGACCGTTGGCGTCAACCGGCCTGAGCGCCAGTGTCTCAGAGATGGAGCCGCGTGCGTTTTGAATGCTGAACTCGCCTACGGCGGCCGCCACCTGGCTCAACAGCGAGGCCGGCCCTCTGGCGGTCACCGTCATCGGTTGTGTGACGGTAGCGCTGATCCGGTAGCCGACCGGAGGCTCGCCGACGAGATTCACCTCAACCGGCGTTTGCACCGTATTGACCGGTTCGAGCTTCAGGCGAATCGCCGGCGGGTCAACGCGCACCACGCGCGTCACGCGGGCGATCGAATCGGACAGGATGTTGACCTCGACGTTATGCAGATCATCCCCCGGCTGGGCTGCGCTCAGATCGAGCGTAGCGCTGATGATGCGGGTGTTGAAGGCGGCCCACACCGATTCGGGCGCGCTAAGCGTCACGTCGACCGCCGTCGTGCTGAGATCGTAAACGATCGTGCCACGGGGCTGGTTCAGGATGATCAGGGGGATTCCGCGCAAGACATCCTGCCGGTAAGGATTGGCTTCGTTGACGGCAACGACCCACACGACAACGGCGAGAATGAGGGAGAGCAGGATGTTGCCGATGTTTTGGGCAAGCCAGCGTAACATAGCTCAGCGCTGTGAACCCGATGGCGGTTGGGCCTCGCCGGAGGCCCCGCGTCGAACTTGACGGCTGCCCCCGAAGCGCGGCAGCCACGCCAACCAGCGCGGGACCGCCACTTGCAGTTCAGACTGATAGAATGTGCGCAACACATCTTCCAGGCGGCGCGGATCGATGCGCCGGATCATCCGGCCGTTGTGCGCGATCGAGACGTAACCATGCTCTTCCGAGACGACGACGGCGACGGCGTCGGTCGATTCGGTGATGCCGATCGCGGCGCGATGCCGCAGCCCCATCCGCCGGTCGCCTAAAAAGGCCGAAGTGAGCGGCAGAATACAGGCCGCAGCCAGGATGCGATCCTGGCGCACGATGACTGCGCCGTCATGCAGCATGGTGCCGGTGTAGAAAATCGTTTGCAGCAGCTCCGCGCTGACGTCCGCATCCAGGCGGATGCCGGTATCCGCGTACGATTGCAGGCCGGTCTCGCGTTCGAGCACGATCAGCGCGCCGTGACGCCGCTCGGCCAACCGGGTCGAAGCCTGGGCGACGGAAGTGATGACCGATTCGATGGCGACCGTGTCACGCGCGTTCTGGGAGAAGCGCGGCCCGGCGCGGCCCAGCCGTTCGAGCGCGCGGCGCAGCTCGGGTTGAAAGATGACCGGGATCGCCACCAGCAGCGCCAGCACGGCCCGACTCAACAACCAGCCCAGCGCGGGAAAATCGAAGGCGCTGCCCAGCAGGCCGCCGATGACGATCAGGATGATGATGCCGCGCAAGAGTTGATCGGCCTGTGTGCCGCGCACCAACTGCAGCACGCCGAGGAAGACCAGCGCAACCAGGATAATGTCCAGCAGGCTGAGCCAATCGAGACGCTGGAGCACCGCGAGCAGATCCGCCATGTTAGCTCCCCAGCTGCGCGAGGAGCTGCCGATACTCCGCGGCGTTGGGCGGGTTGAGCGCGATGATGGCGCGAATGGTAGCGATGGCTTCGCGTTTCTGGCCGGCGTTGATTTGCAAATCGCCCAGCGCGTCGAGCTGCTGGATGCCCTCCGGGATTTGTTTGCTCTCGATGTAGGCCTGGGCCAGGCGCGCGCGCAGGGCGGTATCGGTCGGGTGGGTGCGCACCTGATCGTCGAGGATGGGGATGATCTTGTCGGTTTTGCCCGAAGACTTATACAGGGCCAGCAGCGCGTCGATTTCGCGGACCGCGTGCGGCAGCTGGTTGGTCTTGAAGTAGAGATCGATCAGCGCCACCCGCGCGCGTTCATCGTGAGGTGACATCGCTTTGATTTGCTCGTAGATCGGCAATGCGCGCCGCCAGTCGATGCGCTGCACGTAAATATCGCCCAGCTTGTGCAGGATTTGCGCCGGCCAGGTGCGCTGCGGCGAACCGCGCGGCGCGAGTTTGAGCGCATCTTGATACACTTCGCGCGCCTTATCGCTATCGGCCAACTGGTAGTAAGCGTCCGCCAGCTGCAAGTACTGCTCCAGCGCGCGGTCGATCTGCCCATAGGCCACCAGCAGATCGATCAAGCGCCCGCGCACGTTCACGTCCATCGGCGCCATTTTGAGGATGCGGTTGTAGATGCCGATGGCCTGGCGCGCTTCGCCGCGCGTGTTATAAGTATCGGCGACGGTGAGATACTTGGTGAGCGCGGTCTCCGTGCGCCCACTGCTCCACAACGCCTCGGCGATGCGCAAGTGGAGCGGCAGATAATCGGGCGCGATCATGATCGCCATGTACGCCACTTCCATCGCCGAATACAGCTTGTCGCGCTTCATATACTCGGTGACCAGCGCCATCGACTCGAGCATCTCGGTGGCGTTGGGCACGGCCAGCAGCTCGGCCAGCGTGATGGCCGGCCCGCCTTCGATCGTCAGCTGGTCGAGTCGCTTGCGGGCCTCGGCGACTTTGTCTTCCCAGCCCTTGCCGTTCAAGAACTCGACCAGCGCATCGGCAAACTGGGTCGCCTGCTCGCTCTCGCCCTTGGCCGCGTACGATTCGGCCAGGCTCTGATAGACCTGGATCAAGTCATCGGCCTGTTCACGACGCACCGTGCCCAGATCGACGATCTTGAGCACTTCCAGAAAGTAGTTGAGCGCCTCGTCGAGGCGGCCCTTGGTCCGATAGCACTCGCCCAGCGCGAACAGGCTGCCCAGCCGATACTCCGGCACGGCGACGGTGCGCTGCAGCTCGCGAATGGCCTCGTCGAAGTGCAGCGCCGCCTGCAGCAGCAGGCCCAGGTTGAAGTTGGCGGCGGGCATGTCCACGCCGGCGTCGAGGATGCGCTTGTAGGCATCGATCGCCGCCTGGGTGTCGCCGCGCGTCTGGGCATCGATCGCCTGACCGACGAGCGCATCGATCTCGGTCTTGCTCAGGCGCGTCGGCACGGGCGTGGGCCGGGCCTCTTCAAAGATCGAACCCGCCAGATCGGACAGCGCTTTCTCACGCGCGATCTCGATCGGGCTGCCCCGCGCTTCTCCTTCATCCGATTCGACGGGCAAATCCCAGATAGAAGTGTCCAGCTTACGAGCCAGGACCGGCTTGGGGGAGGCGGGCGCCGGTTGGCTGGCGCGCAGCAGCTCCAGTGCGGTCAGGATGTCCGGATCGTTGGGGTCGAGCGCGGTCGCGGACTGCACCTGCTCGAACGCTTCCTGGAATTGCCCGGATTTTTGGTGAATGCGCGCCAGCGCGAGATAGGCGCGGATGGCGAGCTTGGCTCTGCCCTGCTGCTGGTAGACGCGGGCGAGGCGGCGTTGCACATCGGCGTTGTTCGGATCGAGGCGCGCGGCGCGCACCCAGATGTCAAGCGCCGCGTCGATGTCGCGCCGCCGCAGGCGTAGATCGGCGATAGCGGTGTAGGCGCGCGCCGCCCCGTCGAGCCGCCCAATGCGTTCGAGCGCGTCGGCGGTCTTGGACCAGGTCTCCTCGTCGTCAGGGAACTCGGTCAGCGCCCGCTGGTATTCGGCGATGGCCTGTGTCCAGGCTTTTGAAGCAACATATTCGGCCGCGCGCTGTAGCGCGGCTTGGTGAGTTTGACGATTGCCAGGCATTGAGCGAACGGTGAATAGTGATCGGTAATCAGTGAGCGATGAGCGGTGATTAGAGATTAGTGATTAGTGATTGGTGATTAGCAATCAGCGTAGGCGATAAGCCATCAGCGTTTCTTGGTGCGCGCCCTGGCCTTTGGCCTGGATTTGCCCTTCACGGCTTTCGGCCGCGCGTGGGCAATGCGACCATCGGCTTTCGCCACGGGCGCTTCGGCGCCGGCCGGCACGCGGAGCTGTCTCGCGGCGTCGGGCGCCAGCAGCTCGACCAGGATCGCCTTTTGGGCGTGCATGCGGTTTTCGGCCTGATCCCATAGCACGGATTGCGGCCCGTCGGCGACTTCGTCGGTGATTTCCTGGCCGCGATGCGCCGGCAGGCAGTGCATGACGATGGCGTTGCGGCGCGCCTTGGCGACGAGCGCCGCGTTGATCTGGTAACGCGGCGAGAAGACCTCCAGGCGCTTCTGGGTTTCCGCCTCCTGCCCCATGCTGGTCCACACATCCGTGTAGATCACGTCGGCTTCGCGCACGGCCTCATTGGGATCGTGACTGAAATACAGGTTGCTGCCGGACTTGACGGCGAAGGCTTGCGCCTTGGCGACGACATCGCCGGTGATCTCGTAACCGATCGGGCTGGCAATGGCGAAATCGGCGCCGAGCAAGGTGCACCCGAAGATCAGCGAGTTGGCGACGTTGTTGCCATCGCCAATGTAAGCAATTTTGATTCCCTTGAACTTGCCGAAGCGTTCGTACACGGTGAGCAGGTCGGCCAGGCCCTGGCACGGGTGGCTGTAATCGCTCAGGCCGTTGGCGACGGGCACTCCGGCGTAGCGGGCCAGTTCCAGCACATCCTTGTGGCTGAAGACCCGCGCCATGATCGCGTCGACGTAACGCCCCAGCACGCGCGCCACGTCGGCGACCGACTCGCGCTGGCCCAGCTGGATTTCGTTGGGCGAGAGGTACAGCGCGTGACCACCCAGCTGCAGCATCGCCATGTCGAACGATATCCGTGTGCGCAGACTGGGTTTCTGGAAGATCATGCCGAGCGTTTTACCCTGCAAATACGGGGGATTTCCGCCTTTTTTCCATTCGGTTTTGAGCGCGACAGCTAAATCGAGCAACCTGGGCAGTTCATGGGGGGTCAGGTCGGCCAGGGACAGAAAATGCTTCATTCGGGTATGCTCCGGTGGGATGTGCGCAGCCGCAGCAGAGTATAGCACAAATGAACAGCGAGAGTGAAATGGTGTGAGAGTTAGAGTTGGAGTAGGAGTTTGTAGGAGGCGACTCACGCAGATCCCCGCAACGAAGTGAAGGGGATAGTCGCCGATACTGTTGGGAGAGGCGTTGCGGGCTAGGAGTTAGCGAGAGGGTTAGATCGGACTTCGGAAAGTCGTGTATGATTAGGCCCGGCAAAGCTTCAACCACGCACGTGGAGGACTTGAGGATGAATATCGCGGTTGAATTCAGAACAGACAATGGACAAACACTTGGGTTGATGACGGCATCGCCCAAGGACTTTAAGACCGGCTCAAAGGGTTATTACAGCCAGGGCAAGCTGGAGATCGAAGGGAAGCGCTATCAGGTTCAGGTGCAGCTGGTCGAGATCGGGAGCAAGGAGCGGGCGAAGTCGGAGGCGTGAGACAGTGATTAGTGAGCAGTGGTCAGTGAACAGTAATGCTACTCGCTATTCACTGTTCACTGTTCACTGTTTACTTCACCTCATCCCAGTTCTCCCCGACCCCGACTTCCACCTTCAACGGCGGGTCGAGCCGGTATGCGCTTTCCATGATCTCCTGCACCAGTTGGGAGACCGCCTTCACCTCGGCAGTGGGCGCTTCCAACACCAGTTCGTCGTGAACCTGGAGCAGCAGCCGGGCCTGGTACTTCTTCCGTTTGAGTTCCGCGTGGATGCGGATCATGGCGATCTTGAGGATATCGGCGGCCGAGCCTTGCACCGGATGGTTGATCGCTTCGCGCTCGGCGGCGCGCTGCATGATATTGGTGCGCGCGTCGCGCGTCTCGGTTTTCAGGATCGGGAAATAGCGCCGGCGGCCCAACAGCGTCTCGACGTAGCCAAGCTCTTTAGCCCGGCGCTTCGTCTCGTCGATGTACTGCTTGACGCTGGGGAAACCGGCGAAGTAGGCGTCGACGAATTGCTGCGCTTCTTTCATCGAGATGCCCGCCTGCTGCGCCAGCGACTGCGTGCCCATGCCGTAGAGTAATCCAAAGTTGACTTTCTTGGCGAACGAACGCTGATCCGCCGTCACCTTCTCCGGCGGGAGGCCGAGCACCTGCGCCGCCGTGGCGCGGTGAATGTCTTCGCCGGCTTTAAAGGCGGCGCGCAGTCCGGGGTCGTTGCAGATGTGCGCGACAATGCGCAGCTCCACCTGCGAGTAGTCGGCCGAGATCATTTTGCAGCCGGGCGCGACGATGAATCCTTGGCGCACTTCACGGCCCAGCTCGGTGCGGATGGGAATGTTCTGCAAGTTTGGGTCTTGTGACGCGATGCGCCCGCTCACCGCGCCGGTCTGGTTGAACGACGTATGCACGCGGCCGGTAGCCGGGTTGACCAGCGCGGGCAACGCATCGAGATAAGTGCCTTTCAACTTCGAGAGCTGGCGATGTTCCAGGATCAGTTCGATGCTGGGGTGCAGGCCGCGCATCGACTCCAGCACATCGGCGGCGACCGAGACTTTGCCGGTGTTGGTCTTGCGCCCGCCCGGCGCTTTGAGCTGGAGTTTGCCGAACAGCGCATCGGCCAGCTGGTTGGGCGAGTTGAGGTTGAGCGGCATACCGACCATTTCGTACACTTCCCGCTCCAGCTCGGCCAGCCGCTTCGCCAGCCGATCCGACATCTTCTTGAAGAAACGCAGGTCGATCAGCACGCCGGCCAGCTCCATGTCGAGCAGCACCGGGACCAGCGGCATCTCCACCTCATCGAACAATTTACGCAGACCCAGCCGGGCGAGATCGGGTTCTTGCACGCGCATCAAGCGCAGCGTCATATCGACGTCGGCGGCGGCGTAGGGCGCGCAATCTTCGATCGGCACACAATCCATGGTGATTTGTTTCTTGCCGGTTCCGATCAGCTCGGTGATCTCGGTCATCTCGATGCCGAGCCGCGACTTCGCCAGCGCCTTCAACCCCAGCCGCGCGCTGGGGTCGATCAGGAACTCGGCCAGCATGGTGTCGAAGACCAGGCCCCGCACATCGAGGCCGACCTGGTGGAGCAAGGCCATATCGTACTTGGCGTTGTGCGCGACTTTGGGCAGATTCTTATTCTCTAAGATCGGCTTCAACGCCTTGACGACCGTGGCGAGGGAGAGCTGGCTGGTTAGGTGGTTGGGTGGCTGGGTGGCTGGTTGGTCAGGCGGCTGGTGGCCGATCGGGATGTAGTAGCCCTGGCCCTCTTTGACGGCGAGCGCGATGCCGACCAGCGCCGCCCGCAGCGGATCGGTGGAGGTGGCTTCCGTATCGAAGGAAATGATTTTAGCTTTTTGGAGATTGGAGATTAGAGATTTGAGAGACGTTTCATCCTGAACGATGATCGTCTCGGTGACGGAAGGCTTCTTGGGTTTGACGGTCTCGACCTCGGACGCGGCGGCGCCGAACATCGACATCTGTTGGCCCGCTGCGGGCACGCCTGTATCCACTGGCTGATCGGCTGCCTTCCTGTTTCCTGAGGAAACACCGCCCTGGGGCAGCCGGTTGCGGATCAAGCGAAACTCCAACTGATCGAACAGCGCCTCGACCTTATCCCGATCGTAGGCGGCCACCGCGCAGGCGGCCCAATCCAGTTTGATCGGTATCTCGGTGCGGATGGTGACCAGGTCTTTGCTGAGGAAGGCCATGTCGCGGCCCGCTTCCAGCGCCGTCCGTGCGCGCGCCGGCTCGATCTGGTCCAGGTGTTTGTAGATGTTCTCAACCAAGCCGTACTTTTGCAGCAGCGTCAGCGCCGTCTTTTCGCCGATGCCTCTCACGCCGGGGATGTTGTCGCTGGTATCGCCCTTGAGCGCTTTGAAGTCGATCAACTGGATCGGCTTGAGGCCGTAACGCGCCTTGATGGCGGCTTCGTCGTAGATGTGGGTGTCGCTCCAGATCCGGCCGGAGGTCAGGACGCGGATGCGTTTATCGATCAGCTGAAAGGCATCGGTATCGCCGGTGATGATCAGCACGTCCAGCTTATCGGCGCCGGCGCGCTTGGCGAGCGTGCCGAGAATGTCGTCGGCCTCGTAGCCGTCGGCGGTGACGGCCGGGATATCGAAGGCTTCCACCAATTGCACGATGCGTTCGACTTGCGTTTCCAGTTCATCCGGCATCTTCATACGCGTCGCTTTGTAGTCGGCGTACTTGTCGTCGCGGAACGTGCGCCCCAAGTCGAACGCCACGGCGATGCCGTCGGGCTGTTCTTCGGCCCAGGTCTTGATCAGCATATTGGCGAAGCCGTACACCGCGTTGGTGTGCTCGCCGGTCGAGGTGGTAAACGACGGCTTGCCCCGCTGGTCGTAGAGCGGCAACGCGTAGAAGGCGCGGTAGGCCAACGAGTGGCCGTCGATCAAGATGAGTTTCTGTCGAGCCATGAATGCCTCGTAAATCTCCAATCTCTAATCTCCAA
Source organism: Anaerolineae bacterium (assembly GCA_035292585.1). Classification (GTDB taxonomy): domain Bacteria; phylum Chloroflexota; class Anaerolineae; order Fen-1058; family Fen-1058; genus DASSFZ01. The sequence goes on along the minus strand of DATDPU010000014.1, from coordinate 49,505 downwards.
TCCCGGTAATTAGAGATTAGGAATTGGAGATTATCCTCCCAGCCCCACCAGCGCCTCGGCGGCCTGGCGCGTCTGCGCCCGGATGAGCCGCAGTGATAAGCTGGGGTGCACCGCCACGGTCAGCACGATGCCCTCCGCCACGTCGACCGAATACAACACGTGCTCGCCGCTGTCCGAGATCGATTGGCCGAAGCGCACTTGCTCATTGGCGAGACCCGTCCAGGACGATTGCTCCAGCGCGGCCCGCGAGCGGAGGATGCGCCGGGCGATGGTCTCCACGCCCGCGTGTTCGAGCGCGCCGGTATGCGCGACGAGCACATCGTTGGCGGTGAGCAGCACGCTCTGCGCGTTCAACGCCTGGCCTAGCTTATCCAGCGCCTCGGTCACCCGTGGATCATCACGCGCCAGGCTGATGTGTGGCAAGGCCCGCCGCATGGTTTTCTTCAATGGTGGAGCCGGTGGCGCCGCCGCAGCGATCGGCGGGTCAGGCGGCAGCGGCCGGCCCAAGGTCTCGGCGACGCGGGCCGGCAGATCGGGCAGGAAGAACGGCTTGGTCAACACGCCCTTGATCTCAAACGGCGCGAGTTCGCGCGGGACGAGATCGCCTTCGATCGGGATGACCATCAGCGGCAGTTCGGGTTGCAGGCTGCGGATCGCGCGCAGCATCAGCATCGGCTCCGGCGCTTGTAGTCCCAGATCGACGATCGCCAGATCGAACGCGTTCGATTGAAGCGCGGCCAGCGCCGAGGGGCCGTCGGGCGCCGTGATCGCCCGAATCTCGCGATCGGCTTCCAACCCTTCCTTCAGCAATGTGGCAAACGCTGCGTCGGAATCGACGATGAGCACGTGAGTGAACATGGGTCTGTCTGGATGTATCGGCAGCTGGCGTACAGGGTGGATTGTAGGGTTCGCATTGGAAAATGTCAACACCCGCATGTCGTTTTGCAGCGGTGTGATCGCACGTCGAAGCGCCGGCAACGCCCTGGCAGGTGTCAGCGGCAGCGACTGACATCCGTCACTCGCAAGGCGCGGGCGGTTATGCTAGACTCATTCGTGTCGGAAAATGTGGCTCAGCCCCGCGTGGCGTTGGAATTCCACGAGTAACCGCCGACGAGCGGCTATACGACGAGGCATTTTCCGGCCGAGGCCAGGAACTGCCAGAATATAGGAGTGCGAGAGTGAAGGTCGATTTCTACGCCACCTATCGCCAGATCGTCGGCGGCAAGACGGTCGAGATTCCAGTCGCGCGCGAGCTGACCGTGCGGGAATTGGTCGAAGAGATTGTCACGCGTTATCCGCCGCTGCGCGCGGAGTTGCTGAACGACCAGGGCGAGTTGTATGCGCACGTTCACGTGTTCGTCAATGGGCGAGATGCGCCGTATCTCGTCGATGGCGTGGAGACCCCACTCGGGCCGGATGACACGGTGAGCGTCTTCCCGCCGGCGGCAGGCGGAGCCGGTTGAGTGGCTTCGACGACGTTCGAAGTCACGGTCACGGGCATTCCGCTCTGGCTGTTGCAAGAGTATCTCGAAGAGCTCGGCGCGCGACCCGGAGCCGACGGAGAGTTGCAGGGGGAAGGCTGGCGCGCGCAGTTGACGCAGCTCGAGGATTATCGGGTCGGGTCGCTGCACGTAGGCCGGGTGCGCCTGGAGCTCGCGGGCAGCCCCGAGGCGATCAGCCAAATAAAACCGGCGCTGGAGAAGAAGTTATTGCGCGCCGGCGGATAAACTGTCAACAAATAGAAACCGGGTTTCTTAGAGAAACCCGGTTTCTGTAACCCGCCTCGGTCGGGAGACCCTCGGCCATCCTGGTAAAGCTTGTAGGAGTCGCCTCCAGGCAACGATACAGACGAGAAATAGAAACCGGGTTTCTTAGAGAAACCCGGTTTCTCGTCACTGGCTAAAGGATCGCCAGCTCCTTCAGCTTTTCCTCCAGCACCACGCCGTTCTTCCAGCCACGCGCGGTGTAGTATTCTTCCAGCATCTCCGGCAATTCGCAGATGTGCCCCTGCGATCCGGGCATCGTCGACGGTTCCTTCAGGAAGCGCTGAGGCAGATAGTCGCTGCCCTCGCCAAGGCCCGCCAGGTTGTTGTAGTACCGCTCCAGATTGTAGATGCGCTCGCCGGTCTTGAGCACGTCGTCGGCCGTGAGCGGCACACCGACCATCGCCGTGTACTGGTCGGCGAATTCTTGCGCGCCTTCGGCAAAGGTGCTGAACTTGCAGCAGTCCAGGCTATCGGTGAAGGCGAACAGGTCTTGCAGCAGCTTCAGCAGCTCGCCCTTGCCCTTCCAGGCCAGCGGGTCGGTCTTGAGCGGGATGAGGCCCAGCTCGCTGGCGGGGCTGTAGCCGCGCAGGTGACACGCGCCGCGATTGCTGGTGGCGTAGCCCAGGCCCATGCCCTTCAGGCCGCGCGGATCGTAAGCCGGGATGCCCTGGCCTTTGACCGTCATCGCGATCTCCGGGTGGCCCCAGTATTTGGCAGCCGGGTCGATGCCGTTCGCCAATATGTCCCCCACGCCTTCGCGGAAGGCGATCTTGCGCGCCGTCTCGATCATAGCCATCACATCGCCCCAGGCCAGCCCGCCGGTCCCATTGGTGTAGCCTCGCTGGCTCGCCTCCATGTACATGGCGAGGGCGTCGCCGGTATCGATCGTATCGATGCCGAGGTCGTTGCACAGGTCGATCAGTTTGGCGACGGCGTTGACGTCGGGGTTGTCGCACATCGCGCCGAACGCCCAGGCCGACTCGTACTCGACGCTCTCCATGCGCAGGCCCGTGAACGGCCCTTCCTTGACCTCGACTTCCTTCTTGCAAGCGACCGGGCAGGCGTGGCAGGTCGGGTCGTTTACCAGGATGTTCGCCTTCACGTACTCGCCGCTGATCAGCTCGCCCTTATCGCCGAACGAAGCGAGCTGGGCGTTGCGGGCGGGGAGCGCGCCGATGTTGTTGTCGATGTTCATCAGGACGTTGGTGCCGTACACCGACAGGCCGCCCTTGCGCGGGCTGGTGACGTTTTTCTCGTCCATGATCATCTTGAGCGCCCGATCGTGCGCGGGCTTCCAGGTCTCGCGGTCGGCGGCCTTGGTGAGCTTCTTCTCGGCCTGGATGACGACGGCCTTGAGATTCTTGCTGCCGCCGACGCAGCCGGTGCCGCCGCGCCCGCTGGCGCGATCGTCCTCGTTAATCCAATTCGCGTAACGCACCAGGTGCTCGCCGCCGGGGCCGATCGTGATCACGCTCAAGTCCTTCTCGCCATACTTCGCCTGGAAGAACTTGACCGTTTCATGCACGCCTTTGCCCCACACTTCGGAGGCATCGAGAATCTCGGCTACGCCGTCGTGGATGTAGAGGTACACCGGCCGGTCGGCCTTGCCCTTGAAGATCAGGCCGTCGAAGCCGGCCCAGCGCAGCCGCGCCGCCGACCAGCCGCCGTGATGGCTGTCGGTGACGGTTCCGGTGAGCGGCGACTTGGTGACCACGGCCATGCGCCCGCTCATGTTGGCCTCGCTACCGGTCAGCGGGCCGTTCAGGAAGCACAGGATGTTGTCGGGCGACAGCGGATCGACCTGCGGACCATTCTCGAAGACGAATTTCACGCCCAGGCCGCGCGCGCCGATGTACTTCAGCGCCCACTCTTCCGGGATCGGCTGATAGCTGATCGCGCGCGCCGTCAGATCAACGTGCGCGAGCTTGTTGGCATATCCACCGAGTGCCATAAGTTTGTTTCTCCTTTTGTCTGCTGAGAGATTGATTCAGGCCGTGTAGGCCAGGGTGACGGCAGTCGCCTGCCGCCCCGAAAACAAAAAGCGTTGTGCCTGACCAACACAACGCTTGACATCACCTGAGTAAGTTTGAGATCAATCGGTTATCACGGCGACGAGACAAGCCGCCAGGCATCTTCCTCCTTGCACCGATTCAAAGCACGCTGCGGGAAACGATGTGCCTACATCATAGGATTTTCGAGTCGCGTTGGCACGTGACTTCTGTCACGACAAAACACGAGGTTCCTCTTTGGGCTTTGCTCCTTTATCCCATTGTGACACGGCCGCGCAGCTAATAGAATGGCAACAACCTGAGCAGGAGAAGCTGCATGAGCCGGCTTATTGCCACACAAAGGTTGGTCTTGATCTTCATCCCGACGCTGCTCGCCGTCGCAACCGGGCTGGTTGCAGTGCAATCGCTCGACGCCACAAAGCTTGAGGCAAGCTCGCTCGCTGCGCCGACATTCAAGTGGTCGCGCTGCCCGCCCGCATATTGCGAGACCGGCTGGTACGCTTCACCGGCCGCAGCCGATATCGACGGCGATGGTCAGGTGGAAGTGGTGTGGGGCGGCTACACGCTCATGGCCGTCAACGGAGCGACTGGCGCGATCGAGTGGACGGCGGCAGCACCGGGCGGCGGGCGCTTGTGGCCGGGGATTGTGGTCGCTGATCTGGAGCCGGACGGCGATCTGGAAATCGTCACCGGCAACGGGTCGGGCTATATCACGATATACAACGGGAACGGCAGCATCCATCCCGGCTGGCCGATCCGACCCACCAGCAACGAGCTGCGCAGCCTGGCGGTCGCTCATCTCGACACGAACGCCGATCTCGAAATCGTCGTGTGCTCCACCCGCTCCGATAACCAGTGGTTCGTCTACGAGCACACCGGCGCGCTGCGCAGCGGCTGGCCCAGGCAGACCGATAGCGATAGCAACGGGTACGCCGCCGGCTGCTACAACGAAAACGTCGGCGCGGCGGACCTCGACGGCGATGGGCGCGGCGAGATCATCGGTCCGAACGACACGCACTACATCGCGGCATTCAACGACGATGGATCGCCGCTGCGCGCCAGTGCGCTTTACGGGCAGGTCGGCGGACAAAACAAACCGTGGGCGCGCGTGGGCGTGCACGTCGATCACAATGTCGACTTGCGCGGATATGCGGACTGTGGCGTCGAGCACCGGCCCAACTTCGCGAACTCTGCGCCATCGATCGGCGATGTGAACGGCGACGGCGTTCTGGAAATCGTCGTCGTCGGCAACGTGTACAACTGCGGCGCCGACCCGTACACCGATCTGTACGAGATGCCGTTCATTTTCAAAGCCGACCGCACCCGCTGGTCGGGCAGCGGCTACGATTGGACGGTCATTCCCACACCCGATGCGAACGCTGCGCCGCTGAGCGAAGACTACAACCTGATCGAAAACAACCTGCCCAACCCGGTCATCGCCGACCTCGACGGCGACGGGCGCAAAGAAATCTTGTTCCCATCCTACGATGGCCGGTTGCACGCCTACTGGCTCGACAAGATCGAGAAACACAACTGGCCCTTCGAGGTTTATACCGGCGGCGCGTATCGCTTTGCCTCCGAACCGGCGGTGGCCGATCTCGACGGCGACGGCAAGGCCGAGGTGATCTTCACGACCTGGCCACAGAAGGGCAGCAACCAGCGCGGCGATCTGAAGATCGTCAACTGGCAGGGGACGCAGCTGTTCAGTGTGCCGCTGCCGAACCCCGGCGACGATTGGGGCGGCGCGCTGCCTGCCCCGACGCTGGCGAACATCGACGGCGACGCCGAACTGGAAGTCTTGATCGGTTCAACGCATAGCGGGCTGCTCGCCTACGATTTGCCCGGCACGTCGAATGCCAACGTGTTGTGGGGAACCGGGCGCGGCAGCTACCAGCGCACGGGCCAGGCCTTGCAAGGCTCGCTGGCCGGATCGGGGATAACGGCCAACACGATCGCGCCGGCGCCGGGCGAAGTCGTCACCTTCACTATTCGCCTGCGCAACGCCGAAAGCGTGGGGCTGCCCGGCGTGCGCATGACCGACACGCTGCCGGCGCAACTGACTTACGCGCGCGGGCTGAACGCGACCTCCGGCAACGTGGGTCGATCAGGCAACACGATCACGTGGACGGGGATGGTTTCGAGCGGCGCGACGATATCGGTGACGTTTGCGGTGACCGTCAATCCAGCAATCGTCAACCCGACGATCATCGTGAACACGGCGACGTTCGACGATGGACAGGGGAAGATCAGTTCGGCGTCGGCCGGGCTGGGGGTGAATGCGTATCGGATGTATCTGCCGATGGCGATGAGGTGAATCCGCATACCCGTTTTACCAATTTACCTGCTACCAATCTACCTGCATGTTGGTAAATTGGTAATTGGTAAATTGGTGGCCTTCACTCGCTTGAACTTCGCAAGGTCGTGTAGGCCGGGCGCGGTGCGCCATCGGGTCGGATCAAGCCGTAAGCCGACTCGGGACGGCCCGGCCCGAACAGCCACGCCACGTTGAGATTCCACACGAACATCGGCCCCAGCCAGGGGCGCTCGCGGCGCAGTTGAATCGCGCGCACCAGGTACGCCGCCTGATCGGCTTCGCTCACCTCGCGCGCATACTCCCAACCCGGTGTATCCACGTTGCCAAAACTATCGATCGACGGCCAGCCGAATTCGGTGATCCAGATCGGCTTGTCCACACCCGCTTCCAGCGAGATCGCCCGGTAGTCTTCCAGCGTGTCGAGGAAAAAGAAACTGGGATGCGAATTGTAGCCGGTCGCTTTGTGGATGGCATCGGAGACACGCTCATCGGGCGGGTTGGCCGCCGCGTACGGATGCGCGCCGAGCGCATCGACCCAATCGGCGACCCCCGCGGCGAGCATCCCTCGCAGAAACACGCGATCGTCAATCGCGTTGATGCCGTCGTCGATGCCGGTGACGCCGGGCGCGCCGCTGACGATGATCGCAGCCGGGTCGCCCTGCCGAATGCCGCTGGCCCCCTGCTGGATCAGCTCGACGAACTTCTCGGCGCTCAGCGGGTGGCCGCGCCATTCGCGCGCCAGGTTCGGCTCGTTCCACAGTTCGTACGCCGCCACACGGCCCTGATAACGCGCGGCCAGGGCGAGCGTGAAGCGCTGAAAAATAGCGAAGTCCAGCGGCGGGCCGTCTTCCTCCACGGGTTCGGGCCGGCTGAAGCCGGGCGCGCGCGCGAGGCTGAGCAGGATTTTGAAACCGCGCGACTCGGCCTGATCGACGAACCGGTCGAGTTCCCCCCAACTGTATTCGCCCGGCGCCGACTCGATCAGGTTCCAATCGACCTGCTGCTTGACCCAACCGACGCCTAAATCGGCAGCCGAAGCCACAAAGGTCGCGCCGCTCGGATCGATGTACTGGCCCTGGATGCCGATGTTGGGTTTGGGCACGGGGGTGGGAGTGGGAGTAGGCGTGAGAGTGGGAGTTAGAGTTAGAGTTGGAGTTCGCTGGTTGGTTGGGTGGGTGGGGGGTTGGGTAGTTGGCTGGTTGGTTGGTTGAGGTGTAGGCGATGGGACACAGGCTGCAATCGCCAACAACAGCAGGAGCGTTAGCCAGTAGCGCATGAGTCGATGATAACACAAACAAAAAGCCCCCACGCCGATCGGCACAGGGGCCAGCCAACGATCAAATTATCCAACTAACCAACTGCCTCCCTACTCCACAATCGCCTCGGTGTCCGTAAACAGCAGCGCATCGTGGACGTAATGCACCAGCAGCACCGACAGGATGCCCATGTAGGTATACGCTTCGTCGGCGCCGGGCAGGTTGCCGTGCAGATTGGGCCACAACGCACCCGCGCTGATGATCAGAATGCCGGAGATCGGCAGCATCGCCATGCACAACATGTAGAAGGTGCTCCAGCCCGTATCCTTATCGACCTTGCGCAGCCCGGCGACGACGTTCAGCCAGAGATGACGCACGTAGCTCAACGCGCCGGTGCCGGCTTCGCTTGCCACCTGCTTCGCGTTTTGCCAGATGGTATTCAAGATGTGCAAGAACCCGATGCGCTTGCCGGTGCGTTGTTCGCGCAGGCGATTGGCGTACCACGTCAACGCCAGGTATTGGAACGAATGCCAGGTATTGACGCCCTGGAAGGCCGTGTCCATGTTGGGGAACAGCGGCGTCCAGAACATCAGCATGACGGTGAAACCGATGAGCAGCGTCTTCGGCAGGTTGAACTGCCCGGCGCGGATCTCCATGACGGTCTTGACGATGAACGCCATCAGCATCACCGCGAAGACCGCGAAGACCAGGTAGGCCAACCACCACCACCCGGCGATGATCTCGTTATACTTCAGCGCCACCGGCCCGATCTTAAACTGGCCTTCGACCATCTTCCATACCGCGAGCGGATACAGGCTGCTCAACACGACGCCGTAATCGATGCCGCGCGAGATCAACGAAGTGCTGAAGCCTGCTTTCTTGTTGTAAGCCTCCGAAACCCAGATCAGCTGGTGCAGCGCGTGAATCGAGGCCATGGCGAAGAAGATCGACAGCAGCCACACGTACGTCTCGTACGACAAGATCGCCATGGCGAAGACGGTGATCGGCACCAGGATCGAGGAAGCGATGAACCAGAAACGCTTGCGCAGGAAGTCGCGGTCGAGGATCGTCCGGGTGAAGGTGGCGTACATGTGCGGACCGCCGATGAAGATCGCCACCAGGTTGTTGACCAGCAAGCGCGCGTTGTAAGCGGCCGTGCCTTTGATCTCGGCGGTCTGCAACGCTTCGCCGCCGAAGACGACGTAGATCGAATAGGGCACGAACGCGATGAGGACGCTGAAGATCAAAAACGATAAGTCCCACTTGGGGCTGCGCAACCAGGGTTGGCGCGCGAGGATGGCCGGTTTGCCCAGCACATTCGCAGTCGTCGCCATAAGAGTGCCTCCTTGGCAGAGATGGGGGTGGTTCGGGCGAACCACACAGCGCCTCTCGTGTGAGAGGAGATAACCCGGAAGGACAGATTGAGTTACGGGTCGGCAGAAGTGGTCCGCCTGGCTGAGGAAATTCTAACCGGAAGTGAGCATCCAGTCAATGCAGCGCCGCTGGTGATTATTCAGTTCGTCCGCAGTTGCACTGCGGACGTGGGGCGACAGTGCAACTATCGCCCCAACATGAATCCAGTGGATGCCGCGCCGATAAAAAATCTTTGAGAGAGCGGCTCTACTCCTCCACCCGGATCGTTCGCAACCATAACCGATCGCCGCGCGGCTGATCGCCCTGCGCGATCGACAGGCGCGCGCCGTCCGGCGTGGTGTACAGTCCAATCGATAGCGGATACTCACCCTGGGCCAAATCGGCGGGCAGCGTGATGTGGTGCATTTGCGCGAAGACGTCGCCAGGGCGCAGGCTGGCCGAAGTGAGCGCAAGCCGATCCTGTTGGGCCACGATCGCGCCGCGCGCGTCGAGCACGTGCGTGAACTGCGAGAGCTGCGGCGGAAGAGCATTTGTGACGCGCCACCAGGTAGTTAGATCGAACGAAGAGGAAGGAGGAAGGATGAGGGAGGAGGGAGGAAGGGTATAACCGAGGAACTGAACTCTTTCACTGAAATCGATGGGCAGCTGCGCCGAACCCCCACCCGCCTCCGGCGCCCAGGCCACGATCGAGCTGCCAGCCAGTTCAGCCAGATACAGGTCGAGTTCGGCGGGTTCATCGAGATGGACGAGCACACCCAGCCGATCGGGCAAGAGGTCGCGCGCGGGATCGAGCGGCGCTAAAAACTGGGTGTAGAACGGGAACTGATCGAGCGTTGTGACATCGGCATCGGGAACCGCGTAGCGCGCCGGGCCGACGAGAAACACCCCGCTATCGACGCAGTTGTAGTAGCGCAGCGACAGATCGGGGCGATGCAACAGGTAGCGCAGATGCCGCCAGCCCGGATTCCACCACCGATCGTTCTCGTCGATCAGATAATCGGGCAGGCATAGCGCGACGGGAGATGAAGCGGGGTCACTCTGCAGCCGATCCGCAACGGCCTTCAGCCCGGTCTGGTGCCAAAAGCGCACCGTATCGATCGACGGCCAGAGCGTGAAGTAATCGTGCGCCGTCCAGACAAGGTTGGCGCTGAAGAGGGCAGCCAGAGCTGCAAAAATAATCGGATGACGCCAACGCTGGAGCAGCGCGGCGACGGCGATGCCGGGCAGCATGAACAGAACGATCTGCGCGCCGAGCGTTCGCGTGTAGTTCGGCGCGGGCTGGCTGAGCATGCCCGGCGCAAGCGCTAGCAAGAACCATAGCAAGACAAACGCATATTCGGGCTGACGCCAACGCCGAGCTGCGATCAACACGCCAATCGCCAGTAGAAGCGCGCCCAGCGGTTCGAGGACCGGTCGGTTGGGGACATCGTAATACGGCAATGGATCGCCGACGAAAGCGAACATACCCAGCGTGCGCAGCGAGGTCTCGATCACCGGCGCGAAATTGCCCTGGCGCAACTCGACCAGCGGCCGATCGATGTCGAAGAAGTCGAGCTGATCGGATTGCGGATTCCGGGCGAGATAAATGAACATGGGGAGCGCGACGACGGCGGCGACCGCCAGGCTAACCGCGATCCCCGTCCACCAGCGCCGCCATTCTGATCGATGCACCACAAGGATGTACGCGCCAAACGCGACGAAGACGGCAGGCAGAATGCGCGCCGCCGTGTAGGCCAGAATCGACATCCCCAGCCACAATCCGCTCAACAGCCAGAGCGCTACCGCGCGTCGCCCGGTCGCGGCGTGAGCGCGCCAGAAGCAATAGGCCGATAGCGCGCCGAGCGGCGCCAGCATCACCACCGGCGACACGATCCGGCCAAACTCGACCGTCCAGAAGGTGATTGCGAAACCGGCCAGCGCGACCCGCGCGACAACCGGCCCGAACCAGCGCCGGGCCAACGCCGCGCTGACAGACATCGCGATCAGACTGAGGGCAACCGAGGGCAAGCGCAACGCGAACACGGTCGAGCCGAACAGGCGCATCAGCAGACCGGAGAAGAAATAGTGCAGCGGCTCGCTCCCCGTATCGCCGGGATAGAAGAGCGCCACGTCGCCGTTCATTACCCGCTCGGCCAGCTTGGCGGCGACCACTTCATCGTTGTGCAAGCCGGGCGGGACGCGCGTCAGATCGATCACGCGCAGCGCGAAGGCCAACAGCAGCAGCGCGACGAGGGCTAACCACTCACGCGTGGAAATCGTTCTGCTCGGTTTCTTTTGAGACACGTTAATCCACGAAGACACACGAATGAATTTGGGCAGGCGAACGGGCGACCTTTCTGGGCTTATGCTGTCCAATCGAAGCTGTAAACGGCTTCGATAACGCGCGTCAGATCGGCTTCGCCGAGGCTGTTGTAGAACGGCAGACGCAGCAGGCGCTCGCTCAAGTCTTCGGTCACCGGGCAGTCGCCCGGCTGGCCGCCGAAGCGCCGCCCCATCTCGGAGAGATGCAGCGGCAGATAGTGGAACACGCTGAGGATATCGCGCGCTTTCAAGTGGGCGATGAGCGCCTGGCGCTGTTCCAACGCAGGCAAAATCAAGTAAAACAAGTGGTAGGGATGTTCGCAATGCGCCGGCACGCCGGGCAACTGCACCGCGTGGGCCTGTGCCCAGTCGCGTAAATGCTCGGCGTAGAATTCCCACACACGGCGGCGCTTGCACTGAATCTGCTCCCGAGCTTCCAGTTGAGCGTACAGCATCGCGGCCAGAATCTCGGAGGGCAGATAACTCGACCCGAGGTCTACCCAGGTGTACTTGTCCACCTGGCCGCGAAAGAAGCGACTGCGGTTGGTGCCTTTCTCGCGAATGATCTCGGCCCGCTCGATAAACTCCCGGTCGTTGACGAGCAGCGCGCCGCCCTCGCCGCAGGTGAAGTTCTTGGTTTCGTGGAAACTCTGCGTCGCCAGGCAGCCAAACGTCCCCAGCGGCTTGCCCCGATATTGGCCGAACAGCCCATGCGCGTTGTCCTCGACGACCGCGATGCGCCGCCGCGCGGCGATCTCCAGAATTGTGTCCATTTCACAACCGACGCCGCCATAGTGCATCGGCACGATGGCGCGCGTACGCGGGGTGATCCGCGCCTCGAGTTTTGTTTCGTCCAGGTTCAGCGTGTCCGGTCGAATGTCGGCAAAGACCGGCCGCGCGCCGCGCAGCACAAAAGCGTTGATCGTCGAGACGAAGGTGAAGGCCGGAATGATCACTTCGTCGCCGGGCTGAAGATTGAGCAACAGCGCGGCCATCTCCAACGCATGCGTGCAGGAGGTCGTCAGGAAAGCTTTGGCGACGCCCAACTGCTCTTCAAGCAGCGCGTGGCACTTTTTAGTGAACAGGCCATCGCCCGAGATGTGGCCGCTGGCGACGGCCTGGGCAATGTAGGCTTGCTCGTTGCCTTCGAAACTGGGGCGATTGAAAGGGATGGAGTACACGGTAACCTCTAGGCGAATGATTCGCCCTTCGTCGGATTTAAGCGCTGTGCCGTCCCTTGAACACGCCCAGCATCTCGCGCCCGCCGGGCAGGAGTTGCAACCGTTCAAACGACTCGAACAAATGAAACAGCGCGGTCAGAGATTGCGCGTTGAAGCGATGGCCGGTATAGACTTGCCCCTCGGCTGCCGGCGCCGTCATCCGCCGGCTCAACCGCGACAGCAGAGGGCTGCGCGAGGCCGAGAGATTGCGGATCGGCTCGGCGATGAGAACTGTGTGCCGCGCCGCCGCGAGCAGCTTGCGCACGATCGGTTCGGCGTGCGGCAGAAACTGATATAGGCCGGCCTGCATCACGACGACATCGCCGGGGGGAACCTCTTCCCGCCAGAGATCAAACTGCCGGGCCGGGACACCGTGCTGCTGCGCCCAGCGCACCAGGTGCGGCGAGATATCCAGCCCTAAATATTCCACCGCTTTCGATCGCAGATACCGTAAGTAGAGATAACCGTCGCCCGCGCAGACGTCGACCACATCGACCCCCGCCGGAATCTCGGCGGCCAGCGCGACGTAGCGCGCCTCGAAATGACGCCCGTACAACAGCCGCATGAGGGCATGATAGGCGGTTCGGTTGGAATAAATCAGCGACTGCCTCTGCGACACATTTACTCCGTGGTGGGGCGAATCACGGCATCGACCGGTTGGGCGGCCCGCAGCTGTTTCACGACGCGGCGAAAGCGCCACAGCTTCAGCAAATAATCCAGCGTGTCTCGAACCACGTTGACGGTCGATTGCTTGTCGTAGCGCCGGATGAAGAGACAGGGAATTTCCACGATGCGATAGCCGCAGAGCAGCGAGCGCACCATGACTTCCGTATCCCAGAACCAGCGCTCGTCCTGAACCTGCTCCAATATCGGCAGGATGCTTGCGCGCTTGAAGAACTTGAAGCCCGTTTCCGTATCCTTGAGGTGCACATCGAGCAGATGGCGCATCAGCCAGGCATAGCCGGCGCTCAAGAGAAAGCGATTGAACAGGCGCGGCTGTATCTTGTAGATGCGATGCGCGGTCGCCACGTCTGCGCCCTGCTCGATCGCCAAAGCCATCGAGGGAATGTAGCGCGCGTGCACTTCCAGATCGATGTCGATATACCCCACGGTCTCGCCGCGCGCGAGGCGCATCCCATCGGCGACCGTGCGGCCCCGGCCGGTATTCTTTTCATGGAAGAGCTTGCGAAAGTTCTGATCACCATATCGGCGCAGCAAGGCATCGATGATATCGCGCGTTCGATCCCGGCTGCAATCGTCGACGAAGATGATCTCGTAGGCCCAGCGGGTGCGGTCCAATATCTCGACCACCTGCCGCACGCTGTCCTCCAGCTCGACTTCCTCATTGTAACAAGCGATCACGACGCTCAGCTCAATTCGATGGTCGGACATCAGTTTCCAGGCTCCAGGGAAATGACACGCACCGGCGTCTCATTTTAACAGATTCAGCCGACCCAGGACGAGCGTATCGATGGCGCGTCCATCCACGACCGCCGTTAGGCGCGCGCCGGTGTCCGGGTGATACGCGCCGAGCGAAAGGCGGTACGGGCCGGGTGTCGCATCGGGCGGCAGCGGGAGCCGGTGCCGCTGGACGAAAACGTCGCCCGGCTCCAGCGAGGCCACACCCACATCCAGCCCGTCGAACTGCGCGATGATCGCGCCGTCGGACGCGCTGACGTGAACGAACAACGACAGCGGCTCGGCCAGCGGGGCAGTCACTTTCCACCCCGACTCGATCTCGACCGTCTCACCCGGCCGCCAGCTATCCCGATCCATCGTCCAGCCCAGCAGCCGCAGCCCATCCAGATCGAGCGGCAGCGCGAGGGGTTCGAGATTGGTAGAAGGATCGCCGGCGGTAAAACTTTCGCCGCCAGCATAGATTGGCTGGGAGCTGAGAGAGGGCAGGAGCGAATCAAGCCATGGGCGGGCGTCGAACTGATGCAGCGTGAGAATTACGTTACCCGAATCGGGCCAGCGCGGCTGCGCGATCAGTTCAGCCTCGGGGAGGTAGCGCGCCCAGAGGTTGGGATCGCAGGGGAAGAAATCGGGCGAGAGGTAACGGGCAGCCGCGCCGCCTGGATAAAGAATCGCGTTGCGGCAATCGAACCACTTGAGCGAAAGATCGGTGCGCTTCAACAACAGCTCGAACGTTTGCGGGTCGAGAGCGTGAATGCTCAAGCCCGAAGCGGCCACCGGCAGCGTCGAGGGATCGGCGTCGAGTGTACGCGCGGCTTGCGTCCAGGTCGCCTGCTGCCAGAAGCGCACGTAATCACCGCGCGGCCAGTCGAGGAAGTAATCGCGGGCGGTGAGGAAGGCGTTGAAGGCGATCAAAACGGCAAAGCCGGCAGTCAGCCAGGCGGGTGCGCGCGGTGACAAGTGATGAGTGATTAGAGAGTGGAGATAGGCCAGCGCGATACCGCAGAAGACGAACGGCATCGGCCAACTGGCGATGGTGCGGACGAAGTTCGGCGAGAAGGGCGTGACCATCGCCGGGACCAGGCTGATCGCGAACCAGATCAACACGAGCGCGTAGGCCGGTTGCCGCCAGCGCCTCAAGCTGATCAGCAGGCCGAGATAGAACAGCGCCGCGCCGAGCGGTTCGGGAAAGGCCGGCCGCCCAGCGAGGTTGTAGATCGGCACGTGGTCGCCGGCGATCGTGAACATGCCCAGCGTGTTCAGCGTGGATTGGACTACCTCCGCTGGATCGCCCGCCAGGAGTTTATTCAACGGGCCGCTCAAATCGGCGACGCGCGCTTCCGCGCCGGGGTTGATGACGATGAGGTAAATCGCCAGCGGCGCGGCGACGAGCGCGGCCACGGCGAAGAAGAGGAGGAGGGAGCGTAAGGCGTGAAGCGTGAGACGTGAAGCGTGAGACGTGAAGCGTGAGCGCCGGGTGATGAATAGATAAACGAAGAAGACGGCGAAGATGATCGGGAAGACGCGGCTGGCCTGGTAGGTGTAGAGGGTCAGGCCGAGGAGCGCGCCGGGAAGGAGGAAGGATGAGGGATGAAGTTGGAGATTGGAAGTTGGAAGTTGGAAGTTGGGCCCTCGCTCTAATCTCCAATCTCCAGTCTCTAGGTCTAGTGCTCTCCACAGAAAGTAAGCTGTCAGCGTCGTGAGCAGCGGCAATGTGATCCCGCGCAGACCGACGCGGGCGAAGAAGATCGGCCAGAGCGTGACGGCCATCCAGGCGAGCGCGCCCACGGCGACGGCGGGTGAGAACAAGCGGCGCGTGAAACGATAGGTCACCGCCAGGCCGAGGATCGCGATGAAGGCGGAGGTCAGGCGCAAAACAAAGGCGTTCGCACCGAGCGCCGCGAACATCCCAGCCACGGTATAGTGATAGAGCGGTTCGTGCCCGTAACCCGGCGTGAAGTAGATCGCCAGCTGCCCGCGCAGGATGTCTTTGGCGATCTGGCCGATGATGACCTCGTCGTGATGCAGGCCGGGCGGGACGTCGTTGAGCGCGAGCAGGCGGAACGCGGCGGCGATCAACAACAGACCAACAACGCTGGGCCATTCCCGTCTGTGCCGTTGGGTAACGGGTAAATGGGTAGACAGGTAGACGGGTATCACGTCATCACGTTTCATTTTTGACGATACACCACCAGCGGGCCTTCTTCACCCACCCGTTCCAGCATCGGCTGGCGATCGAACAAGTTGCCAAAGGCCCGCACACGGCCCGGCTCCAGCATATCGCGATGCAGGATCACGTAACCGATGTTCCAATCATGGATCAATTGCGCCAGGCGGGCGTCGACTTCCGCCTGGGACGGCAAGGCTTGCGAGAGCGTCAGCGCGCCCAGCAGCGGATCGAAGAAAAAGAAATCCGTAATCTCGCCCGGCAGGCGCGACAGGTAGCCGCCTGGAATCGGGCGCTGATGAATCGGCTGGTAGTATTGCAGGTATTCGCCGCGACCTACGACTGCGAAACCGGTGCGTACGCCGATCGGAATATCCAGCAGCGTGAAGTCGCCCGGCGCGGCGGCGATGGCGCGATAAGCCTGATAGTCGGGCATGCGGGTGATGGGAAACGGTCGAAGGAGCTGGTAGTCGAGAATGAACAGAAGCGAGAGCAGGACGATGATGAAGGCGGGGAGTTTGGAGTTAGACAGTGTAGGAGGCGACTCCCGTCGCCGACTCTCCCGTCGCCGACTCTCCAGATGCCGACTCTCCAGATGCCGACTCTCCCGTCGCCGACTAGAGATTAGAGAATCGAGCGTGAGCGCGACGAGCATCGCCAGCGCCAACACGCCCGGCGTGGCGAAGCGCATCGGCGTGCGGTATTGATTGCCGAGCAGGGCGTGGACGAGCGTGTACGGCAGCGGAAGGCGGGTCGAACCGATGTCGATGTACGGGCCGAGCGCCAACACGAAGCACAGCACTGCGATGCCTAACCACAGCCAGCGCCGGCCATCGCGCCGAATGAATGGAATCGAAACGAGGCTCAATAGCGGCAGCAAGACGCCGATCGAGAAGTCGCCGTTGGCGTCGGGCGCGAAGAAATACCCCGGCGCAAAAGCGAAGTGAGCGGCGTGCTGCAAATCCGCCGCCGGATAGTTCAGGCGTCCGGCTTCGAGCAGCTGCGGCAGCGGCGCGAACAGCGACGGGAGAATGAACGCGGCCAGCGCCAGCGCCGCCAAAGGAATTAAATGAGTGGGACGCGGACACCTGCACCCACCCCGCCTGCGCGCCCCCGGCGCTTCGCGCCGGACAGGGCGTGCGGTGTTTGCAGGTGCGGTGTGACCGCGGAAGGACGCGGATCGAATTGTTGAATCTGTGTTCTCCGTGTTCGTCCGTGTTCCAAAAATCGCGTAGGGCACGAGCAGCAGCATCGCCCACATCGCCTGCTGAAAATCGGTCAGCCACGACAGGTATAAACATAGCCCCAGAATAACCGCCCACGTCCAACGGCGCGACTCGCTCACTTTATCCCACAGCAGCAAAACCAGCGGCAGCCAGAAGGTGGAGAGCTTGTCCAGATGACCGAGCGAGGCGCGATGAAGCATCGCGGGCGTGAAAGCGAAGATCAGCCCGGCCAGCCAGGCGACACTCGCCTGTCGAACGCGCCGCCGCGCGAATAGATACATCAGGAATGCCGCCGCAACAAAGTCGAAGACGATGATGCCGTTGAACGTCGGGAGCAGCCCGAACAGCAGCTGGAACGGCGCGCTGATAAAACCCCAGAGCAGCACGAGCGTGTGCCCGGCCAGCGGCGACGTGAATGGGTAAACGACGTAGTTGGTGTACAGCGGACTGACGTGCAGATCGAAGACGGCGTGCCGCACCCACCAAATATCCCACAAGAAAATGTCGAACTCGGACGGCTGAATCTCGTTTGAAGCTTGAATCGAGACAACGCCCGGCAACGCGGTGGAGAAGTTGGCGATAAGGTTATTGAGCGCAACGACAGTGATGAGCAAATAAATAAGGATGAAGGCTGAAGGATGGGGGATGATACGGCGGATATAGGCGATCACGGCAATACCTCGACTTGCCCCAGCAGGACGCGATCGCCGATCGGATGGCCCGATCCATCCCGCGCCACCCAGCGGGTGTTATCCCCGCGAGTGTAGAGGCCGAGCTGCAAGGTGTAACGGCCTGGCGCGAGACTAGCGATTGAGATGTGATGCACCTGCACGAACTCGTCGCCGGCCTGCCAGCTATGCCGAGGAAAGCCGAGCCGATCATCCTGAGCAACCAGGTTGCCGCTTGCATCGATCAGGTGCGCGAAGATCGCCGTGGACGACGGCTGCCACTCACTGGTCACGCGCCAGGCGGTGAGCAACGCCAACGTTGACTCGCTGCGCGCAACCGAGGCCGGGCGTTGATAACCGAGCAGCCGCACGTTATCATCGAACGAGACCGGCGGCATTGCGCGCGCGCCATCGGGTGTCTGGAGCGCTCCGCCCCAAGCGGCGATCTCATTTCTGAACGCGGCGACGTCAAACGGATACAGCGTGAAATCGCGCGTCGGCGTGATCGGCTGAATACCGGGCAAAAACCGCGCGGCCAACTCGCCGTCGAGCGGCGTGAAGCTGGGTAAGGCAACACGTTGCTCGCGCGCAGCTGCGATCATCACCAGCGCGCTACGCGCATCGAACCAACGGATCGCCAGATCGCGCCGGCGCAAAGTTTGCTCGAAGATGTAGGGATCGGCATCCTCGGCGAAGTAGCCGGAGATGGCAACCGGCGTCGCATCGGTCGAGGCATCGAGCGCGTGGGCAATGGCGGTGTGCGCGGCGGAATACTGGAAACGCACGGCCTGATCTTGGCCCCACACGTCGAAGTAATCGCGCCAGGTGGTGACGGCGGTTTGAACGAGCGAGACGATGCCAACCAGGATAATAGTCGTCGTCTGGAGACGACTCCTACGATCCCCCTTGTTGTAGGAGGCATCTCCCGATGCCGACTGTCGGTGACGGGAGTCGCCTCCTCCCGATGCCGACTGTCGGTGACGGGAGTCGCCTCCTACAAATGCCGACTGTCGGCGACGGGAGTCGCCTCCTACAGATGCCGACTGTCGGTGACGGGAGTCGCGTCCTACAAATGCCGACTGTCGGCGACGGGAGTCGCCTCCTACAAATGCTCCGCGAGCAATCCATCGACTCAGGGAAACCGCGCCGAGCGCCGGCAAAACCGCGACCGGCGTCTGGGCGGCGATCGCGCGGTAGAAAAACGGCGCCGGCGCGGTGATCAGGTTCGGGAGCAGCGCGACGATCAGCCAGATGAGGCTGAAGGCATACGGGGGTCGTCGCCAGCGCCACAGGCATACCAGCAAGCCCGCATAGAAAAGGATCGCGCCGATGCCCACGAACAGCGGCCGGCCCGGCACGTTGTAGATCGGCTGGGGGTCGCCCGCGCCGTCGAAGGTGAACATCTTCAACGTCGCCAGGGCGGTTTCGACGATCTGGCTCGCGTCGCCCTTCAGCAGCGCGCGGATCGGCTCGGTCTGGAACTCGCGGCCCGTCTCAGCATTGGGATGCGTCGCCAGGAAATAGACGAGCGGGACGGCGAGCACGACAGCCAGGCCGAAAAACACGAGCAAAGCTTTCCAACGGGTTGCGATCACAGGCCGGTTCACGCAGAACAGGTAAACAACGAAGGCGAGGAAAATCAGCGGCACGACCCGGCTGGGTTGGTAAGTGTACAGCGTGAGGCCGAGGAGGAGACCGGGAAGGATGAAAGCGGAGGGATGAAGGATGAAGTCGGCACGGTGTGAATCGCTCCACACGCGCCAGAACGCGAGCGCCGTCAGCGTCGCCAGCGTCGTCAACGTAATGTTGCGCAGGCCGGCGCGCGAGGTCGAGACCGTCCAGAACAATACCGCGATCCAAGCTGCGCCGATAAGGGCTGTCGGCACGCCGAACATTCGGCGAAACAGGAAATAGGCCGCCAGCAATTGGATCAGCCCCAACAGCCCAGAAACCAGACGCAGCGCCGAGGTTGGATCGGGCATGAAGTTGAGCGTGAAGGCGACGACGTAATGATACAGCGGCTCGCGGCCCCAGCCTTCCTCGAAGTAGATCGGCCACGCGCCCGATCGGATCTCCTGCGCCAGGTGCGCATCGATCGCTTCGTCATAGTGCAGGCCGGGCGGGACCTGCCCGAACTGCGCCAAGCGAAAAATGATCGCGATCAGGACGATCGCGGCCAGCAGAATCCATTCCACGAGCCGGGCGTGGCGGGGGGAGTCGATCATGTTCATGCAGGTCGATGCGGAAGCCGAGATGGCGTCCGGCAGGATTATAACACCGGCGGGTGATGAGGCGGCAAAACCTGCCAGGTTTTGTTCAGACCGGGTTACGGCGAAAGCGCCCGCCTAAACCTTGCAGGTCCAACCCGCTGGCAACGTTTGCGGGCACATGGGTGCAATCAACAGGTGCTAAGAATGCTCTCTTGAGGTATACTGCCGGGCGACACCTATGACGCCTGTGCACCCTCGCTTTCCAACGTGGCTGTGGGCGATCCTCCTCTTCACCCTGGCCCTGGTTCCGCGCACGTTCGCGCTCACCCGCACCATTACCCCCGATGAGCCTAACTGGGTTTACCGCACGCTGAACTTCAGCGCGGCGCTGGCGCAGGGCGAATGGACCACGACCGCGCAAGCCGGCCATCCCGGTGTGACAACGCTGTGGCTCGGCTCGCTGGGGATCAGCGCCCAGCGTATAGTCGAGCCGGCGCGCGCAACCGAGGCCGTCACCTGGCTCTCCCGGCTCGATCGCCTGTCACCCGAAAACGTCGCAGCCTTCGAGCGCATCGGTGCGCTGATCGATTGGGCGCGGCTGCCGGTGATCATCGTCAACGCGCTGGGCGTGGTGGGTGTCTTCCTGCTCGCGCGACGGTTGCTCGATGGACGGGTCGCGTTACTGGCGGCATTACTGCTCGCGCTCGATCCATTCGTCGCCGGCCTGGGCGGGCTGCTGCACGTCGATGGGCTATTGGCAACCTTCGCGATCCTGTCGGTGCTGGCGCTGCTAAACGGCATAGTGCGTATAGCGTATCGCGTAGAGCCTATCGCACTTCATTCTCCATTCTCCATTCTCCATTCTCCATTTGCCTGGTTTGCTTTCTCGGGCGCACTCGCCGGGCTGGCGCTGCTCAGCAAATCGCCGGCGCTGTTCCTGCTTCCTTTCACGCTGCTCATCCTCGCCGTCGCCGTCCTCACCCGGCGTCTGTCACTCCGCCAGGCGATCCTCGGCTTTGCCCTTTTCTTCATTCTCAATGCTGCATTCTTCATCGCCCTTTATCCGGCCATGTGGAGCGATCCCGCATCCGCGCTCGGCCTGATGTTCGAGCGCGCGACCCATCACGTCACCACTGCCACGCGCGAAACGTTCTTCGAGGGCCAGGCCGAACTCAACCACGGCGCAAGCTTTTACCCGATCGCGCTGGCTTACCGCCTGTCGCCGATCGTCAGCATCGGTCTTGCTTGCGCCGCCTTCTTTCTCGTCCGATCTCGGTTCTCCATTCTCCATTCTCCATTCTCCATTCATCGCGCCCGTTTTGCTCTCTTGACCCTTAGCTTCTTCGCGATCGCTTACATCCTCTTCCTCTCGCCCGCCGCGAAGAAGTTCGACCGCTACCTGCTGCCGATCATCCCGCCGTTGATCATCGTCGCCGCCTGGGGCATCGACCAACTAACTAACCACCTAACCAACCAACTAACCAACCAGCCAATTAACAAGCTGCCCTCCCTCATTCCCTCTGCCGCCGTCGCCTTGCAGGTTCTGCTCACACTCAGCGTCGCCCCCTACCCGCTCATGGCCTACAATCCACTGTTCGGCGGCGCGGCCGGCGCGCGCGATCGAATCGCCGTCGGCTGGGGAGAAGGGTTCGGCGCGGGGGCGGCCTGGGTCGTCGATCAACATCCCGCTGCGACGATCGCCACGGGCGGGGTGGCGACCACGGCGCCGCTCTTTCCTGGGCACGTCGTCACCATCGACGCGGCCGGTTTGGCCTCCGCCGACTACCTGATCTTCACGATCAGCGAAGTGCAGTTAAGCCCGGCCTTCTTCGCACAGCTCGCCCAGCAAGGGGCGCTCGCGCAAGCGATCCGCATCGGGGGCGTCGAGGCCGCCTGGGTTTACGCGACCACGCGCCCGGCGGCGCAGGCGGAGGCGATCCGGCGCATTGTCCAACCCGACGATGCGATCGTGCTCGATGCCGATACACCGCTCGCCCGCCTGCTCGAACCGCTGGCGGTGACGATTCTTCCAGCCGATGCGACACCCGACCTCATCTCGATGACGCTCGACGGCCTGCGCCGGCATCCGCGCAGCGTGTACGTCTCGACGGATGCAGCTTCGGTCGTCGTCCGTCGCAATGTTCGTCGATGGCTGGAGCAAAATGCAGAGCCGGTCGAAGAGACCTCGGCGGCGAATGCCAGCGTGCGCAGCTACATTCCGAAATCGGGACAGGCGGTTCCGCTCGATCCCTTCATCGTTCAATTCGACGGCGCGGTCGCGCTGCTCGGCCTGGAACCGCTCGCCGATTCCGTCGCCTATCCCAACCGTCTCAGTCTCGCCGCGCGCTGGCAAGTGATCGGCCGACCCAGCGCCAACTACTCCGCCACGCTCGAACTCACCGACGCTTACGGCGACGCCTGGACGACCTTCGGCGGGCCGTTGCGCAACACCGCCGACTTGACGCCCGTCAACTGGCAGCCCGGCGAGGTGGCGGAGCAGGTCTTCTCTGTGCCGGCGCCGCCGACGCTCGCGCCGGGCGCCTATCGCGTGCGCTTCAGCATCGATTACCCGGACGGGCAGCGCGCGGGTCTCGTCGGCGCATCCGGCGCATTTTCCGGCACTGCGCCGCTGATCGCCGCGCTGAAGATCGCGCCCGGCTCGCACGTCTTCGAGCCGGACACCCTCACGCCCCGGCAGCGCCTGGAGCGCGCCTGGCCGGGCCAGGTTGAATTGATCGGCATAGACTTGCTGACCTATGTCGTCGCCACCGGCGATCAATTCTTCGCCACGCTGCATTGGCGCTCGCTGCGCGACGATCTCGATCCGGCCACCGAGCTGCGCTGGTCGCTGCAACCCGAAGCTGCCTCCGGCGCGGCTCATGGCTTCGAGTGGCGCACGCCGCTCGCGCCCAATATGCGCACGCCGCTGTGGAACGGCGACATTGTGTCGGCGCGTCATGCGCAGCGCCTCCCGCTCGATCTGCCCGAGGGCCGCTACCGGCTCGTCTTGTCGATCGACGACGACGCAATCGACATCGCACCCATCGATATCATGCAGCGCGAGCGAGCCTTCGAGTTGCCGTTGAGAGCAGCGGACGTCGGCTCGATTGGAACGTTTGAGGTTTACCAGGTTGGGGCGTTGCCCGCAGAAGTGAAAGCGGGGAGTTCCGTTGAAGTGAAACTGGCCTGGCGCGCCGACGCAGAAGTATCCACCGGCTATACCGTTTTTGTGCACCTGCTCGACGCGGCGGGCCGCATCGTGTCGCAGGTAGATACCTGGCCGCAAGGCGGTCTGTGGCCCACGGCGAATTGGGTGCGCGGTCAAGTGGTCGAAGACACGTACACGCTGAACCTGCCACCCGATGCAACGGCGGGAACCTATCGCATCGTCGTCGGGATGTACGATGCGCTCGATGGAACGCACCTGCCGGTGAGCGCGGCTAATGGTCAGGTCGAACCCGATGCGAGGCTCAGGCTCGATCCGCCGGTTCGGGTTACGGCTCCCTGATGCAGCTCCAGCCATAACCGAAGATGTTGATCCACGAATTTACACGAAGGAACACGAATAGAGCTGGATAACGTTCGACGAAGGTTTCCCCGCCTAGCGCGCCCCCGCCGCTGCGCGGCGGGTAGGGCGTGACCCAGCCGCCCAAGCAAACAGGAAGAAACCCGGTTTCTCTGAAGAAACCGGGTTTCTATATCACCGCACGCTGAATGTCACACTTGTCCCCGACCCATCGTCCAGGCTCAAGCGCTCGCCGGTATCCAGGCGGTACAGGCCGACCTCAACGGCGAGCGGGCGCGGCGCACCGATCGGCAACGGGATGGTGTACGGGTCGGCGACGATCTCGCGCGGTTGCCAGCACGAAGTTGGCAGCTGATCATGCACCGGCATATTATCCTGCTGCGCGATCAGTTGCCCGTCGTTATCCAAGATATGCACGAACACGGTGTACGCATGCGGGGGCTGCGCGAGCGCCTGCCAGTACAGCGTGAGGTCGAGCGCTGAAGCCGATTCGGTTAAATCGGACCCCAGCAGCGCGATCTGGCGATCGAACGCCGCGTGCTGCTCCACCTGCGGATCGGGTGCAGTGAAATTAGCCTGCCGCTCCGGCGGTTCGTCCAGGAAGCTGGGCGTGACGAGCCAGCGCGCGCTCAGCGCAAGCAGCTGTAACGCGACCAGCCCGATCAACACCGCCGGGCCGCGCAGCGTGCCTGCAAACGACGGCGCAGCCTCGCCGGGCGCGAGCGCGATCAGGGCGAACAGTGGCCCGAAGTAGCCCCACATCCGCCCGGTCTCGCCCCGCACAATCCCCGACACATCCAGAACGATAAACGTCGCCAATGTTGCCAGAGCCAGGGCCGCCCAACGCCTCCGTTCGGCGGCGGCTCCAGTCTTCAGACCTCCGAGGTCCAGGGCATCGCTCCGAGGTGTAAGCGCAGCCTTGGCCGGCCGTGCGCCCGACTCGAGCGCTCGTGGAGCAGACCTCGGAGGTCTGGCGCGAATCGCCGCGACGATTGAGGGAATGCGCGCCAGGAACAAGAGGGTGAGCGGCGCGCTGAAAAAGGTGGCGACATCGATCGCGTTCCACAGCACCCACACGCCGTAGGAGCGCGTGGTCGATGGGCAAATCGGGCAGCGTGTCGCTTCGTGCGCCAGCCGCGACCACGCGGCCAGCCACTCAAACGGGCTGACACGATAGAGCAGCGCATAGACGATCCACATCGAGGCGCAACCGAGCACAAATGCCAGAGCTGGGTTTAACCACGAAAATAAGACACTAAGAATTCTTGGTGTCTTGCCGTTTCCTGCTCTCCGCTGGAGAGCAGGCGGCGTGTCTTGGCGGTTGATTAGAATCCAGACCAGCGCATATAGTCCGACGATGGCGATCAGCACGGCGTTGCCCATGCTCAAGAAAGTGGCAATCGATAACACCGCGCCGGCGCTGAAGAAGCGCCCGGCCGAACCCGACTCAAGCCCGCGTTGAACCCAATACAGCGCGAGGAACAAGAACAACGGAAAGACCTGATCCCACTGGCCCGGCCACATCGCAAAGATTGGCATGACTGGAAACAGCGCCGCCGCCAGCGCCGCCGATCGGGAACCGGCGACGCGCTTTCCAAAGGCATACATCGGCCACACAGCCAGCCCGCCAATCACCGGAACAAGCATCCCCATCACCGAGCTGGCGAGCTGCGCATTATCGAGCGTCATCAGCGCGGTGTTGTGGCACTGCAACGTGCGGAGCGGCAGCGCGATCGCATTGGACAGCGCGGGCGTGGCCTCGAACAAACGCCAGCCCAGCCAATGGAGCAGCACCAATCCCGGCGGATGCGTCTGCGGATGGATCGGCAGCGACTGCATGAAACTCGTATAGCTGGGAAGAATATCGGGCAGGTTGGGTGTGGTGACGGCCACGCTGTGATAACCCGTGACCGACGGCGAGACGGTCGCGGCGAAAAACTCGAACAAGGGATTCCGCCAGACGGCGGCGGCCAGCGCCAATTGAATGAGCGGCGCGGCGAGGGTGAGGAACACCAGGAAGCGGCGCTCGGCGCTGGACGATGGCCGGCCAAAGCGGCGCAGCCAACGCGCGCACACTAAAGCGTATGCCGCGAGGAAAAGAATCGGGAGGATGATCCGGCCGCTCGGCAGCGCGAGTGTGCGCAGGCTCCAGCGCCACTCGTCCGGCCCGCGCAGTAACGGGCTGAGATCGAACCCGATCGCCAGGACAAACAGCAGCGTCGCGACGATGAGCAGCCAGGGGAGCAAACGATCGCGCATCAGGGCAGGCTCACGCGAAGACTCGTGCCCGATCCACCATCCAGGCTCAAGCGCTCGCCGGTATCCAGGCGGTACAGGCCGACCTCAAGGGCGAGCGGGCGCGGCGCGTCGATCGGCAACGGGACGGTGTACGGGTCGGCAACGATCTCGCCCGGTTGCCAACACGAGGTGGGCAATTCGGCGCGCACCGGCATATTGTCCTGCTGCCCGATTGGCTGCCCGTCGGCATCCGAGACGTGCACGAACACGGTGTAAGCGTGCAGCGGCTGAACGAGCGCTTGCCAGTACAGCGTAAGGTCGAGCAACGCTGAGTCGGAGCGGACATCGTAACCCAGCAGTTCGATTTGATGCTCGAACACGGCGCGGGCAGTCACTTGCGGATCGGGCGCGGTGAAATTCGCTTGCCGTTCGGGCGGCTCGTCGAGGAAGCTGTCGCTCACCAGCCAGCGCGCATTCAGCGAGAACAGTTGCAGCGCGATCAGGCCGATCACCCATGCTTTCGATCTGCGATCGGCCTGCTCCATCGGCTTGAGTGCGATCAGCGCCAACAGCGGGCCAAAGTACATCCACAGCCGCCCAACTTCGCCGCGCACGATGCCCGATAGGTTCAGCGCGAGAAGGGAGCCGAGTGCAGCGATCAGCAGCGGAGCTATCTGCGAATCTACGTGAACCGGCCTATTCTTTTTCGTGATAATTCGCGTCGCTTCGTGGATCAACACCACAACCAGCGGCACGCTGAAGAAGATGGCGAAATCGATCAGGTTCCACACCACCCACACGCCGTAGCTCCGGCTGCCGGTCGTCGAGGCGTACGCCAGGCGCGACCCGGCTGAGATCACGTCGAGCGGGTTGACGCGATACAGCACTGCATACGCAAGCCAGATCGAGGCGCAGCCCAGGCCGAAGAAGATTAACCACGAAGGCACTAAGACACCAAGATTGCTTTGTGGCTTGGTGGCTTGGCGGTTAGTCATTAACCATACTAACCCATACAGCCCGACCAACGCCGCCAACACGAAGTTGCCCACGCTGAAGAAGGTCGCAATCGAGAGCGGCACGCCCGCGAGAAACAGCCGCCCTGCCGAACGCGATTCGAGGCCGGTGTGCACCAGATACAGGCTGGTGAACAGCAGCAACGGATACAGCTGATCCCATTGCGCCGGCCACATCGCAAATAACGGCAAGACCGGGAAGACGGCGGCGGCAAACAGCGCGGTCCGTGCGCCGACAACTTTTTTCCCAAAGGCGTACAGCGGCCAGACCGCGAGCGCGCCCACGAGCGGCGTGAGCAGGCCGGGGAGCGCGCCGGCGATCTGCGGATTGTCGAGCGTCATCAGCGCGGGGTTGTGGCATTGCAACGCCCGCAGCGATAGCCCGATCGGTTCAGCGAGCGCGGGCGCCGCCTGGAACAAGCGCCAGGCCAGCCAGTGCAGCATCACCGGGCCGGGTGGATGCGACTGCGCGTGGATCGGCAGGTCGGGCATGCGCGCCGGATAATCCGCCAGCAGCGCGTTGAGATCGGCTGTGGCAACGGCGGTGCTGAAGTAACCACTGGCGTGCTCGGAGACGGTCGGCGCGAAGAACTCAAACAGTGGAGCGCGTGCGACCGAGGCCGCCAGCGCCAGCTGGATGGCAGGCGCGGCGAGAGTGACGAACAGCAAAAAACGGCGCGCGGCCGGCGGCGTATCGGGCGAAGATAGCCGGCGGGCGCAGACGAACGTGTACAGGCCAAGGATCGCGATCGGCAGCAGCAAACGCGCCGACACGGCGAGCGGGCGCAGCGTCCAACGCCACTCGTCGGGGCCGCGCAGCAGCGGCAGCGCGTCGACCAAGACGACCAGGGCGAACGCCGCAGTTGGAATGGCGATCAACCCGATTCGATTGCGGAGCGCGGAGGGTGGAGGGGTGATTTTGATTTCAGGCAATCCAATATCCGTTTGTAAACAACAAGACGAGCACGCCTTGCAGCAAGGCCGAGACCAGCAGAATGGCGCGATCGGCCCAGGGATGATGCCCGACTTGCGCCAGCGCGATGAAACCAGGGAACATCGGCACGACGAAGCGCGGCATCGAGATCAAGTCGCCGCTTAACAATGAGAATAGCGCCACGCTGAGCATGTACACGCCGTAGACGCGCGGCAGCCGCGCCCAGGCTTCCAGCGTGAGAATCAACAGCAGGATCATCGCGCCGACCACGATCACACCTTCGGTCGAGGGCGGGTTGGTGAGCGCGCCGTGCAAGTAGCGAGCCAGCGTTGCGCCGGGAAATGTCGGGAAGGCTTCGGCGCGGATGCCTTTGAAGAACAACGCCTGAATTTCGAAGTAGGCCAGCGGCTGCCCGAAGCGCAAGCCAAGATACCCCATGAACGTCAGCACGCCGAGCGGCGCGGCGAGCAGCGTAGCGGCATCGGCCCGTAGATCGCGTATCCGGAAGCCGCGCTGGCGCAGGTACTCGTAACCCAAAGGCACGATCAGCAGCGCGCCGTGCAAGCGGGCCAGCGCCGCTAAGAACGCCGCCACCCCGCACCAACCCCAGCGACCTTCGCGCGCCCACCAGAACGCCGCAAGCACGCACAGCGCATACAGCGCCTCGCTATATCCGATCGCCAGGTAATACGCCGCCGGAAACGCCAGCCAGTAAGCGACCGCGCGCGAGGCGACCTCGGTATTATCCGTCTCGCGCAGAACGAGACGATACAACACCAGGCAAGCCGCGAAGGCGAGCGCCGTCGAGACTAACGGCCCGGCGACCTCGACCGGCAGCCCGGTCAGGCGCTGAATCAACCCATCGACGAGCGGAAAGAGCGGAAAGAACGCGACGTTCGAAGCCTCGCGCTCGCCGAAGTATTCGTATCCGTCGCGCGCGATGCTGCCGTACCAAATGGCATCCCAGCGATACCAATGACCAAAAGCGGCCTGCGCCAGCGACGCGACCGGTTCCGGCTCGACCGGCGGGCAGCACTCCCGCACGCCGACGATGCTCGACCCGACGATGGGAATGAGCACCAGTGCGACGCGCCAGGCGAGAAAGACAGGCAGAATGAAGGTGAAGGCGGATCTCAGAAATTGGGAATTGGGAATTGGGAATTGGGAATTGTCGACGCGCTGTGCGCGCTTGAGACGCCAGGCGACGAACCACACGCCAACCCATGTTCCCGCCAGCCACGGGCTGTTGTGCGCTGTCCACGTTCGCGCGAAGACGACGCCAATCCCTGCGCCGATCAGTACCAGCAAGGCGGCGCCCCAAGCGAGCCGTATGTTCCAACCGATTATTCGACCGAAGGCATAAGCCGCCAGCACGCTGAGGATGAGCAGTGCCCACACGATTAAGGGTGGGAGGATGACGCCCGGCCCATATCCGACTTCCACTCGATCGACAAACAGGCCCAATGCGCGCTCGTCGGTGCTGTCCATCGTCTGGCTGGGGACGAAAGCATCGGACTGCAGGTCGATGAGCGCAGCGCCGCGTAGGTCGAGCGGGGGCAGTTCGAAAGTGTAGGCCGCCAGATCGCCGCTTGGCGTAAAGCGAGCCACGTCGCGGCCATTGAGCCGGATGGTCACCGGGCTGGGTGATACGGGCGCCGGGCGAAACGGTTGGAGGCTGAGCCGGAGTTGCAGGGGCGCCCCGCCGCCGAGGCCCGGTAAATAAATCTGAGCCGCGCCGCTGGTCCAGCGATGCGTCACGCCGGCGGTTACTTCGGGCGGATAGAAGCCTTGCCGCAAATAGACTTCTTCATCAGCCGAGGCCATCTCCAGCTGGATCGGCGCGCGGAACTGGTACGCGACGAGCAGCGCCAGGGCAGCCAGGGCGAAGAGCCTGAAACTCGGCGACCGGATCACGAAACGGCGACCTCAAGGTTGGACGGCGAAAGCTGTGCAGTGAACGGCGAGCCGAATCTTAACGCAGCGACCCGATCTGTGCAACCGCGCTTCGGAATGAACCGTTGGTCGATCAGCGCTGTTTGAGCGACTTGCCAGATCGAAACTTGTCCAGTATGATGCGGCCTGCCCCGCAACACGATCACGAGATTGGAAAGAACAAGGAGACTGCCCCTATGACGCAACGCCGCACCTTGAACGCACTGCCTTTCTTCGTCAGCTGGTTGTTAGCCCTCGGCTTGCTGCTCGCCATTTTCTTAATCGCCGCTCCCGCCAGCGCTTATAGTCGGGACAGCAGTCCAGGGTCGAGCGCAGCACCGGGGCTGGCTCAATCCAAGCCGCTGTTGACCGCAGCAGCCAGTTTTACCTACTACCTGCCCATCATCCATCGCGACGTGCCCTTCCGGTTTGCCGATACGTTCAATGATCCTGCCAGCGGTTGGCCGATTCATGGCCTCAACCTGAACGAGCCTTATCCGCCCGGCCCCTGGTCGTCTGGCTACGGCAAAGAAAAGATCAGCGAGACGCAGACGAAAGACCAAAACGTGTATAACGTGAAGACTGCGGCCGCCTGGAATTCGTGGATCTACACGGCGCCCGTCGTGTTAGCCAATACGGCCAACTTCACCGTTCAGCTCGACGGCAAAATCGCGCAGACCTTTATGTGGGCCTCGTCCTGGGGCATGTACTTCAATGCCAACGCGAATCGGTCAAAGTTCTACACGGTGCAGGTTTTTGAAGACACCGATGGCCAGAGCGCCCCGACATTGGAAGTGCGGCGCTGGGACGCTTTCCAGGGCGATGCCGATGACGCCAACGAAATCCTGGTCCACCGGCGCTGCCACTGGTGCGACCGCGAAGATTTCAAGTGGACGCAGCTGCGCGTCGTCCGGGTCGGCGAGACGGTCTTTATCCATGCCGGAGGCGTCATGGTGAACGCGATCCATGCCCCTGAGTATATGAGCAGCGAGTATAAGGGCGTCGGCGTCTACCAGGGCAATTTCGAGTGGAACGATTTCCACCCGAGACGTTATGGCGAGCCGGCCTTCCAGATCGACAACTTCATCGCGGAGCCGGTGTTCTATCGATAGCCCCACGCGCGGCGCCCTCTAAAGCGCATCGCGTGAGCGTGGTCATTCGCGTGAATGACCACGCTCTTTTGATCAAAGCGGCTACAAGCGGATGATCGGCGGCACATCTCGCCAGGCGTCATGCAGCCCGCTGACTGCCGTCAAAAACGACAGGCCGATAGCAGCCACCAGCGCAAGTTTCCACCACACGCCGCGCCGAGGCTCGAACCAACACGCCACGAAGTACCATCCCAGCGGGATAAGCGGCACGAACCAGCGCGTCCCCCACGCCGTGCCGCCAAAGTTATCGGTGCGCAAGATCAAGTAAAGCGTGAAGGCCAGGCTGCCCGCGAGCGCCGCCACGGCCAGCGGGCGCAGCGCCGCGCAGCGATTGCGGAGCGCGCGCCAGAGTCCTGCCACGGCAAACACCAGCAGCGGCGTGAAGGAAAACAACCCGCGCCGGCCGACGAGCAGGTCATACGCGTAACGCAGACCGAAGTCGAGCGAGTAAAAGCCGGCGGTGCCGCCAACGGTCTTATTCAGAACCGTCCCGAAGAAATCATACGCTTTGGGATCGAAGTAGAGCGGCGCGAGTGTGCCGGCGGCGGCGTAATTGATGATGGCGCTGGCGCCGAAAGGCAGCAATGCGCCAAGCGCAAAGGGCACAACTCCCCGGCGCTGCGATGCGAACACGTAAACCCCAAACGCCACAAGAAAGACCGCCAGCGTCAAGTCGATGTTGGCCGCCAGGCTGATCAGCAGACCGGCCCAGAAGAAGCGGGGGCGCGACGGCGCGAGCGTCAACAGCCAGAACCCGGCAAAGAGACTCAGCGCCGCCGGAACGTGCCCCGCAAATACGATCGAGTAAGGGGCGATCGGTGAGGCGAGACCCAGCGCCAGCGCCAACCCGGTCGCAGCACTGCCGCTCAGACCGCGCATCAGCAGCGCTTTCCAAAACAGCGCGATCAACAGCGCCGACGCGGCGCCGACGAAGATCAGCGTCAACCAGTAAAAGGCCGTCAGGCGCAGCCCGGCCGGCCCAAAGGCCCGGCAAGCGGACGGGTCGGCGTCGGGCACGCAGATCGTCGGATCGAGCGTGAGGCCGAAGCCGTTGTGCAAGATCGCGTAGACGCCCGCCGCCGCGACCGACAGCAACGGCGTCTTGTCCGAGTAAAAGTGATCGTTGACCAACACCTTGTCGCCGGTGCGATTGAACTCGGTGTGGTCGATCGCGAAAGTACCTTGCTCGACCAGCGCCTGCACGGTCGCCATGCGCGACTCTTCCTGCCAGGAGTGCGTGTGGACTTTGGTGAGCGCGGCCCACAGCAACAGGCAGGCGATGAACAGGATCGCGCCGGTGGCGCGCTGCGCTAGCGCGGCATTGAGACGGGTCATGTCAGGCGTTTAGCACGTCACCGATGGTGTGGTGGTGAGTTGTAGTTGCGAGCGGGCGCGAAGGGTGTTATCCTGAATGTGATCAACGGACGGGAAGTTGAGACTCGCAGCCCGCCGACGGGAGCACGCACCGCATGTGTCCGCGCCTGCTCGTCGCCTGCATGATAGCACAAGGTGCGATCTATGAACATGCCACACTTGAGTATAACCCTCCTTCTCGCGATCGAAACCTCGTGCGATGAAACCGCTGCCGCCGTGATCGAAGACGGCTGGATCGTGCGCAGCAACCTCGTGGCGACGCAGGCGGCGATGCACGCCAAGTATGGGGGCGTATTTCCCGAAGTCGCGTCGCGCATGCACGTCGAGACGATCACACCCGTCATTCGCGAGGCGCTGGATCAGGCATCCGTAGCCTGGCCCGACTTGAGCGCAGTGGCGGTCACGTATGGCCCCGGCCTGCCCGGCTCGCTGCTCGTCGGCTTGAATGCCGCCAAGGGCATCGCCTTTGGGCGCGGCTTGCCGCTGATCGGCGTGAACCATCTCGAAGGGCACGTGTACTCGCACTGGTTGAAGATCGAAGAAGCTGCCGTGCGCGGCAATCGGCTGGCGTTTCCCTTGTTGATTTTGATCGTCAGCGGCGGGCACACAGAACTCATTTTGATGCGCGATCACCTGACCTATGAGCGGCTGGGCGCGACGTTGGACGATGCCGCAGGCGAGGCGTTCGACAAAGTGGCGCGCCTGCTGGGGCTGGGATATCCCGGCGGCCCGGCCATCGAGCGCATCGCAGCATCGGGCGACCCGATGCGATTCGAGTTCGCGCTGCCGAAAGTGGATCATCCGTTCGCCTTTTCGTTCTCAGGCATCAAGACGGCGGCGTTGCGCATCGTGCAAGGTTACGGCGAGACCGACGGTCGCGGACAGGCGCCGATCCGGGTGCCGGTTCCCGATTTGTCGGCGTCGTTTCAGCGCGCGGTGGTGCAGCAGCTGGTGGAGAAGACGGTCGAGGCGGCGCACCAATATCGGGCAACGGAGATTTTGCTATCCGGTGGTGTTTCGGCGAACAAAGTGCTGCGGGAGGCGATGCAGCGTCGGGCCAGCGTGCCGGTGCGCTGGCCGCCGTTGTGGCTGTGCACGGATAACGCGGCGATGATCGGCGCAGCCGGGCATTACCGCTTTGTGGCCGGTCGGCGCGATGGCTGGGATTTGGATGTGGCGCCAAATCTGAAGCTGACGTGATCTGATCCACAAAGGCACACGAAGACACACGAAGATGCACAGATACCCCGGAGATATCTGCAATGTCCGACTTGCTGCTCAAGGATGAGGTCTACACTATCATCGGTGCGGCGATGGAAGTGCATCGAGAACTCGGTAACGGGTTTCTCGAAGGTGTCTATCAAGAGGCACTCGAAATCGAGTGGTGCGCCAGACACATCCCCTTCGAGCCGCAAAAGCCCATCGTGATTTATTACAAAGGGCAGCCGCTCAACAAAGAATATCGACCCGACGTGATGTGCTATGACCAAATTGTGGTTGAGCTGAAAGCGCTGGCGCAGCTCTCCACTCAAGAGGAAGCGCAAATCCTCAACTACCTCAAGGCAACCGGTTGTCGAGTCGGACTGTTGATCAATTTCGGTAGCCGGGGCAAACTCGAATGGCGGCGATATATTAAATGATCCACGAAGGCACACGAAGGAACACTAAGATTCAGACTTGGTGTGTCTTGGTGGATGAATCTTTTGGAGAATGAATATGCGAGACGCGGTGATTATCGACGCGGTGCGGACGCCGATCGGGCGGCATGGCGGCGTTTTGAAAGATGTCCGGCCGGACGACCTGGCCGCGCGGGTGTTGAAGGCGATCGTCGAGCGGACGCACGTCGATCCGGCGATCGTCGAAGAGGTGTATTTCGGTTGCGCGAACCAGGCCGGCGAGGATAATCGCAACGTGGCGCGCATGGCCGCGCTGCTGGCCGGGTTCCCCAAAGAGGTGGCAGCGGTCACGTTCAACCGGTTGTGCGCGTCGAGCCTGGCGGCGGTCAACGCGGCCGCGCGCGCCATCAAGGTCGGCGAGGGCGAGGTGTACATCGCGGGCGGCGTGGAGAGCATGACCCGCGCGCCGTGGGCGATGCCGAAAGCAGCTGAAGCATTTCAGCGCGGCGACGTGACCGTGTACGATACGACGCTCGGCTGGCGTTTCCCTAATCCCAAGCTAAAAGAGATATTCCCGTTGGAGTCGATGGGCGAGACGGCGGAGAACATCTACGAGCTGACCCGATCGATCACGCGCGCAGAGCAAGACCGGTTCGCTTATCGCAGTCAGATGTGTTGGAAGGCGGCGCACGCAGCGGGCCGATTCAAGGCTGAGATCGTGCCGGTCGTCATCCCGCAACGCAAAGGCGATCCGATCGTCGTCGATACCGACGAGCATCCCCGGCCCGACACGACGTTGGAGAAACTGGCGCAGCTCGGGCCGGCGTTCCGCAAGAGCGGCACGGTCACGGCGGGCAACGCATCGGGCCTGAACGACGGCGCGGCGGCAGCGCTGCTGATGAGCGCGGCGAAGGCGGAGGAATTGGGCTTGCCGCCGATGGCGCGAATTGTCGCGGGCGCGGCGGCAGGCGTCGATCCACGCACGATGGGGCTGGGGCCGATCCCTGCCACACGCAAAGCGTTGGCGCGCGCCGGGTTGACGATCGAGCAGATCGATCTGATCGAGATCAACGAGGCGTTCGCGGTGCAGGTGCTGGCCTGCATGCGCGAGCTGAACATCCCATTGGAGAAGTTGAACGTGAACGGCGGGGCGATCGCGCTGGGGCATCCATTGGGCTGTTCCGGCGCGCGCATCTTGACGACGCTCGTGCACGAAATGAAACGCCGTGGCAGCCGTTATGGTTTGGCGACGTTGTGCGTCGGGGTCGGGCAGGGCGAGGCGATTATCGTTGAAATGTAGAACGAAGAATGTAGAATGCAGAATATGCAGGGGATGGCAAGCCGGGCCGCAATCAACGGTCAGCATTCCGCAATCCGAAATCGACGGGGCGTGACCGAATCGCGAGTGTGGGGTTAATATTCGTGGCGACCTGAGCGGATCGGGGTCTGCTATAATGGCCGCCCAACCCCGCGGCCAGACGCCGCGCACAAGGAGGCAGGCATGCCGGGAACAACCCTCGATTGGAAACGGCAGGTCATGGGAGTCATCCGTCTGACGCGGCATAAAGAATACGTGATCTTCGTGATCGTAACGACTTTCCTCGGCGCGCGGGTTTCCGGCGCCGAGATCGATTGGCGCCTGTTGCTGGTGCTGGTCGCCAACTGGCTGGCCGTCGGGTTCTCCTTCATGATCAACGACGTCGAGGATGCGCCGGACGACGCGCTCAACCCGGCCAAGATCAATCGCAACCCCGTATCGGCCGGGCAGCTGTCGCTGCCGGTGGCCTACGCCGCGTCGTTCAGCGTGGCCGTGTTGGCGGCGCTCGCCTACTTCTTCCTCGGCCCCATTCCTTTCTGGCTCGGCCTCGCCTGCCTGGCGATCGGCCTGGTGTATTCGTGGCGCGTCGTGCGCCTCAAGAGCATCCCGGTCGTCGATCTCATTTCGCACGGTCTGCTGCTGGCGGGCTTGCAGTTCCTGTGCGCGTATTTCACCTTCGCGCCCAACGGCGGCGGCGAGTGGATCGCGCCGTTCGTCTTCGTCGTATCGATCAGCCTGTACGGCGAGCTGTTCAACGAAGTGCGCGACCTGGAAGGCGATCTGAAGGCGGGCGTCACGCATACGGCGGCGCTGGTCGGCGAACGCGCGGCGCATGTCATGATGTATGCGTTGCTGGGCGGCGCGGGTGTGTCGTTTGTCTACTGCATCGTCACCGGCTTGATCCCGGTGTGGGTGCTGGCCGTTTTGAGCGGGCTGGGCGCGATCCTGCTGGCGCGGCCGATTCTCCAGATCAGGCGCGGCTCGGCGATGGACCTCACCGGCCCGCTGCACGTCCCGATGCAGATCGTCGGCGCCGTCACGATGATCGTGTGGGTGGTGGCGGGGTTGTTCGGATTTTGAGTTTACGCTTAAATTGAGATAATATCGAGCGTGGCCGATGCGGTCGCGCTCGATTTTTCATCGAAGGATGACACCATGTTCGAATCCAGCAGTACGGCGATAGGGTTGTTGTGCCTGGCGGGCGGTGTTGTCCTGGGTTTCATCTACCCGCTAGGACGCAAAAACGGCGAACACCTCCTGTTCAACCTTGTGATTATCGCGCTATTCATCCTGGCGGCTTACAACCTGATCCCCAAGACGGTCGTCGAGTCCGACGCGGCCGTGCTGGTCATCGGGCTGGCGGCGGGCGGTGTGGTTGTCGTGATTCGAAGTATCCGGCGCTGGCTGAAATATTTCCAGGGCGCCGTGTCGCGCCGCACCAGTCCGTACTATTGGTATCGGCGCGCGCTCACGCGCCGGAGTCGGCGATGAGCACGGCGCTGGTCACCGGCGGAACCGGCTTTCTCGGCGCGAACCTGGCCGCCGAGCTGCTCAGGCGCGGCTGGCAGGTGCGCATCTTGCGACGAACGACCTCGCCGCTGGCGGCCGTCAACGATCTGAACGTCGAGCACGCGCTTGGCGACGTACTCGATCCCGATTCATTATCGGCGGTGATGTGCGGTGTGGACATCGTGTTTCACGTCGCCGCCATCTCGATTTATTGGCGCAATAAGCCGGAGACGATCTATAAAGTGAATGTCGAAGGGACGCGCAATGTGCTGGACGCGGCGAAGCGCCTCGGCATCCGGCGCGTCGTGTTCACCAGCAGCGCGGCCGCCATCGGCATCGTGCGCGGTCGCCCCTCGACTGAAGACGATCCGTACCACGAACAGATCGTCCACTTCCCCTACGGTCACAGCAAATGGCTCGCCGAAGAGATCGCGCGTGAGGCGGCGCAAGCTGGGCAAGACGTGACGATCGTCAACCCCTCGGTAATCGTCGGCCCGCGCGATCTGAATTGGGGCGCGGGGAGCATCATCAAGGAGGTGGCGGCGCGGCGCGTGCCCGCTGTCCCGCCCGGCGGCGTGAACTATGTGGCCGTCGAAGACGTGGTGGCCGGGCACATTGCCGCAGCGGAGCGGGGCCGGCCAGGTGAACGTTATTTGTTGACCGGCGAGAACCTCACGCATCGCCAGTTGATGGAGACCGTGGCGCGCGTGGTGGGTGTGAAGCCGCCGCGCTTCAACCTGCCGCGCCGAGCGATTCCAGCGTTAGCGTTCGCCGCCGCTGTGGCAAAACGCATGGGTCTAGCGCTGCCGATCGATGCGGCGCAGCTGCGCTTCAGCCGCGAGTTCATCTGGTTCGATAACTCGAAAGCGCGCCGCGAACTCGGCCTGCCGCACACCCCGATTGAACAAGCGGTGAGAGAGGCGTATCGGTGGTATGTTGAAAACGGGTATCTCTAATTTGGAGATTAGAGATTAGAGATTAGAGATTAGAGATTAGAGATTAGAGATTGGAGCTTCCACCCTCCAATCTCCAACTTCCAATCTCCAACTTCCAATCTCCAATTTCCAATCTCCAATTTCCAGGAGGTGGCATGGA
Source organism: Anaerolineae bacterium (assembly GCA_035292585.1). Classification (GTDB taxonomy): domain Bacteria; phylum Chloroflexota; class Anaerolineae; order Fen-1058; family Fen-1058; genus DASSFZ01. The sequence goes on along the minus strand of DATDPU010000014.1, from coordinate 11,872 downwards.
ATATCGTAAACTCGGACGCACCGGCTTAAAAGTTTCCGCGCTGTGCATGGGCACGATGAATTACGGCTGGACGGCGCCAGAGGAGAATGCTGCGCCAGTGTTGGATGCGTTCGTCGCGGCCGGCGGCAACTTTATCGATACGGCCGATGTCTACTCGCGTTGGGCGCCGGGCAATCCGGGCGGCGTCGCCGAGACGCTCATCGGCAAGTGGTTGAAGCAGGGCCACGTACACCGCGACCAGATCATTCTCGCCACCAAAGTGCGCGGGCGCATGGGCGAAGGCCCCAACGACGAAGGACTCAGTCGCAAGCATATCCTGGACGCAGTCGAGGCGAGCCTGCGCCGGTTACAGACCGACTACATCGATCTATATCAGACGCACTTCTACGACGAGAACACGCCGATCGAAGAGACGCTGCGCGCGTTGGATGACCTGGTGCGGCAGGGCAAGGTGCGCTACCTCGGCTGCTCGAACTACCCGGCCTGGCGCTTGATGGAAGCGTTGTGGAGCAGCGCTAAACTCGGGTTGGCTCGCTTCGATTCGCTGCAGCCGCACTACAACCTGGTGCATCGGGCCGAGTTCGAGCGCGAGCTGCGCGACGTGTGCCAGACGTACGGCCTGGGCGTGATCCCGTATTCGCCGCTGGCGGCGGGTTTCCTCACCGGCAAGTATCGTAAGGGCGAGCCGCCGCCGGTCGGGTCGCGGGGCGCAGGCAGCCAGACGATCAAGCGCTATATCGCTAATGAAGCGAACTTCATCGTCATCGCGCAGCTGCGGGCGCTGGGCGAGCCGCGCGGCAAGAGCGTGGCGCAGATGGCGCTGGCCTGGCTGCTGGCCGACCCGCTGCTCACGTCCCCGATCATCGGCGCGAACACGGTCGAGCAGTGGAACGAGATCGCCGGCGCGCTCGACGTGAAGTTGAGCGAAGACGAGAAGCAGGAACTGGACGAAGCGTCGAAGTGGGAGTAGGGACTTCGGATTGGGGATTGCGGAATGCTGATTGCGGATCGCAGAAGCGCGAGGTGTTGAATGAAGTTCGATACATCGATCGGCTTCAGTACCGACCTCAAAGACGTGCCGGCGCTGGCGCGCGCCGCCGAAGCGATCGGGGTCGACGCGCTGTGGTCGAGCGAGACGCAGCACGATCCCTTCCTGCTGCTGGCGCTGGTTGCCGAGCACACCCGGCGCATTCATTTCGGCACGGCCGTCGCTATCGCCTTCGCGCGCAGCCCGGTCGTGTTGGCGTACACCGCCTGGGACCTGGCCAAGCAGTCGGGCGGGCGTTTTATCCTGGGGTTGGGCACGCAGGTGAAACCGCACATCGAGCGGCGCTTCGGGATGAGCTGGTCGCCGCCGGTTGCCAGGTTGCGTGAGTTCGTGTTGGCGCTGCGCGCGGTCTGGGATACCTGGCAGAACGGGAGGCGCCTGAACTTTCGGGGCGAACATTACAAGCTCACGCTGATGTCGCCGTTCTTCAGCCCGGCGCCGATCGATCATCCTCACATCCCGATCTACCTCGCGGGCGTGGGCGCGCCGCTCGCCCGGCTGGCGGGCGAAATCGCCGATGGCTTTGTCGTGCATCCGCTCCACACGCCGCAGTATCTGGCCGAGGTCGTCCGACCGGCAATCGAAGAAGGCGCGCGCAAGGTGGGGCGCGCTGCCAGCGACGTGATCGTGTCGGGTTCGATCTTCGTCGCGCTGGACGAAGCAGAGCGCGAGGCAGTCCGTTCACAAATCGCGTTCTACGCCTCGACGCCGTCGTATCGGCCAATGCTAGATTTGCACGGCTGGGGCGCGATCGGCGCGCAGCTTTCGACGCTGGCGGCACGCCGCCAGTGGGAGGAGATGCCGGCGTTGGTCGCCGACGAGATGCTGGACGCCATCGCCATCAGCGCCACGTGGGCGGATGTGGTCGATCGGGTGCAGACGCGCTACGCGGGGTTAGTCGATCGCATCGGGTTCTACCGGCCCTTTGTGCCGGGCGTAGAGGACGAGCAGTGGCGAGCGACAGCGCAGAAACTGCATATATAACCGCAGAGCACACAGAGGGCGCAGAGATGAATGAAGAAGGCTTTAACAAGATAACTGAGGCCATCATCGGCGCGGCCATTAATGTCCATCGTGCCTTGGGACCAGGTCTCTTAGAGTCAGCCTATGAGGCATGTCTGGCTTTCGAACTGATACAGCGTGATCTGAGAATCGAACAACAGAAACCCCTCCCGATCATTTACCGAGAAGTACACTTGGACTGCGGCTATCGACTTGATCTTTTGATCGAAGGATTGGTGGTTGTCGAGGTTAAAGCTGTTGACCAGTTAGTACCTATTCACGAGGCGCAACTTCTCTCGTATTTGAAGCTTTCCGGCTGCAAAGTTGGTCTACTGATTAACTTCAACGTCATGGTCTTGAAGAATGGTATCCGCCGGATCGTTAACAACCTAGCTGAACCTCTGCGCTCTCCGCGTTCTCTGCGGTAAAATAAATCCACGATAAGGAGTATAAGCATGGCACAACGATTCGAGCATTGCCGATTGGCGGAAAACAAAATCGCCTATCTGGGTCGCACCGGTCTATTCGAGGACAAGGGCGACAGCACGCGCGGCGAGGCTAACGCCTGGGACCACCTGGAGAAGGATGGCTGGGAGCTGGTCAGCGTCGTCGCCGACAAAAGCGGCCAGCACGTAGCGTATTTCAAACGACCGGTGGGAAAGTAGCACACCCACAGACCTGCCGGGTCTTGAAGACTCGGCAGGTCTCATACCATACGTCGGTAATGGATGCGCCAGAGCGCTTGCCAGCTCTGGCCGCCGTCGTCCGAGCGCTCCCAATTCCAATCCAGCTCGTCTGGCGCGATGTTGTACCAGACCATGCGCTGCGCGATGAGCACGGATCGTCGCCCGCTTCGACCTTCACTTATAACCCCGAACGGCCCGCGCCGACGCCGTTCTGGAAAGAGAACTTTCAGAACGGCGCGAACGAAGACCTGCGCCCGATCCAGCGCCGCGACGACGTCCTGGCCTTCACCTCCGACCCGCTCACCGCGCCTCTCAACGTCGTCGGGTTGTTGACCGCCGAGCTGCACGTCAGCACGACCGCGCGCGATACGGACTTCGTCGCCCGCCTGTCCGATGTCGCGCCGGACGGTTACGCTCAACGCTTGAACGCCGGCATCTTGCGCCTGCGCTATCGAGAGAGCTACGAGCAGATCAAGCTGGTCGAGCCGGGCGAGGTGGTGAAAATCAAAGTCGATATGTGGGCGACCGGGCATCAGTTCAAACCGGGCCATCGGGTGCGATTGGAGATCACGTCGAGCGTGTTCCCCACCTGGGCGCCCAACTACAACACCGGCGGCAACACGTGGGAAGAGACCGAGCCGGTCATCGCGCAGAACACGGTGCATCACTCGGCGCAGTATCCCTCGCGGCTGATCTTGCCCGAGCTGCCGGAACCGGAGTTCGTGGAGGCATGGACGGAGAGCAGATGGGAAAGGCGGAAGGATGAGGGATGAAGGAGGAATGCAGAATGAGGAAAGGTGAATGATGAAGGGAGCACAATGCCTGAAGTCCAAATCGTGATCATCATAGTTTCCAACTCTCAAACTCCTCAACTCTAACTCCAACTCCCAACTCTAACTCCCACTCTCACTCTCACTCTCCACCCACTTCAGCGCCCGCGCTGCCATCGCACCCCGATTCTGCTTCGTCACCTCGAGCGTCTGCACGCCCGGCATCCGCTTCAGCGCATCGACCCACGGGTCCGGCGCGCTCATCACCGTCGCGATCAGCGGCTTGCCGCTATCGAGCGCCTTGAGCAGCGCGCTTTTGAACTGCGATGAGAACAACTCCATTTTGCCGATCTCATCCACCACGATGATCGCCGCGCGCTCGATCGCCTGGCGCAGCGCGGCCACCCCGACCCGCTCGAACGCCGCTACATCGACGCCGTACCGCCCGACCTTCGAGCGCGCGCGAATCTCGACGTGCGCCAGCGCGGCTTGCCGGCCGTCGAGGGTGATGAGCTGGAAACCCTTCCGGCCGCCCGGCCCGAAGATTTCTTGCGTATAAAAACCGCCCGCGCGCGCGCCCAGCGCGGCGGCGATCTGCTTGACAACCGTCGTCTTGCCGACGCCCGGCCTGCCGCTGAGGAAGAGAATACGCCGCATGGCGATCGCTGTTCCTTCTTCGATATGGTATGGAAGCGTGGGAGTGCTCCCATACCTTCACACTCCCGTGCTCAACCGCCAGTATATCATGCAGCGAGCTGCATTGCTCGAACCCAACTCCTCGTGTACAATCTCGCTCACAACGCGGAGAGAGGCATGGAACACGAACAATCACGGAATCGCACGCTGTTTTTCCTGTTGACGGTTGCCGTCATCATTTACTTGCTGGAGAAGCTGGGCAACGCGGCGCTGGCGCTGAGCAATGTGATCCTGCTGCTGGCGCTGGCGTGGTTGCTGGCGTTCACGCTGCGTCCGGCGGTGGAGTGGCTGAATCGTGGCATTTTCCCCCAACGCCTCATCGCGTGGGTCCGGAACCGCTACGGCAATCGGCCCGCCGGCTGGTTCGCGCGCGCCCGTCTCCCCTATGGTCTGGCCGTAGCAGTCGTATACCTGCTGCTGTTGGCCGTGTTGTTGTACGGCATCCTCCTGCTGGTGCCGGCCGTTATCGAGCAAATCGGACAATTGTCGCAGACGATTACTAATCTCACCGAAGACCTGCCCGGCTCGTTCCAACGTGTGACCGAGTGGCTGAACAACCTGCGCGAGACGCTCATCCGCGACTTCAATATCGATCCCGCCGCGATCGGCTTGCCCTCGCCTGAGGAGCTGATCCGGCAGGCGGGCAACCTGGTCGCTGGCCTGGGTCAGTTCGTGCTGGCGCTGGCGACCGGCATTGTCACGTTTCTCTCGCAGCTATTGCTCATCATTTTGATCAGCGCGTACATCATGGTCGATGGCCGGACGCTGAGCGCCCAGGTGATCGAGTTACTGCCGGATCGATTCGAGAGCGATGTACGCCTGCTGCTCGCCACGATCGATCGCACCTTCGGCGGCTTCATTCGCGGCACGCTGCTGCAAGCCGTCATCTACGGCCTGGCTGTCACGGCGCTGATGGCCGGGTTCGAACTGCAATTCGCGGTGGTGATTGGCGTGGCCTCCGGGCTGACGATGCTGATCCCGGTCGTGGGCGGCGTGATCGGGTTGATCCTGCCGCTGCTGGCCGGCCTGCTGCAAACGTCCCCCAACACCTGGCTGCTGATCGTGTTGCTGTTTGTGTTCCAGATGGTTTTGTTCTATCTGATCATGCCGCGCATTTTGAGCCAGTCGCTGCGCATGCCGACGCTTTTGGTGTTCATCGCACTGCTCGCGGGCGCGCAACTGCTGGGCGTGTGGGGCCTGCTATTCGCCGTGCCATTGGCCGCCGCGCTGTACTCGATCGGTGTGGCGCTGCTGCAACGCGCCCGGGATAGAGCGGGGGCGCAAGCCTATGCGCCGGAAGAGCCGGAGCACCTGCATGGCTGACGCAACCGATCGCCCGCCGGCCCAATTGCGCGGCAGCGATCTCCACGCCGGGGAAGCATTCCTTTTCGAGGGCGGCCCGATCGGCTGCGCCCTGCTGCACGGTTTCACCGCTGCCCCGCGCGAGATGCGGCCGCTAGGCCGATACCTGAATGACGCCGGCTTCACCGTCCATGGCGTGCGCCTGGCCGGGCACGGAACCCGACCCGAAGACCTGGCCCGCACCGGCTGGCGCGAGTGGTATGCATCCGCACACGAAGCGGTGTCCAGGTTGCGCGGCGGCTGCCGGCGGGTCTTCGCCTGCGGTCTCTCGCTGGGCGGCGCGCTCGCGCTGTTGCTCGGCGCGCGCGGCGAAGTGGACGGCGTCATCTCCATCGCCACGCCGTTACATCCGGCCGAGCGTCGCCTGAAGTATGCTCGCTTCATCGCGCCGTTCAAGCGGTACACGCCCAAAGGCTTTGCCGATCTGCACGACCCCGCTGCGCGCGCCGATCACGCCGACTATCTGCGCGTACCGACGCGCGCGGCAGCGAACCTGCACCACCTGATCGGCTTGCTCGAACGCGAACTCCCGCGCGTGAACGCGCCGGTCTTGATCATCCACTCCCGACTCGATCGCGTTGTCCCGCCCGAGGACGCCCAGGCGATCTTCAAGCGCGTGGCGACGGCCGACAAACGCCTGGTGTGGCTGGAACGCGGCGGGCACATCGCCACCGAAGACTACGACAAAGCGATCGTGTTCGAGGAAACGCGCCGCTTCATCGAAGCGCACAGCCGGTGATTGTGGACGGATCGACCGGGCGGCGTCTGTCGTGTTACGTCTTCGGGGCGCTGGGCATATTCGCGCTTTACTTCGGTCTGCGGGTTGTGTTTGATCGGTTAGTCGAGCAGGCGAACACCGCGCTTTTGATGGGTAGCTTAGGGCCTCGCGCCCGTCCAACGCGCATAAAGGGCTATGCTTCGGTGTGGCGTCGCTTACCACGACATGCCAAACAGTGCTGCGATCAACTCGGCATGATCATCCGGCGCGATAACGTTGACGAGCTGTTCGCCGCACTTTGCACAGCGATAGACGATCTGGGTCTTGCCGCCCTTCGACTGTATCCCGATCGGGTTCAGCGCGCCGCCGCATTCGTTCAGCCGATCGCCGGGATGGATGTCGACGTGCAGGCCGGTGAGGCAGTGGGTGCAATGGTCGCGGCTGCTGCTGGGATGCGGCGCGACCTCGCGGCCGCACGCCACACACACGAAGCCCTGGTTGTTCTGGATGAAGCGAGGGTCTTGCATGAGCGTGCTGGAATCAGCTTAGAGCCGCGATCAATTCGTCGCCCGCGCCCGATCGCTCGATGCTGCCGCAATTCTGGAGTCGCCCGATCAGATCGATCCAGTAGGCGCGGCGATCGTCGTCTTTGAACACTCGATTGAAAATCTCCGCCGCCGTCTGAACATCGCTGTGCTCATCGGCCAGCGTCAGCGCTTGCCAGAAGCCGGTCTCTTCCAACTCGGGCGCCATTTCGCGGGCGCGCCGCCAGGTTTCAAGCGCGGCTGCGCGCTCACCCGCCTTGAGCGTTTCATAACCTTGCGCGTCGAGCACCTGGGCGCTGCGTAAGCGGACCAGGCGGCCCAGCTCCGCCGGCGGGTCCGCGTGTTCGTCGACGCGCAGATCGTAAATCGTTTCCCACGCGCGCACGCCGGATTGTTTGCCCTCGACGATCTTAAGCGCGGCGGATTGCATTCCGCGAATATCGCCGCCCTCGCGTTGCGCCGCCTGCAACGCCGCCAGCATGCGTTCCGCCAAGTTGCCCGTCGTTTGCTCGTACGCCTGCGCCATCGCCGGGACCACCGTGTTCTGGGTCATCATGTTGGCCTGAACACTGTAACCCTCGCCGATGCGATGGCTGGCTTCGCGAATGCAGCGCTCGCCGGTCCAGGCGCCGACGCGGCCCTGCGCGTCGACGGCCGCGACCTGACGGACATGGGCTTGCGCGTCGGAAGCGATAAGCGCCTCGATCACTTTCGGCGCGGGGACGCCTTCGCGCAACATCGCCAGTCCTATCGGGCCGAAGCTGATGTTGACCAGCGATTGCGTCGCCAGCGCGCCAACGCCCGGCAGTAACCACGGGACGACGCTGCCGACGCACATCTGGTGGGTTTCCACCGCCATACCGAGTTGCCCGGTTGCGGCGTCTCGCGCGACGATGCTGTAGGTGGCGAACAGTTTATCCGGCGGAACGATCGACATCGCTTTCCTCCCTGGCCGATTTAACAACTAGAGAAAATGTTGTGGCTCTTTCGGCTTTGGCGGGAATCAGGACACGGACAAACACGGAAAAATATTGAAATCCGCGTGAATCCGTGCGCTCCGCGTCCTCTGCGGTAAACCAGCTCTGGCATGTTAAGGTGACAAGCGGTTCAGGTCGCGCGGGAACAGCGTGGTCTCGCGCAGGTTCGACGCGCCGATCAGCTGCATCAGGAAACGCTCCAGCCCGATCGCAAAACCGCCGTGCGGCGGCATGCCGTACCGAAACGCTTGCAAGTATCCCTCGAACGGCTTGAGGTCGGTGATGCCCCGTGCGCGCAGCGCCTCGACGTAATCCTGATATCGATGCAGGCGTTGCCCGCCGGTCACCAGCTCGGTTCCCCGAAACAGCAGATCGAACCCGTTGGCGTAGCGCGGGTCAGCCGGGTTCGGGTGCGTGTAGAACGGCCGCTTCACCATCGGGTAGCCGGTGACGAACAGGAAATCGGACTGATGATTTTCCTTCGCCCATTCGCCCAGCCAGCGCTCGTGCTGCGGCGACAGGTCCGGCTCGTTCAAGCAATCGTCGCCGTAGCGCTCGTGGATGAATTGCAGCGCGTCGGGGAAATAGATGTGCGGGAACGTTTCCGGCGCCAGCGGCAGCTTCACGTCGAGCAGCGCCAGCGCGCGCGCGTGCTGCGCTTGCAGGTGCGCCAGCAGCGCGTGGATCAGGCGCGTCAGCAGCGCCATCACGTCGAAGTGATCGTGAATGAACCCGAACTCGACGTCCAGGCTGACGTACTCGTTGATGTGCCGCACCGTGCTGTGCGGCTCGGCGCGGAAGACCGGCCCGACCTCGTACACCTTCTCGAAGACGCCGACCATCATCTGCTTGTAAAATTGCGGGCTTTGCGCCAGATAGGCCGGGCGTCCAAAGTAGTCGATCCGAAACACGTTCGCGCCCGACTCGGTCGCCGACTCGACGATCTTGGGCGAGGCGATCTCCACGAAGCCATGCTGATCGAGGCGCTGGCGAAAGCCGGCCAGCACGCCGGCCGACAACCGGAAGATCGCTTGCTGCTTGGGATGCCGCAGCGCGACCGTCGCCGAGTTCAGGAACGTATCGATGTGAACGCCGAGGTCCGGCTTGTTGATCGGGAACGGCGGCGGTTCAGAGACGCGAGTGAGAACGGTCAGCTGCGGATCGTGCAGCTCGAACCCGCCGGGCGCTTGCGCTTCCGCCACGACCGTGCCTTCGACCTCGACGACGCTTTCCGGCAGCGCGCCGTCGAGTTGAGCCAGCTCAGCCTTGCTCAACACGACCTGGACGATGCCGGAAGCATCGCGCAGCGTGAGGAAATTGACCTTCCCCAGCGCGCGCAGGTTGTGCACCCAGCCGGCCAGCTTGACTCTTGCGCCAACGTGCTGCCCGATCTCCGAACCGTAGCTACGCTTCATTTCGTCCTTCCCGGCCAGTGATCCTCATTTGGTAAATGGTAAATTGGTAGATTGATTCCACTTACCAATTACCAATCTACCAACCACTATGCAATCACACCCAGTTCTTTGCCGACCTTCTGGAACGCTTCTAGCCCTTGTTCTAAATCGCCCGCCGAGTGCGCCGCGCTGATCATGACGCGAATACGGGCTGTGCCCTTGGGCACGGTTGGGAACACGATCGGCATGGCGAACACGCCCTGCTCGAACAACTTGCGGCTGAACTGCTGCGCGACCTGATTCTCGCCCAGGATCACCGGCGTGATCGGCGTCTCGCTCCGGCCGGTATCGAAACCGAGTTGCTTCATCTCGGCCTTGAACAGTTTCGTGTTCGCCCACAACCGATCGACCAGCTCGGTTGATTCTTCGAGCAGATCGACCGCAGCCATGCACGCCGCCGTATCCGCCGCCGTCGTCGCGCTGGAGAACAGGAATGGCCGGCCGCGCTGCCGCAGCCAATCGATGATGGCGTGCTTGCCGGCGATCACGCCGCCCACCACGCCGAACGCCTTGCTCAACGTGCCGATCTCGATGTCGAACTTGCCGTGCAGCCCGAAGTGATCGACGATGCCGCGCCCGCCGCGCCCCAGCACGCCTTCGCCATGCGCGTCGTCGACCATCGAGAGCACGCCGTATTTCTCGCACACCGCGTAAATCTGGTCGAGCGGCGCAATGTCGCCGTCCATGCTGAACACGCCATCGGTGACGAGCAGACCCCGCCGCGCATTCGCGTGCGGCAGGTTCTCTTTGATCTTGGCCTCGGCATCGGCCGCGTCGCAGTGCTCGTAAATGACGATCTTCGCGCCCGATAGCCGGCAGCCGTCGATGATGCTGGCGTGGTTGAGGCGATCGGTGAAGATCACGTCTTCCTTGCCGACCAACGGCGGGATGGCCGCCTGGTTGGCGACGAAACCCGATTGCACGAACAGCGCGTCCGCCACACCCTTGAACGCCGCCAGCCGCCGCTCCAGCTCGACGTGCAGATCGAGCGTGCCGGCGATCGAGCGGACGGCGGCCGGCCCGACGCCGTAATGCTCAATCGCTTTCCGAGCGGCTTCTTTCAGTCGCGGATGGTTCGCCAGGCCCAGGTAGTTGTTCGAGCAGAAGTTCAACACCTGCTTGCCATCGACCAACACCCACGCCCCCTGCGCGCTGCCGATCGTGCGAATCGTGTTGAAGAGACCCTGCTCTTTCAGCGCGTTGAGTTCATGTTCCAGAAAGCTCAGTTTGTCGGTCATCGACATTCCTCAATCCGTTACCTGCTACCTTCTACCTGTCTACTTGCTACCTGTATACCTGTAAACAAGTATTCACGGCGTCATCATCACCTTGCCGCTGTTGCCGCTCGCCATCGCCGCAAACGCCTGGTCGAACTCTTCGAGCTTGAAGGTGTGAGTGACGAGCGGCGACAGATCGACCTTGCCGCGACTCAGCAGGTCTTCCATCTGTTCCCAGGTCTTCCACATCTTGCGACCGATGATGCCGTGGACGGTAATGCCTTTGAAAATCACCAGGTTGCTCAAGTCGAACTCGAACGGTTTTGCCGGCAGCCCGAAGACGACGGCCACACCCGCATATTTGATCAGCGATAGCCCCTGCACGATCGCGCTGGGCGCCCCGGACATCTCCAACAGCACATCGACGCCTGCGCCGTGGGTAATGTCGCGGACTTTCTCGACCAGGTCTTCGGTTTTCGCGTTGACGATGTGATCGGCGCCGAGCTGCCGGGCGAACTGGATGCGATACTCGCTGACATCCGAAGCCACGATTGTCCGCGCGCCGCGCGCGTGCGCGATCAACATCGTCATCAACCCGACCGGCCCGCAGCCGGTAATCAACACATCTTTGCCTTCCAGCTCGGCGGCAAAGCCGGTGTGGATCGCGTTGCCAAAGTTTTCCTTCAACACCGCGATGTGGAGGGGCATGTCTTTCGGGTTTTTGCGCGCGTTCTGCCAGGGCAGCGCGATGTAATCGGCGAACGACCCGTCCCGATCGACGCCGATGATCTGCGTTTCGGGCGCGACGTGCCCCAGGCCGCGCTTGTAATACTCGCCCTCGTAATCCACGATGTGGCTCTCGGCGCTGATGAAATCGCCCGGCTTGAGTCGGGCGACTTCCGACCCGACCTCGACTACCTCCCCGCACAACTCGTGTCCCTGGATCAGTGGAATGTGTTTGATGCGCCCTTGCGCCCAGGCGTCCCAGTTGTAGATGTGCAAATCGGTCCCGCAAATGGATGTGGCGCGCACTTTGATCAACACATCCCGGGGACCGATCGCCGGAACTTCTTTCGTCGTCAAAGTTAGGCCCGGCTCGCGGGCCGGCTTGACGACGGCCTGCATGGTGTCTGTCATGTCTGGCCTCGAAGGTGCGTTCAACGGCGCGGCCAGTATAGCACCCCGGTATACCTCGGTCAATCGGTCGCCGTCTGATTACCTGTTTACCTGCTACTTGTTTACCCGTATACAGGTAGCTGTCAACCGCCACGACATCGTGTGTGCATTTTGAGCCAATCTCTAGTCAGGCCAAGCGCCACGACATCGTGTGCGGTTACGTCGGAATTCGGGTAGTAGATCATGCACGGGTTCCTCAATCGGAAACTTGCGGGTGGCGA